>DNUE01000058.1 GCA_003508005.1 Desulfobulbaceae bacterium
ACTCGTTGTTGGTGCCGTAGGTGACATCCGCGGCATAGGCCTCCCGCCGGGCCTTGTCGTCCATATCGTGAATAATGGTACCGGTAGTCAGGCCAAGAGAACGGTAGACCTTGCCCATCCACTCCACGTCGCGCCGGGCGAGATAGTCGTTNNNAGCGTCTTGCCCTCGCCGGTCTTCATCTCGGCGATCATGCCCCGGTGCAGGGTGATGCCGCCGATGAGCTGGACATCGAAGTGGCGCTCCCCGAGGACGCGCCTGGCCGCTTCGCGCACCACGGCAAAGGCCTCGGGGAGGAGATCGTCCAGGGTGGCCCCGTTGGCGATCTTCTCCTTGAACTCCAGGCTCTTGGCAGCAAGCTGTGCATCATCCAGATCCTGAATGGCCGGCTCCAGAGCGTTGATCCTGGCCACCACTTGGCGCATCTCCTTCAGGATCCGATCATTCTTGCTGCCAAAAACCTTGGTAAGTACCGTGCCGATCATGTCTATCTCTTTATGCCCTGACTCCAGCCCGGAGGCTGCAACTGGTAATTTTTCTTAGTTATTTTCGGCCTTCCAGAGCAGCGCCTCTTCGTCGCAGTCCGGAAACTGTGGGCAGTTCAGGCAGTCGCTCCACACCTTGTGGGGCAGTTCACGCTTGTCTATTTCCGCAAATTTCAGCTTGCGGAAAAAAGGGGCCTGGTAGGTCAGGGTGAACACCCGGCCGATTTGCAGAAGCCGGGCCTCCTCAAGGCAGACCCGGACCAGGGCCTCGCCGATGCCCCGGCCCTGGTATTCCTCAGCCACCGCCAGAGACCGGATCTCAGCAAGGTTTTCCCAGCAGATGTGCAGGGAACAGACCCCCTGCACTCCCCCTTCCTCATACACGACAAAATCCCGCAGATGATCGTAGAGTGAACTGATGGCGCGGCCCAGCAGCAGGCCCTTGCGGGCAAAGTGCTGGAGGAGGGCATGGATTTCCCTGATATCGCCCATCCGGGCGGGACGGATCCTCTTCTGTATTTCCGTATCTACTGCCATAAACTAAGTATATTAATCCCTCGCCGCGTCCTGGTCAAGGAGGCATCTCAGGACCAACGCAATCGGCATCCGTTGCCGGCGGACCAGGATATCGAGGCCCTCCCGCACGGGACAGTCACTTCTTCTCTGCCGTTGCGGCTTTCCTGGTATTGTTCCTGGAGACAAAAGGCTTTTCCTGTCCCTTGTCCTGGTCCGCCCGGTCGCTGACTGCCGGCCTGGCGCTGGGCAGCAGGATGGTCTGCCCGGCCCAGACCCCGAGCAGGAACATCCAGAGGAAAAGGCAGAAGCTGACGATGGCAATGCCGATAATGCCGCCCAGGCTGAGCTGAAATCGAAAGGTCTTTCCCGAAGAACCTTTTTTGCGCTTGGCGGCCATGCGTCGTCCTCACCAACCTTACATCGTCTCCGGGGCGCTCAACCCCAGCAGGTGCAGACCGTTGCGCAGCACCCGGCGCAGGCCGCCGCAGAGGAAGAGGCGCGCGCCGGACAGAGCCTGGTCATCGCCGATGACCTTGTGCTTGTTGTAGTAGCTGTGGAACTGGCCAGCCAGGTTCATCAGGTAGAAAATGACCCGGTGCGGGGCAAGATCCACGGCTGCGCCGGCAACCAGTGAGGGATAGTCGGCAAGCATTTTGAGCAGGGCATACTCCTCCTGCTCCCGCAGCAGTTCAAGGGCTGCCGCCGCCGGCCCCGGCAACGCAACGCCCTGCTCGCGGGCCTGGCGTTCAATGGAGCAGAGCCGGGCGTGGGCGTACTGCACGTAGTAGACCGGATTCTCCTGGCTCTGTTTCTTGGCCAGGTCGAGGTCAAACTCCAGCTGGCTGTCCGACTTGCGCATCAGGTAAAAAAAGCGGAGCACGTCGGCCCCCACTTCGGCCAGCAGCTCATCCACGGTGATGAAGGTCGCCTTGCGGGTGGACATCTTCACCTGCTTGCCGTCCCGGAGCAGGGTGACGAACTGGTGGAGCACCACCTTGATCTTGCGGTCGTCATAGCCAAGGGCCCGGACCCCCGCGAGGACATCCGGCACGGTGGCGATATGGTCAGCGCCGAAGACGTTGACCATCCATTTGAAGCCCCGCCGGAATTTTTCCCGGTGATAAGCCATGTCCGGCAGGCGGTAGGTGGGCTCGCCGGTGGACTTGATGATGACCCGGTCCTGGTCCTGGCCGAACTCGGTGGACCTGAACCAGGTCGCCCCGTCCTTTTCGTAGACCAACCCCATATCCCTAAGATCCGCCACCACCTGGTCAACCAGCCCCTTTTCATAGAGGGTGTGCTCGTTGAAATAGG
This sequence comes from Desulfobulbaceae bacterium, assembly GCA_003508005.1. GTDB lineage: Bacteria > Desulfobacterota > Desulfobulbia > Desulfobulbales > Desulfobulbaceae > UBA10518. Next base: position 2,314 of record DNUE01000058.1, read on the forward strand.
TGTCAAACCGGACATCGATATTGGTGAGGGTGTTGTTGATATCCGCAAAGATCGCCGCCTGGGCCCGGTCCTTGAAGACCAGCACATCGGCATCCTTGAGACTGTCGGCTGCCTCGTCGATGATCATTCGGGCGATGTCATAGATATAGTCGCCCTGGTAACCGTCCTCGGGGAACTCGTTTGCCAGTCCCAGCAGCTCCCGGTAGCGCGCCTTGGTCGATGCGCCGAGCACCCGCATCTGGCGGCCGGCGTCGTTGAAATAATATTCCCTGGTCACCTCATAGTTCACCGCCTCCAGCATGCGGGCGATGGCGTCCCCAAGGATGGCATTGCGCCCGTGGCCGATGCTTAAGGGGCCGGTGGGATTGGCGCTGACAAACTCCACCATGACCTTGAGCCCCTTGCCGACATCGGTGAGGCCGAAGCGATCGTCCTCCGTGTAGATCGGGGCCAGCACCGAACTCCACAGCCGTTCCTGCAGGAAAAAATTGACAAAGCCCGGCCCGGCGACCTCGACGCGCTCCACCAGGTCGGTCTCCATGGCAAACATTGACGCGAACAGGGTGGCGATCTCCCGGGGCTTTCGCTTCTCAAGACCGGCAACCACCATGGCCAGGTTGGTGGAAAAATCCCCCTGGCCTCCATGCTTGGGCACTTCAACGGTGAGCTTGTCCGCAGCGGCCGTGGTCCACACCCCCTCCTGAACGCCCCGGGCAAAGCAGGCATCGACCCGTTTTTTGAGCTGAGATTTGATCATGGCAATATTTGTCAGGTTATGGCAGGTCCTTGCCTTGTCGGCGGTTTTGCAGTACCTGCCGGTTAATCAACATAAAAACGGTCATTCAGATTGCCGAACAGGCACAATACCTCGTAGCTGATGGTCTCCATCCAGGCGGCGACCTCGTCGGCGCCGATCATCCCCTCGCCCTGGCGCCCCAGGAGCACCACCTCGTCGCCCTGCCTCACCTCACCCTCGATATCGGTCACATCGGCCAGGGTGAGGTTCATGGAGACCCGACCGACCACCGGGGCGCGCCGGCCCTGGACCAGCACCGCCGCCCGGTTGGAAAGCTTGCGCAGGTATCCGTCCTCGTAGCCCACCGGTAAAACCGCCAGGCGGGTGGTCCGGATCGTGGTGCAGGTCTGGCCGTAGCCGAGGCCGGTGCCGGCCGGCACCGTTCTGACCTGGATCACCCGGGTGCTGAAGCGCATCGCCGGCAGGAGGGTATCGCCGTCCGTGAACAGGTGCGGCTCTCCTTCGGGATAACAGCCGTACAGGGCAATGCCCAGTCTGGCCATATCAAGGCTGGTCCGGCTGCAATGGAACAGCCCTCCTGAGTTGGCGATGTGCAGGCGACAGCCCGACGGCAGCTCGTGGGCAAGCCCAACAATCGCCCCGGTGAACCGGTTAAAAACATTCAGGGTGTTTTCAGAGGCCACCTCATCCGCCATGGGAAAATGGGCAAGGATCCCCTCCAGCCTCAGGCCCGGCAGCGCCCCCACCTGCCGCACCAGTCCTGGAAGCTCGCCGGGCAGGCAACCCTGCCGGCCCATGCCCGCGTCGACCTTGATATGCAGGCCGACTTCCAGGCCCGCCGCCACTGCCTGCCGGGAAAGATCCGCCAGAATCCCGTCGTCCACAACCACCGGGGTCAACCGGTACTGCAATACAGCGGGAATGATTTCGGGCACCATCCCCACCAGCACATACAGCGGGAGTTCGATCCCGGCCTGGCGGAGGAGCACCCCCTCGCGGGCCTCGGCCACCCCGAAGGCGGCGGCCCCTTCCCCGGCAAAGAGACGCGCGCACTCCACCATGCCGTGGCCATAGGCGTCGGCCTTCACCATGGGCATGATCCAGGCCCGGCCGGCCTTCTCCCGACAGATCCTGAAATTATGCCGCAGGGCTGACCTGCTGATCTCGATCCTGTTCAGCGAGGGAACCATGATCCCCTGTCAACATTTTGTTTCTTCCATCTGAACCATTCCAGCCAACCCAAACGACTGGAGAGAAGCAGGGCCCAGCCCACCGTCGCGTAGAGCATCCCGATCACCACGCCAGGGGTGCAATATCTGCGCAGCAGCATCCCGCTACCCATCATCAGGACCACCAGCAGCCATGTCTTCCAGGAATAGACAGCACCAAGGCAGGAGCCGTCGCGCAGTTTGACTATCCTGGAAAGGACACGGCGGGCGGCCTTGTCAAGAATCAACAATGACTTCGCGATGCCGAGCCCCAAGGTCAGCAGGACCAACCACCCCTTTCCCGGGCCGATCCAGCTCCAGCCCCGGACCAGCAGAAATACCCCAACCAGCGTCCATAAAAGCGGGGCGGCAAAGAGGTGGACCCGCCTATTCACCCCCGGCTTCAAACGGGACAAGCCCTGTCTGGACACCATCAATTTCCCCCTTAAAACGACATAAGCCCATCCCCGCAAGGAGATGGGCTTAGCCATAACGGTCTGATCTTGCTGAAATCAGACTTCGGTAACCGTGATGGCTCCCTCAGGGCAAACCTCGACACAGGTTTCACAGCCCAGGCACTCATCCGGCTCGACAGGCTCGGCCTTGCCATCTACCATTTCATATACCTGCGCCGGGCACGCGCTTACGCACTCCTCATCACCAACACATTTATCCTTATCAACAACGATCTCCCACATGGCTCAAGTCTCCTCAATGAATAAAACAGCAAAGGGTATGTATCCTCTATCCGTATAAACGCATCTATCGGGAATGTCGCGTAACGACAATGCTCTCTCATATCGGAGGAGGTTCTTTTTGTCAAGCTAAAAGAGCGGTTGCCCAAGCCGCGTAAAGTGACCAGTTATTATATTGAAATTATTTATGAAAATTTTACAGCCCACTCCGGAAATGAGAAGCAGAGAATTCTGTCGGTTGGGCAAAGCAAAGGGCGCGGCCTTCAAGTCAGCAAGACATCCCCTCCGGATCAGGCAAGCTTGCCGGGCGCGCAGAATTATATTGACCATTATCGCACAATAAGAATAGATAGAGATACTTAGACCGGCGGTTCCGCAACGGGTTGGACAACTTCGACCCTGCGGGGCTGCGGGGGGCATGACAGTGCACCCACCCCCGCCGCCGAATTGTTGCCATCCATTCACATTACTCAGTTGCTGCTGAAGAGCCATGGCCAAGAAATCAAAATGGACCCCGGAAAAAGGGGAGCAGGCGATGATCGCAGGGATTGTTGAAGGCAGTCCGGAAGCCGTCGGCGTAGCGGTCATCCGCCTCGATTGCGGCTGCAGGAAGATGGCCGCCGTGGACAAAAACGGCGAGCCGGCCAGCAAAATCATCATGTACCGGGACCGCGCCGAATCCATCTGCGACCTGTGCAAAAAGGACAACGGCGCCTTCCATCGGATGACGGAACAGTTCATCAGCTGGACGCAACCCGAGCCGGCGGATGAGGACAAAAAAAGGATCATCGCCAAGGTCCTCGGCGTGGTCGATGAGACGATCCACTGAACCTGGTCCGGGAGCAATAAGCATGCAAGGTTTTTTTCAACTCATCAGCACTGCCGATTTTCTCGGTCTGCTGGAGCGCTTCCAGCCACTTGCCGCGGAACAGCTTCCCCTGGTCAGGGGTCTCGGCAGGGTGCTGGCCGGCGACATCACCGTTCCGGAACCGCTGCCGCCATTTGCCCGGGCCACCATGGACGGATTTGCGGTACGGGCAAGGGATACCTTCGGCTGCAGCGATTCGGAACCCGCCCTGCTGACCATAGCCGGCGAGATCGCCATGGGCTCCCCCGCCTCGGAGCTTGCACTGCAACCCGGCCAGACCGCGGCGATCTGGACCGGCGGGGCCCTGCCTGTGCTTGCGGACAGCGTGGTGATGGTGGAATTCACCCACCGTCTGGATGATCTGACCGTGGAGATTCAGCGACCGGTGGCCCCCGGCGACAATGTCATCCGCCGGGGCGAGGACTATGAGCTGGGCGCGGTTGTCCTCCGCCGCGGGCACAAGTTGCGGCCGCAGGACCTGGGCGTGCTGGCCGGTATCGGCATCACCAGGGCCACGGTCCACCGACGCCCGAGGGTGGCGATCATCAGCACCGGCGACGAACTGGTGCCCCCTGACCAGAAGCCGGCACCAGGGAAGATCCGCGACATCAACTCCACCACCCTGGCGGCCCTGGTCGAGGAGTGCGGTGGGGAGCCCCTCGCACTCGGCATTACTTCCGACAGCGTGGAAGAATTGACCAAAGGGTGCAGGCGGGCCCTTGCCCTGCCGGCGGACGTGGTTCTCCTGTCCGGCGGCAGTTCGGTGGGACGCCGGGATTTTACTCTGGAGGTTTTCAAGCGACTGGAACAGACCGAAGTCCTGGCACACGGGGTTTCGATCCGTCCCGGCAAGCCAACCATTCTCGCGCGCCGGGAAAACGTCGCTTTTTTCGGACTGCCGGGCCATGTGGGCTCGGCCATCGTGGTCTTTCATCTCCTGGTCCGTCCCCTTCTGAGCAGGCTTGCCGGCACCACAGCCATTCCGGGTCTGCGGCGGATCATCGCCGTTGCCAGTGAACAGATCCCCTCGGTCATCGGACGCGAGGATTATGTGCGCGTCGCCCTGCACCAGGGGAACATCCATCGCCGGATCATCGCCACCCCCGTCTACGGCAAATCAGGGCTCCTCAATCCCCTGGTTCGCTCAGACGGCCTCCTGGTCATCCACCGGGACACCGAGGGCCTGGACCAAGGCGAGGAGGCGGAGGTCCTGCTCTTTCCATGATGGGGTCGCAACATCTCTCTGACAGCCCTGTGACGGCATCCCGCATACTTAATAATGGCATTCTCATGCACGCCTCCTTCATCAGGATGCGCCCTGTTTCTTTTTTCTCTTTGCTTGACCATCACCCCTGACCCTCTTGCGCGAGGACAGCATCCATGAAACGAAAAATTTATCTCAAAATGCGTTCCCTGGCTGAGGCCAGAAGATTGCTTCTGGACCGTTTCTCCAGCTTTCGCACCGGCGAGGAGGAAATCAGCAGCCGGGAGGCGGACGGCCGGGTGACCTCTCGCCCGGTAGTGGCCCGTTTTTCCTCTCCTTCCTACCATGCGGCGGCCATGGACGGACTGGCGGTCAGGGCCAGCGACACCTTCGGAGCCTCGGACGACCAGCCGCGCACCCTGCGCCTGGACACAAGACAGGCGGTGCCGGTAAACACAGGCCATCCCCTGCCCGAAGGCATGGACGCGGTGGTGATGATCGAGCATGTCCTGCTGCGGGGTGACGACCAGGAGGCGGCCCTGCGCGCGCCTATCCATCCCTGGCAGAACGTGCGCAAAGTGGGCGAGGATATCGTGGCCACCGAACAGCTCTTTCCAACCCATCATCAACTGCGGCCCGCTGATATCGGCGCCCTGCTCACCGCCGGCTGTCCGCGGGTATGGGTACGAAAAAGACCCAGGGTAGTGATCTTTCCCACCGGCAGCGAACTGGTGGCCGACGACGACCTGACCAAGCCACCCGCCCCCGGCGCGATCATCGAAGCCAACAGCGGCGTCCTGGTGGCGCTCGTCGCCCGGGCCGGCGGTGCGCCCACCGTTGCCCCCATCATTGCCGACGACTACGAGACCATCAAGCAGCACCTGCTGGCCGCCGCCGACTCCGATGCGGATATGCTGGTGATCAACGCCGGCTCCTCTTCCGGCACCGCCGACTACACCGTCCGGATCATCGAGGAACTGGGCGAGGTCCTGGTGCACGGGGTGACGATCATGCCGGGCAAGCCGACTATCCTCGGCGTCATTGCCGGCAAGCCGGTGGTCGGCAATCCCGGCTACCCCGTCTCCGCCCTGATCTCCTGCGAGCAGTTCATCCAGCCGTTGCTTGCGCGGATGCAGGGCATGGAGCAGGAAGAACCCGGCAAAATCAGCGCGGTGCTGGGCAAGAGCCTGCCGTCCGCCGGGGGGATCGAGGAGTTCCGGCGAATGATCACCGGCCGGATAGGCGGCCAGTATGTCTGCGTGCCGCTGAAAAAAGGGGCCGGGGCCATCACCACCGTCACCCGGGCAAACACCATCCTGCGTATTCCTGCCTCCTCCGAGGGGCAGGCTAAGGGGGATATGGTGGAGCTGGAGCTGCTGCGCCCGCTGGACCAGATCGGCCGGACCATCCTCTGCACCGGCAGCCACGACCTGTGCCTGGACCTGATCCACGACTTCCTGAAACAGGGCGATCAGGCCTTTCCCATGGCCTCAACCCACGTGGGCTCCATGGGGGGGATCATGGCCATCCGCGACGGCATGACCCACATCGCCGGCTCTCACCTTCTGGACCCCGCCTCCGGCACCTACAACACCTCATATCTCCGGCAGTACCTGGCAGGACGGGACGTGGCCCTGATCACCCTGGTCTATCGCGAGCAGGGCTTCATGGTCCCGGCCGGAAATCCCAAGGCTATCCTCGGAGTGCAGGACCTGGCGCGCGAGGAGATCACCTTTATCAACCGGCAGGCGGGCTCGGGCACCAGGGTGCTCCTCGACTTTGAGCTGAACCGGGCCGGGATGGACCCTGATTCGATCCGCGGCTACGATAATGAGGAGTACACCCACATGTCCGTGGCGGTGGCGGTGCTCTCCGGCAAGGCGGATGCCGGCCTTGGCATCATGGCATCGGCCCGGGCACTGCAGCTGGATTTCATTCCGGTCACCGAGGAGCGCTACGACCTGCTCATCCCCCGGGAATTTCTCGCCTTGCCGGGCATCAAGCGGCTGCTGGAGATTATCAACACTGCCGCGTTCAAGCAGAGAGTGGAACAGATGGGCGGCTACTCCACCAGGGAAACCGGGCGGGAAGTGATGGTTGAATGGTAGAACGAATGCAAGATGCTTTTCTTTTCCCGCTTCAGGCCTGGGTTGCGCCTAAAGGAAGTGCTTCCCTGAAAGGGTTTCAACTCTTGCATCAGAGCATTTTCTGTGGTATTTTTTTATCAGTTTCGCCCCTTGCGCATGAACTGGCTGGAGATTATCGGGGCGTAGATGCGGCAAATACCCGCCAGCCTGTCCGGGGAGGAATTCCCACGGGCTCGTGGCCCCAATTTTTCGTCCCATCTCACTCACTCTCAATTAAGGAGACAAATTGATGAAAACGCCGAGCAAGTCAGCTGCAAACCTCAAAGAACTGATCAACCATGCTCTCCATGACCTCGAAATCACCCCGCAGGAGTATCAAAGCATCATGGATGCAGCGCATGAAGACGGTCATCTTGACAATGAAGAAAAAGCGCTTCTCTCCCAATTTCAGCAGATGCTCAGCAACGGAACAATCAAGCGGGTAAAGGGCTGATTATATTTCACCCCCAAAAAAACCGGGGTTTTGGTGCGGCCGGACAAGGCCGGCCAAGACCCCGGTTGTCGTTTGACCTTTTTTTCGTTTTCAGCTCACGAAATGCGCTTCTTGGGCATATTTATGTATTCAAAAATTTCAGAATATCATCCTGAACTGAACCTGTAACACACTTCTCCCTTGCATAGGTTCCGTTCCCTTGTCAAAGCGGCTCACCAAGCGCCTCCACCTCGCGCCGCATGGTTGTGATGTCCTCCGCAGCCAACACAAGGGTCCCGCCCGCCGCATTCCTCCTGCTGTGCTCTGGCTTTCTGGCACCGCACAGGGCAAAGGTGACCCCCGGCTGCGCCACCGTCCAGGCAATGACCAGCTGGGCGAGGTCGCAACGGTATTTTTCCGTCAATGGACGCCAGCCGGCCAGCATGGCAAGCACCTTCCGCCGGTTGACCGGCGCAAACCAGGGAATATTGTTCCGGTATTCGCCGGGGGAAAAGGTTCGGTCCATGCCGATGGCCCCGGTCAGGAGTCCCTGTTCAAGGGGTGAGTACACAAGCGAGCTGATATTCTGTTCCACGCAGTAGGGCAGCAGTTCCTCTTCAATGGCCCTATCCAGCATGCTGTAGCGGGGCTGGATGGCATCGAGCAACCCGACGGCCTGGTACTCCCTGATCTGAGAGACATTGACGTTGGAGGCGCCGATGGCCCTGATCTTTCCCTGCTCCTTGAGCTTCAAAAGACAGGCCATAGTGTCGGCGATGGGATCGCTTGCCGGCTCCGGCGACTGCCAATGGGTCTGGTAGAGATCGATATAATCGGTTCCCAGTCGCTGCAGGCTGTCTTCAACCTCCTTTCTGATGGCATCGGGGCTGAGATAGCGCCTGACCGAGTACCCTTCCAGTTCAAAAAAGAGCGGCCCGCGCGCATCATGCCACCAGAGGCCGCACTTGGTTGCCAGGACGATCTTGTCCCGCCTCCCCTGGATCGCCTTGCCGACCACCTGTTCGCTTCGTCCCCAGCCGTAGACCGGGGCAGTGTCGATGAGATTGACTCCCGCGTCCAGGGCAGCGTGGATCGCGCTGATCGATTGCCGGTCATCCACTGCGCCCCACCATGGTCCGCCGCCGATCGCCCAGGCGCCGAGCGCCACAACCGATGCCTCAATACCTGTCGTGCCAATTTTCCGCATCCTCATGTTCTCCCCTCCTCACTGATTTCTGGTAGGTGTGCAATGATTCTAGCACAGGAATGAAGCCTGGTGAAGAAGTGATCACTTCCTTTGCCGAAAGGGGATCCCGTCTTCGGCTGGTTGACGCAATGTTCCGGGCAACGGTGGCAAAAATAAACCAGAGGAGGACTCGGTTTTCGCCATCTCCTTGGAGGGAGCAACTCCTCCAAAATTGCCTGCTTGCTTCCCTTCTTCCCCGGGAAAAATTTCCTCCCACTTTTATCTTTCTTCATTTCAACGTATAATAAAAAAAGGGCCCGCAAGTCCCTCGACAATTCTCATCAATCCAGAGGCATACATGGACAAACAAATCATCAAGGTGGCCTTTGTCGGCGGCGGCAAGGGATGCTATGACATACTCAACCTGCTCAAGACATATCCGCCGGCCCACATTGAGCCGCAAATCATCGCCGTTGTGGACCCCAATCCAGAGGCCATCGGCAGAACCTACGCCAAAAGGCTCAACATCCCGACCAGCTCCGATTACAAACCGCTTCTTCAGAAAAAGGACCTGAACCTCATTATCGAACTGACCGGTATTGATGAGGTCTTAAACGATATCCTGCGAAATAAACTGGACACCATCAAGGTTCTTGACCACGTCGGCGCACTCTTCCTCTGGGAAATAATCGCGATCCAGGAGGAAAAAATCCATCTGGAAAAAAAGGTGTCAGACCTCGACACTATGGCTGCCGTGGGGGAAATAGCCTACCGCCTGACGCATGAACTCAGAAACCCCCTGATGATCATCGGCGGGCTGGTCAGGAGAATAATGACCAGGGTCGATCTGCACCATGGCGTCAGGAAAAGGCTGCTCCATGTCAGCAGGCATGTCCAGCATGCCGAGGAGGTCATTTCCGATATCTGCGACGTTGTCCGCCCCCTGCAGCCCCACTTTTCCCTGACCGAGATGACCGGCTTTCTCGAAGAGTGGTGCAAAAGGGTCGCGGCCGAGTCGCGGCTGCTGGGCATTGTTGTGGAGACGTCAATCGAGAAAGACCTGCCGACAATGTACATCGACCCTTCGCTCATGCGCCAGGCCTTCTGGCATATCATCGAAAACAGCCTTGACCAGATGGCCGAAACCGGGGGAACCATAAAAATCAAGGCGATGCTCTGCTGGGATGACATCCATATCGAGCTGAGCGACACCGGCGGCGGTTTCAACGAGCTGACAACGACCAAGGCGTTTCAGCCGTTTTCTTCTTCAAAACCGGGGAAAATGGGCCTCGGCCTGACCCTGTGCCGCCAGATAATCTCCGATCACGGCGGCGATATTCAAATAGTCAGCGAAGAACATACCGGCGTTACCGTCATCATTGAACTGCCGATCACCTTTACCAAGCCTTCCGGCAGGCACACAACAAAGCCGGTCAAACCAAAAGAGAAGCAACAGCTTTCAGGAAGCACATGCCCTCAAAATTTCCTTCCCTCTGTCTCCTGACGGCAATCCTTCTTCTCCTGCAGGGATTGTGCAAACCAGCGCCGCCGCAGGCTCTTGCCCTGGAGGCAAGCAATAAGCTCGACATCCTCTTTATCTCCTCTTTTTCAAAAAATATCCCCGCGCAGGCCGAATTTGAATCAGGCCTGGACAGATCGCTTGAATTCAGCAAGGGCAGGAATAATCTTTATTTTGAATTCATGGATATTCCCCGCCTCAATGAAAAAAATATCAACGCGATTTTTCCCGGCTTCTTGCAGAAAAAATATGAAGGCATCGAATTTGATCTGGTGGTGGGCTGGGCCGATGCCGCCTGTAACTTATTGCATGAGAACACCTCCCTTTTTGCGAATGCCCATCGGGTCTATGTCGAGGGCCCCACTGAAGGGGGAGACAACGGCCTTGCGGATCCCGGCAAGGAGACAGAGATCGTTATCCAGGATGATTACCGGAAATCCCTCCAGGAAGTAGTACGGCTGGAAAGCCCCAAAAAAATCTTTGTTATTGGTACAACCAGGGACAAAGTTGCCCAGGAGCGAATAACGCGTTTTCAGAATTCGTTAGCGGATACAGAGCACTCGCTGATCCAGGTTGAATACCTGCTCGACCAGCCCATGGAGCAGGTTGCCGAAACACTGGAAAGGATTCCGGCAAAGGACACGGTGGCGTTTTATCTGCTCATGTTTTCCGACGGCAAGGGGGTAAACATGACGCCCTACGACGTTGTCCAGCACCTTGCCTCCCGCTCCGCGGTCCCAATTTATTCCTATTGGGAGAGCTTGATGGGCAGTGGCGTTGTCGGGGGATATGTCCTGAGCGTAGAAATGATCGGCTATCACCTGGGCAAATCCTTCCTTTCCATCAGCAGAGGAGAGGAGGTGGCGGAATTCTCCCCCCTGCGCCATGTCTACGACTGGAACGCTTTGCTCCGCTGGGAATTGACTGGAACAGAACTGCCTGCTGAAGCGATCGTTCTGAATCGTCCGCCAGACATCCTGCAGCATTATCTTTGGCAGATCGTGAGCACAGGCGTTGTCTTCATTGTCCTCTCGATACTTTCCCTTTTCTTGATCAGGGCACTCAAACTTCGGAATACAGCAGTTCATGAACTGGACCTGGAGCGAAAAAATCTCAAAAAAATGGTGGCCGCGCGTACCGAGGAGTTGGTGACAGCCAACACCGAGTTGCAATACACCCTGGATGAAGTCAAAACATTGAGGGGCATCCTGCCGCTCTGCTCTTTCTGCAAAAAAATCAGAAACGACCAAGGCGACTGGGAAGAGATTGAAACCTACATCAACATCCATTCCGAAGCGGACATAAGCCACAGCGTATGCCCGGAATGCCTGAAGAAACATTACCCGGAAGTCCACCAGGCGCGCGCAAGAGACTGGAAGGAGTAGACCGGCCAAGCCTCCGGCTTTTGCTTATTTCCAGCAACAGATCCTTTTCCGCCACAGCAGCAAGCGCCCGTTTCCAGAAGCACCAGAGCCCCTCTGCGGGTAATGCATTGTCACGGCATGGTCAAACCGCGTTCCTGCCGCGAAAACGTATGGCACCAGGAGCAGTCATATTTTTTGGACTTGACGTGCTTGTCATGGATCTTGAGAAAATCGTTGCTGGACTCCGGATCATGACACTGGGTGCAGACCGTAGCGGTACTCCCTTTCAGCCCGTACCCCAACTCTCCCTGCAGGTCCATCCGGCCCAGGTTGTCATGGCAGCTGCCGCAGCTGAGTGCTTCGGAAGCGGGCGCCACCCCATGATTGAGCATCTGGTACGTATCGGTTTCAATCCATTCATAGGGTTCCGTGTCCGCATATCCCATGTTCTGCAAACCCTTTCCGATGGCGATCGCGACATTGCCTGACCCATTCAGGTATTCAAAGGTATCCAGGGCAATGAGCCGATCGTCGGCGACGGTTTTCGGCTGGGTAGCGATTTTATATTTGAAGGGAAACAGCTTGCCCTCCTGGTTGCTGCCGAGGGGCCGGGAGGTCGGATAGGTGTTTTTTGCCGGATCATAGGTTCTGCCGGCATCATCGCCGAGGAGAGAGTTGTCGCTTAGCCGGTTCCAGAACCGGTACTCGGGGACGAGGTTGGCCTCTTTGTCGGTGAAGGGGTGCCCAGGCCCGGAAACCCCATCGGCCGGGCTGCCGTCATGATGCCTGCGCCAGTCGCGGTACGTTTCCGTTGCCACCTTGGCATAGCTTGGAATGTGGCAACTCTGGCAGGCCACCCGGGCCACGTGTCTGCCAATGGGCGCTTCTGCGTGGCCGCCGACGCCATCCTTGCCCTCGTGGCAGCTGACGCATTGAATCTCCGACCCCCGCGCAAAGTCGTCCGTGGCCCGCAGGTCCGAGCCCTTGCCGATGACCCGGTGGCCGACGAAGGCATGACACGCTTGACAGGCCAGATTGCTGCCGGAGGTGTTCATGTGCACATCGAAATGAGGATCGCTGTTGGTGACGACGGCCAGGGAAAGGTCGCCCCGCTTCACCCCGTCGCCGCCGCCTGCCGTGGCATGGCATTTCAAACAGTTGGCCCTGGTCGGGGCCTTGATATTGCGCACCATGGAGTCCTGAGGATTCTCAACGCCCAGGGACCCGTCCTGCAGGCGTATTCTGGCGGCGGCATATTCCTCGCTGTGGCAGACCAGGCAGTCAATGTTTTCAAGGCCGGCAGCCGGATCATCAGGCCGTTTGCCGCGGCCGGCATGGCAGGAACCGCACACCGGCCAATTTCCTTCGATATTGATACAGTAGCTGTTGACGGCATTGGTCAGTTTGCCCTGGAGCACCTGCGGACCGTTCACCATATCAGGCGCACTGCCCAACCATTGGTAGTGGGTCGAGCCGAACATTTCATTGGCCTGCACCGCATGACAGCCGAGACAGTTCTGCGGATATTCGGAGTACCGCAGATCGGCATGCGAGCCGCCAGGTACCGTCGGTGGCCGGTGGGCAGAAAGCAGAAGATTGTAGACTGCTCCCAGAAATTGCGGATTCGCGTTTTCAGGTGGTGAGGCATGAGCGAAGGAAGAGGAAACGGAGGCCGCAGCAATCCAGGCCAAGAAAAAAATATGTTTCAAAGTGTCACCCCGCAGAACCATTCACGATCGTCATGCCGACTAATTTTTCCCTTGAAGCGAGCCGTTGAGTTCGGTGAAAGAAGGATAGATCAGCTCCTCTATGCACTGATAAAGATAATTATTATCTTTATTAAAAGTAAGCATGATCTTTGCATCGGCAAGGACAAAACAGAATTTTTCGGCTGGCAAACAAGATTACGAGCTGAATTGAAAAAAAACTGGCAGAATCGAGCTTGGCGGGGAAAGGGCTCTGTCTCCAGCCCCGCCGGCATCGGGCGGGAACAGTCACTGAAAGCGCTTATAGTGTGGCTGTTCCGGCTGCGCGCTCGGGGGAAAAGGATGGAGTTCTGACTACGGGAGATAGAGGTTTAATATTAACCGTCAATATGAAACCCCTGGCGGATAGTAATCCTGTGAGGCCGGGCTTGTCATCCTTCTCCTCTCCGTCCTGTCCCTGTCCCTGAGCAGGGCCTTAAAGCTGGCAACCGGGCGGGCAACGAACTGGACCTGCAGCGGAAGAATCTCGAACACAAGGTGGCCGCACGCACCGAAGAGTTGCTTGCCTCCAACAGCGAGCTGACCCACGCCCTGCACGAAATCAAGACCTTGCTGGGCATCCTGCCGCTCTGCTCCTTCTGCAAAAAAATCAGAAACGACCAGGGCGACTGGGAAGAGATTGAAACCTACATCAACATCCATTCCGAACCGAAGCGGACATAAGCCACAGTGTCTGTCCGGACTGCCTGAAAAAACACTATCCGGGTGTGTATCGGCCGCTGTCCAGGGAGGGGAAATAAAAGACCGCGATTCTTCAGCAAAATCCATGGAGGTGGACAGCCGTTAGCCGATCATTCCGACTTTGGATGCAACTCCGGTGTTAACAGGAGCAAATCGATGATCGCTGTTACCGAAGGAATGTTTTTATACACCCAAAAATCAATTGAATGATGAAGTTTTATCTCTGAATTTTCGGTAATGCTGATCTCGGCAGTGTGCCTGCCCACGCTGTCGTAGTTCTTTGGTATATCCCATGCAAAACTTATCGCTGTTGGGTCGTCTACAGACCTGGAGCGATAGATTTTTACCAGCTTTTCATGAGTATACTGCATATTCCCATGTTGATCTTTAATATTGATCTTCACGTTTGGACTGCCATCAATAGTTCCGAAGTTATTGACTGAAGCAGCAAGAAAGAGCATATTCCCTGAAACACCGTAGTTTTTTGTAAAAAATGTTTCTATCTTAAATTCTTTAAATAAATATTCCGTATATCCACCATATTGAATATTAAACAACAGGCTTGCATTACACTCGTAGAGAGCGTCAGCTGGACTATAGAATTCTCTCTGCAAATCAATGTAGTATGTCTTTCCTGCCGAGAGATAATAGGGGCCAACAATATTTTTTTCGGTGAGCCACCATCTGTTCACGAGATATCTATTCCCGTATTCATCTTCTTCTTGTATTCCCGCAGCCGGCATACAGTAATATATTGACGTATCTTTTCGTGGTCCCCAGTTATCATTCAGTGATTCGTAAGAAAAATAATAGTATCCGTCTTTGCTCACCTGAAACTTGAAGAAGTCGTCATTGTCGGTAACACATGCCCACTGACCGTCAATCTGGTATCCCCGAGGGGATATGAATCCTATGTGGCTGTTGATTGCATAGGGCGCCGTTATCCTTCCCAGATCAAGAGGCTTGTCGAATACCCGGTTGACCTCCACGTCTGCATCTGAATAGGCCTTCTCCCAGAATACGGTAAGCTGATGAGGTATCTGGGGGGAGGTGCTGGGCATTGACACCCAGACAAAAATTTGACCGGGAGGAACCGGAGTCTTCATGTCGCTGTAAATTTTTCCGGGAACGAGGTTCACTTGCCTCCGGATTGTTTCCGGAAGAAATAGGGCGTTCGGAAACCTCGGATCGCCATTCACCGGGGGGGGCGACACCTGGTCAGCGGCAAGCGATGGGCCCGCAAAGGGAACGGCCTCTGCATAGGGAATATTCCCCAGATAGCAGTTGTTTTCCTCATACGGCCACAATACTTCAATAGTAATATAGGATGGCCCGTCCGGGTCCGGGTCCGAATAATGGACAACATATCCCAAATAGCCGTCGCTTGGGATGGCTATCGGTCCGTACATTTTGTAGCTTGTGGGACTCTCGGGAAAAGTCCAGTGCAGAATGCCTGGTGCCTCCTCGCCGTATGCAGTTGCTGTTATGCTTAAAACGCAGACAAACAGCACTGCCGGCAAGAGGAAAACCCGCAGATTTTTTTGCCGTCGCTCGCTCCTGTCCATACACATTCCCTGTTGCCTCCAAGAGGAATAAAAAAGTACGGTTTAGCCTCGGGGTGAGGCTGCCGGGCCCGGAATCATCTGATCTTGTCCCTGTATATTTTTTTTTTAACCATAAAATCAAGCCTGTTGCTCCCCAACTTTGGCACCTCCCCTTGCTCCGGTCGTGAAGAAATCCGTTCTTCGCGGAACAAGGGAAAACCAGCCCTCGGCTGCGGCCTGATGGGGGACATGAAAAGGCGCCGATACCTAATAAGTTTTCGTCCCCCTTCCGATCGTTGCCCAGGTCTTCCGGCTTTCCAGGGCAGAAAGCCGAACGGCAGCTACGAGGTCGAACAGAGGACCCGGAAGGTTTCCTCCTTCTCGCTGATGCCCCGCTTCAGTACCTCGTGGTTGTAGGCGGCGATCACATCCCGCCGGCGGAGCATCCCCAGCACCCAGGGGTCCTCCAGGCTCTCCACCACCGGGATCTCCTCGATCCCTTTCAGGTCAAAAAGCTGCATGGCATCGTAGAGGTTGTCGTCCGGGGTGAGCATGATCACGTTGCGGCTGCAGATTCCGCCCACCAGGTAGCAGGCCCGTTGCTCCTCGTCGTGCAGGATGTTCTTCACGTCCTGCATGGACACCACCCCCACCATGCGCCCGTTCTGGTTGACCACCGGGAAATAGAAGCTGTCCTTGGCCAGGCGGAACAGCTGCAGCAGGTGGTTGACATTGGCGTTCTCGCTGATGAAGTCCACCTCTTCGGTTATCGCCTTACCCACCTTGATGGACTTCATGATTGCCACTTCCCGGCCCTCGTGGATATTGATCCCTTCCCGGGTAAAATCCACCGTGTCGATGGAATCCTCGTCCAGGGCCTTGGCGGTGATCGTCCCGAGAATGGAGGTGATCATGATCGGGATGATGATCAGATAGTTGCCGGTCATTTCGAAGAGGAGAAAGATTGCGGTCATGGGCGCATGGGTGGAAGCGGCGAGGAAGGCGCCGATGCCCACCGTGGCGTAGGCGCCGGGCCTGGCCGTCAAATCGGGCAGCAGCAGGTGCACGACTCCGCCGAATGCCCCGCCGATCACCCCGCCGATAAAAAGCGAGGGCGCGAACATCCCGCCGGCGCCGCCCGAGCCCAGGGTGATGACCGTGGCTGCCGATTTGAGCACAATCAGGCAGAGCATGACCCAGATCAGCCCCTCGCCGGACAAGATTGTGGCAATAAAGTCGTAGCCGTTGCCCATGACCTGGGGAAAAAAGATGCCGATGCAGCCCACCACGAAGGCGCCGAGGATGGGCTTGAGCTGCTCGGGAAGGCGAAGGGCCCTGAACCAGTCCCGGCCCAGGTAAAAGAACCTGGTATGCAGCACGGCCAGAACACCTATGAGCAGGGCCATCAGCGTGTAGAGGGGAAGCTCGACAAAAAAATTGACCACATGATAGTCAGGGATGGGAAAGGCCGGCACCGCACCGTAATAGGCCCGGGACACGACCGTGGACATGGCCGAGGCGATGACCAGGGCGGCGAAGGAGGAAATCTCGTAGCTGCCGAGAAGGACTATTTCGGCGGCAAAAAAGATCCCGGCGATGGGCGCGTTGAAAATGCCGGCAATGCCGCCGGCGCAGCCCGCCGCAATATAGACCTTCATCCGCTTGCCCGAGACCCGGGAGACCTGGCCGACCTTTGAACCGAGCGCCCCGCCGATCTGGGCGATGGGTCCCTCCACCCCGGCGGAACCGCCGGAGCCGATGGTCAGGGCGGTGGCGATGATCTTGATAAAGATAGTGCGGCCCTGAATCACCCCGTTCTCCAGATTCACCCGGCGCAGGAACTTGGTGAAGCCGTAGCCGTTGACCAGACCCGGGAACATGAGCGAAAGGGGGATAAGCAAAACCGCGCCGGTCATCGGCAGGAGCGGCAGCAGCAGACGGTGCCAGCCGCCCTGCCCGATGCCCAGCAACTCCGAGCCCCGGACAAAGATCAGCTGGTGCACCAGTTCCACCGCCTCCCGGAAGACGATGATCGTCCCGCCGGCCATGATCCCGATCGCGGCGGCAACAAGGATCAGGCGGGTGCTCTCGCCGGGCAGCAGGATCTTCAGGCGGGCAAACATGTCCTCTCCGGTACGTCGCAGCCGATGGTCCTGGCCTGGCGCAGGAAGTAATCATCGGTCATGCCGGCGAGATAATCGCGGACAATGGCGGCGGGCGGGTGGATCTCCAGGTACTCAGGCGACATGGTCCCCAGCAGGCCGTCTCCCTCCTCGGCAGTCCGCTCCAGCTGCCGCAGGTAATGGGCGAACAGCTGCTCATAGCAGACATGGATCCGCGCGAAATCCGGCTTAAAGGCAGGGTTGCGATAGATCCGTTCATAATTGAAGGTCTTCATCTCCAGCATCGCGAGAGCCACCTCCGGGCTGAAGCCGACATAATCCAACTCCCGGTCGGCAGGACTCAAGGCCTGCCGCACCTGGCGCGAATGGGCGACCAGATCGGTGACCAGGGTATAGACAATGGTCCCGTTGCTGGTTCCGAGCCGCCGGCCGCAACCGGCCGGGATCTCGTCGCGGCTGATCAGGGCCAGTTCGATGGCATCCTCTATGTCCCGGCCCAGGTAGGCGATGATGTCCGCCAGCCTGACCACGCAGCCTTCCAGGGACATGGGGATCAGCGGGGTCATCGGCTCCCGGCTTTTCATTTGCAGCTCCCGATCGAACTGGGCGAAGGTTTTTCCCCTTTTCGGGGCCAGCCGAGGGTTGTGCACCTCGCCGTCGTGACACATGATGCCGTCCAGCACCTGCAGGGTCAGGTTCCACCCCCTTCCCTTTTTTTCAAAGCGGTCCAAAAACTGGACGCTCTGCAGATTGTGCTGAAACGAATCAAGCCCATGGCGGCGGCAAAGCCTGGCCAGGATGCGCTCCCCCTCGTGGCCGAAGGGCGGGTGGCCGATGTCATGGCCCAGGGCGATGGCCTCGATCAGGTCTTCGTTCAGGCCCAGGAAACGGCCGATGGTGCGGGCGATGCGCGACACCATCTGCACGTGCAGGACCCGGTGGGTAATATGGTCATTGTCCACCAGGGAAAAAACCTGGGTTTTGTCAATATAGCGGGTATAGGCCTTGGAATGCAGGATACGGTCCGCGTCCTGGGCAAAGGCCTGCCGGTGCCCCTGCCGCTCCTCGGGCAGTCGCCGGACAGCCTCGCTGCTGAAGAGAGCCAGCGGCGACAACCGGGTCCGCTCCTGCCGGTTCAGTTCTTCCTGGATCTCCTGCAGCACTGTTTCGTGTTCCGTGGGCATGGCTCCGCCTGTCGTTCACGGGGATGAAAATGGTATTGTTACCAGAAAGCGCGGGCAATGAAAACGGTTTTCCAGCTCCTTTCCTTCGTTGTCCTGAATCAGCGCGGCACGACAATTACGGATTACCGCCATACTCTGACCTTGCTTTTCCCGAAAAATCCCGGTAAGAGCACGTCAGGAAGATACCTGAACGTTATTATTCAAAGAGATGTTGCCATGGCGGACACCAAGCGCAAGCCGGACCCGCAGCGGGTCGCCTTTCTCCGCAGCCTTCCCCAGGAGATCAAGGAGCAGATCACCGGAGAGGAGGCAGATGCTTTTATCTTCGGAGAGGACATCCCGGAGTCCCTGTACGAAAAAATCAAAGGGTTCCTTCAGAAGAAGGAATAGCCCCTTGGGGCGGCCATGGCTGACTTCCTCACCACCACTCTGGACCTGATCGCCCAGTTCACCGGCGGCCGCGGCGGGGCTGAGCACAATATCGTCAGATTTGTCCTGGCCGGAATTGCCTGGGCGGCTCTGCTGGCCCTGGCCCGGCAGCGACTGAAGCAACGTAACCGGCCACATGAGCGGCTTCTAGCCTGGGGCTTCGCCTTCGGCCTTGCCCGGGAAGTCATCATGCTCGTTGTGACCTGTCTCCGCAGCTACGACTTCATGGCCGCCGAAGCCCTGTTCGTGGTCCTCCCCCCGCTGAATCGCGCCCTGCATGACTTCACCATGGTCATCATTGCCGCCGCCTTCATGGGCTATCTGTTGAAGGACGAGGTCGTATCGCGCCGGTATCTGCGGGCCGGGGTCGCCACCGTTGCCCTGGCCTATCTGGCTACCTTCTGGTGGTGGGGCCGGTTCATCCTCGCCAACCCCGGAAGCGAGTTCGCCCAGACCTGGTGCGAATGGGCTTTCCGCCTCAATGGCTCGGTGCTGATGGCCTTTGCCTGCCTGATCCTCCTGCGGCAGGCCAAGGGCTGGCAGAAAAACGCGGTTTGCGCGGCCCTCTTTCTCTTCTTTCTGTATCAGTTCCTCAAGATTGCCGACCTGACCCTGCACGAGGCCTATACCTATTCTTTAACACCCATCCGTCAGGCCCTCTACCTCGCCGCCATCCCTGTTTTCGGCTACATTTATCTTCGTGGCTATGTCGAAAGCGAGTGGCGTGCGCAGCAGGCCCTGGCCGCAAGCGAATCCCTCTACCGGTCGCTGGTGGAACATATCGATCTGGGGGTCGCTCTCATTGACCGGGAGCACACGATCCTCATGGCCAACGCCGCCCAGGGCAGGATTTTCGGCAAGAACAGCAGAGATCTGATCGGGGCACTCTGCTTCCGCGAATTTTCGAAAAAGGATATGTTCTGTTCCGACTGTCCCGGCGCCCAAACGCTACAAAGCGGCAAAAGCCAGGAAGTTATCAGGGAAGAGGTTCGCCCGGACGGAAGCCGCTTTACCGCCAGGATCAAGGCCTTTCCGGTCGTGGATGCAGCGGGGAGGGTCCAATCCTTTATCGAGGTCGTCGAAGATATAACGGAGAGGCTGGCGACAGAGCAGGAACTGCAGCGGGCCAAGCACCTGGAGTCAATCGGCGTCCTGGCCGGAGGCATTGCCCATGACTTCAACAATATCCTGGCCGCGATCTTCGGCTTTACAGACCTGGCCAGGATGAAGGCCGGCAATAACTCCCCAATTGCCAGCGATCTTCTGCACATCCACCGGGCCTCTGAGCGGGCGCGCGCCCTTGTTGAGCAGATCCTGACGCTCAGCCGTAAGCAGGAGTACAAACTGCAGCCCCTGCGGTTTTCCCCCCTGGTCAAGGAGACCCTCAAGCTCCTGCGCTCGACCATTCCCGCCTCTATCGAGATCAACCAGGACATTACCTCGGAGGCCCTGATCATGGCCGACCCCAGCCAGGCGCACCAGTTGGTGATGAACCTCTGCACCAACGCCTTTCAGGCAATGCAGGGACGGGAAGGCCTGCTGACCGTCTCCCTGCGGGACACCTCCCTTGGGGAGTCAGCAGTAATCGGCGCCAATGGCCAGCCCATGCCCGCAGGCAACTATGTGCAGCTCGTAGTCAGCGACACCGGGTCGGGAATTGACGAGGAGGACCTGCACAAAATCTTTGAGCCCTACTTCACCACCAAGGAGGCCGGCCGGGGTACCGGGCTCGGCCTGGCCGTGGTGCACGGGATCGTGAAAAGCTCCCTGGGCGGAATCACCGTGGCCAGTACGCCGGGAGTCGGAACAACGTTCACCGTTTATTTACCGGTCATTGAGAGTCCCCAGGCGGTTGAGGAAGAACAAAAGGAGGAAGAGACACCGGGCGGCCGCAACGAACGGATTATGGTTGTCGATGACGAAGAAAACATCTGCCTGCTCTCCTTCACCTTTCTCTCCCAGGCTGGCTACCAGATCGATACCTTTATGAACGGAGTGGATGCGTGGGATGCCTTCTCCAGCACACCGGACAAGTGGGACCTGGTGATAACCGACCAGGCCATGCCCCATATGACCGGGGAGCAGCTGGTCCGCAAGATCAAGGCGATCCGCCCCGCCCAGCCGATTATCCTCTGTTCCGGCTACAGCGAAGTCGTCAACAATGAAATCGCCAGAGAACTCGGCATCAGCAGGTATATGCAGAAACCGGTGACACGGGTCGAACTGCTCATTGCCGTGGACCAGGTGCTTTATCCAAAAAAAAATTAGCAGCGCCCCTGCCCCTCTTTTGCGTCCTATAGCCGGGGGATGACCCGCACCCGGACCAGACCGCGCACGGAATTTCCAACAAAAACCTCCGCCGCGCCGCAGACCTCCTCCCGGCTCAGGACCCCCTCCACCGTCCTGCCCAGCGCAAGCAGGTAACTGCGGAAGGTGCCGGGCAAGAGCCCGCAGTCAAGCGGCGGGGTCAGCAGCTGCTGACCCCGCCGGACAAAAAGGGTGGTGATGCTGCCCTCGGTGGCCTCGCCCTCCTGGTTGGCAAACAGCACCTCATAATACCCACGGGCCCGGGCCCTTTCCCGTTCGGCCTGATACAGGTCGCGTTGCGTGGTCTTGTGAAAGAGATAATCATCTGCGCGGTCAGTGGGGTACTCGGAAAAAACCACCTCAGGCAGCGGGTCATGGACAGGGGCCAGATCCGGGTCCGATACCGGACGGACATTGCAGGGGGTGGCGCTGAGAGTCATGCCCCCGTCCCGGTCCAGGAGCAGCCGTACCCGCATTGGGACGCCCCACTTTCCTGCCGCCTCGTCCAGGGCGGCAACGATCTTCTGTCTGGAACAGGAGAAAAAG
The DNA here is from genome assembly GCA_003508005.1 of Desulfobulbaceae bacterium. Classification (GTDB taxonomy): domain Bacteria; phylum Desulfobacterota; class Desulfobulbia; order Desulfobulbales; family Desulfobulbaceae; genus UBA10518. The sequence continues at coordinate 24,254 of DNUE01000058.1, forward strand.
AAGTAGTCGGCGGAATCCGTCAGCCGCTGCAGGTGCTCAGCCAGGAGCCAGTAGCCGGCACCCGGCTGCCAGAGCAGGGTCTCGATCAATTGAAAATCCCGGCCAGCCCGGGTAAGAAACCTTCCTTTCAACAGGCACTCCGTCCACTCCGCGGCCGGATCCGAATCAAAAACGATTCCGGAGCCGATGCCCATCTCCGCCTGCCCTCCCTGCAGCACTACCGTCCTGATGGGCACGCTGAAGACCGCCTCCTCAGGACCGCAGTAGCCTATGGCCCCGCAGTACACCCCGCGCGACTCCTTTTCCAGCTCGCGGATAATCTCCATGGTCCTGATCTTGGGCGCACCGGTGACGGATCCGCAGGGAAACAGGGCGCGCAGCATTGCTCCCATGGCCGGCGGCCGAGGGGGGGCGGGGAACCCGTCGATGGTGGAGGTCATCTGCAGGACGGTGGCAAAGGCCTCAACGTCAAACAGGGACCTGGGCACCACCCGGCCGCCGCCGGTGTCGTGCAGCAGGCGGCCCAGATCGTTGCGCAGCAGATCGACGATCATGACGTTCTCGCTCAGATTTTTAGGATCATTGCGCAGATCCTCACGGCGCCGGGCATCTTCGGCCAGGTTACGGCCGCGCGACATGGTGCCCTTCATGGGCCGCACGGTCACCCGCCGGCAATCGGCCCGGAAAAACAATTCCGGGGAAAAACTCATGATGTCCCTCCCCCCCTGGTGGATCCACGCCCCGTAAGCCACTGCCTGGTTCCGCCGCAGGCAGGTATACAGTGCGGCCGCCGAGCCGCGGCAAGCGAATCTCAGCTTCAAGGTGTAATTGACCTGGTAGGTATCACCGGCCACGATATAGTCCTTGACCCGGCTAACCGCCTGGAGATATTCCTCGCGGTCCATGCTCAGCCGGAGGTCTTCAACGCGGACTGGTTCAAACTGCGCCGGCTCAGGATGAGTAACCAGGGATGCGAGAAGCGGGGCAATATCCTGACGGTGGTCCAAAACCAGGGGCGCAGTAAACACCCCGAGAACGGCGTAAGGATGTTCGCAATCGGGACAGAGTTCAAGCAGAGACGGTTCCAGCAGGTAGCCGAACTCATAGGCGAACCAACCGGCCAGCACATATCCCTGCCCCTGCAGCGAGGCCGCCTCAGTGATGAACTCCTCGATCTGGCCCTGCTCCTGGCAACAAAGCCAGCGCCGGGGCTTGAGAAACAGCAGGGAGCAGTGCTCCTCGCCGCCGGGCCTGGCGTTGTCGAGGAAGACAAACTCCTCCTGCGTCTCAAGCCAGCGGGCGAGAACGGTTATCTCCTCGCTGGAAAGCGTGGCCATGGTCCTCCTGTTGGGATACACGATCCCGGCCTCCTGTCGTGCCGTGATCTCTCCAGGCTATGCAAATTTACTTCATCCATCATCCCACTTTTCCAGGAAATTACGAAATGTCAACCCTGATAATCACCCCATAATGGGATTAATCGAGATCGCAAAGCAACAAGCAGCACTTGCACAAAACACAAATCCGGAAGGGAGAGAAAGGGAAGCGATCCGCCGCGGTGATGAAGGATGCAGTGCGACGCAACAGTTGGGAGAGTTTTTGCGACGGCAGCAACCCTTTTTCGCCGGAAATTAACGGTTTAGTCTTGCGAGAATATTTCTTATATTTTATATTAATATATTGCGGTACTTTTAAATGTTCTTCCAGGCACTTACCTTGTATACGCCTTGACAAGGGCCCGGCTCAGTTACTTTCGGTAACCTTCTGGCCGGGCTGTCGCATGACAAAAAGAGAAAAAAAGATTTCCAGCCGGAGGTTTCTATGTTGATAAAAGACTGGATGGCCACCACTATTGTGACCGTTGACGTCAACACGTCCGTGATGAGGGCCACCCGCACCATGAAGGAAAACAACATCCGCCGGCTGCCGGTCTTGTCCCAGGGCAAGCTGATCGGGGTCATCACCGACCGCGACCTCAAGGAAGCCTCCCCCTCCACCACCTCGGACATCGATATCCATGAGATGTACTACCTTCTGTCCGAGATGAAGGTCAAGGATGTGATGACCGACAAGTGCATCTGCCTCAAGCAGAACGACACTCTGGAAAAGGCGGCCCTGATCATGCTCAAGGAGCGCATCTCCGGGATCATGATCCTGGATGAGGAGGAAAAGCTGGTGGGTCTGCTCAGCGAGACTGACATCCTCCGCGGCTTCATCCAGGCCACCGGTATCCAGCACGGTGCGCACCAGTTTGTTATCGACATGCCGGACGCTACCGGCTCCACCTCCCGGATCATCGACCTCCTGCGGCAACACCAGGCCCGGCTGCTGTCCATCCTCACCTCGTTCAGCGACGCCCCCCATGGGACCAAGCGGGTGTCCATCCGCATTTTGGTTGATGACAGGGTCGCGGAGGAGATCTCCAGGCAGATTGAAGCGTTGGCACATTACCACGTGGTTTTTTACGGCAAGGATGAACTGCATAATCTGCCGACCAAAAAAAAATAAACCAGGTTTTCCCTTTTCCGGCAGCTGCCGGTCCACAGTTAACAAAGCGTGTAAGGAGTCAACCCATGTCGAGAAAAATGGTCACCATTGACGGAAACCAGGCCTGTACCCATGTCGCGTACGCCACCAGCGAAGTCATCACCATCTACCCGATCACCCCTTCCTCGCCCATGGCGGCGGAGGCTGACGCCAAGGCCAATGCCGGCCAGAAAAACATCTGGGGCTCGGTGCCGGTCATCTCCCAGATGCAGTCCGAAGGCGGGGTTGCCGGCTCCCTGCACGGGTCGCTCGCCACCGGTGCGCTGTGCACCACCTTCACCGCCTCCCAGGGGCTCCTGCTGATGCTCCCCAATATGTACAAGATCGCCGGCGAACTGACCCCGACGGTCTTCCATGTCACCGCCCGCTCCATCGCCTGCCAGGGGTTGTCGATCTTCGGCGACCACGGGGACGTGATGGCCGCCCGCCAGACCGGCTGGGGCATGCTCTGCTCCCAGAACGTACAGGAGGCCCAGGACATGTCCCTGATCGCCACCCAGGCGTCGCTGGCCGCGCGCATCCCGTTCCTCCACTTTTTCGATGGGTTCCGCACCTCGCACGAGATCCAGAAGGTGGAACAGCTGACTAACGACGACATGCTGGCCATTATCGACGAGAGCCTGATCATTGCCCACCGGGAGCGGGCCCTAACCCCTGACCGGCCCTTCATGTCCGGCACTGCCCAGAACCCCGATGTCTACTTCACCGGCCGCGAGACGGTGAACAAGTACTATCTGGCGGTGCCCGGCATCATCCAGGCGACCATGGACAAGTTCGCGGCCCTGACCGGTCGCCAGTATCATCTCTTCGACTACCACGGCTCACCGGACGCCACCGACGTCGTCGTCATCATGGGTTCCGGCGCCGAGACCGTCACCGCCACGGTGGACTACCTGGCCGCCCAGGGCGCGAGCATCGGCGTGGTCATCGTCCGCCTGTACCGCCCCTTCGACGCCAAGGCCATGGTCAATTCCCTGCCCAGCACCGTCGAGCGGATCACGGTGCTCGACCGCACCAAGGAGCCGGGCGCCATGGGCGATCCGCTGTACCTCGATGTCCGCGCCGCGATCGCCGAGGCAGTGGAAGCCAACCCCACCCTGTTCCCGCCGTTGATCCTCTCCGGCCGCTACGGGCTCGGCTCGGCCGAGTTCAGCCCGGCGATGGTCAAGGCGGTGTTCGACAACATGAGCGCCATGGCCCCGAAAAATCACTTCTGCGTCGGCCCCAATGACGATGTGACCTTCACCAGCCTGAACTATGACAAGTCCTTCAACATCGAGGGGGGCGACGTCTACAGGGCCTTGTTCTACGGCCTGGGCTCCGACGGTACCGTCGGCGCGAACAAGAATACCATCAAGATCATCGGCGGCGAAACGGACAACTCCGCCCAGGGCTACTTTGTCTACGACTCCAAAAAGTCCGGCTCCATAACCGTTTCTCACCTGCGCTTTGGCGAGAACAAGGTCGTGGCCCCGTACCTGATCAACAAAGCCAGCTTTGTCGCCTGCCACAACCCCACTTTCCTGGACCAGTACGACATGCTGGCCAACCTGGAGGAGGGCGGCACCTTCCTTCTGACTACCCCCTTTGACAAGGGCAAGGTATGGGACAGTCTGCCGGCCAAAATCCAGCAGCAGATGATCGACAAGAAAGCCAAGCTCTTCATCATCGATGCGATCAAGGTGGCCCAGGCCCTCGGCCTCGGCGCCCGCATCAACATGATCATGCAGACCGCCTTCTTCCTCATCTCCGGCATCCTGAAAAAGGACGAGGCGATCAAGGCGATCAAGGCCGCCATCAAGAAGACCTACGGCAATAAAGGCGAAAAGGTCGTCAAAATGAACTACGACGCCGTGGACGCAGCGATGAACAACATCGTCGAGGTCAAGATCCCGAAGAAGATCACCGGCCACGCGCTGCCCGCCACCGTACCTGCCGAGGCTCCGGATTTCGTCAAGGAGGTCACCGCAAAGATGATCCAGGGCAAGGGCGAGGAGATCCGGGTCTCCCAGATGCCGGCCGACGGCCGCTGGCCCACCGCCACCACCCAGTGGGAAAAGCGCAACATCGCGGTGAACGTTCCGGAATGGGACGGCGACACCTGCATCCAGTGCGGCCAGTGCTCGCTGGTCTGCCCGCACGCCTGCATCAGGATGAAAATCGTCAAGCCGGCCGCCCTCAAGGGCGCGCCGAAAACGTTCAGGACCGCGAAGGCTGTAGGCAAGCAGTTCAGTGGGATGATGTGCACCATCACAGTTTCCACCGAGGACTGCGTCGGTTGTACCCTGTGTTATCAGGTATGCCCGGCCCGCAAGAAGGGCAAGGACGGCAAGCTCACCGAGGAAAAGGCCCTGAAGATGATTGCCAATAACGAGCAGGTGCGCGAAAGGGAGTCCAAGAACTGGCAGTTCTTCATGGCTCTGCCGGAGATCGACAACAGCCTGATCAGCCCGACCACCATCAAGGGCAGCCAATTGATTCGGCCGCTGTTCGAGTTCTCCGGGGCATGCTCCGGCTGCGGCGAGACTCCGTACATCAAGCTGGCCACCCAGCTGTTCGGCGACCGGATGCTGATCGCCAACGCCACCGGCTGCTCCTCGATCTACGGCGGCAACCTGCCTACCACCCCGTACAGCAAGCGGGCTGACGGCCGCGGGCCTTCCTGGTCCAACTCGCTCTTCGAGGACAACGCTGAATATGGTCTCGGCATGCGCCAGACGGTAAACAAACTGGGCCAGCAGGCCGTTGAACTGCTCGAAGTTGCGGTGGCCGAAAAGCTGATCAGCAAGAAGGTCGCTCAGGACCTGACCTCCCCCTCCCAGAAGACTCAGGACGAGATCGAGGCCCAGCGCCGGCGGGTGGCCGACCTGAAGGAGAAGCTTTCAGGCAGCGTCAACATCATTGCCAGGCGGCTCTACCATGTGGCCGACTACCTGGTGAAGAAATCGGTGTGGATCATCGGCGGCGACGNNGGGCCTATGATATCGGCTACGGCGGGCTGGACCACGTGCTCGCCTCAGGCGAGAACGTCAACGTCCTGGTCCTGGATACCGAGGTCTACTCCAACACCGGCGGCCAGATGTCCAAGTCCACCCCGCGCGCGGCCACGGCGCAGTTCGCCGCCGGCGGCAAGAAGATGCCCAAGAAGGACATGGGGATGATCTTTTCCACCTACGGCAACGTCTATGTCGCCCGCGTCGCCCTGGGCGCCAACCCCGGCCAGTTGGTCAAGGCCTTTAATGAGGCAGAGGCCTATGACGGGCCGTCGATCATCATCGCCTATGCCCCCTGCATCAACCACGGCATCAACATGGCCAAGGGGCTGGAGCAGCAGAAAAAGGCGGTGGCCTGCGGCCACTGGCCGCTGTATCGCTACAACCCACAGCTGGAGGACGAGGGCAAGAACCCGCTCACCATCGACTCCAAGGACCCCTCCATCTCCTTCGCCGACTATGCCCTGGGCGAGAACCGCTACCGGATGCTGAAGATGACCAATCCGACCATGGCGGACAAGCTGATGGAGATGTCCCAGAAAGACGTGGACAGGGCCTGGAAGTCCCTCAAGGGGCGCTTCAAGGCTCTGGAAGAGAAATAACATTCACTCTCCGACGAGAGACAGAAAAGGCCCTGCCGTACCGCGGCAGGGCCTTTTTTTATCTTCTCCGCCCGAGAACCGCTCGTTTAAGAAGGCGAACGGAATCCGGCCTGGGGATGAAGGAACTCTTTGTCAGCAAATACTCCCTTGTGGGAGAGGGCCGGGGTGAGGGGAAATAGCCTGTCTGGTTCAGACCCTCGCCCTAACCCTCTCCCTCAAGGAGAGGGCATTTGGGGGGACTTTTCATTGGTTCACTGAGGATCAGTGGTAATCACATAAAGATATGGCTGATGTGGAAATACTTCCTCGACCGGTCAGGGATTTGTCTGGCTCAGGACGTCTCTGATTCTGGTGGCAAGATCCTTCATCGTGAATGGTTTCTGGATAAAGTGTATACCTTCGTCGAGCACGCCGTGTTGAGCGATGACGTTGGCCGTATAACCGGACATGAACAGATATCTGAGACCGGGACAGAGGGGTTGCAGGTTTCTGGCCAGGTCGCGACCGTTCATGTCGGGCATGATCACGTCAGTTATCAGCAGGTGGATTTCACCGGTGTGTTGCCGGGCAAGGCGGATTGCTTCACCCGGTGTGGAAGCAGTGAGAACGGAATATCCCTGTTTTTCGATCATCTCTTTGGCGATTTCAAGGATCATGGGCTCATCCTCGACCAATAGGATAGTTTCGTGGCCGGTCTCTGCCACTCCCACGATATTTGCCTTCGACTTCAAGGCGGCTTCGCCTGTGTGCCGGGGCAGGTAGATTTTAAAGGTCGTGCCTTGGTTCGGCTTGCTGGAGACATTGATGAAGCCGTTATTCTGCTTGACGATGCCATATACCATGGCCAGCCCAAGACCTGTGCCTTTGCCCATCTTCTTGGTGGTGAAAAAGGGTTCGAAGAGGTGCGACAGAGTCTCCTGGCCCATGCCACAGCCGTTGTCGCTTATCGCAAGCAGGACAAACTCACCGGGGAGGAAGTCCGGGTGTGCGGTGCAGTAGACCTTGTCAAAAACGGCGGAATCAGTTTCGATTGTCACCTTGCCCAAGTCCACGATAGCATCCCGTGCATTGGCGCACAGATTTATCAGAATCTGGTCGATCTGGGAGGGATCTATCTTGACCGGCCATAGTCCGCTCTTGGGCAACCAAACAAGATCAATATCCTCCCCAATGAATCTCCGTATCATCTTGAGCATCTGCGCAATGGTCTCATTCAGGTCGATCACCTGAGGCACAACGGTTTGTTTTCGGGCAAAGGCCAGGAGTTGCCGGGTAATATCGGTTGAGCGATTGGCCGCCCGGCGGATTTCCTCCAGGTTTTTGTATATTGGCCCGGAACTGCCTGTCATGGCCATTGCCAGTTCTGCATGACCAAGGATCACCCCGAGCATGTTATTAAAATCGTGCGCCACACCGCCCGCCAGCAGGCCTACGGATTCCATCTTATGGGCCTGGGCCAGTTGCTCGTGCAGCTTTTCTTTTTCCTGCTCCGCATGTCTGCGTTCAGTGATGTCTCGCACGCTGGCAACCACTCCGTTGATGGCCGGTTCGGCCAGGCAGCTCTGCCCAATAGCCTCAAAATAGACCCACTCCCGGGTCTTGTGAATGTGCCGGTATTGGACGGAGAAAACTTTTTCAGGATGTCTGACAGCCTCGTTCCAAACTGCCATGACGTCTTTTATATCGTCCGGATGGATAATGTCGCGGAGCGCTTTCCCCTTCAATTCTGCGATCGAAAAACCGGAGGCCCGCTCAGCCGCGGGACTGATATAGCGAAGGATTCCATCGACACTGATGATGGCCATGAAGTCCGAGGAATTCTTGATGAGAATACGGAAGCGCTCCTCGCTTTCCCGCAGCCTTTCCTCAGCACGCCTGCGTTCCTCATTCAAAAAGAGTTGCGCGACAATGGTGGCGGCGGTGCTGATAAACGATTCCTCGTCGGCATGCCATTTTCGTCTGGGCCCGGTATGCTCAAGGCAGATGATGCCGATCAGTCTGCCCTCTTTAAAAATGCCTGAATCCAGCATGGAGGTGATGCCAAGCGGAAGCAGGTATGATTCCGCCAATTCGCGGGTGCGAGGATCGTTCAGGGCGTCTTCCGCATTAATCCTGTTGCCGGCCAAAACGGCTTCGAAATAGCGGGGGAACATATTTGTCTGGAAAATGGTCGCACAGCTTTGGTGCGAATTTGCTCTGGCCAGGTAGAGTGTCAGACAATGAAATTCCGTTTGGTCCTCCGAAAGTTTCCAGACGCTTGCCCGGGCAACGTCGATAGTTGCAGCCAGTATTTCGGTAATGCGTTCGAGCGCCCGAGGCTGATCGCCGCTGACGATGGACTGGTCGAGCACCAGTTGGGCAATTGCGGCCCTCTGCAGGGCAGCCCGTCGCTCGCTTGCCCGCAAATCCTCGCTGATGCGCTTCTCCTCCTTGAGATATTCGGCAAGCCGGCGGTTGCTCTCCTCCAGTTCATTCGTGCGCTCCTCAACACGATTTTGCAGCAGAATGTTCTGCTCGAAAATCGAGTAGTCGCTCCCGCTGCTGTTTATTGCATGCTCGACACGGGCAATCAGCACCTGATTCATCTTGCGCAGCGCCGCAACTTCTTTTTCGAAGTCATCACCGTTCGCTGTCATATCCTGCTCCAATGGCAAGTCCGGTTAGCGTCTGGTTCACGTGGATGCCACCGTATTGCTCACCGTAGGTACTGAATCCGATGAATGGATACTGGGCCAGGATATCGGCGATCCTGGCGAAATAGTCGCATTGCTCGAGTTCAAGTCTTCTAAGAATGCAGTCACAGCCGAGGATAAGCTGCAAATCAGGCAGATCGCGGGAAAGGTCGGCCAATTGACTGCTCAGTTGTTCCAGCAGGTGTTCGGATGTGGCCAGCGTCAGCACCAGGCCATTCTCAATGGCACAATAGAAGGTCAGGCTTCCGTCCGCATTGGCTTTCTGGATGGAGCGTACGTAATATTCACCCCCGATCCGCAGCATCACGGGATGGGCCGCAAATACCGACGGGGACAACTCGTCCACTGCTACCCCGACAATCCTAGCGTATTCCTCTGCCGCGGGCAGCCCATTGATTTCCGAAACGTTTCGATGTGCGATATCGGCTTCGGTGATAACGAGCTTCGTCTTGGTTGGGGTAAAATGCTGAAACTGAAATATCTTGAAAGGCAGCGAGGTGGAAAAAATGGCCATGGTCGCGGCGTTGCCGTAAAACCGGCCCTCGTGATAGACAAAGGCCTTCTTGAAATTCAGACCGTCCCCGGCGGAGCCTCCAATCAATGGAACCCTGCGCAGCACATGGTGGATTGCCGCCACTACCCTCTCCTCAAGCATCGAAAGGCCGTCGATCAGCAGCAGGCAGAATTGCCGTCCCGGACTATTGGGCAGTGGGGATAACAGCAGGGAGGCATCCGGGGCATTGACAAAATCGGTGAGCGAGGGGATGAACATCGGGGTAAAAGAAATCTCCGGAGTGGCAAACCCGACCCCCACGAGGCTGTGTTGCATATATCCTGCCGGAGCCAGGATTTCGCCCGCCGTGGTGCAGCCGATAACCGGGCATTCGAAGTGGTGGCGGATCGCCCGGCCCAGGGCATCGAGGTCGTATGTCGGCGCGCAGAAAAATAGCATCGAGTTCAGATCAGTTGCCCCGAGCTTCGCCGCCAGCTCCTCGACAGCTTGTTCGGCATCCTTGGAGGTACTGCCCCCTCTGCGGATCATGTCACCGGATATTCTCTGGCGTTCTTGTGTCATAGCTCACGATTCTCCTGGATACGATAAAAAACGGGAACTGCCCCGACGATTTCATCTTTTCATTGTATATATCCATTTTTCCCCAACATTTTTCAAGCATATTCCCCCGGCTTGCCAGGTTTCCGCCCAACATCCCTCGTCCGTAAAAATCACCCGGCCGACGGTGGGGGTATATTCCTCGGGGGCCAGATTGAAGATCGTGTTCTAGCCCGCACCACTGGGACTGATGAGAGGCCGCTCATCCGGACCGGCCTGGAGGGCAAGGCTGAAAAGATGCACTCCCGCAGCCCCCGGAAAAAATGAAACCAGCTGAAAAGAGAAGATCTGTACATCATGGGAGTCCTTATGCTATACTTATTTAGTTTAAACAGTTCTCGATTAGATACTTCTGGTTTGCTCCATGGAACGTACTGAACAGGAAGATTTTCAGGCTTCGTCGCCCGATATGCACCTGCGGCAGCCGTTCAGAGCCCTTTTGCGAAAGAGCGGCTTGCTTGGCAGGGGCGCCTGCTGCCAAGCAACCGGCAGATTAGTCGTGGCGAGCAGACACCGCAGGGAACAGCAACTTGCCGGCAGGACCTTGTCTGCTTTTTCCTGTTTTTTCCACGCCGACAAAAGCATTATCCCATTCCATCAATCTCTCCAGGCAGTGAATTCCGCCATGATTTTATCATTCCAGACGGGAAGCGAGAATCCCGAGGTATCCGTGCCCTTCCCCGGAGTATGGCGCCGAGGGGGACAATGATGCCTGATAACCGCAATCAGGGCAACCTGAGTCCATCCAGGGCGTTCTGCAGCCACGGGGAACAGAACTGCTTCCTGCTCAAAGAGGCGGCGGACGGGATGTTCCTTGTCGACCTGCAGTGGCGACACCTCGCCGTCAACCCCCAATACTGCTTGCTGACCGGCTATTCCCAGGAGGAACTTCTCGGCATGTCCTATACGGACCTGGGGGCTCCTGAGGAGTTTTCCCGGAACCCTGTTCCCCTGGAAGAGCTCCGGCAGGGCAGGATCGTGTTCGTAGAGCGATGCTTCCGGCAAAAGGACGGCAGCCCCATCACCGTCCAGGTCCGCTCGCGCATGCTGCCGGACGGCAACATCCTCGGCATTGTCCGGGACATCAGCGACCGGAAGCGGGCGGAAGAAGAACTCAAAAAGTCCGAGAATCTCTATCGGACCATTTTCGAGAACACCGGCGCGGCAACCATCATCATCGCCCCGGACACGACCATCCTCCTGGCCAACGCCGGCTGGGAAAAACTCACCGGCGTCCCACGGGCAGAGCAGGAGGGGCAACTGAGCTGGACGGTGTTTGTCGACAAGGAAGACGTCGAAATGATGCGGCGGCATCATTTTGCCCGCCGAGAGAACCCCTCCCTTGTCCCGAATGTCTACGAATTCCGGATGATAGATGCCTGCGGGTCCCTGCACTACTGTTTCGTCCAGGTCGATATCATCCCGGGCACCAAGAACAGCGTGGCGTCCATTGTCGATATCACCCGCCGGAAAATGGCCGAAAATCAACTGCTGGCAGCCTATGAGCAGCTGAAGGCGGCCAAGGAGGTGCTGCGCGGCCGCTTCGAGGAAATGAAAATCCAGCAGCAGCGGACCCGGGAAAGCGAGGAAAAATACCGAAGCATGTTTGAAAATATCCAGGAGTGCTACTACCGCACCGACCGAGAAGGGAACATCGTCCTGGCAAGCCCGTCCGGGGCAACCATTCTCGGGTACCCGCCGACCACCGAAGTATATGGCAGAAATATTGCGAAAGACCTGTATCCCCATCCCGATGACCGAAAAAAATTCCTCGCGGAAATCGACAAGACCGGGGCCGTGACCAATTATGAAATCGAGCTGCGGAAACGTGACGGGACCCCGATCACGGTCCTCACCAGCAGCCACAAGTATTTTGATAGCGCCGGCAATTTCCTCGGCATCGAAGGCATTTTCCGGGACATTACCGAGCGGAAGCAGGCAGAGGCGGCGCTGGCGGCCGAAAAAATGTTCTCGGACGCGATCATCGACAGCATCCCGGGCATCTTCTATGTCCTTGACGACAAAGGATCTTTTGTTCGCTGCAACAAGAATGAGCAGACAATCACCGGGTACACGGCCGATGAGCTCCGGCGGATGAACAGCCTTGAGACCATCGCCGAAGAGGACCGGGAAAGAGTAGCCGCCGCAATAAAGGAGGTCTTCGAGAAGGGATCCGCCACCCTTGCCGCCCTGGCGCTGACCCGGGATGGGAGGAAGATCCCCTTCCTTCTCAGCGGTTTTTCCGCCATGATCGATGGCCGCCCCTACCTTGTCGGCACGGGCATCGATATCACTGAGATGCGAAAGCTGGAAGAGGCCAAGGATCAGCTCCAGGCCCAGCTGCTGCAGGCCCAGAAAATGGAATCGGTGGGACGTCTGGCAGGCGGCGTCGCCCATGATTTCAACAATATGCTTGGGGTGATTGTCGGTTATGCCGAAATTGCCCTTCGCCAGACCGATCCGGGCGGGCCAGCCCACAAAAGCCTTGAACGAATTCTCAACGCCGCTGGCCGCTCCGCCAACCTGACGCGCCAACTGCTGGCCTTCGCCCGCAAGCAGACCATCGCCCCCAAGGTCCTCGACCTGAACGAGACCGTGGAGAGCATGCTCAAGATGCTGCAGCGGCTGATCGGCGAGAACATCCTGCTGACCTGGCTGCCCAAGACTGGCCTGTGGCCGATCCTGATCGATCCTTCCCAGGTCGATCAGATCCTGGTCAACCTCTGTGTCAATGCCCGGGACGCAATCCCAGGGGTAGGCAAGGTGACCATCGAAACCAGAAACATCACCTTCGATGCAACGTATCGCACCATCCATGCCGACTTTGTCCCCGGCGACTACGTCATGCTGGCCGTCAGTGACAACGGTCTGGGCATGGACAGCGAAACCCTCGAGAAAATGTTCGAACCGTTTTATACCACCAAAGAACAGGGGAAAGGCACCGGCCTGGGCCTGGCCATGGTCTACGGCATTGTCAAGCAGAACCAAGGATTCATCGACGTCAGCAGCGAACCCGGTATCGGGACAAGCCTCAAGGTCTATCTCCCTCGTCACGGCACTGAGGCCGTCGCCGTCAAAAGAGGCGATTCTCCGGCCCAGACCACCCAGGGGAACGAAACGATCCTTGTCGTCGAGGATGACCGGGAGATGCTGGAGATCTTCAGGATGATGCTCGAAAACATGGGCTATCGGGTGCTGACCGCATCCACCGGCGACGAGGCGCTCGAACAGGTGAAGAGCGGCCGGACCGCCATCGATCTGCTGATCACTGATGTGATCATGCCGGAAATAAACGGCCCTGATCTGGCGAATCTGCTGCGGGCCGCCAGGCCGGGCCTGAAATGCCTGTTCACCTCGGGCTACACGGCCAACGCTATCGCCCACCACGGCGTCTTGGACGAGGGCATCCACTTTCTCCAGAAACCTTTCGCCAATAATGAGCTAGGCCGCATGGTCCGCCACATTCTCGACGAGGGATAAAATCGTTTCGTAGGCAGAGACAATGCCCATCAGAAGGCAAGGGTCGTCCCCCAGCCGTTTTTGGCCTCGGCACGCTTTCGAAAAAACACACTTAACCCGCGGGCTTCCCGATTAAAAACGGGGCACCGCGCCCGGTGATTCCTCCTTCAAATATGCATTGTCATGAGCAAGGGCCTTGTCGCCGCCGGGCAGCAGCCTGTGCTTCGATGAATGCAAAACCTGTTCTGGGGGCCGGTTTTCTTCCCCATGCTTTTTTTCTTGAATGTCAAGGAAGTGCAACATTAATCAGGGTGTATCAGATTTATCCGGGATGAATTCGGAATACAATTTTTTTGCGCACTGAGGACAGATGCCGTGGGAAAAGGCGGCGGCGGTTTTCTCCGATAGATACGATTCGACCTGGACCCAGTTGTTCTCTTCATCCCTGATTTTTTTGCAGCTGGCGCAGATGGGAATATAGCCGCTCAAGACTTTCGCAAGGGCTGTTGACAACTCGGACTGGAGTTTCTTTTGCTTTTTCAGGGTTTCTTTGAGTTCCGTGATATCCGACAACGACACCACGCTTTGCGCGGTTCCCGGAACCATGTCCACAGTGGCCAAAACATCCCGCTGGTCATTGTTCCTTCTCACAAAGGTAAATTCATAGCGATTTGGAACCCCTTCGGGAATGATCCTTCGTGAATGATGATAGGCCCTGATCTTTTCCTGATCTGCCGGCAGGACAAAGTCCAAAAAACTTATCTGATGCTCAAGTTCCGCCTTAGAATATCCCGACAGGGTCACAAATTCGGAGTTCACCAAAGAAATGATGGCGTTTTCATCGAGAATGGCCATGGCCGTTCCGGTGGTATCAAAAATTTTTCGATACCGGATCTCGGAGTCCAATAGCTGCTGCTTTGTTCCGGCCAGGGCTTCGCTCAAACCCACGGCAATCAATGAAACAAGCACAAGCATAAACGCCCGGACATAGTCATCGATTCGTATATCATACTGAAAATACACCATCTGGCCCACCAGGAGCATGCCCAGAAGGGCGCCGGTAACATAAAGCCCCTTCCTTTTCCACCAGATGCAGGACAGGATGATGGGAATGTAAAAAAAATGGGTGTAAATCTGACCGGTTTTCAGAATATTCTGGAAATAATAGGCGAGCACATAGGAACAGATGACAAGAAGCCCGATAATGAAAAACTGATATTTTCTGTTTCGGTTTATTTCCAAAGACTTGCCTCCGGTCCTGATGAGATGGGATGACGAGAATGTGCTTTCTTGGTGCTTGCTGAACAACAGGGACGCCGCCGCGATTTTCGCATCTCTGCAAGTACTATTTCCTTTTTCCGTCGAAAATTCAAGCCCGTTTCCCGGCATTACTGCTTATTTTTCGGCCACTGCGCATCTTCCCCTTGCGCCTGTATTACTCTTTCCCTGGCAACACACCTCCTGGTTCAGGGAAAGCAGTCCGCCATCCCAATGCGCGAGAATGAACATCCAGACAGCGTCCATCGCAACCCGACCATCGCAATAATTCTGCTGACGGTGGCAGGCATTCGTGCCGGCACTCCCTAGGCAGGTTCGGCCTGCGCCGACAATACGGCTCATCCCCCGAGATAGGCCTTCTTGACCCGCTCGTCATGGAGCAAGGCCTGGGAGCTGCCTTCAAGCACGATATGCCCGTTTTCGAGCACGTAGCCGCGGGCGGCGAAATGGAGGGCGAGGCGGGCGTTCTGTTCCACCAGCAGGATGGCAGTGCCCTCGGCGCGGTTGATTTCCTGCAGGGCCGCGAAGACGCTCATCATCAGCAGGGGCGCAAGACCCATCGAGGGCTCGTCCAGGAGCATGAGCTTGCGGGCGCTGACAAAAGCGCGACCGATGGCCAGCATCTGCTGCTCGCCGCCGGAAAGCGTCCCGGCCTTCTGCCCGGCCCGTTCCTGCAGCCGGGGAAAGATGGTGAAGACCCGTTCCGTGTCCCGGGCAATTCCCCCGCCGTCCTTGCGGGCAAAGGCGGCAAACCGCAGATTCTCCTTCACCGTCAGGTTGCCGAACAGGCGGCGGCCCTCTGGCACGTGGGAGATGCCCAGTTGGCTGACCACCTTGTCGGGTGAATAACCCAGCAGATCGCGGCCGACGAAGCGCATGGTGCCGCCCTTTTCCACCGGCACCAGGCGGGAGATGGCGCGCAGGGTGGTGCTCTTGCCGGCGCCATTGGCGCCGAGCACGCAGACTATCTCCCCGGCATCAATACGCAGGCTGAGCCCATGGAGGGCGCGAATTCCGCCGTAGGAGACTCGCAGGTTGTCTATTTCCAGCATCATGTGGCCACCGTGTCCTTGCCGAGATAGGCCTCGATCACCCGCCGATCATTCTGGATCGCCGCGGGAGCGCCCTCGGCGATCAAATCGCCGAAGACCACGACCGAGATGTGCCGGCAGAGTTCCATCACCATCTTCATCCGATGCTCGATGAGCAGGATGGCCAGCCCCAGTTCCCCGTTGATCCGGCGGATGAGTTCCATCATCTGGTTGAGTTCCTCCGGGGTCATGCCCACGGTGGGTTCGTCGAGGAGCAGCAGCCGCGGATCGAGCGCCAGGGCCCGGGCCATCTCCACCCGCCGCTGCACCCCGTAGGGGAGGTTGGTGACCACCTGCTCGGCAAGGTGCTCGATCCCGAGCATCTCGAGCAGCCGGCAGGCGTTTTCCTCGATCTCCGCCTCCTCTCGCCGGCGGCGAGGGGTGCCGAAAAAGGCACCGATGAGGCCGTAGCCGATGGTGGCGTAGCGAGCCATCTTCACGTGCTCCAAAACCGTCATGTGGCGCCAAAGCTTGAGATCCTGAAAGGTCCGGCCCAGGCCGCGGGCAGCGATCCGATGCGGCTGCAGGCCGGTGATCTCCTCGCCGGCAAAGACCACCCGGCCGGCGGTGGGGGCATGCACCCCGGTGATCAGATTGAAGATCGTGGTCTTGCCCGCGCCGTTGGGGCCGATAAGCCCGTGCATCCGTCCCGCCTCGATGGTAAGGCTGAAATTGTGAACCGCCCGCAGCCCGCCGAAGTAGTGGGTCAGCTGCTCCACCCGCAGCAGGCTCATGGAGCACCTCCCTGGCTGTCGCGATCCAGGGGGCGCACCAGCCGGACCGCGTCGAATTCCCTGAAGGCCAAAAGGCCGGTGGGCCGGAAGATCATCACCAGGATGAGCAGCAGCGGAATGAATATCCACTTGAAGAGCTCAAGCGGCCGGAGGGCTTCGCCGAGCAGGTTGAGGCTCACCGCGCCGACAATGGAGCCGTAGACCGAATTGAGGCCGCCGAAGTAAACCATGGCCAGCATCTCAGCCAGCCGCTGGACGCCGAAGGTAGCGGGATTGATGAAGCGCATCACGTGGGCGAAGAGACCGCCGGCTACTCCCGCCCAAAAGGCTGCGAACATGAAGGCGGTCATCTTGGTGTGGCGGGTGTCCACCGACATGGCCTCGGCAGCCGCCTCGTCGTCGCGAATGGCGTTCAGCGACTTGCCAAGGGTAGAGCGGACATAGTTGTTCATGATCCACACCCCCATGGCCGTCCAGGCAAAGACCACCGGCAACCCCGCATAGTCCGGCTGGCCTCCCATGCCCCGCGGTCCGCCGAGAAAAGGCAGATTTTCCAGGAGGCTCTTGACGATGAAAAGAAAGGCGAGCGAAATGATGGCCAGATAGTCACCCCTGGTCTTGAACGAGGGAATGGCGATCAGTAATGCCCCCAGGGAAGCGAGCAGTCCGCCGAACACCAGGCCGAGAGGAAAGAGCCAGGGGCCCAGAAACCCAGGCAGCAGGGCCTTGCCAAAGAGGGGATTGTTGACGAACAGGGTCAGGGTGAAGGTCGAGGCCCCGTAGGCGCCCAGCGCCATGAACCCGGGATGGGAGCAGGAAAACTCGCCCATGTAGCCGTTGATCAGGTTGAGGCTCAGGGTAAGCAGCACCGCAATCAGGGTGAATTTGACGGTCAGCTCCCGGTAGCCGCTGATATCGGCCCAGAAATGAAGTACTCCATAAAACAGTGCGAGGTGAACGATGACCGCGAAGGCCGGCCCAAAACGAAGCAGGGCCGCGGCGACCAGGTTGGCGGGCCGGGTGAGGAGGCCGGCGACGCACAGCAGAGGCAGGAGATAGATCACCGCCACATAGAGCAGCGCCCCGGGAAAAAGGAGCGGCTTGCTCATGAGGATCATCAGGCCAAAGAGCACCGGCACCTTGGACAGGCCGACCAGGCCTGCGAAGGTCTCCCCCAGCAGGTGCTCAAGCAGTACTGCCGCGGCGGCACCGAGCAGCCATGCAAGAAAGGGGGTATGCCCGAAGACGCGTGCAACCCGGCGTGGTTTATCGGCAGCCGGAATGATCTGGGAAACCGTTTGCATGATCTTTTCTCGAACTGGTTTCTATAGCCTGAGCTTGGCGCTGTAAGGCTCGCCGAAAAAGCCGTGCGGCCGAAAGACGAGGATGACCATGATGATCGAGTAGGCGATCAGGTCGCGCAGGGTCGAAGGAAAGGCCATGGCCACGAAGATCTCGATGAAGCCGAGGAGAAAGCCGGCGAGGGCGGCGCCCATGATCGAGCCCCGGCCGCCGAGAATCGCGGCGACAAAGGCCTTCCAACCGAAAACGATGCCCATGTACGGATCGAGCACCGGGTAGGCGATGCTGAAGAGGATGCCGGCCACCGCCGCCAGGGCCGAGCCGATGGCGAAGGTCATCCGGGCAATGGTGTTGATGGAGACCCCCATCAAGGGCACCACCACGTAGTCGAAGGCCATCGCCCGCATGGCCATGCCCCATTTGCTGTGCCTGACAAAAAGGTGCAGGGCGAGCATGAAGGCCAAGGCCACCAGCACGATCATGATCTTCTTGTTGGTGAGGATCACTCCGCCCACATCATAGGTCACCGTCTGGATGAGGCTGGGGAAGCTCACCCGTCGGGCCCCGAGCAGCCAGAGGTTGCCGGTCTCGAGGATGATGCCGATCATCAGGCCGGTGATGGCCGCCGAGGCCCGGGGCGCGTCACGCAGCGGCCGGTAGCCGACCCGCTCAACGAACATGCCCAGGAGCGCGGTCAGGAACATGGAGATGAGGATGGTGAGGATCAGGATCAGCCAGCCGGGCAGGACGATGGCCCCGCCGGCGGACATGGCCACGAGGAGCGTTGCCACGCCGAAACCGATATAGGCGCCGACCATGAAGATGTCCCCATGGGCGAAGTTGAACAGCATCAGGATCGAGTAGACCATGGAGTAGCCAAGCGCGATCAGGGCATAGAAACTCCCCCACTGCAAGGCATTGACCACGTTCTGAAAAAAATAGGTCATGAAAAATAATCCCGGGGCGATCACCGCAAGCCCCGCCCACCTTTACGGCGGGGGGGAGATGAAGCGGCCGGATCAGGGGCAGACCGATTTATGGAAGGCGAACTCGCCGCTTTCGGTGATCCTGACCACCACCGCGCACTTGATGGGATCGCCATCCTCGGTAAAGGTCATCTTGCCGGTGATGCCCTCGAACTCCTTGATCTTTGCCATGGCGTCGCGCACCGCCTTACGGTCCTGCTCGATCTTGCCGGAGAGCTTGCCGGTGTTCTCGATGGCTTTCTGGACGATACGCAGCGAGTCCCAGGTCAGGGCGCCTACATCGTCGGGGACGTAGCCGAACTTGGCCTGATAGCGGTCGATGAATTCCTTGGTGGCACCGGCGGCGCCCGCGGCCGCGTAATGGGTGGAAAAGAAGAGGCCGGAGCAGGCCGGGCCGCAGAGCTTGACCAGGTCGGCGGAGCCCCAGGAGTCGCTGCCGACAATGGGCTTGCTCCATCCAAGATCCCGGGCCTGGGGCACGATCAGGGCCACCTCGCTGTAATACTGGGGAGTGAAAATCACCTCGGCGGTCGAGTTCTTGATCTTGGTGAGCTGCGAACTGAAGTCGGTGTCCTTGGTGGTGAAGCTCTCATAGGCCACCACCGAGCCGGGGCCGTTGATCTTCTCCCAGGCCTTTTTGAATTCCTCGGCCAGGCCCTTGGAGTAGTCGGCCGCCACGTCATAGAGCACCGCGGCCCTGGTGAAGCCGAACTCCCCTTTTATAAAGTTGGCCACCACCGGTCCCTGGAAGGGATCAAGGAAGCAGCCGCGGAAGACATAAGGCCGGTCCTTGGTGGTGTTGGGGTTGGTGGACCAGGGACTGATCATCGGGGTGGCGTAACTGTCGGCCACTCCGCCGGCAGGCACGGCCTGGGAGGAGGCCTGGGGTCCGACCAGCACCAGCACCTCGTCCTCGATGACCATCTTGGTGGTGGCCTTGACCGCGGATTCGGGCTTGTACTCGTTGTCCTCGATGACCAGCTGCACCGGGTAGCGGACGCCGCCCACCATGATGCCGCCGGCCGCCATCACGTCCTCGAGCCACATCTCGGCGGCAAACTTGGTTCCTTCGCCCACCTTGGGATTGTCGCCGGTGATCGGGGCATTGATGCCCACCTTTATGGGCCTGGTCTTGCTCCAGGCCAGGGGCGAACAGATCATGCCCGCGACCAGGGCCGCTACCAGCAGGTACGGGATCTTGCGCATCGGTCTTCCTCCTTGACGAGAACAGGTTCGCTTGCCGGGCGGTCCTTGCGGGCCGCTTGTCCATTTCCTAGCTTTTCTACCATGGCTGGAAATCTATTACAAGATGCATGCGTTCCCGGAAACCGTGGGCATGCACTACTGAAAATGATCCTGCGGAAAAGGATGCTGAGCGGCTTGCGGGCGGGAATCATGGCAAGCAGCGGTGCGCGACATGGCGGAATCATACCAACCGGACGTTTCTCACCCGGCACGACAGGTCCCATTGGTTGCCCCGGTGGCCGACAGAACGGCTGGGGCGAAGACAGGAGACCCCCATACCATACGCCTTCCGCCCGTCTTTGACTTCTGCCGAGCCTTGTTGTAAACTTGAAGAAACAATAGGATATGACCTTTCAGTTGGCGGAAATTGCCCTTTTCTCGGCTGCCGCAGTTGTATCCACTCTCATCGAGGCTCAGTCAACAAGTCGGACGAATGGAGAAAGGACCTGCATGGAGACTTTGCGAAAGCTGCTGAACCATCCTGAATTCAATGTGGTTCTGTTCCTCTTGTGCACCGCGTTGTTCGGCTGGCCATTTATCAGCATCACCGGACCATCTTCGCCCGAATCAATGTTTGTGTACCTGTTCGGCGTCTGGGGAACAGTCATCATTCTCCTCTATTGCATTGCCAGGGCGCATGGCAAAAAACCTCACCAGCAAAGGCCGGAAAGCGAGAACTGATGTTCAGCCAGTGGACAATAATTGGGATCTTCTTCGGGTATCTCGCCGTTCTTTTCATGCTGGCCCTATGGGTCGAACGCCGATCGCTGGCCGGGGTAAATATCGGCAACAATCCGTTTGTCTACGCCCTTTCCTTTGCCATCTACTGCACCACCTGGACCTATTACGGCAGTGTCGGCAAGGCCGCCACCTCCGGCATGCTCTTTCTGACCGTGTATCTGGGGCCGACCCTCGTCATTCTCACCTGGTGGACCTTGCTCCGCAAAATGATCCGGCTGAAAAACCTCCACCGCATCACCTCGATCGCCGACTTCATCTCTGCCCGGTACAATAAATCCCGTGCCGTTGCGGCAATCACGACAAGCATCGCCCTTGTCGGCATTGTCCCCTACGTTGCCATCCAGCTGAAAGCAGTCATCTCGACCTTTGCGCTCATTACCAGGCCGCTGGAACCTTCATCAGGCTTCGTCGATGTCGGGCTGATCATTGTCGGCTTCATGATCGTTTTTTCCATTATCATCGGGGTCAGGCGCCTTGATCCCACCGAACGTCATCAGGGAATGATTGTCGCCCTGGTTCTGGAATGCGTGGTCAAGCTCGTCGCCTTTCTCGCTGCGGGGATATTTATCACCTATTTCCTGTTCGACGGCTTTGGCGATATTCTTACACGGGTTTCGCAACTCCCGGGCAACACGCTCCATAGCAACGGCGAGGCAGGCCTGCCCTATTATATGACCTGGACGACCTATCTGATTCTTTCCATGTCGGCGATGCTCTTCCTGCCGAGGCAGTTTCACATCGCGGTAATCGAGAATTTCGACGAGAACCATGTCCGGACCGCCATGTGGCTCTTTCCGCTCTACATGTTCCTGATCAACATCTTTGTTTTTCCCATCGCCATGGCCGGCCTCCTGCTCGGCCTGCCGGTTTCCGCCGCCGATACCTTTCTTCTCGGCATACCGATTCAAGCCGGACAGAAATGGCTCTCCCTGCTTGTCTTTCTCGGAGGATTTTCCGCGGCCATGGGCATGGTCATGATCAGTTCGATGACCATGTCGACCATGATCACCAACCATCTGCTGCTGCCGGTCATCGACTGGCTGGGCGGCCTGCGATTCCTCAAGCGGTACCTCCTGCAATGCCGCTGGGCGGTAGTGGTCGCCTATATCATGACAAGCTACCTGTTTTCCCAACTCGTCGGCGAATCCTTCATGCTGGTCAATATCGGGATGGTTGCCTTTGCCGCGGTTCTTCAGTTCGCACCGGCGATGCTGGGCGGTCTGTTCTGGAAAAAAGGCAACAGGAGCGGTGCCCTGGCAGGGCTTTCTTCCGGGTTTCTGCTGTGGTTCTATACGCTCCTCCTTCCCACCTTTGTCAGGTCGGGATGGTTCAATGAAAGCCTGCTGACCGAGGGTCCTTTCGGGGTATCCGCCCTGAGGCCGGAAGCTCTCCTGGGGATGTCGGCCTTCGACCCTTTAAGCCATGCCGTTTTCTGGTCAATTTTCTGCAACAGCGCCTGTTATGTGCTTGGCTCGCTTCTTTTCCGGCAGGACGCAAAGGAGGAGATGATCGCCGCCGAGGACTTTGTCGATATCCTGCAGCCGGCTCCCGCTCCCCTCTCGGCCCCTGGTGAAGCTTTTGTCCTGATCGATGCAAAGATCCAAGAGATCGAGGCCCTTTTGTGCCAGTATTTCCCCAAAAAAAGAGCGGCTTTCCTGGTCCGGCAGTGCCTTCAGGACAGGGGGCTGACAGGAAAAAAGAGAATTTCGATTGTCGAATTAATTGAACTGCATGGCGAGATCGAGCGTCAGCTGGCCGGTTCTATCGGTGCCGCTGCCGCTCACCACGTGCTCCGCAGCGGTCTTTCTTTTTCTCCCCAGGAGGAGGGAGAACTCGCCAAGACCTATGCGAACATCATCGCCGACCTCAAACTGACCCCCCAGGACTTGAAAAACAAGATCGACTATTACCAGGAACGGCAAATCCTGCTGACTAAACAGGCTTCCGAACTGGAAGAAAAGGTCCGGGAACTGAACCGGGAGATCGAAGAAAGGCGTCAGGCGGAGGAGGCGCTGCGGGAAAGCGAAGGGAAATATCACACCCTGGTCGACAATATCAATATCGGAGTTTACCGGAATTCCGGCGGCCCCGGTCACTTTTTCCAGGCAAATCCGGCCATGGCAAAAATCTTCGGCTATGATACCCCGGATGAGTTCATGAAGATCACGGTTATGGAAACATATCAGAATAGAGATGACCGGATGACCTTTCTTGCAGACCTGCTCCGTACCGGATTTGTCAAAGACCGGGAACTGGCCATGCGGAGAAAGGACGGCACTCCAATATGGTGCTCGGTGAGCGCCACGGCCACGTTCAATGAGCAGGGATCTATCAAGTGGATCGATGGTGTTATGGAGGACATCACCGACCGGAAAAAGCTTGAAGAACAACTGCGACAGGCCCAGAAGATGGAAGCGATCGGCACTCTGGCAGGCGGCATCGCCCACGATTTTAACAATATCCTTACGGCGCTGCTCGGGTACAGCAATCTTCTGAAACTGAAAATCGGCAACGACCAGGTATTAAACAACTATGTCGACCAGATTCTCATCTCTTCGGAAAAAGCTGCGAATCTTACCAAAAGCCTCCTTGCCTTCAGCCGCAAGCAAATCATCAATCCAAAACCGGTCGATCTGAACGAGATTGTCAAAGGAATCGAGAAACTCCTGCGAAGGCTGATCGGCGAGGATATTGAATTCAGGACAATCCTTGACGATAATAAGCTGACCATCCTGGCTGACAGCGTCCAGATCGAACAAATCCTGATCAACCTCTCGACCAATGCCAGTGATGCCATGCCTCACGGCGGCATCTTTACCCTCCAGACAGAGCACATCGACCTGCGAGACAGCTCCTCCGGTCGTTCGGAAAATCTGAAACTCGGTGAATATGCGTTGCTCACCGCTTCCGATACCGGCAAAGGGATGGATGAAGAGACCAGGCAGCGTATCTTTGAGCCGTTTTTCACCACCAAGGCGGTTGGCAAGGGTACCGGCCTCGGCCTCTCGATTGTCTATGGGATCGTCAAGCAGCACAACGGCGACGTTCATGTCTACAGCGAACCGGGCAAAGGGACTTCGCTGAAGATCTACTTTCCGCTTATCCAGTCGGATATTGAAGATCCCGCGCAGGTCAAGCAAAAAAACCTGTTGGGGGGCACCGAAACTATTCTTGTCGCCGAGGACAATCCCGAGGTCAGGGAATTGATGGTGACGGTACTCAAACAGTATGGCTATACCGTCATTGAAGCGGTCGACGGAAAGGACGCGGTCGCCAAGTTCTCCGTACAGAGCGACCGCATTCACCTCCTCATTCTCGATGTGGTTATGCCCAGGATGAACGGCAAAGAGGCCTTTGATAAAATACGGGCAATACGCAAGGACATCAAGGCCATCTTTGCCAGCGGCTATACCGCCGACATCATCCAGCAGAAAGGTATTCTCGAGGATGGGGCAAGCTTTTTGGCCAAGCCGGTTCTGCCCCATGTCCTGCTTGCGCTCATCAGAGAAACCCTGGACAAAGAATGAACGTACTGAAGAGCGGCTGATCTCGCCGCACCCAACCGATCAGAGCAGCAACCTCTCCGTCATCATGACAGGCCAGCTTGCTCGGTTCTTGCTTTTTAGCGTAACGGAGCCATTACCAGACGGATATCATCGATCCAGACTTTTCCCTTGCCATTGATGACGAGGTTCATTTTTACATTATCGGGATTCTCGCCCTTTTGAAGCAAGAAGGGGGTCTCCTGGGTGGACCATTCCATGGTTCCCGACAGCGGTGACTGCAGGGCACGCGAGAAAAATTCCCCTTTTCCCGGGAAACTGCACCACATTTCCAGATAGACCTGCCCCTCGACGTTTTCAGTGCGAAGCTGGGCCCGATAGATCAGCTGCGCGTTTTCGAGATGAATATCTCCGGTCTCATAGAGCTTGACGGTGACAGGTTCATTCGCCGTAACGAGGAGTGACCCGTTGCCGTCACTTGTTATCTCCCTGTCGATCTGCACACCGGACCGGGTAATGATCCCTTCCATGTCGTTGATGGGAAAGCGTCCAATCTCTTCAGGTCGATCTGGGCCTTGCGAGCAGGCCGCCGCAAGGACGGTCATAATAAATACGAAGGCAACAATCGGTATTTTTTGAGTATTCATTCTTTTCCTCTCCTGTACAGCACCGGTGTGTGCCGTTGATTATGACTTCGCCGGCTCCTGCCAGCTATAGTTCTGATTCTCCTCGTAACCATTATATATTATCAGGAGCCTTTATTACACCGGTTTCAATCATTTTGACGTCGTTATTCGCCATGGTCTTATAAGAATAGATGGAGAGCGCTTATTTCTCAAACGGATGGCCCCGGGCAAAGTCGGGGCAGTAGTGGTCCTGGCTCTCCAGGGCCTGAACCCAGCCGTTTTCCATCCCCAGCCGGTCCAGTTCCTCAAGCACTTCCTCATATTCAGCCGGGGTAAGGCGGCGGCCCAGTTCCGGGTCGTCCGCCACGTCCGGGACCGGTGCATATTGAGACATGAGTGAAACCGTGACCTCCGGCGAGAGTTCGCAGGCGATAAAACGCAGCACGGCCCTGCTGTTCTCGACCTGACCGGGCAGGACCAGGTGGCGGATGATCAGGCCGGAGCTGATGACACCCTGGCTGTCCAGTACCAGTTCCGGCCCTTTCTGCCTGAACATCTCGCGGAGGGCGGCCTGCGCAACCTCAGGATATTCCGGGCAGCCGGAGAAGCGGTCGGCTACAACCGGGTCCATGTATTTCAAATCAGGAAGGTACACCTGCATCCGGCCCTCCAGTCGACGGATTTGTCCAGCCAGGTCATAGCCGTTGGTGTTCATCACGAACAGGGGCGCGGGTTGATCCCCGCCCAGCTCTTCCATGAGCGCTTCCATCTGGGGAAATACATGGGAAGGGGAGACGAAGCCCACGTGACGCACGCCCTCGGCCAGGATCCGGCGTATTTTCTCCGCCATTTCCTGGAGGGTCAGCTCATAGGCGATCTCAGGGCGGGGTGTACGCGAAATCTGAAAATTTTGGCAGTAGCGGCATTGCAGATTGCATTGCGTGAAAAAGACGTTGCAGACGCCGTTCTCCCCGAACACCGGCTCCTCGCCCCGGTGCCGGCAGACCGCGCCCACCGAAAACCCCGCGCCGGTGCCGCAGAACCCAGATGGACTTTTGTAACGGTCGACCCTGCACTGGCGGGGACACTCGCGGCAGGAGGCCAACCTGGCCAGAGGCCATAAAGCGGGCATGAGGTGGTAAAAATTTGCTGTTGTATGGTTTGCTAACAAATAGGGCCTCGCCCCGGATTTCCCAATCTCTTTAATCTCTATTTCCCCTTATTCCGTACAATTTCAAGTAAATTCACCGGGTTTATCAGTTTTTCGTCCAATCCCTCTCTTCCGCCCAATTTATCTCTCCTAAAAGCCTCAAAACACATATCAGCCCAGGCTGTCCGATACCAAGGATCTTCGTATCTTGAGCCCATCATGAAAATCGTAAGGAATTTCTGGAACACCATGCTCAATGCAAAAGGCGGTCAACCAGCCGCCTTTTCTGTTTCAAATCAGAGTGGAACTATTGGTGGGAATGCTTCACAGCTCACAAAAAACCAAAATGCACGAAGGGAATACCCCAGTTACCGTGCCACATCGACAGACCTCTTAGGTCAAGGGGGAAAGGAAGTCCCGGTCAGGATGCCCCTGACCGGGACGATTCAGGATCAGAGTTGAGGTCCTGGACCATAGCCCGGGCCATTGCCCGGACCGAAGCCGCCACGGTAGCCTTTGCCAAGCCGGCGCGGCCCATTGCAGCCGAAGCCGCCTGCTCCGGGGGCGCTGATATTGGACGCCCTGGCGATTTCCGCCACCTTCTCCTGGGTATCGACGATGCTCGCGGTCAGTTCGCGAACCCGCTTGGCATCAGGATCCTTACCGGCCATCAGGGCGTTCAGCTCTGCCCGGTCCACGGCAATGGTCTTGCGCAGGGCCGCGGTTTCATCCATAAATTTCTTGTGGTCGGCATCGCTGACATTGGCGCTGTAGCCTCCGCCCCAGCCCCGCATGCCGCAGCTGCCGGGTCCATAGCCCACCGCAAAGGCGCTGACCGCGGTTAAAACCATGCCGATGACCGCCACACCAATCAATGTTTTCATTCCTTTGTTCATGTGAACCTCCATTCAGAAGTTAGGGTTGCTGTTGCCCTTTCTCTACCAAAATGCGTGCCAGAATCTACCTTCTATTCCAATATACCGAATTTAAAAGGTTTATTACCTGAAAGGACAATTAATTCCTTGCCAAAACGACCTCGATTGATTATAAATTAGACACTTACCTGAAATAGTGTCCAGAATTTAGACACACTCTTCTGCAAGGGACTCCTCCTGACCATGACCGCAGCAGCAAAAGCCCAGCGGGGCCTGATCACTACCTGGATAATCATCGGCACCGGCCTGATTCTGGTCATGGCGGTCAGCGTCCTGGCCATGGTCAACTACAACCGGGAAAAGAAGGTGATGCAGCAGGTGCTCAGGGAAAAGGGGGCAGCGCTGATCAGGTCCTTCGAGGCCGGGGCCAGAACCGGGATGATGGGCATGTTCGGCGGCACGTCGCGCCTGCAGACCCTGCTCACCGAAACAGCGGCCCAGGATGACATTCTCTACATCGCCCTGGTGGACAGGTCCGGCACGGTGCTGGCCCATAATGAGCCCAAAACCATCGGTAGGTCCTTTGCCGATCACCAGGCGATACAGTCCCTCGCCGCGGGCGAGCAAACCGGCTGGCGGATCATCGAGCAAAAGGGAAAGGCCGTCTCCTTCGAGGTATACAAGGTCTTCCAGCCGATCCAGGCAAAACCGGGTTTGCCCCAGCAGCATGAGATGATGCGGGGCTACGGCCAGAGACGTGGTCAGCACGGCTGGATGGAGGGGCTGCCGGAGGAACGCATCCTTGATCCCGAGCAGCGGCCGCTGATCTTCATCGGCATGGATCCCGCACCCTATGTGGACGCCATGGCCGAGGATTTCAGCCAAACCCTCCTGACCTCGGCGCTGATCCTTCTCCTGGGCCTGACCGGCGTGGTGTCGCTCTTCTGGGCGCAGAGCTACCGCCGTTCCCGCAAGCTCCTGCAGGACACCCGCGCTTTTGCCGCGGAAATGGTAGCCAACCTTCCGGAAGGTATCATCGCCACCGGACCTGACCGGGCCATTACCTTCATCAACCCCATTGCCAGCGCCCTGCTGGGCCTTGCGGAACGGCAGGTAGTCGGCCAAAACGTTGCGGCAGTCCTGCCCGCGGACCTGCTTGCCCTGGTGGCTGAAAGCCCGCGCCAGGGAATGATGAAATCCAGGGAGCTTTCCCTGTCCGTCTCCAGCGGCCGGGAGCTGATCCTGGCCGTCATTGTCACCGGAATCATGACCGAGGAAGGGGACAAGGTGGGCACCATGATCATCATCCATGACCTCACCGAGACCAGGCGACTGCAGAACACGCTGCAGAAGCAGGAAAAACTGGCGGCCATAGGCAATCTAGCCGCTGGCGTCGCCCACGAGGTGCGCAATCCGCTGAGCTCCATAAAGGGTTATGCCACCTATTTCAGCTCCCTGTTCGAGGAGGGGAGTGAACGGAAAAAAGCCGCCGTGCTAATGACTGCCGAAGTGGATCGACTGAACCGGGTCATCTCCGAGCTGCTGGAGATCACCCGCCCGTCGGACATCAATCCCAGGCCAACCGACATTTCCTTCCTGCTCGATTCTTCCCTGCGGCTGGTGCGGCAGGAGGCTGAGGCCGGAGGGGTGCGCATCAGCACCGACATCGCCGGAGGAATACCCCCTTTCCTCCTTGATCCGGACCGCCTCACCCAGGCCCTGCTCAATCTCTACATCAATGCCATCCAGGCCATGCCGGACGGCGGGCAGCTGACCATCAGCGCCGGGGTAACCCCTGCCGGCCTTGAACTGGTGGTGGGCGACAGCGGCGGCGGCATCCCCGCAGAGTCCTTGGGCAAGATTTTTGACCCCTATTTCACCAGCAAGAAGACCGGCACCGGCCTCGGCCTGGCCGTGGTGCAGAAAGTGATTGAAGCCCACGGCGGTACCATCCGGGTACAAAGCGAGACCGGCCGGGGCACCCGCTTCATCCTCACCCTCCCCGGCCCGGTGCCTGCGGAGGAGAGGTTATGAGCGGCACCCTGCTGGTGGTGGACGATGACCGGGCCCATCTTTCCATGCTGCGGACCATTCTTTCCGGCTGGGGCTACCAGGTGACTGCGGTGGAGGATGGATCCGATGCCGCCAGCGCGGTCCGGGAAAAACCCTTTGACGGGGTGCTCATGGACGTACGCATGGCCCGGGTTGGCGGCATCGAGGCCCTGCAGCAGATAAAGGCCTACAACCCCGCCATCCCGGTCATCATCATGACCGCCTACTCGTCGGTGGACACGGCGCTGGAGGCGATGAAGCACGGCGCCTACGACTACCTGACCAAGCCGCTGAACTTCGATGAACTGCGTTTCACCCTGGAGCGGGCCCTAGAACATATGTCCCTGGCCAGGGAAAACAGGACGCTCAAGAAGCAGCTCTCCGCCGAAGCGGTAATGGGCGCCATCATCGGCAGAAGCAAAGCCATGCACGATCTGCTGGAGACGGCCGTCACCGTGGCTGCCACCGAGGCAACCGTACTGATCACCGGCGAGAGCGGCACGGGCAAGGAGCTGATCGCCCGAGCCATCCATGCCAACAGCAGCCGCCGGGAGGGACCGCTGATTACGCTCAACTGCGCGGCGCTGACCGACACTTTACTCGAGTCAGAGCTCTTCGGCCACGAGAAGGGCTCTTTTACCGGAGCTGACCGCAAGCGTGACGGCCGCTTCATGCAGGCCCAGGGAGGGACCATCTTCCTCGACGAGGTGGGCGAGATTCCCCTGCACATGCAGGCCAAGCTGCTGCGGGCGATCCAGGAGAGGGAAATTCAGCGGGTGGGCGGCGACACGGCGCTCAAGGTGGATGTCCGCATCATTGCCGCCACCAACCGCGACCTCCAGGCCGATGTCCAAACCGGCAGATTCCGCGAGGATCTTTTTTACCGGCTGAACGTGGTCAACCTCAGCGTCCCGCCCCTCCACGAACGACAGGAGGACATCCCGCTGCTGGCCCGCCATTTCCTGGAGCGCTTTGCCGCCAAGAACCGCAAGCACCTGAAGGGCTTCACCCCGGCGGCTATGGACGTTCTGGTCCGCTATCCCTGGCCCGGCAATGTCCGCGAACTGGAAAACGCCCTGGAGCGGGCGGTGATCATGGCCGTGGGCGATTATCTGAGCGAAAGGGAACTGCCGGCAAACATCGTTGCCCGGGTCCGGGGCAAGGAGACGTATGACCTGCCCCCCGGCGGTATGGCCGGCATGGCCCTGGAGGAAATCGAGAAGGCCGCTATCGGCCAGACTCTGCGGGAAACCGGCTGGAACAAGAGCGAGGCGGCCAAACTCCTGCAGATCACCCGCACGACCCTCAACAGTAAAATTAAAAAGTATGGAATTACCCTGAACGGTTCAACATAAGGGACACGCAACTGTTCGGACACGAAAGAAGACTGCAAGGAGAAAACAATGAATCCGCACTTGATCCGAAGAATCGTGTTGTGTTGCCTGTGCGCGGTGCTGGTGTCCGGGCAGGCCAGAGCCCTGACCTATCCGACCGGCTTCAACCTGGTCCAGGTCCCTGATCCGCTGGCCGCGACTAACCCGGAGTATCCCCTGGACCCTTTGCCTGTCCCTTCGGTGGGCCAGCCCTTTTTTGACCACCATTTCGGCACCATTCTGACCAGGGCCACCCAGTCCTTTAACCTGCGCCACGAGTACTCCAGGTTCGATCCCTTCAATGCCGACCAGTCGCTGATTATTCTCCACGAGTTCCTCGGCGGCGATTTTGCCGCCTATCGCACAAACAGCTTCCCCTTCGATACTGCCGCCAACCGGGTCACCTCCCTGTTTCCCCTCGACGAGCCGCGGTGGGACCCAACCGACCCGAACACGGCCTGGGGCCTGGAGAGAGACGGCTTCAAGATCCTGAAAATGAATGTGCAGAACGGCCAGTTCAGCACGGTAAAAGACTTTGCCTCCGATTCGACCCTGGGGCCCATCATCAGCGATCACCCTGACCTGTACCGGATCACCAGCAAAAACGAGGGCGAGTCCTCCGCCGACAAGCGCTATTGGACCCTGGGCCTCCAGGGCAGCGACGATGACTACCGGCTCCAGTATCTGTTCTGCTGGGACCGGCAACTGGATCAGGTGGTGGGGGTTCTCCCCCTCTCCAAGGACGAAGCGGCCCTGATCGACTGGGTGGGCATGTCGCCGCTGGGCAACTGGGTCCTGATCGGCGGCGACTCCGGCAGCGGCAATACCGCGGGCCTGACCATGGCCGACCGGCAGCTGACCACCTTCCACCAATTGGCCGCGAGCACCGCCCACTCAGACATCGGCCTGGACAGCCAAGGGCGGGAAGTCATCGTCATGCAGAACACCGCCACCGATTTCATCGACCTGATCCCCATTGCCCTCGACACGGTCCCGGTTACCGATGCCGGCGGCTACGCAGCAAGCGCCATCATTCCCCTTATCCGGCTCAACTATGCTGGCGACACCAATGGTTTCCAAGGCGGGGTACACATCTCCTGCAACTGCAGCGGCTATTGCCTGGTTTCCACGTACACGGCCCCCGACCTGCCCGAGCAGAACTGGCTGGACCGCACCATTGTCCTGGCCAGACTGAACAGGAGCAAGCCCGCGGTCTGGTACCTGGCCAAGGTGCACAATTCCACCGGCTCCTACTGGGAGGAAACACAGGCCACAATCAGCAACAACGGCAAAAAGGTGGTGTGGGCCTCGAACTGGGGCAACGGTGCCGGTAGTGAACAGGTCTTTGTCATGCAGCTGGACATGCCGCCCCTGCCCGGGGAGCCCCCGAAAATCAAGAGCAAGGGCCTGCCCTGGAGCATACTGCTGCTGGGGGATTAGGAAAGGGGCTGCACCGGAGGCAGCTTGATCTCCCTTAAAAGCGGAGCTGCAAGCCGCCGCCGAAACCATGCTCGGAGTGGTATTTGCCGATGAGCGAACAGTTTTTTCGGATTAGATAGGTTAGGGCAATCTCCCCCTCCCAGTCATCATGTGTATCATAGCCAACTTCGCCGACCAGGGCGAGACGGGGCGTTAATTCCAGGTTTTTTGCCAGGGATACCTTGGCTCCGCCGTCGGTGTCCACCCATGCCGTGCTCTCCAAGTTGAGCGGCAGCAGATACCTGACGCCCAGCACGCCGCGGGTCTCGTCCGTCTCGCTCTCCTCCCCTTCAACCTGCAGGCCGGCCAGGAGAGAGAAAAAGGTGTTGATGTATCGACTCCAGGAGAGCAGCCCCTCCCATTCAGTGGCGTCCACCTCCTGCCAACCGGCCTCCCATTCCGCCGCCAGGATATTCCGGGTGTTTGTCAGGGTGAGCATCCCTTCGGCCATGTTGCTGAGGATGTCCACCTCGCCCCAGAAATACCATGGATCCATAGAGAGCATTGGGCGGATAGCTGCCAGCTCCGGCCCCGGAACATAGTTATCGTAATGGACCAGGCGCGCCATTCCGCTTTCCATATGGTAAAGTAGATGGCAATGGAAAAACCAGTCGCCCACCTCGCTGGCTTCGAATTCAATGACCGTGGTGGACATGGGCGCAACGTCAACGGTATGCTTGAGGGGTGCGTAATCGCCCTGCCCGTTGATCACCCGGAAAAAGTGGCCATGGAGATGCATCGGGTGGTGCATCATGGTCCGGTTGATCAGGATGAACCGGGCCGGTTCCCCCTCACGGACCAAAATCGAATCGCTCTCGGAAAGGGTTTTATTATTGAGGGACCAGACGTACCGTTCCATATCGCCATCAAGGGTGAGGCGGATCTCGCGCACGGGCATAGAGGCTGTCAAAGCCGTTGGCTTGAGCGCCTTGAGATTTCCATAGGGGGTCCCCGGCCGTTCAGGGCCCATGCCGTCTACCGCGAGATAGCGAGAGGAAGCGACATCCGCCCCCAGCAGGCGGTGATCGCCGCCGTGTTTTTTGCCGGCCCGCTGATCCTGAGGCTGAGTCATTGACCGGTGGTCGCCCTTGTCCATGCCAGCCTCCCCGGTCAGCGCCTCATGACCTTCCTGCCCCCTGTGCGCGGAAGAAAAATCGGCCGCATGCCCCATTGCATGATGCTGCATTTTCTCCATATCCATGTCGCCCATGGGCATCATGCCCGGCAGGTCGAACCTGCCGGCCAGCACATCGCTGTCCGCCATGCCCATCGCCCCCGCCGGCGTGAAGGCAAAGAGGTCCTTCACGCTGAAATGGCCCAAGGGTTGATACAGGTTTGGCCTGGGCACGGCGGGAGCCGGATGGGGGCTGCCCGTACCGATCCACGCCGAGGCATAGCCTGATCCATCGTGGGCGGTGGCCCGAAATTCAAAGCAACCGGCCTGGTTGAGCCGCACCAGGACATCGTAGGTCTCGGCAACGCCGATGAGGAAGCGTTGCGCGACAAAGGGTTCCACATCCTGCCCGTCCGCGGCAACGATGGTCATCGGCCCGCCGGCAAACTCCAGGTGGAAATAGGTAGTGCTAGCGCCGTTGATGATCCGCAGGCGGACAGTTTCTCCGGCCACGGCCGCCAGGGAGGTTTCGACTTTGCCGTTGGCCAGGAAGCGGTCATAGGCGACATCAGAGATATCCATCGGCGGCATGCGCTGCAGGTCCCGCTGAAAGAAACTGCCGAGCATTCCGAGACGGACGGCGCCCAGGATACTCTGACCGCTCCCCTTCTCAATTGTATACCATTCGCTGCCCCGCTTGAGGGTGCGCTGCACCGAATGGGGATCCTCATCGGTCCAGTCCGACAGAAGGAGGACATGGTCCCGTTCGGCATGGCCACTGTGATGCCGGGGTTCAATCACGATCGCACCGTAAACTCCGCTTTGCTCCTGGTGGCCGCTGTGGGAATGATACCAGTAGGTCCCGTTCTGCCTGACCGGGAACTCGTAGGTAAAGGAGGCGCCCGGTGCGATGGGGGGAAAGCTGATGAATGGAACGCCATCCATTCCAGGAGGAACAAGAATGCCGTGCCAATGGATCGAGGTGTCCGTATCCATGGTGTTGCGGACCGTAATACGGGCAAAATCCCCCTCGGTGAAACGCAGAACCGGTCCGGGGATCGTGCCGTTGATGGTCATGGCCTGAGCAGGATGGCCGCTGATATTGACTTCCTGCCTGGCAATGCTGAGTTCGTATTCGACGATTGTTGCCTCTGCCGGCGTACAGAAGGCAACAATGAGAATGAGGGCGGCACCCATTCCGGAAACCCTGGACTGCCTCCAGGAGGAGAGCCACCTCCCTAGTACTGTTGCCTCCTCCTGCCAACAATTGGGAAAGGATGAGCTGCTACCGGAGTTCAGGGCCGTTGGAAGCCGTCTATGCATACGCCTTGTCTATGGTTGCCCTTGGGCGTTGCCAATGATCGCCGGCAGTAACATCGCTCACGGGAAGGGGGTTTTGCCGGCCGGATCAGGACCGGCCAGCTTGCTGATGAAGATGTCAGAGCTGCCAACGCTGGTCAGGGGGGCGCTCTCACCGCCAGGGTTAAAGTCGACTGTGCCGACAAAGTAGCCGGTGCTGTAGACGTTACCGGCAGCATCCACGAAGATGTCGTATCCCTCGTCGTTTAATGTTTGCCCAAATCCCCATGCCCAATCCAGATCGCCGTCCGCGGCATGGACTTGGGACGCAGCGAGAATCACGCTGCCGCCGAACAGCAGGACTAGGAGAAAAACTCCTGTAATAATGCTGGGGAACATGGTGCCGGCTTGGGGCACATCTAGGCTTCTCAGGCGGTATTTCATGAATTGCATCCTTCCCTGGTTAGATTGATTCTGCCTTTGCCACTTCCCGGCCATTGCCCCTCTACCTGTTCTGCCGGATGAGAGCAGGGAGAAATATATTCCACGGAAAGGAATAAAACCCCGCGGTAACATTTTTCACCTGATCCACGCTTACCTGGCAGGTCGCCTCCTGCCCGCCGCAATCGCCCGACCAGCCGGTAAACGTACTGTTGGCAGCGGGCACGGCGGTCAGGGTCACAAGTGTCCCGGCGATTGACTCTTTTGTGCAATCTGCGGGACACGTTATGCCTGGCGGATCGCTGGTGACACTGCCCCTGCCTCTTCCGGTAATAGTGACGGTCAGTGGGTAGATATCGAACATACTCTTCGCTGCCGCCGCCACATCAAGCTGCCCGAAACCATAGGCATTGTCCGGGCCCGAATCGCCCAGATCGACAGCCGACTCTTTGAGCAATACCTCTAATTCATCAACGGTAAGCTCCGGATTCGCGCTGAGCAGCAGCGCCATGGCGCCGGTCACGTGCGGCGCGGCAAAGGAGGTGCCGAAAGCGGTTGCAAAGGGTTCAGGGGAGATTCCGTTCAAAGTTAAATCAGCCGTCCGGATTGCGTCACCGGGTGCGACGATTTCGGGAAAAATACCCTCGTCGCAGACGGACGGTCCGCGCGCGCTGAAGGAGGAGAGGGTCTGGTTCTGGTCAACAGCGCCCACGGCAAAGCTTTCCGGGTAGTTGGCCGGGCTTATGTTTGTGGAATCATTCGGGCCGCCGTTGCCCGCGGAAAAAACCACCGCTATCCCCGCTGCCTTCAGGGCCTGAATGTCCGCCTGAAACTCGGGCAAACACTCTCCCGGGTTGTCCTTGAACCCCCATGAATTGTTGACCACTTCCGGGGCGTCATCGGTCTCGACATCCCCGTCAGGATCAAGCAGCCACTGGTAGCCGGCATGAATGTTGCTGTCGGTCGCGCTTCCTGCATCATT
Organism: Desulfobulbaceae bacterium; assembly: GCA_003508005.1. Classification (GTDB taxonomy): domain Bacteria; phylum Desulfobacterota; class Desulfobulbia; order Desulfobulbales; family Desulfobulbaceae; genus UBA10518. Next base: position 59,930 of record DNUE01000058.1, read on the forward strand.
GAAAATTTTGACCGCAATCCATCTGGCGCCAGGGGCCACACCGATGGCGCTCCCCCCGGCATCTCCGCCGACCATTATCCCCATGACCCCGGTCCCATGACCGTTGCTGTCATAGGGCGCAGCGTGTTCATTGTTCGGGTCGAACCAGCTGTTGGTCCCGCCCCGCCATCTGGGACCGATATCCGGGTGAAGATAATCGACCCCGGAGTCCATGCTGGCAACGATAACCCCGGCACCGGTAAAGCCCAGCTCCCAGAGGGCTGGTGCATTGATGGCGTTGAGGTTCCATTCGGGCTCCCCGGCAACGACCGGCGAGGGTTGAGGCAGGGAGAGGATGCCGTCGAGGCGGACACTGCTGACTTCCGGCCGCGCTGCAAGATCGGTGACCTGGTCCCCGCGGAGAGTCACCGCCATTCCGTTGAATATCCAGAACGGAATGATTTTCCGTGCATTCTTATTCAGTAAAAATTCCCTGAGAGGCTTCTGGGTCTTTTCAGCCTTGTCGCGCAAGGCCTTGGTGATTTCCAACCTGCGCAACTTTTTGTCCCTGCCCGTGAACTGTTGGAGGTCCTGCTGATCGATCAGGGTGACGATGACAGAAATCTCCTCTGAAGGCTTGAGGCTCCCGAGGCGGGACAGGAGGTCGGGGTGAAGGGTGCCTGCGTGAGAGGTCGATACGGCGATAACCACCAGGCCGACACCTAATATCCAGCTTCTTTCCATTATCCAGTAGTATCACGTTTTCCATCGTCAGCCCAGGAAACTCTCCATCACCAGCCTGATGATGCGCATGGAGATGCGCTACGAGGAAGGATGATATGCCGCGAACTACTGGACAATCAGGTGTTCCGCCCGAAAATCACCTATTACCACGGTAACCCTGCTGCCGGATTTGACCAGTCCGGGGATATTGCCGAAGAACATCCAGTAGATACGATTCTCCTTGACGTCGCCCGATGTCCGCAGCGGTCCGACCTTTGCCGTTTGGGGGACGGAAAGGACCTTCTGGCTGGCCTCATCGATCAGATAGGGTTTGTTGTCCGGCGCAAACAGGGGTTCGGCTTTTTCAGCATCCAGCACGCGGTAGCGTAAATCAACCATATGTCCGCCCGCCGACATATGCAGGCTGGTGATCTCAATGCCCCATTGTTCGGCTCTTTCCGTCTCGGTTCTCTTTGTATCCGAATCAACCGCGGCACAGGCCGTCAGGAGAAAAAGCAGCAACCACGCCCCTGCTGACAATAACCGCGATGATGAAATATATCGTCTGGTGTTCTTCCCTCGATGCAATGGTCTTTTCCTCATCCGTCAAAGGGCCGCCATCTATCGTCCAGCGCCGGTGATGGCCGGAATGAACATTATCCACGGAAAACGGACGTTCAGATACACCAGCATCCCTCCCCCCGGCGCGCCGTTGCTGGACAGGGACAGACTGCGGTCGTACAGAGCATAGTTCCCGGAATCGGTCGGATGCCAGATTGCATCAAGGGTTTTGCCTGCTGCGAGCAGAACGGAATATTGCTCCCGTGCATAGGGATAGCGATTGCCGTCTTCGGCGATAATCTTCATATGCGGGCCCTGCAGCACCGGGGTATGGGACATGAGCCCGGCATTGGCAAACCGGATAAGCAGATTATTGGTGACCCGAGAGTTACCGTCCACAACCGGTATCTGTTGGCCGGAGGAATATGTCTTCCCGTTGATCAGGAAGTACTTGGGTCTGTAGCTGAGCGGAGTTGCGGCTGCCGCCGTTGCGTGCAGGGCCGGATCAATTTCACTGAACAAGAGCAGGACATCGTTGGGGGCTTCGTAATATTGCCCAACCTTCAGGGCGCCATACAGCCCCATATGCACCTGTTTGGCAGGGCTGCTCCCGCTCTGATAGAGAAAGGTCCCGGCTTTGATGTTGTTCCAGGTATAGGAGGCCGTCCCGCCAGCCGGAGCCTCGTGGGTGAAAGCCCTGACCCTTTTCCTCCCCTGGCCATCCGTAATTTCCTGGGGCGTCAGGGTTGCGTTCTGGCCCGGAATAACGAGAGAAACCGGCTCGCTGAGGCAGTTGCGAAGGGTTATGGTCAGGTTGGCACCCGGGGTTCCAATCTGCAAAGGGCCGACATTCCAGGCAACCGGAGAGGCCGGGCATGAGCCCGGGTCGGGGATGAATCCCCACATTCGAATCGGTGTCGCCGAATCCGGCGGGGTCCACCGGGCTTCCACCGCCGCCAGATTCAAGGCAAAGGAAGATGAGGCTACGGAGAAAAACGCAACCAGGAGTAAAACCGGTATCCTCAGGCTTTTCAGCAAGCTTGTCCTGTTCATATCTCTCCCTTGCTCCGTTAATGGATCATGACACCCGGCGCTTCGATAATCAGCATTGTCATCATGCCGCCGGGAAAAATATCAAAATTGACCATCTCTTTTTCGGTATGCGAATGCCACATGAAAACATAGCCGCCATTGGGATTGAGTCCCCCTTCCCCGGGCGGCAGGGAACTGACAAGGCCGAGATACGGGCTGCCGCTGTAAAATCCGCCTAAAGTCAGTTCCTGGGTTGGGGGCAGCACAACCGGAAAGGGCTTGTTATGGTCAGGACAGTACTCGTGGGTCATGTCATCAAAATCATCGCCATCCATGTCCATGCAGTCATGGGCGAATTCGGGACCGGCCGCAGTCGTACCGTATATATCCCAGCCAAGTCCCTTGCCGGTCCATTCAAAGATTGCATCAATGGTGCTGCCGGGATGCGACTGGATGGTGAACACCTCGTAGCTCAAGTCAGGCCCTGAATTCGGAGCACTCTCAAGGAGTCGTCCATCGCGGGCGATCACCCGGGCGTGGTTTCCGTGATGATGAAAAGGATGGAGATCTCGTCCGCCGCCGATGACTCTCATCAGCAGCTTTTCCCCCGGATGCATCATGGGCATGCAGTTATACGGCTGATAAGGCAGCCATGGCGCCATGGGTTCAGACATGGTGTCTGGAGCGGCACGGCCGTTGATGAACCAGAGCACCGGAAAATAGTTTGCGAGATAATCGGTCCCGGCCACCCCTGCCGGTCCGAAATTCTCAACCACCTGGTGAATCCGGGGATCCATTTCGCTGAGCAGAAAAAGGTTCTCCCGATCAAACTGCGTATCCTGATGGTTATACGCGTAATTGGCTCCGGTGGAGGGGCGGACGATAATTGCGCCGAACAACCCCATCTCCACCTGGAGGGCGGAATCGGTCCCGCTGTAATAGGTATATGTTCCGGGGTTGTCGGCCTTGAACTGATAGGTCACCGTTTTGCCCGGCGCCGCTTCATTGGTCAGGACCCCGGGAACGCCAGGGTCGGAGGGGAGAACGGTAACTCGCTGGCCGGGAAAGACGATGGAAACGTTGGGCGGCGCCCCGCCCCCTGCCACGGTCAGGCTGTTGGTCAGCTTTACCTGCACCGTCGCCCCTTGATTGACAATTAATGTCGGTCCCGGATACTGCGCCATACCCATACCGGCGCCGTTGGCATATCCCCAAAGGAGATAGCTCCCACCGTCCGGAGTTGAAACATGTCCGGTTTTTGCCGCCAGGTTAAACGTGGTTCCGGAAATTCCATCGATCATCGCGCCTGCATTGACTGCCAACAGGATCATGAACGCGGCACCGAGAACGGTAACCTGGAACGCCGTTCTGATTACTCTCATATGCATTTTGCTCTCCCTTTTTCAGTTGACCCTGATTTCAGTCATCATCCCGCCGAACTGTTCCGTATCGTTGCTCAGATGGTTCAGGTTGGTGGAATAGAGGAAGTATTTTGTTCCAGAAGCCGCATTTGCAGGGATATCAATGATGGCATCGAGAGCCTGACCGCCTCCGAGGGTGACCGAGTTTGTCTGGTAAAACAGGTTTTTGCCACCAGGACCGCGCAACAGCTTCGCATCTATGCCGACCACTGTCATCGGCACGCCCATGGTCCCCAAGGTATTAAACTGGGTCACGTTCAGGTTGGAAATGCGGAGCAGAACCCTCTGCCCCGGCGCGGCGGTGATCAGGGAACTCTCCTTCTGGGAAACCTTGCCGCCGTTTTGCGTGGGCGCCGGGAGCGGATCAGGGTTGACCGTATCCGGATATCCCCGGCCGTTGAGCATGGGGTAGTTGTCCTTCATCATGGCGAAGGGCAGGGGTTGCACCGTTTCACTCGCAATGTGAAAGGCGGAATCAAAGGACCCGATCTGGATCGGGTAATCCACATCGTAGCCGGTTGACCCGTCACCGTCATTGTAAGCAAACCTGGTATAACTCCTGCCGCCGTAATTATAGGTGGTCCCGTCCTGGGCCGGGCGCACATAGAGATTGCCCAGCATGCCCATCTGCATGTGTTCGGTGGCCTCGACATGACAATGATACATGAACGTTCCCGGCTCATTGACCTTATAATAATAGGTCAGGCTGGAACCCATGTTGATCGAAATCGAGGCATCCGGGACACCGTCGAAAATCGGCGCTGCCTGGGGGAACCCGTGGTAATGAACGGTGTGCGGATCAAAAAGATCGGGACGGACCGACATGCCTACATTGGTCAGGGTCAGATAGAATTCGTCACCTTCCTCGAGGACGATAGGGGGTGCCGGAAAACTTGCGCCCAGCATCCCTTCCATCATGACGTCATCCCCATCGCCCGGATTTGCCGGCTTGGTTACCAGGCCTGTCAGGTCGGAAAAACTGAAAATATACTGGGACAAGCCATCAGCCATGGTGATAAAACCGTCACCCGCGCCAAGATGCATGCACTTGGTATTAAGAGGCTGGATCTCACCGGGTGTAGCCCATTGGGCATCGCCGTCAACGTCCCCGGGGCATTGCACCAGGATGCCGGCGAGGGCCGACTGGGAGGTCACGAGAACACCTCCCAGGGAGAGGGCTATTAATGCATTTCGAAGTCCGTTGTTCATATATCACCTCTCCTCTGTTGCTCCTTCTTTTTCCTAGACTTCGGCTGATGAACAATCAAGAACACCAGTCCTCCCAATGCGAGGACAATCAGGGAAGTGAGCGGGAGGGCACTCGACGCTCTCCGGCCATCCTGGCCTTCGGTCCCGGCTGCTGCCATCTGGTCCGCGGTATCCCCGGCGGGCGTGGCCGCGGTTTCCTGGCGCCGGGACTCGTTGCCGGTCGTTGCTGAAGCGGATACTGTCCTGCCCTGACCTCCCACCTCCGCCATGCTGCCGGTGTCGGCCTGGTCGGACATATCCACCTGCAGCTCGGCTGCTTCCTGTCCTGCGGGGGATTCAGCCGGCCCGGCCGGCATCTCGTTCATATTGACCACATCAAGTGCATTCCCTGATTGGTCGGGATTCATGACGATTTCAGCCCGATCATTCTCAGGAGAATGTCTCTCTGCCGGTCCTCCCGCTTGGCTTGCCGTCCCCGCATCCCTCCCCCGGGGCTTGCCGGAACTGTTCAAGGAAGGAGGCATCATGGTTTCCGGGCTGGGCGTCTGGCCGGCCAGTGAATTTGTTGACGGCCTCATGGCAGGAAGTTGCCCCGTACTCCCCTTTTTATTCGGAGTCAAAATCACCGGTGCTGCGGGGGGATCTGTGCCATCGCTTTCATCGGCGCCGATATCCACACCGCCGCCAAACGGCCGTGTGCCGGGACCGTCAAAGTCATCGGTGATACCCAGATCATCCCCGGCATCAACGGCGGGAGAAGTTGATCCAATATGATAGTCGCCGTACGGCTGGCCGTTGTCCAGCCTGGTCTCGGTGAGCGGGCCGTAGCGCAGGCGGATGAAATTGCCCCCTTCATCAAAGGCCACGGTGGGCGTTATGGACGTAGTCGTCTCGGGCAGGGTAATGGTTGATTCCCGGTTGCCGTTGAAGTAGTCGGCAAAAAACACTGGGTCGCCGTCGCCTGTCAGCAGCGAGAAGGTTGGAGATAACGATCCACTGCCGGCAGGCAGAACGGCAAGGTCGCTGAAAACCGGAGCAGTGCCGCAGCCGAGGCCGATATTGCCGATGTCCGGACACAGGCCGTACAGGACATTCGCAGGATCGGTATCGTTCACCAGGAAATAAAACTGCCTGTTCTGGTAGATAATGTTATTGACCAGCTGCGGGTCGGAAAACGATGCCTCACCTGCCGGCAGCGCCGAGGCCAGCTCCGTGCTGTGCACCCGGGAAGCGATGCCCGCTCCCTCCTGGGGATTGGACATGGACGGCTCGCCCGGCGTAAACGCTTCCCCGGCCGTGGCCGTACTGTCGTTATGGGCAATGGTGTTGTGCAGGATATTCACCCTCAGCGCATCCTGGATCAAAATGCCGCCACCGGCCAGGGCTGCGACATTGTTGACGATCATATTGTTGATGATATCGATGTTGTGCCATAGGGTATCATTATCAGGATTAGCCGCGACATCCTGACCGTTGATCCGGCTCAGCCTGATGCCGGCGCCATCGCCCGCACCGGAGGAATTGCCCTGGATGCGGTTGCGTGATATGGTGATCGACCCGGACCCCGGGGTGAGGACCCGGTCCGGATCAGCCAGGCAGGCCGGATCGGGCGCGCCCGTCTCCGGGATGATCGGACAGGCGATCGGCGCCTCTCCGGAAATGGAAATGCCCCCGCCGTTGACCGTCACCCCCTGATTGAAATTCTCGTTGAAGAGGATGGCATTGTCCTGGATCAGGCCGTTATTGCTCTTGCCCAGATGGCCGATGCCGGCGCCGTTCTGCAGGGAAAAATTGCCGCAGATGAAGTTATCGGTCACCTGATATTCGTCCGCGCCGTTATAGAGCGAGATGCCGCCGCCGGCGCCGTCAAAGCCGCCGTTCAGGGAAACCTGGTTGTTGCTGATGCGGACGAAGTCATTGTTCGAATCGGTACGGGTAATATCACCCGCCAGGTCCTGGGTGGTGAGGAATGGATGCCCAAGCCGGATCCCGCCGTTGAAGAAACCGCTGTTGTTGATGATCCGGTTGTTGGAGATTTCCAGGTAATGGGCGAATCCGTTGACCACGACACCGCCGCCGGTGTCGGCACCCCTGATGGTGAAGCCGTCAATGCGGGCCCCCTGGTTGTTTGCTGCGTCAAAAAGGCGGGGGCTCCCAGGGTTGATGGCTGCCGAGTTGGCCACCACGAACACGCCCGAGCCCTGTTCCGATTCGAAGGGTTCCGCGTTGACCCCCTGGCCGAAACCGGCCAGCTGCCCGTCGACGGTGTCAAAGCTCCCGTTGGCGTAAAGCTGTTCCAGGTGCTGGCGCCAGGCAGCCAGCCTCTCGGCGGGAGTATTGACCGCGTTGATTACCGTTCCTTCGCCGGCTCCCTGCAGTTGGACCGGCTTCCACATGATGACCATCTCGTTGTACGTGCCCTCCGGCACCAGGATAAGGGCATTCGGGGCTGCAGCGTCGATCGCCGCCTGGATGGACCCGCCGGGGGCGACGGTCACCACGCTGCTTCCACCGCGCAGGCCGATCTGGACGGTGACCCCGTTGACCGACGACTGCTGGTTGTCCCCGCGGGTCACGACCAGCGGGCCGGTTGCGGCACCCGCTGCGTCAGCGACGATCTGGGACTCCGTCCAGGAAGTGACATTCAGTTGCACGCCGTTGATGGTTACCGTGCCCTCGGTTCCGCCGAAGCCGAAATCTCGTGCTATGGTCTTCGGCTGGGTACCCCCCACCCCGTCATAGGCGGGATTCGGCACCTGCATGGTACCGACGGCATTAATGGTGACAGTGCCGCTGTCCGCGCTCAGATAGGGGCCAGCCGTCGAATCGGAAGTGGTGACGGAACGAATCCGCGGGGTGGCTGCCGGCAGCTCGCAGTCGAGAGGGAACTGATCCGGCCCGGCAAACGCCGCCACCGGGATGACCGGGGTGTCCAGGTAGGTGGTTGTGCCCGGCATGTACTGGAAGGTGTAGCAGAAGGTTGAATACTGGGGGTTGAAAAATCCGCCCACAGTGTCCGCCTCGGGATCGTTCATGCATGCCGTCAGCATGTTCGGCGACATGCCGCTGGGCTGAGGCAGGTTGGCGGTATAGGTAGAGGGGACCAGGATGTTGTAGGTGCCGTACTCATCGGAATAAACGGAGGTGATCATCCTGCCCGTCCAGTCCCTGACTGAGATGGGCAGCCAGGGGGGGGCGAATTTCTCGCCGAACTGCGGCGAAGCCGGGTCGAATTCATTGGCGAGGTCATCGAGGATGAACCCGTTTATATGCCCGGCAACGGGAGTCTGGGTAAAGAGGAAAAAATCGGCCGCGGCGTTGGCGCCGTTGCTGAGGGGAACCCGCTTCCGGTCGCAGTTGTTCAGTTCCTGACCGGCCAGGTTCGATTCGACCCCGGGAAACAGGGTCAGCTCCGGCGGCACGGTGTACGGGGTGCCCACGCACGGCGGCGGCAGCAACAGGGGACTCGGGATATAGTTGTCCCCGAAATCGACGTTCTTGTCCTGGGATTTGACAACCTCGTAGCCGATGGGCGGAATGACCTCGACAATGTAGTTGCCGGCCGGCATGGGGCTTACAAATCCGGCGGCGCAGTTGCCGAGCGGGTCGACTCCGGCTGGGCAGATTTCATCAAAGGCATAGCCGCCGTCAAAGACGGCCGGCCGGACCTGGTTCCAGATGCGCATGCCGTCGTAACAGTCCCGGGTTATTCCCCGGAAGACAAAAGGATTCTGGTCCGGGCAGCCTGTCGGCAGGGAGTCGTCCCAGCTGTCGGTGGTGGTGGTGTTGAGCAGGGTCGTTCCGGTGGCGTCATACAGGTTGACGGTGACGCGGGGGATGCCCGGTTCCCATACCTCGGGGACGCCGTACTGGGGGTTGTCCTCGGCCCGGGTGACGGAATAAAAGACGATGCCGGATATGCCGCCGTTCTCGCCTGGTCCGTAGGCCTTCTTGCCCCATTCAATGACGCTGGTCTGGCCGAGGAATCCCTGGAACCCCTGAGTCAGTACCGGACCGCGCTCGGTCCGGTACTTCTGGGTGTTCAGCGAAGGGATCAGGGACGGGACACCGGTCTGGGGCTGCGGATTCAGCTGCCCGTCCCAGGTCCAGGGGTCGGCGGGGTCTATCGCGCCGCCGTCATCCACCGTGACCGTCATACCCGTGGCCTTGAAGCGGACAAAATCCACCTCGGCAACCAGCCAGGCGAAGAAGGGGAAAATCTCGTCAAACGGCACAAACCCCTCGGTATCGGTCGGAAAGGCCTGGTACACCGAGCCGTCCCGCCAGCGCAGGTTGATGTTCTGCTCAGGGATGCCTTGCTCGCCTGCATCGCGGTAGCCGTTCTCGTTCTGGTCGTAAAATACCCAGTGTTCCAGGCGGGTAAACCATTGAAAAACTGGAACTTGCCCGAGGTCAACGCTGGCCTCTCCCAAGACAAGGTCATGGAAGGCGAAAATGAGGTCCAGGTTGTCGTCCCAGACCACCAGCTGGTAGTTGCCGGGCGGCACATTGGGGATGGCAAATGTCCCGTCTTCATTGGCACGGGCAGCGTACACGCCCCGGCCTACGCCGGCGACCGATTGATTCAGGCCGACCCAGGGAGTTGTATGGGAAAAGAGCGCTCCATTGTGGAAGGCCATCTGGGGCGGACGGGAAAGGTGCAGGTTGACTATCTGACCGGAAATGGTAGCGCCGCCGGTGAGCACCGTGGCATCGACGTAGGATTTATCGCGACTCGCCGGCACGAAGCCGAACGAAGTGTGGGGACCGGGCGGGCCGAACTCCGCAAAGAAGGGGGGCTCATTGGCCTTGACCCAGGCATCAAGCAGGATGGTACCCTCGATGGTGGACGTCTGCACCCAGTCGGCTCCGACAAAGATCCCTGAACCGGGAGGGCTCTCCACGGCATTGGGCGGAACGATGGTAATGCCGTATTTTCCGGGCGCCAGGTTTTTAATGGTCAACCGGCCGTCGGGCCCGGTGCGCAAGGGTTCGACTATGGGCATACCCATGCCATCGGTGGCGACGATGGGGTTGCCTTCCGCATCAAGACAGCCGAAGGTACCTGTGTCGGGAGGATCAGTTACCTGCCCGTACTGGTCGCAGGTCTTCACATAGGTGGTTCCGAGCGGATTGCCGAAGGCATCCTGCGACTGCGCGCCGGCCGATATGCCGTAGCGGCCACCGGCGTCCTCCAGAAGTACACTGAATCCTTCCAGTCCGGGCTCCCCTTCGTCCCAGACATTATTGATAGGGTTCAGGTCCTGATGGACGAAAATGGTGATCTGGGCGGTCGGCAGCGGCAGCTGGTTGAGATAAACCGGAACCGTCCCGGCGTCGCCCTTGAAGCTGGCACCGCCGATGCTGTAGGTGCCGGGCTCTGTCGGAATAACCGACACGAAATAATATTTTTCCGGATCGAGAGTGGGGAGAGCGTCGGTGTTAACACCCTGGGCCACGACCGGCATATAGCTTTTATGAAAATTGACCGACAGGGTTTCCGCGACCTGATTGCCTGGAACAATCCGGTAGGTAGTGTCCTCCTCCAGCACCCAGCGGTACCCGGCCAGAGGGACTGTCGTGGGAGGCAGGGCAGGGTCGGCGGACTTGTTGACGCCGAGCACGTCCAGACTGGCAGCCGCAACAAGGCCAGGGGTTGCCGTGAGGAAGGCAAAGATCATTACGGCGGCCGCCAGGCAGCAGGTCGGGCTCAGAATCGGCAAAATTCTCTCAACTGATTTGTTCCGGTCTCCTCTCATTTTCGATCTCCACTTGGTTTCCTCATCATTCCCACGCGCCGGAGAAGGATCCCTTCACCGTGATTATTATATGTTCACTTTGCGGCGGTTCCGCCAGAAAGCTTTATCTTGTGCCTGCCCCGGTCGTAGCAGGCACGAACATCGGCCAGTAGAAATCCACCCTTCCCTGCAGGCAGAAGGCAAGGTCATGCTGACTGAATACAGGCAGGAAGGAGGAGGCATTCGCCCAGCTTGCCGGAAGCAGCGGGGAATCGGGATCAGCCGGGTCTTGGCGCCACCCCTGGTCCGGATTCACGACCTTGGCGGGAAGAAGATTGGTGGTGTCAGCTGTAAAGCGACCATACTGCCCGGATGTGGCAAAGTCTAGTTCCGGGTAAAAGACAAACCAGTACGTTCCACCCTTCAGCCTGATGGGCGACTCAAGCGTCAAGATTACATTGCCCTGATTGATCAGGGGATCAATTGCCATGGTTTCGATGACTATCTGGCTGTCAGTGGGAGGAACAGCCAGGGACCAGACCGGCGGCTTGCCGCCTCCTCTGGGATCACCGTCAGGTTTACCACCGCTGTCGCGGTAAATTTCAAAATGAAGAGCGGCGGCATTGGCCAGGCTGGGCCCTACAGCATTCCAGAGCGCCCCCGGCACAAAGATGGTATCGATCCGCCAAGGCCTCCTACTGGTTGAGAAATCATCGGCAAGAAAGATGTCTAAGGAATCGTCTGGTGCGGCAAAATCCTGATTAGCGTAGGGGTTCGGATTGACGCTGCCCTGCGGCTGGTTCCACAGGTTGCAGGTCAAGGTGCCGGCCTGTTGTGGGCTTATCTTCGCTGCCGATTGCCCGGCAGCACCGGCCGCCGGCCCCCTCAGGGTCGGCACCTTGTTCTGAGCCCAGGCCGGCATGGCTGACAGTACCACAATAAGCGTTACCATCAACAGGGAACCATACGTATATTGTGTTCCTACCGCTTTTCCCTTCATTCGCTTCTCTCCCGTGATGAGAATTACACCGCTGCTCACAACATTATGGACAATCTTGAACAAAAAACGAATACTCTGCGCCAAATCCGGGCCAATACGAAGTCCCTTGAAACGCCGGGAGGCATTACCTTCAAGGTTCCGTTTGATCCCTCCCGGCATCCATCTCCTTAAGCAAGAGGAACTGCTCGCTCTTGATTTTTGAGCAATAATCATGCCTGATTCGACAAAATAGTAATTGGACAAAACAACCTTAAAATTATCCCATATATCATATGTTATGAAAAAGAGGCATGGGTTGTCATATCACAAAAGCGCTATACGGTTCCGCGGCAAAAATCACTTGAACAATAAATGCAAAAATCATTCTCAAACAAAGAGACCGGCAAATATTTTCGACCCAACAGGTGCCGTCACTGCCACAGACTCAATCTGAATAGGACCCAGCCTGTTGAGATTCTTTTCGCCATTGGCGAATAAACAAAAGTAATCAGGGGGTAATGACGGCGATGATTGTGCGGCTTGAGGCTTCTGATGCTCATCAGGATTCAAATCAAGATGATCTTCCCTGACAGAGATTGTGAAATTTATTTTTGATATTTTCCTGTCCGGTCGGACAAGTCTGACAGGATTTGTCCGACCGGACAGGAAAATATTATTGGCACATTTTTTATGTGTCCATCCGGCGAAATAAAAAGTATCAAAATACGCAGCAATTAACCTCCCCTTTGCGACTGATCCCCGCACAGAACAGGAACAATATCCCATGGGTATTTATAATCAATAGGCTGAGACGACTTTCACCCTTTTGCAACAGTGCATTCAAAATATCTTTTTAGTTGCAAAAGGGTATTTTCTGGGTTGCACCAAGACCCGCCTCTATGGTAAAGGGTTTGCTGGTGAATGAGAATTCATTCAGGCTCAAGCCAGATGCATGATGAATCCTTGCAGAGATTGCGGAAATCCCGTCAACGCGGGCGCAGATATGCGCTCCCGTTGCGGGGCGCCCAGGCTGGCTGAAAAAAGCTGGGACGGTTGGGGGTTTGAATATTAATCCTCTGCCACCCTTCGGGGACTGCCGCTTCTGCATGTATCGTTCAAGTACAGACACTTCCGTCCGGTGGTGGCCAAGGGCATCATCGCCATCGGCCAGTTCGGGGCGGGGATAATCAGCATCTCCCATTCGGGGTCGGGATGGTCAGCATCGGCCAGTTTATGCTGGCCCTCGACGTTCTGGCCCGGTTCGCTATGGCCTACAGGGCCATTGCGCAGAGAGGACTGGTCCTTGACCAGGGGTACGGCCAGCTCATTTACCGCTTCACCGGTTTCATCGGCATTTTTTTGAACCGTCACGTCCGCTGCTTGTCGTCAACATGCTGCGTAGCGGAAGGGCTCAACCGGGCAACACCTTCTCTGGAAGGCTCCGGCAACCTTCGAACAGGGTGAATCATGCGGATAGTCTTCATCGCGATTACCATGCTGCTGCTGAGCGGTTGTGCAGCCACCACCCCGCCGCCGCCCAGCGACTTCGTAGGGAAATGTGCAGATCCTGCGGCGGATTTGCGGCACTCCCCGCTGACCACCGAAAAACTACTCCAGCAGTATGCCGCCTGGGAGGGGACTCGCTACAGGGTCGGCGGCCTTACCCGGAAAGGGATAGATTGCTCCGGCTTTGTCTATCTGACCTATCAGGATCTCTTTGGGATTGCCCTGCCCAGAAGTGCAGACCAACAGGCCACCCTGGGAAAACAAGTGCAGACAAAGGAACTGCGCACGGGAGATCTGGTCTTTTTCAAGACCGGCCGGCGCGGCAGGCATGTGGGGATCTACCTGGACGGCGGCAGATTCATCCACGCTTCGACCACCAAGGGGGTTACGATTTCAAGCCTGGATGACCGTTACTGGTCCCGCAAGTACTGGAAGGCGACCCGGCTGGAATTCGGAAACGGATGATTTTCCCGGTCCGCCCACCCCGCGGCCATATAAATTTCGCTCACGGCTATTTTGCCACTTCACTGACGGCGCGGGTCACTTCAGCCAAATCAGATGTATCGCCGAGCAAGACCGCTCCGATGAGGCGGTTTCCCTGGTCATAGACCATCTTGCGGTAGACGCCCGCCCCCTCCTCTACCTCTGACCGGAATCGCCCTTCCGCATCGATCTCGCCCACCGCGGCAAGGTCAATCCCCGCCACCTTCAGCTTGTTGGCCACGATCGTCCCCTGGTAGAGCTGAGAGCCGCCGGCCATGTTGGTGCCGGCTATCTTGCCCTGCTGCAGGGCGGCCGGCCAACTTCCATAGACATTTCCCGAAAACTCTGCCACATCCCCGGCTGCATAGATCCCGGGCCTGCTGGTTCGAAGCTTTGAGTCGACCAGGATCCCCCGGTTGCACTCCAGGCCAAGGCTCCTGGCCAGTTCCAGGTTGGGACGAACGCCGGCGGCAACGAGCACCAGATCGGCCGGCAGTACCTCGCAGTTGTCCAGTACCACACGCTCAACGGTTGCCCCGCCCTGAATGGCATGCACCGAGATGCCGAGCTGGAAAGAAAACCCCACCCCCTCCATGATCTCTTTCAGTTTTTCAGCCCCCCTCTGGTCAAGCTGCCGGGGCAGCAGGCGGGGCAGAAACTCCACCACCGTCACCTGCATCCCGCGCCGGCATAGAGAGCTGCCCGCCTCCAGGCCCAACAGCCCGCCACCGATCACCACCACCTCGCCCCCGCGCAGGCTGCAGGCAACTATCTCCCGGGCGTCAGCGATATTTCTGAGGGCAAAGACCCCCCGCTTGTCTGCGCCGATGAGGGGCGGGATAAAGGAATGGCTGCCGGTGGCCAGCAGCAGAAAATCATAGGGGACCTCCCCTCCCTCGGCAGTGAATACCACCCGCCGCTCGGCATCGGCCGCCGTCACCCTGATGCCGGTCTGCAGCTCGATACGCCGCTCCGCATACCACTCTGGTTTTTTGGCAACCAGCCCTGCTTCGTCAAGATCACCTCCCAGGTAATCAATCAGCCGGATCCGCCAGTAAAAAGGCAGGTCTTCCTCGGTTAGGATAACGATCCGGTTGTCCTGGTCGTTCTTGCGGATATGCTCCGCCGCGGTGGTCCCGGCAACTCCGTTGCCAACGATAACATAGCGCTTCAAGGCTGCGTGGGTTCCTGACATTTCCGTTCAGCCTACCGCACGGTGGGACCGGAGGCGCGCACCCCTCGATCTGCCTGTTTGCCATACTGCTGAAAATTCTCGGCAAACATCCCGGCCAGCTTCCGTGCCTGGCGGTCATACTCCTCCTTCCGGCGCCAGGTGGTACGCGGATGTAATATCTCCGGAGACACTCCGGGGCAGCTGAGCGGAATATGCAGGCCGAAAAAGGTTTCCTGCTCGGTGGCTACGTCATCCAGATGTCCGTCCAGCACCGCCTTGACCATAGCCCTGGTCCGCTGGAGAGGCATACGTGTGCCGGTGGCGCAGGTCCCGCCGGTCCAACCGGTATTGATCAGCCAGACCTGGGAGCGATGGCGGTCGAGTTTTTTGCCCAGCAATTCCGCATAGCGCATGGGATTGAGGGGCATGAACGGCGCACCGTAGCAGGCACTGAACACCGGGACCGGCTCATCGACTCCCCGCTCGGTGCCAGCCACCCGCGCCGTGTACCCGGAGAGAAAATGATAAATGGCCTGATCGCGGGTCAGCTTGGCGATAGGCGGCAGTACACCGAAGGCATCAGCGGACAGGAAAAGGATGTTCTTCGGATGCCGGCCCAGTCCGCTTATGCTCGCATTGGGAATGGCGGTGATATGATAGGACCCCCTGGTGTTTTCAGTAAAACTGTCATCCTCAAAGTCAACCTGACGGGTGCAGGCGTCCAGCGCCACATTCTCAAGGATGGTGCCAAAGCGCCTGGTGGTGGAATATATCTCCGGTTCCGCTTCCCGGGAAAGGCCGATCAGCTTGGCATAGCAGCCCCCCTCGAAATTAAAGACCCCCTCCTCGCTCCATCCGTGCTCGTCATCCCCGATCAGGGTGCGGCTGGCGTCAGTAGACAGAGTGGTTTTGCCGGTGCCGCTGAGGCCGAAAAAAAGGGCTGTCTCTTCATCCCTGCCGCTGCTCGCCGAACAGTGCATGGACAGCACGCCCCGTTTGGGCATCAGGTAGTTCATGACCGTGAAGATCGCCTTCTTCGTCTCACCGGCATAGCTGGTGCCGCCGATCAGGACCAGCCTTTTCTTGATATTGATGATAATGAAGGTTTCCGAGTTGGTCCCGTCAAGCTTGGGGTTGGCATGAAAACGGGGGGCATTGATGACCGTGAATTCAGGAAAATGGGTCGTCAGCTCCTTGGGGCTCGCCTGGATGAACATGTTGCGGGCAAAAAGACTGTGCCAGGCATACTGGCTGATGACCCTGATCGGCAGCCGGAATTCGAGATCAGCCCCAACAAAGCAGTCCTGCACGAAGATATCATAGGTCTGCAGGTGCAGGGCCATCCGTTTGTGCAACTGATCAAAATACTTCTCGGCAAGGGGCGGATTGATCTTGCCCCAGAAGATGTCCTTCTGGCTCGACGACTCCCGGACGATGAACTTGTCGTCCGCCGATCGGCCGGTATGGTGTCCAGAGCGTACCGCTATCGGGCCGAGATGGGAGAGACGCCCCTCGCCCCGGATCATGATCTTCTCATACAGCCTGGGTGTCGGCAGGTTCCAGAACACCTCACCCAGATTGGTCAAGCCATGGTGCTCCAACCCGTACCGGCTGTACTGACCCGCGCCTTTCTTCACTCTCATGCTCATCGTCCTCCCTCTGCCGGAACACTCTCTTTTCATCATATATCCGAATAGGACAACTGTCCAATCATCAATGAAGGATTGTTGAATCCATCGCTATGCAAGCTGGTATGTGGTGAGTTCATGCCGTTTGCAGACACACACGCGGCATGACCGGGAGAATGGACAATCCCTGGGAGCAGAAATGGTCCGGTACCGGCCTGGATGTCTCATTCAGGGCATAGGCTCCTCCACCCCGGCGGCAGCAAAGCCATCTCCACAGAGAGTTCCCGGCAGAAGGCCTCCAGATCGCTGGCGCTGCAGTTCACCGCCGATGCGCGCTTGCCGGCCCGTACCTCCCGCAACTCGTTATCCAGGAACACAAGCAGGGCCTGGGCAACCGTCTCCCTGAACCCGGGGCACGGCCTGTTGATCCGGTCGCAGAACTTCTGCAGGCGCTGCCAGTTGACCAGGGAGCGGGCTACCCCCCGGTAGATCCGCAGATCGCGGTTGCGCGGGTCCAGGTCGCGCAGCACTATCTCCATGGCCCGCGCCAGTGCTGCTTTATGCAAGAGATGCAGCTCGTCTTCCCGCAGCGTAAGCCGCGGCCCCTCCTCGTCTTCGGTCAAAAATTTCAGGCTGGCGTGCAAGGCAATTTCGGGGATCTCGCCGGAATTGCGCAGAATAATGAGCTCCTCCTCCAGGAGGGCCTTGCGGTCACTCGTCCTCGCCCCGGACATTCGAAATCTCGCTGCTCCCTTCAAGCTGAAAAAGTTCGCGCACTGTGTTGATCCGACTCCGCCGATCCACGCCATGGCCGTTACTGTCCGTCTTCAGATACTGCAGGGGATTGTGCAGCATCTTGGCGACAATGGCCGAGGCCATCTTCTCGATGGACTTCTTCTCCTCAGGTCCCAGGCCGTGAACCCGGCCCAGGGTTTTTTCCAGCTCGCCCCGGCAGATATCGTCAGCCATCTGCCGCAGCTCGACGATGGTCGGGGTGACCTCCATGCTCTCCAGCCAGCCGCTGAATTTCAAAGTTTCTTCGGCAACGATCCGCTCGGCCTTGACCGCCTCCCTGTCCCGCCCGGCCTTGTTCATCTCCACGACGCTGGTCAGGTCGTCGATGTCGTAGAGGTACACGTTATCCAGTTCATTGATGTCCTGGTCCAGGTCCCGGGGTACGGCAATGTCGATGAAAAACAGTGGCCGGTTGCGGCGTTCGCGGAGCACCGGCTTGACGTCATCCTTGCTGAGAATGGTCCCGGCGGCCCCGGTGGAGCTGATGATGATATCCACGTTGACCAGCTGGTCCACCAACTCGTCCAGGGAAACGGCTTCGCCGTTGAAGCGGCGCGCCAGCTTGACCGCACGCTCCAGGGTCCGATTGACCACCACCACCTTGGCCACCCCCTGGCCTACCAGATGCTCCGCGGCCAATTCGGCCATCTCGCCGGCCCCGATCAACATAACCCTCTTATCATCCAGCTGGCCGAAAATCTTGCGGGCCAGTTCCACCGCCGCATAACTGATGGACACGGCGCTGGCCCCGATCCGGGTCTCGGTGCGCACCCGCTTGGCCACGAAAAAGGACCTGTGCAGCAGCTTGTTCAGGACCAGACCGCTGCACTTCATTTGCGAGGCGTGGCGGTAGGCCTCCTTGAGCTGACCCAGGATCTGGGCCTCGCCCACAATCATTGAATCGAGACTGGAGGCGACCATAAACAGGTGCCGGACAGCCTCCTCATTCTCGTACTGGTAAACATACTTATCCAGATCCGTTGCCGGAACCGCCTTGCCGAACAGCAGCGAAAGCACCTCGGCCCTGGAGGAGGCCAGGTCATCAGTGGTATAAAGGACCTCCACCCGGTTGCAGGTGGAAAGCAGATAGTACTCCTTCAGCCCCTGAATCCGTCCGAGGGCCTTGAGCGGCTCGGCATATCCCTCTGCCAGGGCCATTTTTTCACGGACAGCCAGAGGGGTGGTCTTGTGGTTGACGCCGAGCAGGACGATGGACTCACTTGGCATAGGAATGAATTCCGCCCAGCAGATAATTAACGCCCCAAAGGGTGAAAAGCACGGCCAGAAAGGCGATGATGGTCATGATCGCCGCCGGCCGACCCCGCCAACCGACGGTAAAGCGGAGATGCACCAGGGCCGCGTAAAGGAACCAGGTGATCAGCGACCAGGTCTCCTTCGGGTCCCAGTGCCAATAGGCGCCCCAGGCCTGCTTGGCCCAGACCGAACCCGAGATGATGCCCAGGGTAAAGAGCGGAAAGCCGACGGACAGGCAATGCTGGTTCAGCTTATCCAGAGCGTCCAGCGACGGAAGGCGGGAATAGAACAGGCCGAAGTGCTTGCGCTTGATCTCCCGCTCCTGGAGCAGGTACATGATGCCGCCGATGCAGGCGAGGGCCAGAAACCCGTTGGCGACGATGGCAATCGAGGCATGAACCGGCAACCACCAGCTCTGCAGGGCCGGAACCAGGGGCAGGATTTCCCGGGAGGCCAGGGCGGCAATCAGCATGAACAGCACGGTCAGAACGCTGACAAAGGTACCGAAATTCTTTACCGAATAGCGCCAGCGAAAGGACAGATACCCCCAGGCAATCGCCCAGGCGAAAAACGAAACCGTTTCATGCTGGGTGGTGATGGGGGTATGCCCCGCCTCGTAATAGCGGGCGATGATATTCAAGGTATGGAGGATCGCCGCCGCGGTAAAAATTCGGCGAGACAGCAGACGGACGGTATTGTTCTGGGAAACAAAGAAGGCGATGTACATCGACATGGCCAGAAAATAACCGACAAAACTGAACTGAAACAGCAGGTAACTCATGCAATATCCTGGTTCAACGCATTGATATCCACTTCCGTTTCGGGCCCGAGTACGGTCTGCAAATGTGCCCGCAAGAGGTCAACCTTCCCCCTGCGTATCCATTCAACTATATCTTCATGGAGAATTTTATTATAGATTTTTTTCCGCTCCGCCTGCGAATGGTTTCCGGCAACGACCTGCTGCCGGACCCGGGCCATGAGATTCAGCAGCACTTCGTATTCAGGTCCGAACTCCCGTTCAAGCTTTCCTCTGATCATTGCCGACACGGCCGGGCTTTTGCCGTTGGTGGAGATGGCGATGGTCAGGTCGCCGCGGCGCAGGCACGCCGGAACCTGGAAATTGCAGCAGGCCGGATCGTCGGCTACGTTGACCAGCTGGCCGTTGCTATCCGCCTGCCGGCAGACCAGCTGCTGTGTCGCCCGATCGTCCGTGGCGGCAAACACCAGCAGTGCCTGGGAGATATCCCCGGATGCATAAGTTTTCCGCTGCCACTCGATGCGCCCCTGACCGGCAAGAAGGTCTAGCTCCGGCACCACCTCCGGACTGACAACCCGGACCCTGGCCCCGGCGGCGAGCAATCCCTGAACTTTGCGCAGGGCCACCTCCCCGCCGCCGACCACCACGCACAGCTTGTCCTTGATATCGAGACAGATGGGGTACACAGCCGGACCCGCCTAGCCTCGAGGAGTCAGCCTGATCAACAGGATTTCCCTGTCTTCGGCAAGGCTGCGCAGGGTTCGTTTCGAGGCCGCGATGGTATATTCCGCCTCGGCCATCTCGAGAAACGGCCGCAGACTTTGCCGCCGGACATCGTGGGCCAGATACACCACGCCGCCTGGCTTGAGCGTCAAGCGCATGACCTGCAGCAGGGGGGCAAAAAATTCCTCGCGAAAAAGGATCTCAGCCCCGACAATAATATCAAACTGCTCCATGGGAGGCGGATTCTTCCAGTCCAGGAGACTGCAGGTGATACCCTGGACCTTGCTGGCCGCGGCGCTGACCCGCGCAAAATCGAGGATCAGTTCTTCGTAATCGGTCAGGGTAACACTGCAGCCGGCAGCGGCGGCGGCAAGACCCGGGGCTCCCAGCCCCGCACCAAGCTCCAGCAGCCGGGTGCCGGGTGCAAACTTCTGCGCGGCCAGATACTGGGCTAGGACAATGGCCGCCTCCCAGAGCTTGACCCAAAAAGGAAAGGTCGAGGGGTCCTTCAGGGGGTCCTTGCCTGCAAGCAGGGGTTCAAGGTCGGTAATTGTCAGTAGATTCAGTCGGACCGGCCCCGTTTCCAAAGGTTCAAAGGCAACCCGATACTCTTTTTTGATTTTCTGATATATTGCCTGCTCCGCGGCAGGCAGGGTCTGCGGATCCATTCTCTTCTCACCTGTCTTGTGGTGCAACAGCCCTGGCCGGCAATTGCAAGCGCCCGTCAACCCCAGAAATGGCTGGCAAAGCCGAAGCCGGAAACCGCCAGGCAGTAATAACCGAACCAGTACAGTTTACCCCGCCGGGCCATAGTCAGCAACAGGACAATAGCCCCATATCCGGTAACCAGGGAGGCAAAAGTGCCCGCCGCGATGGCGACCATCTCGTCGGCGGGCGGTGGGGAGGCGAACAGGTCTCCGAGATTGAGGAACACGGCGCCGACGATGGCGGGAATCGACATGATAAAGGAAAATCGGGCCGCGGTTTCCCGGTTGATGCCGAGCAGCATCCCGGCAAAGATGGTGCTGCCGCTGCGGGACAGGCCGGGCAAGATGGCCATGGCCTGGGCCACTCCGATGACCAGCGCCCGGGGCCAGGTTATTTTCGCCCCGCGGTCTCGGAGCACAGGGGTCAGGAGCATGAGCGCGCCGGTGACCGCCAGCATGGCATAGGTGATCCATACTGTGGTGAAAATCCGGTCGATGGAATTTATGAGGAGCAGGCCGACAACCACCGCCGGCAGGGTGGCAACGATGATATTGATGTCCCAGCGGAAAAAACGCGCAAGCTCAGGGTCGGCCGCGCGAACGGCAGGGGCGGCAAACAAAGCGCGCGCCATCTGCAGCAGTTCATTTTTGAAAACCAGAATAACCGCAAAAAGGGTGCCGCAGTGAAGGAACACCTCAAAGACAATGCCCGGCTCCTGGAAATTAAGTAACCTCGCACCGATGACCAGATGGCCTGAGCTCGAAACAGGGAGAAACTCCGTCAGCCCCTGCACTATACCCAGGAGAACAGCCTTCAGCACCGGCAGCAGATCCATACCCCTACCTTAAAAATAAAAAGAGCCGGTTGATGCCGAGACATCAACCGGCTCTTGATAGCTCCAGAAACGAAAGAGAATTAGCAGCCTTCGAGGCCTTTCTTGCCCTTCTTGCCTTTGACGTCAACCGCATCCCCGGCTTTCATGCCGCTCGCGTCGTCACAGGTAAGGGTGACCTTCTTGCCGTCAACGCTGTCAACGGTGCATTTTGCAGCCATGGCGATCCCGGCCGAACTCAGGGCGAATGCCACTACCATTACCGCAGTAACCAGCTTTTTCATTTTTGTTCTCCTTTTGCTGAAAATATAATCAGTTTATCCCCAACCTCTACACTAATAGTTTAAAAACATATTCAGTTGATTCTGCCTTGTCAAGAAAAACCCTGGAAAATTTCCCGGCGCGGGCAGTCATTTTATTCTATAATAATAGAATCGATATCCTTTACCAGCAACGAACGGGGGGCATATCCGGGATATCTCCTGACCACCATCCCCTCCCTGTCAACGAGAAAGGTTGTAGGGATGCCCACGATCCCGCCGAAATCCCTTGCTGTTTTCTGGTCCGCCATCAGAACGGGATAATTGATGCTCTCCTTTTCGATGAGCTTGGCCACCACCGACGCCCCTTTTTCATCCATGGACAGACCGATGACTGAAAACCCCTTGGCGGCATAGTCATTCTGCAACTGGATCAAAGTTGGAATTTCCTCGCGACAGGGAGGGCACCAGGTGGTGAAAAACGTTATCAACAGGATTTTTCCCTTGAAATCCTTGCTGCTCAGGGTCTTTCCGTCCAGCGCCGAGGAGAGAGAAAAAGCGGGCATCGCCTGCCCCGCAGCCGCAGGTCCGTTGACAGCAAGCAATAACGCCGCTCCCAGGAGCAGGACACATATATTGTGCCAAATGATACCATCTTTTGATCTCATGGGGTTTCCTCAAATGAGGGAGAATACAGTTCTCGGCATCCGTTTCCCCTGTTAAGCAAGAAGAGTCCATATAATCTTTCCTGACCACTCCGCCTCATTCGCAGCCGCAGAATTGACTCATTGATAATATACATTCCCGCTCTTTCTGCCAACCATTATCATAAACTCTCGACATCTTCCGGGCAGTTCAAGTTGCGCCAAGACCCATGCAGGTGTGCTGGCGGCTGCGGGGTGATAACCCCGGGCCTGCCGACAAGGCCGCTGAGTTTATGAAGGCCGGCGGCGGCCAGTTCCTCGAGAAAATTCCGGCAGCTGCAATCATAGTAGGCCAGCAGCGGTTCGACCTGGCCGTCCCCCGCAAGGTCCGGCAGGACCGCACGTACGCCGGAACGGCGGCAACCCAGCAGCCATTCCAGGGCCGCGCTTTCCAGACAGGGCAGATCGCAGGCCGAGACCAGCCAGGAAACCTTGGGCTGCTGGCGGAAGGCGGCAAGCACACCTGCCAGCGGCCCCTTGAGGCCGGGGACATCGGCAACCACTTGCAGCCGGGCAAGCGAATGAGGTATTTCGCCCCGGCCGACGAGGACGACCTGTTCGACCTGCCCCTGGAGCTGCCGCACAATCAGTTCCAGCCAGGTCACCCCCTCACGGCGAAGCAGGTGTTTCGGGCTGCCCATTCTGGTGCTCTTGCCGCCGATCAGCACGCACCCCCAGACCGGAACCGGGCAGTGGGCCTGTTCGGAAAACTCGGCTGTCATTTTCTTGACCATGGCTCCGCATCCGTTGCCGGAAAAATTCCTGCCTCCCTGCCGCGCCGGAGCAGCTCCGTTACCGCCGCCCGACCTTCCTCGCCGATATCCTGGGAATGCTCATTCACATAGAGTCCGATGTGACTCTGCAGCACAGTTGCGCTCATTTCCTGGGCATGCGCCCGGATGTATGCCATGCACTCTTGCGGATTGGCACGCGCCCAGAGGAGGCTTTCCCTGATTCCCCCCTCGATCTCCTGCCGAACATTTTCCGCCAGGCTCCTCCTGGCCGCAATGCAGCCCAGCGGAATCGGCAGGCCGGTCTCCTCTTCCCACCACTGGCCCAGATCCCTCAGACAGACCAGGCCGTGCTCCTGGTAGGTAAAACGGCTTTCATGGATGATTACCCCGCCGTCCGCCTCCCCCCTCGCCACCGCTTCCATGATCCGGTCAAAGGGCAGCACCTGGAGATTGCGAGCCTGTGGCGCGTAGAGGCGCAGCAGCATGGCCGCAGTGGTGTACTCTCCGGGAATGGCTATGGAGGACCGGGCGAGATCAGGCTGCCGGCCCGGCCTGGTCACCACCAGGGGGCCGCAGCCCCTGCCCAGGGCCGCTCCCGCGGCAAGGAGCACATACCGGTCCAGAACATGCCCCAGGGCATGGAATGACAACTTGCTGACATCAAGTCGTCCCTGCAACGCCCAGAGGTTCAGCGTTTCAACATCAGCATGGACAGGCGGGGCAAAAGAGACATGGCCAAGCGAAACCCTGCCGTGCACCAGGGCATAGAAAATAAAGGTATCATTGGGACAGGGCGAATAGCCGAGGGTCAACTGGGCGGTCATCCACGCGCCTCCGAACCCGACGACGTTCCTGCCAACAGGTGGGTCAGGACCAGGGCGGTCGCCTCCCCGGCCTTCCGGCAGGCCTGCTGCAGCTGCCAACGGCCCGTGTCCCGATCCTCCACCAGATTGCTGATACAGCGCAGTTCGAGGCAGGGCAGGCCGAATTCCTGGCAAACCCTGGCAACAGCTGCTCCTTCCATGTTCTCGCACAACCCGCCGTGCTGACGGGCCAGCATTTGACCCCGCCGGGCAGTGCCGCTGGCACAGCTCACCGTGACAAAGGTCCCCCTGAAACAGGGAATTCGGCTGTCAGCAAGGGCCTTGCCGGCCGCTGCCAGCAACCCCGGATCCATGCGGAAGACATCGGGGGGCCGCAGCTCATTGGCGGCAATCTGTTCGATCCGTTCGCCGAGGCAGATCCCCAGATCTCCCAAAACCTCGCGTTCGGCAAGGCAGATATCAAGGATCTGCGGGGTTTTTCGGGCTGAGGGCCAGACATAGGCACCTGCCACCCCGAAATTGATTACGCCGCGGACGGCCTTCGCACTGCCGGGCAGCATGGCGGAAAGGCGGACCGCCGTTTCCACCGGGCCGATGCCGGTGATGAGATGCGGCACGCTGTTCTCCCGGCAGACGGCGAGGAAGGGGGTCATTTCAAATTCCGTGGCAGCGGTCAGGAGAAACATGGGGTTCCTTTTCCGCTCCGGCTGCGGTATGATACGAACCTGGGTCAGGGCGTGGGTTGCCGGCCGGATACGGGCAACCCGCAGCCGGAAGTGTAAATGAGCCGGTCCCTGTTTGCAAGTACTCTTCGCCGACATCCTGTCCGCCCCGCTGATGGAACAGCGGCACGGTGCCCCGCAACTTCATGAAAAAAAACTATCACCTTTCGGCCTACGATTACCACCTGCCTGAGGAAAACATCGCCCAGCACCCGGCAGACCGCCGTGACCAGTCGCGGCTGCTGGTGCTCGACTGCGTGGCCGATACCATGGCCCACCTGCGCTTTGTCGATATCATCGAACTGCTCCGTCCGGGGGACCTGCTGGTGGCCAACAACACCAGGGTCTTTCCGGCCCGGCTGTTCGGAAGGAAGGAAACCGGCGGCAAGGCTGAACTTCTCCTGCTGCACTATCCGGAAACTCGGGAAGCTCCCAGCGGGAGCGACTGCATGCATGCGGCCGAGGTCCTCGCCCTGCTGAAAAGCTCGAAGCGGCCAAGACCAGGCAGCAGGCTGTTCTTCGGTTCGGAGTTGCAAGCCTTGGTCCTGGAGTTGTTCGAGGATGGCAAGGTCCGCCTTGACCTCCGCTTTTCCCTGCCGGAGGGCCAAAACCTCGCCGACCTCCTCGCCCGTTACGGCCAGATGCCCCTGCCGCCCTACATCAAGCGTCCCCGGGGAACCACCGGCGAGGATTTCGAACGGTACCAGACCCGCTTTGCGGCCAGTACAGGCTCGGTGGCCGCGCCAACGGCCGGACTGCATTTTTCCGACGAACTGCTGGCAGCCATCCGCGGCCATGGGGTGGCCATGGCCGCGATCACCCTGCACGTTGGCTACGGTACCTTTGCCCCGGTTCGGACCGACAACATCCTGGACCACAAAATTCATGCCGAATTCATCCAGATCCCGGCGGAAACAGCCCTGGCGGTTAACCGTGCCAAGGAAGAAGGGCGAAGGGTCTGGGCCGTAGGGACGACCACCGCCAGGGCCCTTGAATTCTGCGCGGACGGCCAGGGGACAGTCAAGCCCTTCCGGGGACCTTGTGATCTCTACATCATCCCCGGATACCGCTTTCGGGTGGTCGACAATCTGATCACCAACTTCCACCTTCCGCAGTCATCCCTGCTGTTCCTTGTTTCCGCCCTGGCCGGCCGTGAACGCATCCTCAATGCATACGCCCGGGCGGTGGCATCGGGCTACCGGTTCTTCAGCTACGGCGACGCCATGGCGATCCTCACCAGACACAGCTGATACCCTGCCTGCTCGGAGACGTCTCGGATTTTGACTGATCAAATAATATGAGTATACTTAAAGAGTACTATCCATCGATAGATGAAAATCCCCGACCTGTGGGGACGTAACCGGCATTTGCTGCCGCGGTCAGCAGACATATGGAAGAGACTGCCGGTTGCGGTCACGTTGCAGTATGCAAATGCGGGCAGGTTGAACAGAGGTTTTGAACTCCACCAGGAGGTCGTTTATGGCAATTCAAAAAAAATATCTCAAATCCAGGCCCATTTGCAAAGTAACCTTCAGGCTGCCGAAAGAAGCGGTTCGGTCGGCAAAAAAAGTATGCATCGTCGGAGATTTCAACGGCTGGAAGAAGAAGGCGTCACCACTGAAGAAACTCAAGGACGGGTCATGCAAAATAACCCTGGATCTGGAGTGCGGCAGGGAATACCAGTTTCGCTACCTGTTGGACAATACCACCTGGGAGAATGACTGGGACGCCGACAAATATGTGCCATCAGCCTACTACGGCACAGACAATTCCGTGGTCATCGTCTGAGCATCGCCGTCAATGAACTGCTTTCAGGAAGCTCGCAGCTTCCGGAAAAATTGCCCGGCCAACGAATTCGCGCAGCAAATAAAAAAACCCGGCCGCAGCCGGGTATGAGGGACAGGAGCAACAGGGCTCAGGCCGCGGCCGCAGGGCAGTTCTTGCAACCGTCCGCCCCACCCTGACACGGCGGCGGGGCAGGGCTTTCCTTCTTGCCTTCAGACGCGTCCTTTCCATTGGACCGACCGCTGTACCCATCGGTATACCAGCCGCCGCCCTTGAGCTGAAAAGAACTCACCGAAACAAGCTTCCGCACCTCGCCCTTGCAGAAAGGGCAGTTCTTCAAGGGCTCGTCGCTCATCCGCTGCTGCACCTCAAATACCTTTGCGCAGGCCGAACATTCATATTCGTAAACCGGCATCACTCCACCTCATATAAAAAAGAATAAATTAAATAAGTTAAACAAGACGACCAAGGGATATCCTGTAATTTTCGTTCGTACAATAATCCTGCACGCCCCTGCTGTCAACCTCCAGTTGCCAGAGATTTGCCGACGCAAATGCAGACTGTTCCTGCCCCGTTCCAGGACTCCGACCAAATCTATTGTGCCTTTTCCAGTACCGCATTTGATTGCACAGAGAGAAATTCCCAAGGCCTGCATAACGACAACGAACACGACCCGATCCAGACGAAGACCCGGCCATCGGCACCTCTCTACTCAATCAGGTCCGCTGCTGCTGCCGAACAGAAAAGGATAATTGTTCTTCATTTACTGTTATTGAGTGACATGCGTCCGGTGGAACGAACAGCAACCATGCGGCAGGGAAACCGGTCTTCTCACACTTGCACCGCTTCATTATGCGGCGGCAGCATACACAAGTATCAACAGCTCTTCTGTCTTTTTTCGCTGATCATTTTTCCAATAAAAGAGAAATAAAAATATGTAAACAAATAAATTGCGTTTTTAAAGTACATAATATATGGTATTCCAGTTTTTGTTGATAACCCTGCAATCACAACTTGGAGATGAGGAAAAATGAGCAAATCTCTTGTGGAAATGACAGCAGAAATCGTCCAGGCACAGATCAGCATCAAGGACATGTCCAAGGACGATATCAAGGCTGCGCTGCACGACACCTTCTTGACCCTGAAGGGCCTGCAGGACGCTGAATTGTCCGGCCATTCACCCGAGCAAGCCGAGAGCAAGCCGGCCATCGCCCCGGAAAAATCCATCCAGAAAAATCAGGTGATCTGCCTTGAGTGCGGCCAGGCCTTCAAGATGCTTTCTCCCAAGCACCTCAAGAGCCACGACCTGACCCCCAAGGAGTACCGGAAAAAATACGGGTTCTCCATGCGGCAGCCACTCTGCGCCAAAGCGCTCTCCGAACGGCGCTCCTCCTCCGGCAAGAAAAGAGGCCTGCCCGAAAACCTGAAGAAAGCCATCGCGGCCCGGACGAAAAAGAAAAAATAAGGTATCGGTTCGCGCGGCCTTGTCCGCAAGGACCGTTTCGTCCATGATCGGTATCTTTGATTCCGGCGTTGGCGGCATGACCGTGGCCCGGGCGATTGAACAGCTCTGCCCGGACATGCCGCTGGTGTACTTCGGTGACATAGCCCGCACCCCCTACGGCTCGAAAAGCCCGGATACCATTATCAGGTATTCCCAGTTCAATACGGATTTTTTGCTGGCCCAGGGAGCAGAACTGATCGTCGTAGCCTGCAACTCCGCCTCCAGCACGGCAGCAGACGCCCTGCGCGCCAGCTATTCGGTGCCTATCCTGGACGTCATCACCCCCGCAACGTCGAGAGCTGCTGAACTCAGCGTTACCGGCAGAATCGGGATTATCGGCACCAGGGCCACCGTCAAAAGCGGTATCTATCCGCAGCGTATCCGCGCGGCTCGGCCCGAAGCAAAGGTGTTCAGCCAGGCCTGTCCGCTCCTGGTGCCCCTGGTGGAGGAGGGCTGGCTGTCCCGGCGCGAGACCAAGATGATCCTGCGCCGGTACCTGCACCCCCTTCGCCTTAAAAAAATTGACACCCTGGTGCTCGGCTGCACGCACTACCCGCTCCTCAAGGACCTGATCGGGCCGCGGATCGGCAACCAGGTCCAGCTCATTGACTCGTCGGTGGAGATGGCCCTCTATGTCCGCTCCTATTTGGACGACAATCCCGAGTTGAAGAAGCGGCTGCGCACCAAAGGAGAGACAAGCCGCTTTTATGTGTCGGATTGCACCGAGGCTGTCGAACAGATGGCCGCCAAAATTTTTGGCCGATCCGTGGTATTGCACCCTATTGAAGCCTGATGACCTTTAAAATAAGTCAAAACACTGAGCATCCGCCACTGCGATTGCACCAAGTGGCAAGGGTGCCGGCGCTGAAATTGAATTTTTTGCGATTTCAGCCAACCTGATCCTATGACCAAGACATCTCCAAAAATTGCCGGACTGGCCTTTTACGCTCTCTTTCTGACTTTTCTGCTCCTCTGCCAGCCGCTGTCGGCCAAGGAAGCCCTGGAACCTGAGGCTGAAGCCCAGGCACGCAGCCTGCAGCATCTGTACGCAGGCCTGACCAGCCTGACCTTCGACTTTCAGCAGATCACCAGGACGGGCGGCCGGGAAAGGACCGGTCAGGGCAGCGCCGTTTTTTACAAACCTGGGGCTGCCGCGACGCCCGAGGCCAAACCAGCCGGACAGATCCTGCCGCGCAGCGTCATGCGCTGGAATTATTCCGAACCAGACCGCCAGGTCATTATCAATGACGGCGAGATCCTGTCGATATACACCGAAAAAGACAAGCAACTGATCAAAACCCCGGCCAAGGAGTTGGAATCCGACATCACCTACGCCTTTTTTGCCGGCAGCAGAAATCTGCTCGACGATTTCGAGGCCCAGGCGCCTGCGGCAGAGGTCATTTCCTCCCGGATCGGCGCCCTGCAGACCATCCTCCTGATCCCTCGCACTCCGCACAATCAAATCAGATCGGTGCAGATATGGTTTGATGAGCGAGGCATTATCCAGCGCCTGCTGCTCACCGATCACTTTGACGCGGAAACGGAACTGCATTTCAGCCGCATCGTGCTCAACAGCCTGCCGCCCAATGACCGGCAACAGATGGAGGGCATCATCTCCTTTCAGCCGCCGGCGGGAACCGAAATCATAACCCGGTAACCGGTGCGGCTCCTTCTCGTCTCCATGCCCTGGGCGATTTTCAATCGCCCATCCATTCAACTGAGCACGCTGAAAAGCTATCTTCAGCAGCAGGAGGACGGCCTCTCGGTCGACACCTCTCATCCCTATCTGGAGACGGCGACAGCCATCGGCATCGAAACCTATCGGCTGCTGGCAGAAAAGTGCTGGGCCGGGGAGGCCCTGTACAGCAGCCTGCTTTTTCCCGAGCAGCGGGATGAGGCCAGGCGCGTCTTTCAGGACTTCCTCGGGAACAAGATTGCCCGCTCCCTGCCGGACTTTGACCGGATAGCCGGCCAGCTCGACACCCAGCTTGATGACTGGCTTGCCCGCCCTGCTCTCCTCAACTGCGACCTGGTAGGGTTTTCGGTCTGCTTCAGCCAGCTGCCGGCCACCCTGCTTGCCGCCCGCCGCCTGAAGCGGCTAAGGCCTCAGCTGCCCATCGTCCTGGGCGGCTCGACCTGCGCCCCGGCCATTGCCAGCTCCCTGCTGAACGTCTTCCCGGAAATCGATTTTGTCATTGCCGGCGAGGGTGAGCGGCCACTGCTCTCGCTCTGCAGGTATCTGGCCGGACTCGTTCCGGAGCCTGGCCCCAGGGTCCTTGTCCGCTCTCCGCACCATCGGCCGGCTTCAGCGGAATCATTCTCCCTCGAGCCCTCCGACCAGTTTGCGGATCTTGACTCCCTTCCCCTCCCCGATTTTGCTGACTATTTCGCTGAGCTGCGCCAGACCCGCCTGAACTTCATCCCCACCCTGCCGGTGGAATTTTCCCGCGGCTGCTGGTGGAACCGCTGCGCCTTCTGCAATCTCAACCTGCAGTGGAGCGGCTTCCGCCGGAAAAGCAGCGAGCGGATGCTGCGGGAGGTCAAGGAACTGAGCAAAAAATACCGCTGCCTTGATTTCTGCTTTACCGACAACTCTCTCCCGCCTGCCGAGGCGGACCGTTTTTTTGCCGCGACCGGGAAGCAGGCGCATGACCTTTCCTTCTTCGGCGAAATCCGCCCGCGCGGCAAACCGGAAACCTTTGCCCGCTACCGGATGGGCGGCCTGCTTTCGGTACAGATCGGCATCGAGGCCCTGGCCGACTCACTGCTGGCAAAGATGAACAAGGGGACTACGGTCATGGACAATGTCGCCGCGATGAAGTACTGCCTGGATGCAGGCATCCAGTTGGACGGCAATCTCATCCTCGAATTCCCCTCCAGCACGGCCGATGAGGTCACGGAAACCCTGCGCGTTCTTGACTTTGTCCTCCCCTTTCGCCCGCTTGCTGCCGCCTCCTTCTTCCTTGGGCACGGCAGCCCGGTCTGGCAAAGGCCGAAGGATTTCGGTATCTCCTCGCGCCAGCCGCACCCCAGGAACCGCAGGCTCTATCCCAGGGAAATCCTCGCACAACTGACTCTGCTCATCGACGCAGGCCGTGGCAGGCGTGGCCGGCAGGATATCCTCTGGCGCCCGGTCAGAAATAAAATGAAGGTCTGGGCCGCATTTCACCGGCAGCGGACCGATCCCGGCCCGGCGCTCTCCTATCGGGACGGCGGGGAGTTCATCATCATCCGGCAGGAGCTGCCGGGGCAGCCGGTCCTGCATCACCGGCTGCACGGCCTGTCCCGGCGGCTGTATCTTGCCTGTGCCACCCCGGTTGCCAAAAAAACCTTGCTCAAAAAGAGCAAGTCGGTTACCGGTCAACAGCTTGACGCCTTTCTCGGCGATCTGGAGCAGAAACGGCTCCTGTTCCGGCACAACGACCAGTGTCTCGCCCTCGCGGTCAGGACGCCGGGGCACCACTCATCTATTCAGGCCCGCCTGCCGGGCGAAACCCAGCGGACCATCAGGAAAAGACCATGAGCGAAGAACGATTCGAAGACCTGTTCGGCGAAAAAAAGATCAAAACCACGAAGCTGAAGCCGGGCGACCGGATCGAGGCAGTGGTGGCCGGGATCAGCGGCGAAAACATCTTCCTTGATATCGGCGGCAAGAGCGAAGGGGTCCTGGCCGCCTCGGAACTGCTAGGGCCTGATGGCGAAATCCGGGTGCAGAGCGGCGACACTGTCACCGTCTTTTTCCTTGCGGACCGCAAGGGGGAGATGATCTTCACCACCCGCCTCGGTTCCGGCCATGCCTCTGCCCAGGAACTTGAAGAGGCCTTCAGCTCGGGGATTCCGGTCCAGGGCCGGGTCACCGGCGAAATCAAGGGTGGCTTCGAGGTGCAGGTGGCAGGGCAACGCGGCTTCTGCCCCTATTCGCAAATGGATATCCGGCGCATCGAAGACCCGGCCGCCTACCTGGACCAGGTCTTCTCCTTCCGGATCATGGAGTATGGCAGCCAGGGCCGCAACCTCATCCTCTCGGCCCGGGCCGTCCTGGAGGAGGAGCGCGCCGAGCGAAAGGAGGCGCTGGTTCAGAGCCTGAAGGAGGGCGACCGGGTGCGGGGCACCGTCACCTCGCTCAGGGATTTCGGGGCCTTTGTCGATATCGGCGGCGTGGACGGGCTGATCCCGATCTCCGAGCTGGCCTGGGGCCAGGTGAGCAGGGTCGAGGACGTCCTGAGCAGCGGCCAGGAGGTGGAGGTGGTTATCAGAAAACTGGACTGGGACCATGACCGCATCAGCCTCAGCCTGAAGGAGACCCTGGAGAACCCGTGGCAGGGGGTGCTGGAAAAGTATCCGCCCGGCTCCATCCACCGGGGCCAGGTCTCCCGGCTTGCACAGTTCGGCGCCTTTGTCACCCTGGAGCCGGGGATCGACGGCCTGCTGCATATCTCCAGGCTGGGGGGCGGCCGCAAACTCCATCATCCCCGGGAGGCAGTGGAGGCCGGCCAGGATATCACGGTCCGCGTGGAATCCATTGACCGCGAAAAACAGCGGATCTCCCTGGTGCCGGAAGACTATGCGGAGAGTGCGGAGTCAGCCGCCTCGCGGGAGGAAAAACCTTTTGCGCCGGCACCTCCCAGATCGCTGGGCACCCTGGGCGACGTGCTGGCCGCGTCCATGCAGAAGAAAAAACGCTGAATCACCCCATATACTGAAGCAACAACGCTCCGGTTGGGTGCCAAGGAGAACCAATTGGATCTACTCGTAGTTTGTATTGTTGCACTAGCTGCTTCTTCACTGACACTTTTTTCCGGCTTTGGGCTTGGCACTTTGCTCATGCCTGTAATCGCCATCTTCTTTCCGCTTGAATTGGCCATAGCGATGACCGCGATGGTGCACTTGGCAAACAATCTTTTCAAAATTGGCTTGCTCGGCAGAAAGGCCGACTCTTCAGTCCTCCTGAAATTCGGGCTACCTGCTGTAGTGGCAGCTTTTGTTGGCGCCGCTTTATTGTCCTGGCTTGGAGAAGTTCAGCCCCTTTACGAATACCAAGCCCTCGGACGGGAACTCCAAGTGTCTGCACTTAAGCTCGTTATCGGCTTTCTCATCATTCTCTTCGTCGCCTTAGAACTCTCGCCGGCATTCTCAAGGATTGCATTGGATCGAAAATGGCTTCCTGTTGGAGGTGTGATTAGCGGGTTCTTTGGTGGCTTGTCTGGCCATCAAGGCGCTTTCCGCAGCATGTTCCTTATCAAAGCGGGCCTGGAAAAAGAGGTCTTTGTTGCTACAGGGGTGGTGCTTGCAGTAATGGTTGATTTGTCGCGCATGGTCATATATGGCGCAGACATTTCATTGCGCAGTGACGCCGTGAATTGGCCTATGGTAATCGCCGCGAGTGCGGCCGCATTCGCTGGCGCATATCTCGGCGCGCGAATCCTTGGAAAAATTACTATTCGCACTGTGCAAATTGTTGTGTCAGCGTTTTTGGTTGTGGTTGCAGTTGGCCTTATAGCGGGCTTGCTATGAAACGCTGCAAATCAGCGGCGCGAAGTATCGCGTCCGCTGTATTGGACTGGTTAGTCGTTTTCGATCGCATAATGTTGCTCGATAATTCTTGCGAGAGCGTTCATCTCCTCACGAGCATGAGCCCGCCATATTGCCTCCGTGAAAAACACACGTGCGAGCAAATGACGGAATCGGTTGGGAAATACAATCCGGATTGTAAGCCCAAGCTTAGTGTCACCACTCGTAGTGGAGCAGAAACGAAATTCCACCTCTGAGCGCGATTGACTCTTGAAAATACCGAAGACCTTAATTTGACTGATTTCAGAAACAAGCGCCATTTTTTCGTTTGGCGTCAATTCGCTTACCCTGTACCGGTGTTTCACATACTGAAAACCTGCAGTCTCCCATACGTCGATCACACCATCCTTCAACAGGTCGGTTCCGGATATTTCGTACTTTTTATGACCTGGGCTCAAGCGAATATAGTACTCTCGCACCTTCATGTAGGTATTGAAAGCATATTCCCGCGGACATTTTGCTTCAACATCAGCAATGACTTGTATAGCGTTATGTGATGAAGAGAACACCCGCCACGCGTTATACCCAAGCCAGTATAGAGCAATTATTTCGATTGTTGTTCTGACCATGGGTTATGTTCCGCTTAAACCAAGTTAGTATCTGGTTTTCCGTATATCTTGCGTAAAAAATGAATGTTGGCAAGTAAAATGTCCCTTGGTTGCCGGTTCTTTAACCGGATATCCCCTGCCGATGCGCCGACTTGGGTTCATCTCCTCGATGAACGGGTCGCGGGAAGGGAACGAAGACAAGCCAAGGGAAACAAACACCCTGCGCGAGGTGGTTGCTGTCGGAGGACAATGACTGCGGTCAGTGGAGCGACAGGCGTGGGAAAGACCTTTGCCGGAAGGTGGCTTGCGACTGCCAGCGGGAATTATCAGCGGCCGGTGCCGGGAGACCTCTGCTGGCGAACGGCCTCGAACATGATGATGGCCGCGGCCACTGAGACGTTGAGGGAATCAAAATCACCTTCCATGGGGATGGTGATCAGCTGGTCGCACTGCTTGCGCACCAGCGGCCGGATGCCCTTGCCCTCGCTGCCGATGACCAGGCAGAGCGGCACCCGCAGATCCGCTGCATAGACGGAAATTGCCTCCGGGTCCAGGACCGCGCCGAAGACCCAGAACCCCTGCTCGCGGATCTCTTTCAGGGCCTCGGCGAGATTGACGACCTGCCCGATCTGCAGCTGGTTGATAGCCCCGGCCGAGGTCCGGGCCACGGTGCCCGAAAGCGGCGCGCTGCGCTCCCTGGTCAGGAGGACCGAGGTGAAGCCGGCCGCCAGGGCTGAACGGAGAATGGCCCCCAGGTTGCGGGGGTCCTGAATGGAGTCCAGAACCAGAAGACGCGGCAGGGAATTTTTTGCCTCCGTGGCATCCTGAGCGCTCGCGAGCAGATCCGGCAGGGTCTGCAGCTGGATCGCGGCCTGCCGGGCAACAACCCCCTGGTGCGAATAATGGCCTGGCACGCCGAGCCGGCCGGCTTCCACAAAGCGGAGCCTGACCTGATGGGTGCGGGCCAGATCAATGATTTCCTGGTATTTCGTCCCGGTCTTGCCGCGCTGGATGAGGATCTCGCTCAACCGGCGGGGATGGTGCTGCATAACCTCCAGCACGGGATGAATCCCCCAGAGCAGCTCATCCACATCCAAACCGGCATCAGCCTCCCGGGGTACGGGCTGTCTCTGCTTCCGTGGCTGCCGGTTCATGCCTCTCCCTCATCCGGAATCATGCACCAATTCCCGGGAAACGGTTAACAGATGCCGGCAACGGGCAGGCCGTCCGGAGAACGGCGGCGACGGCAGCGCTCGGCGACAATAATGGAGCGCAGGCTGTCAATAGCCTCCTCCAGGCGGTCATTGATGATCAGGTAGTCATACCTGTCGGTAAACTTCAGTTCCTTGCGGGCGTTCTCCAGACGGAGCCTGATAGTGTCTTCGCTTTCCGTGCCCCGTCGGCGCAAGCGGGACTCCAGCTCAGTCAGCGAAGGAGGTGCAATGAAGATCAGTACCGGCGCGGCCGCTTTCTGCACCTGGAGGGCCCCCTGTACATCAATGTCCAGGATGACATCCTGGCCCGCTTGCAGCTGGCGTTCCACCTCCGCCCTGCCGGTGCCATACAGGTTGCCGTGTACTTCGGCCCATTCGAGAAAACCGGGCGGGGTACCCTCCCGAATGGCCTGGAACCCCTCCCGACTGACAAAGTGATAATCACGGCCAGCCACCTCTCCCGGACGGGACGGCCGGGTTGTGTGGGACACGGAAAAAACCAGGCCGGGAAGCACGGCCATCACCTTCTTGAGAATTGTCGTCTTGCCCGCGCCGGACGGAGCGGAGAGGATAAAGAGGATGGTTTCACGCACCGGATTCGCCCTTCTCCTCACGCGCAAACACCCGGACAGGATTGGTCTGCTCCTCGGCCAGCAGTGCCAGGCGCTGGCTGATGGTCTCGGGCTGCACGGAAGAGAGCATCAGGTGACCGGTATCCAGGACAATAATTGCCCTGGTCCGCCTCCCCTCGGTGACGTCGATGAGCTTTTTTTCCTTGCGGGCCTCCTCTTTCAGCTTTCTGATCGGGGAGGAGCCCGGATTGACCACCGCGAGTATGCGGTTGATCTTGACCGCGTTGCCGAAGCCTATATTGACCAGCCTGTTGTCCATCCCTGTTGTTCCTTTTCTTTCCTGGCGGGACAGGGCCCGTTACTCGATATTCTGCACCTGTTCCCGGAGCTTTTCGATCTCATTTTTCAGTTCCACGATCAGGTAGGCGATTTCCGCGTTGGCGATTTTCGAGGCAATGGTGTTGACTTCCCGGAGAAATTCCTGGAGGAGGAAATCAAGACGCCGTCCCACCGGCTCCTTGAGGTCCAGAAAGCCGATAAACTGAGCAATATGGCTGCGCAGCCTGACCAGTTCCTCGGTCACATCGGACTTGTCAGCCAGAACCGCCGTTTCCTGGGCCAGCCGGACCGGATCCATTCCCACTCCCTCAAGCAGCCGGGCGATGCGATCCTTGAGTTCACGGTGCCGCTCCTCCGCAAGTTCCGGCAGCCGATCCTGCAGGGAATCCAGACAAGAGGAAAAATGCTCCATCCGGTCCAGGAGTTCTTCCTTCAGTGCCCAGCCTTCCTGCTCGCGCATCAGGCAGCATTCATTGATGGCAATATCCAGGGCGCCGCAGATGACCTTCCACTCGCGGTCAAAGTCGGGATTCTG
Source organism: Desulfobulbaceae bacterium (assembly GCA_003508005.1). Lineage (GTDB taxonomy): Bacteria > Desulfobacterota > Desulfobulbia > Desulfobulbales > Desulfobulbaceae > UBA10518. Next base: position 96,744 of record DNUE01000058.1, read on the forward strand.
CTCCACCTGGCTGATTATTTCCTTAAGCGACAGGATATCGCTCAACTCCACCTGGGAAGTGATGTTCAGTTCGGCCCGCAAGCGCTGCAGGCAGAAATGGTACTGACGGGCGAGGTCGGTATTCACCGAGAGCCGGGGACCGAAACCGGATTCCCCCTGCAGTTGGAGGACAACATCAACCCGCCCGCGATCATGGTTTGAGGCGATGATCTTGCGCACCCGGTCTTCCAGGCCGCTGAAGATTCTCGGCATGACAATGCGCTGGTCCAGATACCGGTGATTCACGGTGCGCACCTCGGCAACCCACACCCGGTCGCCAACGGTGACCTCCCCTCGCCCGAAGCCGGTCATACTTCTTGGCCGCATCTATCTTCCTCCTCCCATCAATTCATACTGCAACGACCCGCACAGCTCCTCGGCGCGCACCGAGGCCGTGCCGATCTTGCCGACCACGATGCCGGCGGCATGGTTCGCCAACTCGGCGGCGTCCAGCATGGAGCAGCCCGAGGCCAGTCCGAGCGCCAGGGTCGCCACCACAGTATCGCCGGCGCCGGTCACATCGAAGACCTCCTTGGCCCTGGTCGGAATCGTCACCAGATGGTCATCAGCCTGCAGCAGGGCCATGCCTGCCTCCCCCCTGGTGACCAGCACCGCCTCGCAGTCGATTTCATCCCTGATGAAGCGCGAGGCCGCCAGGAGTTGCTGCTCATTGCGGATTTCCATGCCGCTCATCAAGCTTGCCTCGTGGTTGTTCGGAGTGATGACCGTGGCTCCGACAAAGCGATGCAGATTCACCGGCTTCGGATCAACTATGAGCGGCAGACCGCGTCCTGTTTTCTGCACTATAGCACGTCGCAGGTGATGAAGTCGAATCATTAACGGCTCATTGACCACCCCTTTGGAGTAGTCTGAAACAATCACCGCGCCAAATTCATGGAGATGGCCCTCCAGGTAAGCGATCATGGCATCCAGAGTCTTCTTTGACGGGATGCCTCGCTCCTCGCGGTCAAAGCGCACCACCTGCTGTCCTTGGGCCACCACCCGGCTTTTCACCGTCGTTGGCCTCTCTCCCCTGACCAGACCAGCCACTGGCGCCGGCAGCGTCGAAACCAGCTCCACCAGCTTGTCGCCCATGAGATCGGCGCCGATAACGCCGCACAGCGCCCCCTGACCACCGAGGGAATAGATATTTTTCAGAACGTTGGCGCTGCCGCCCAGCAGCAGTTCCTCCCTGGCCACATCGACCACCGGAACCGGCGCTTCCGGGGAAATGCGGTTTACGGTCCCCCAGATGAACTGATCGACAATAACGTCGCCAACCACGAGAACCCTGGCCTCAGCAAAGCGGCGAACTGCCTGTTGCAGAAATTCGGTTCTGTTCAAGCGTCAAGCTCCATTAATCGTTCCGCCATCCGTTCACTGGCAAATACCAGCGACTCGATGTCCAGAAAATCCAGAACGTGCTGGTCATAAAGTACCTTGATTCTGCAGGCAAATCCTTCTTCCGGCTCCTCGTCCCAGAACAGAAGATAGAGAGGAAGAAAGGGAAGAACCGGAATAACCAGACCCAAGTCGGCGATCTGACCATCGGGGCCGGGCATTGCGCCGATCAGGCGGCAAGCCTTGGCCAGAGCGGCTGGCCTCCCGCTGAAGCGGCCGGCCAGCGGCTGCTCACAGTAGGCAGCCAGGGTCCGAACCTTGGCCATCGAATTCGGCAGGCTTTCCATGCCCACCCATGCGCCCTGCGGCATCTGCCCGCCACCTGAGGCTACATAGTTGTAGAGAAGGATCTGATCGCGGGGATCGATCAGCTGACCGCCCTCCAGCAGGGCCTCCTCTTCGCTGAGCACGACTCCCCGTCCCAGATAATGAAAGTGGAGTGCCGCCGGGGGCCCCGGATCGAACTCTGCCCCGAGACGGAGGGCGATGTCCGGATAATCCAGGCCATGAATCTTGGTCTTGAGATGGGCAACGAGCGCCATATCCCGCTCGGCCTGGCCACGCTCCACCTGCGCAAGACCTTCACCAGGGGCATGAAGCCGAGCATCCTCAATATCTGGAGGTGCGAGATAGGGGCAGAGCGCTGGATCAGCGCCACCCCTGGTCACCGCCACGGCAAAGGCAAGGCACGTTGGCTGTCCGCATTCCCCGCAGTTTGTCCGGGGGGTGGCGCGGAGAAAATCGAGGGGATTCACTGCGGGACCTTACCCCGGCGGGCCGCTCCAACCCTGCATGCGCCTGCCCCTGGAGTTTCCACCGAAAGGGGCGGAGCGCTTATTTCTTGGTGGCCGAGGAGTTGAATGCCTTGGTTACTTCTTCAGTAATATCCACCGAGTCCGCTGAATACATCACCACCTCGGAGGGCAGGATGATGGTGTAGCCCTTTTCCTTGGCCAGTTTCTCGATGACCACTTCCAGGTCCTTGCGGATGGGTCCAAGCCGCTGTTCTTCAAGCTTTTTCAGCTCCATCTGGGCATCTTCCTGCTTTACCCGCAGGTCTCGCCGCATTTTCTGGAACTCGATCCCCTTTTCCTGCTTCTTGTCATCGCTCCAGACCGAGCTCTTTTTTTCAATCTCATCCTGCAGGGCCACCAGGGCATCTTCATCCTTCTTGAACTTCTCCTGCAGTTCCTTCACTTTCTGCTCCATCTCTTTCTGCGCATTTTTTCCTGCCTCGGATGAAGCAAAAACCTTGCGCAGGTTCAGGACGGCAATGGAAGGACCAGAAGTTTGCGCCACGGCAGAGGATAACCATGCAGAACCCAGAACCACTGAAGCAACAATTATTGCAACAACTCCTTGTTTCACCCTCACAACAATCTCCTTTTTTCGCGGGTTGGGCAGAGAACTTTTCTCCCTGCGGCAGGAACAAACAAAAACGGGAGAGGGAATGGGTCCCCTCTCCCGAAAGAAAAAAAATGCGCGACAGACTACTTGATGATTACGAAATCATCGCGACGATTCTGCGCCCAGGAAATTTCGTCATGCCCGAAAAGGAGAACTTTTTCCTCTCCCCAGCTGACGGTTTCCATACGGGAATCCGCAACGCCCAGGTTGACCAGGTACTTCTTCGCGCTCTGCGCACGGCGCTCGCCCAGGGCCAGGTTGTACTCGTTGCTGCCGCGTTCGTCGCAGTTACCCTCGATCCTGATCCGCACGGTGCTGCTTTTCTTCAGGAAGTCCGCATTGTTTTCAACGCGCTCAACCTGATCGGCGCGGATGTCCGACTTGTCAAAATCAAAATACACCGGCAGCATCGGTGCGGAGGTACGTCCCTCCAGGATGTCGCTTGCCGCTGTCTCCAGTGATTCTGCCGGACCTTTTGCCCCCTTGTCACCAGGGGTCTCCACCGCCTTCTTCGCGCAACCGCTCATCATCACACCCAAGCAGAGCGCGAGAACCGTTGCCAATACTACTTTACCTCCCTTCATTCTTCTTCCCTCCAATAAAAAAAAGACTGTGAATCAAAAAAAAGCTTGATTAAACCTTACTAAAATGCCCTGAATAATTCAATCTATTTTTGTGTCATTTGGAAAGCTCTCGCAAAACCCCTTGCAGAAATCAAGAATTCTTGATTTATGATATCAAATCAATACAGCCGTCAACCTCTGACAACTTCTTCATTCGGTGACTCCTGACCTCAGCCACATTTCCTCTGCGCAGGACCTTGTCTGTCACAGCCCCTTCGGCACATTTTTCGGGGTAGCCCAGCAGACCTTCAACACTGTCTGGGAGCGCCTGACGGGCAGTGACGGCAATTCCGTGCTCTATATTTCCATGGAAATCGGAGCCGATCCGGATGTCTTTCACCCCCTGCAGGACCTGCTCAAAGCCCGGAATTTCACCGTCGCGCCGGAGAACGGGCTTCAGGGGATCATTGAAAAATACCTGCACGGGGCGCGAAAAATCCCCAACTACAGCGGCGGACTTGGAGTTCTGGCCGGGGACACGCTGAAAAGCATGGCCGACATCCATATCCCTGCCTGCGCGGTGAGCCTCCTGTACCGCGAAGGTTACTTTTCTCAACTGGTAGACTTCAAGGTCGGGCAGATCGACCAGGCGACCCGCTGGCACCCTGAGAACACCCCCACCCTCTTTCAGCTGTACGAACCGGATCGCCCCGAAGTCCCCCTGGAAATCCGTGTTCCTTTTTACAGCGGCGACGATCGGTTCATCGAGGTAGGTGCGCAAGTCTGGATGAAGATGGAGGTCAGCGGCGAACTGGATTATTTTGTCCCGGAATTCCTCATTGATTACCTTCTGCCCACCTCGCCCGAATGGATTCGCGAGGCCGCGCGTCAGCTCTACAGTGCCAAGTCGACCTTGATGAAGGCCAATCAGCGCCGTATGCTTGGCTCCAGCGTCCTCCCTCTCATGGAAAAACTCGGCCTGACCGCCCGCAGCATCCATCTCAACGAACAGCACGGTGTTACTGTGACCCTGCAGCTCATGTTGCGGGAAATCGCCGAGCTCTTCGGCCCCAGGGACGCGACGGAGCTGACCGATGCGGAAATCACGGCGATAGCCGACCGGGTCGCCCAGCACCTGATCTACACCATCCACACCCCGGTCAGGGCGGGTCATGACCGCTTTGACCGTTCTCTCTATGCCCAGATCAGCCGCAAGGCCTCCCGACGGATACTGAATCAGCTGGCCTGTGATGATGAGTCCTCCAGCCAGTACAATTTCACCTCCTTTGCCATGCGGGTCAATAGGGCGGTCAACAGTGTGAGCCGCCTGCACCGCGATGTCACCCGTCGGCAGTTTCCCGCCTTTGCCGAAAAAATCAGCGCCATCACCAACGGCGTTCATCTCCCCACCTGGGCCAGCGCCAACCGGGCCGTCCTCTTCGACTCCTGCGTCCCTCTCCACGGCTGGCGCATTGATCCCGGCTGTTTTGCCCGGGCTGACCTGGCTGGAGACAGCGCCTTCCGCCGCCAGCTCCAGGCGGCCTGGCACAGTGACAACAAGACTCTTGTCGACTATATCAACGCCATGCTGAATCTGCACCGCACCCAGATGGCCGAAACCTGGATCGAACCGCCCAACTACCTGTCAAATATTCATGACGGCTATCTGAAGCCGGGAGTCTTCACCATCGGTTTTGCCCGCCGCTTCTCCACCTACAAACGAGCGGACCTGATCTTTGACGATATCGGCGCCCTGGCCGACATCCTCCTGACGCACGACTGGCCGGTCAACTTCGTCTTTGCCGGCAAGGCCCATCCCCAGGACGAGCCGGGGAAATCGGTGCTCAAGCTGATCCTCGACAACCAGGAAGAACTGTACCGGCGAAGCAAAGGGCTGGCCAGGCTGGTCTTCATCCCCGGCTACGACATGTCCATCGCCAAAATGATGGTCGCCGGCGCCCATGCCTGGCTGAACAGTCCCAAGCGCCCTCTGGAGGCCAGCGGCACCAGCGGCATGAAGGCCGCAATTAACGGGGTCCCCAATATCAGCGTGATGGACGGCTGGTGGGTGGAAGGATATCACGACGGCCTTACCGGTTGGAAATTCGGCTATGAAGGCCCGGTGGCCGACGCCGACATGAGCGAGTCACCGGATACCCTCCTCTATGAAGAGGACGCCCAGTCTTTTTACCGGCTCTTTCCTGAAATCCTGCGGACATTCTATCAGGACCCCGAGCGCTACCTGGACGTGGCGATCAACAACCTGCACCTGAACGTGCCGATCTTCAACACCCACCGCATGGTCGCGGAATATGTGGCCAAGTACGACCTGCGGCTGACGCCGGTAACCGCGGCGCGGGTAAGCGCCTTCCGCGACCTCTACCAGAGCGAGCGAAAATAGTGCGGCCTGCCTCTCATTTGATTGAATTTCAGACAATATCCTGATACATTCTCGGCAGCGGCACCCTTTGACAATACAGAGCAAGGAGACAACCATGGCTCGCCATATCAGCCCCAGCAATGCGACCAACAAGACCATCAACGCCATCGACCGCAAGCGGGAAAAAGAGCGCTATATTCTCCTGAAAAATGCGCGGGAAAATGCCGCGGAACTCGCGACCAGCCTGGTTCAGCGTCTGCTCGACGAGCGGATCATTGAAACGAACTCCGACCGGGCGGTGCGGGAAACTATCGAAAATCAGTTGAAAAAGCTGATCGACATGGACGAGTTCGACATGCAGTACAAAGTGGCGCCCATCCGCTCGGTATCCCAGGATCCCAACATCATCAGCCTCTACCTGACCCAGTTTATCATCGAGGATCTCATCAACCACCCGCACATACAGGACGTGTTCGGCGACGATCTTGATGTGTACAATGCCGTGGATTCGGTGCTCTCCAAGATCCGTCCCCGCTGAACCCTCCCTCTGCCGGCATGCCCGCCCGCCATCCTGACCGGCCCCCTTCCCTTGTCTTTGCGACCAGCGCGGGCGAGATCCTTGATTACCCGGGCCTGCAAATGGCCGGTTCCAGCAGTGGCCGCTTTGTCCTGCCAACGCCCGAAGACCTGATCGAACTGCCGGCGGGCAGCGAACTCTTTGTCCTGCCCGGCAGGCTGCCGGTGGGCATAGACCCGCACACCGGTAATCCAGCAATCCTGGCAAGCTCCCCCTATGACGGCAGCACCCCCCAGGCCGTCGCCTCCTTCATGGCCCCGGCGCATACCACCATCTTTTCCGCCGCCTACCAGACGAGCGACAACGCACCGCTCCTGCCGCTCTTTGCCTACAGCGCCGTGGGCTGGCACCGGGGCAAATTCTGGGCCGCCGGCTTCCGCTCGGATCCTGACCCACGGCAGGACGCCGCCGGCTTCCAGCAGGAACGGATCAACCGCCGCACCCGCGCCATGCTGGGTCAGCACCAGGCCAACCGCCTGATCCAGCACCTGGGCAAGTGCTGCCTGACCTATGGCTGCCCGGCGGCGCGCAATTACTTCCTGGGCAGGTGGGAGGCCCCTCTGCCCACTTCCCCTGCCTGCAATGCCGACTGCGTCGGCTGCATTTCCCTGCAGCCCTCCGGCTGCTGCCCGGCCTCCCAGGAGCGGATCAAGTTCGTGCCCACCCCCGCCGAAATCATGGAAATCGCCGTGCCGCATCTGAAGCAGGCAAAACGGGCCATTGTCAGCTTTGGCCAGGGCTGCGAAGGCGAACCGCTGCTGCAGGCCGTCACCATCGCCCAGGCCATCCGCCAGGTCCGTTCGCACACCGACCGGGGCACGGTCAACCTGAACAGCAACGCCAGCATGCCGGAGGCAGTGGAACGCCTGATCTGCGCCGGCCTGGATTCCATCCGCGTCTCCCTGAACAGCGCCCGTCCGGAAATGCATGAACGCTATTACCGGCCCAAGGGGTTTTCCCTCACCGATGTCAGGGAGTCCATCAGGCTGATGAAAACGGCCGGCCGGCACGTCTCCCTCAACTATTTCATCCTGCCCGGTTTTACCGACGACCCCGAAGAATTTGCCGCTCTGTGCGACCTCATTGCCGACTGCCGGCCGGACCTGATCCAGCTCCGCAACCTGAACATGGACCCGGAATGGTACCGGCGGGTGGTCAACCAGCAACCACAGGGGGAGGCCTTGGGCATCCGCAACTGGCTGCGCCAGCTGAAAACCCTCTTTCCGCTGCTGCGCTTCGGCTATTTCAACCCGGCCCTGCGCTGAGCCGATCACTGCCGGTATTGGGCACACTTTCGGGCAGGCAACTGTCCGGCGCATGCCGGGCGAAAAAGGCAAGGGCCCGGCTCCAGGCCTCTTCAAGAGAATTGCTAGACTGGACGGCCATGGCCAGATGATGCCCGAACATGTAATTGCGGGCGAAATAATGGGTGAACTCCTTGAGGCGGCCGAGGCGCCGTTCAGGACTGAAGCGCGCTGCCAGGGCGGTTACCATCTCCAGGTAAATCCGCGGCAGGTCTATCTCCCTTGAACCTGTCCCCTCCCCGTAGACCTCCTTCGCTATCTCAGCAAAAACCCACGGTTTCTCCACCGCGGCCCTTCCTATCATCAGGCCGTCAGCGCCGCTTATCCGCAGACAATCACGGGCAGTCGCCACTGAACAGACCCCGCCGTTGGCAATGACCGGGATTTTCAACCACTGCTTGACCCTGCCGACCCATTCCCAGCGCGGTTTGCGGCCAAACGGCTCCCGCCGCAGCCGGGCATGGACGGTCAGCAGATCAATGCCCTCGCCGGCCAGCATCCGGCAGAACTCCTGCAAAATTTGTTCATCAAGGGCCTCCCCCAGTCTGATTTTGGCGGTCAGGGGCAGGGAGGTATGCCTTCTGGCCGTTGCCACAATCCGGCGAACCCTTGCCGGGTCAGCCATCAGGGAACTGCCGCCTCCTGCCTGCCGGACCCTTGGCGCCGGGCAACCCAGGTTGAGATCAATGGCATCCGCGCCCAGGCGATGCAGGATCTCCACCGCCGGCACGACCTCCTCGACGGCGGCGACAAGAAGCTGGTAGGAAAGAGGGTACTCTCCGGCCGTTCGTATAAGATAGGGCGAGGAAAGGGCGCTTTCGGCAGGCAGGCGCCGGGCTGAGAGCATCTCCGTCGACAGCAGGCCAACCCCGCCGAAGGAAAGCAGCAGGGAACGCAACGCCGAATGGGTCAGGCCTGCCATGGGTGCCAGGAAAAGCGGCGGCCGGACGTTGAGCTGGCGGACGCGGATCTGATTATGAATCATGCTTCAGAAAATAAAGAGAATTCCTGTTCTTTGTTGACAAAATGACAATTTATCCTAAAATACAAAACGGTAATAATTATTTTTAAGTCGGCTGACTAACCCAGCAGGAAGTATACTATGGCCACAAATGAATCCATGATGCGGCTCACCACCCAGCGCCAGATCATTCTGGGGGAACTGGCCAAGGTCAGGACCCATCCCACCGCAAGCGAACTCTATGACATGGTACGTAAGCGCCTGCCGAGAATCGGACTCGGCACCGTCTATCGCAATCTGGAACTCATGGCGGAAACCGGCATGATCCTCAAGCTGGAGGTGGGCGGTACGCAGAAACGCTTCGATGCCGTAACCGACACCCATTACCATATCCGCTGTTCCCGCTGCGGCAAGGTCGATGATATCGATACCCCGGTGATGGAAGAACTGGTCAAGGAGGCTGCTGCCAGCTCCTCGTACCAGGTTATCGGCCACCACGTGGAATTCAACGGCATCTGTCCAAACTGCCAGAAAGAAGCAAGAAACAAGCAGCTGCAATAGCAGCCGTTGCGTTGTCTCTCTGAGAGAGATAAATGAAAAAAGGGACTGCACTCAGTCCCTTTTTTCATTTTACCGGGACGGCCTTTCAGACAAAGACAATCCTGCAGAATCGCCGCTTGCCGACCTTGAGAAGAACCGAGCCTTCGGCGGGGATAGCCGCGTCCACATCGGCTACCTTTTGCCCGTCCAGGGAAACCGCATTCTGTTTGATCATCCTGCGGCCATCCGAGGTGGAACTGACCAGGCCCGCGTCCAGCAGCAGCTTCGGCAGCCAGACCGATTTCTCGCCGGCCGCGATTTTGCACTCGGCAATCTCCTCGGGCAGTTCATGGCGGGCAAAGACGTGCTCGAAGGTGCTCTCCGCCCGGACTGCCGCCTCCTGGCCATGAAAACGGGCAGTCAGCTCCCTGGCGAGGCGCGCCTTCACCTCCTTCGGATGGACCTGGCCGGCAGCGAGGTCCTGTTTCAAGCGTGCGATCTCCTCGCTGGCCATGTCCGAAAGCAGTTCATAATAACGGAACATCAGGGAATCCGACACTGACATGACCTTGCCGAAAATATTGTCCGCCGAATCCGTGATGCCGATATAATTGCCCAAGGACTTGCTCATTTTGTTGACGCCGTCCAGACCTTCCAGCAGGGGCATGGTCAGGACGACCTGGGGCTCCTGGCCGTGACTGCGCTGCAGATCCCTGCCCACCAGCAGGTTAAACAGCTGGTCAGTGCCGCCCAATTCCACGTCTGCCTTCAGGGCAACGGAGTCATAGCCCTGGATCAGGGGATAGAGAAATTCATGGATGGAAATTGGCCGGTTGGAGTCAAAGCGCTGGCGGAAGTCCTCACGCTCCAGCATCCGGGCCACCGTCAATTCCGAGGCCAGCCGGATCATGTCATAGGAGCTGAGGGTGCCCAGCCAGGCTGAGTTGAACACGATCCTCGTCTTTTCCGGATCCAGGATCTTGAACACCTGCTCCTTGTAGGTCTCCGCATTGCGCGCCACATCTTCCCTGGTCAACCGCGGGCGGGTCTCCGACTTGCCGGTGGGGTCGCCGATCAGGCCGGTAAAATCCCCGATCAGGAAGCAGATCTGATGGCCAAGCAGCTGGAAATGCCGAAGTTTCTGCAGGAGGACAGTGTGGCCGAGATGCAGGTCCGGGGCCGTCGGGTCAAAACCGGCCTTGATGAGAAGCGGCACCCCGGTCGCAACCGACCGGGCAAGCTTGGCCTGCAGGTCCTCGCGCGAAATCACATCCACCGTGCCTCGCTCTATGAGCTGCAACTGTTCCGCAACAGATTTCATTGTCCCCCCTTCAATTGGTGATCGTGCAAAAAGGTGTCTCAAGGGAGATGGCTAAGCAAAAAAACCCAAAGGCAAGGCGCGCCAACGATGAGAAGGTGGCAACAACCCAAAACACTTACCATCCGCAGCTGAGATCGCAACTAAGTTGCATGGGATATCGGCGTCAGAATCACTCTCCGAGGGATTCTGACAACTCCTGCGGAATGCGGCGTACACACGGTACGCCGCAGTGACGAAGGACGCAGCGCAGGTAAGCGAGCTTGCGAGACTCCGACGCGGCAGTTGGGGAATTTTTGCGACGCCATCACCTATTTCGCGTACTCGACGGCGCGGGTCTCCCGGATCACCGTCACCCGGATCTGGCCCGGATAGGTCAGCTGCGATTCAATGGCCCTGGCAATGTCCTGGCTCATCAGCAGCGCCTCCTCGTCCTTGACCCGTTGGCTGTCAACGATGATCCGCAGATCCCGCCCGGCCTGGATGGCATAGGACTTTTCCACCCCCTTGAATGAGTTGGCGATATTCTCCAGGTCCTCCAGGCGCTTGACGTAGCTCTGAAGCATCTCCTTGCGCGCCCCGGGGCGTGCTCCGGACAGGGCATCGGCGGACTGAACGAGGATATCCAGGACGCTCTTCGGCGGCTGATCCTCATGGTGCGCGCCGATGGCATAGACGATATCTTCCGCCTCACCGTACTTGCGGGCAAGATCACGGCCGATAATGGCGTGGGAGCCCTCAACCTCGTGATCCACTGCCTTGCCGATATCGTGCAGCAGGCCGGCCCGCTTGGCCTTCTTCACGTCCAGGCCGAGTTCCGCGGCCATCACCCCGCAGAGAAAGGCCACCTCCAGGGAGTGCTGGAGGATATTCTGGCCATAACTGGTCCGGTACTTGAGCCGGCCGATGAGATTGATCAAATCCACGTGCATCCCGTGCACCCCGACATCGAAGGTCGCCTTCTCGCCTGCCTCGCGAATCTCGATCTCCACTTCCTTGGTCACCTTTTCCACGATCTCCTCGATCCGGGCCGGGTGGATCCGTCCATCCGAAATCAGATGTTCCAGGGCCAGCCGGGCAATCTCCCGCCGGATCGGGTTGAAGCCGGAGAGAATGACCGCCTCCGGGGTGTCGTCGATGATGATGTCGATTCCCGTTGCCGCCTCGATCGCCCTGATATTTCGCCCTTCCCGACCGATAATCCGCCCTTTCATTTCCTCGTTGGGCAGGGGAACCACGGAAACGGTCTTGTCGGCCACATAATCACCGGCGTACCGGGCAATAGCCAGGGCAATGATATTCTTTCCCTTGCGGTCCGCGGCCAGCTTCATCTCGTTCTCGATCCGGGCGAGCCGCTTGGCCGAATCCATCCGGGCCTCGCTCTCGATGGACTCCATGAGGAGATTTTTGGCCTCATCCCGGCTGATCCCGGCGATGGCCTCCAGCTTGTCCCGCTGCTGCTCAACCAGGACATCTATCTCCTGTTCCCTGGCGGTCAGGGACAGCTCCCGGCTGTTGCAGTCGCTTTCCCTCGCGATAATACGGCTCTCCCGTTTTTCCAGGGCGGAGATCTCGTTCCGTACCTCGTCAAGTTTTCGGTCCAGCCTGCGCTGCTCGTCTTTGAGTTCCCGCCGGCTGTCCTGAATCTCCTTTTCGGCATCCTGCTTGATGAGGAACGCCTCCTCCTTGCTCAGCAGGGACGCCTCTTTTTTTATCTGTTCGGCCTCCAGGATGGCGTTTTCAACAATCTGCCGCCTCTGCGCTTCGATATTGGCCTGATTGCCTTCCACCAGCTTTTTGCGCAGATAAAATCCGGCAACGATGCCGGCAACCAGAAAAACAGCGGAAAATAAAAGGGTTACAATGTTATCCATGACTGCACCCGCTATGTTGTACAGCTCGCCTTCCTCCAGCAACTGCAGAAAAGCGCACTGTTTGAATGAAGAGACGAGGGGTGAGGCGGGTGGTGCAGAAAACGATGCGTTTCAAGGACGCGGGGGCGGAGCCGCCCCCACAGTCATCAGGTACCTTTCAGTTTGTCTGAATCGTGAAATCCGTCCTCTCAGTCAACCGGGCTGACCTGCCGGCGACCCTGTTCAACAGCCACGTTGAACAGAAATCCCGCCGACAGCTGGCGACTGTACGGGTCACAATATATGGGAAACCTGATCGTATCAGAATTGTCATCGTTCTCCGAACCGGCTTGCAAACCGCCGACCCTTCTCGTAGCCCTTTCTTGGTTTGGAAAAGGCTGTATATAAAATCAGCGGAACCCCGCTGCGATAAACAAGATCCCCACTCTGCCGTGTCAGCGAAATGATCAAACCTAATCGAAATTAGGTGGGCAGGTCTTGCCTTCCGCCGGGAACCAATAAAGGCTCCATTAAGAAGGCAGGGGAACCGCCCTATTGTTGAGTGTTTGGCTCAATACTTCGCAGATCACCAACAGAGCAGGGAAGTATAAAATTTAATTAATCTTTTGTAGATATAGTAACGCAGAAAGGGAGCAAATGCAAAAAAATAATCTGGTGCCAAAGAGATCATTCCAGGCCGGACGAAACCTTGCTGATCAGCTTGTCGATGGACTCCCCCTGCCGCGCCCGGAACTGTTCGTACTCCCGGTCCAGTTGCACATACCTGGCGGCAATCTTCAGGCAGACCAGCACCAGCATCTTGCTGGACGGCAAGGATGCGCGGAAGCCTTGACCGTCCTCGTTCAGTTCGTTCCGCACGAGGCTGATAACCTGTTCCACCTCCTCCGGCGGGGCGTCCGTATAGAACGAGAACTCCTGATTAAAAAGCTTGAAATCTACCCGCCGTTCCATGTTGATTCCTTGCCTGATCACTCCCGCTGCCAAGAAGGTATGCCGAAATGAATCGAGACTACCTGGTGGCCATCCGCTCCTTTTTGAAGAGGATCCCCTGCTGCCCTTCCGGCTCAACCTTTGTTGCAGCCTGGCGCTCGCCTCCTTCCTCCTGCTCAACCTCCCACCGCTCGATGCGCTCAAGGAGCCCGACTACCCTGCTGCCGACCTCGCTGCGCTCGCTGCGCAATTCGCTGATTGTCTCTTTCAGCCTGGTGCATTCTCCCTCACTTTCCACCAGCCTCGTCTCCAGGGCTCGATACGTTTCCTGGAGTTTCCTGTATTTTGTCAGCAGGTTATCGACAAACTGTTCCAGGCGAACAAGTTCTTCATTATTTTTCATGGCGCCGTTCTCTCCTCGACTTTCAACCTAACATAGTAGTAACTCATTGAAATTAAAGAAACTCAGAATATCGCATGTACTATACTGAGCCCTCCTGGCGAGCGCAAGATTTTTGTCAGAATCGCTATGCTGGCGCTTCTGACGCCAGCAAGACCTGAACTATATTGACATGTTAGCGAAGGATGCGTCGTGTTTTCATTTTTTTCGAACTTATCATATTGCACCGCCGGCTATGCCCGCAGATAGTGCCAGGCGAGGGGACGACCATTGCGATAGGGCATATGGCCGTAAAAAATCCGGGGATCATCGTCAAAGACCAGGGGCAGAAAAAAACGGTCCCCCTCCCACATCGGAAGGGCGTGCAGGCTGTCCAAGGCATGCCAGCCCAGTTCCCCCTCCTCGTTCTCCGAAAACGGGGTGCCGACATAGCGGGTGACGAGAAAAATAAACCCCAGCCAGTTCTCGCCGGATGGACCGAAGCCGGTCCAGTTGATGGTCCCCCGCAGCCGCACCTCTTGACACGCAATCCCGGCCTCTTCCCTGATCTCCCGAGTCAGGCAACTCAACACGTCCTCATCGGCTTTCAGTTTTCCGCCCAGCCCGTTGTACTTGCCCAGATGATGATCATGGACGCGGGCGGTGCGCTGTACCAGCAGCACATGGGTACGCTCCGGGGAGAGAACATAGCCCAAGGTGCCGATGATCGGTTCGTACATGACTGTCAACTCACTGCAGATGTCGATTTAGGGTGCACATTTCCCGCCAATCTGTGCTACAATACCTCAGCCCGGGAGTGAACACAACGAATCAATACCCGACTGGCAATAGGTAAGCCGGTGATGCATGCTCCATTACTTCAACACGTTACGAAACCGATCCGTTGAAATACGCAAAAAATTCCCCTTTCCCTCCATTTCCGCCCGAGCCTGGCCTCATATCATCTCTTCTCCGTCCGGGAAGACACTGCTTTGCCATGCTCCTGTTTTTCGCTCTGCTTGCGACCGCCTGGCCTGCGGCCGCTGAGCTGTTTCCCCTCTATCCAAGCATCAGGAATAACGTCGCCTTCTGGGAGGACGTGTACAGCCGCTACTCGACCACCCAGGGGATTTTCCACGACCAGGACAATCTGAGCATTGTCTATGGGGTGGTCGAGCTGGCGAATTGGGACGTCCCGGGCGCCGCCCACCTGAACAAGGAAATTATCAAGGCCGCCCGGCAGCGCTACAAGTCCATACTCAACGACCTTGCCGACGGCATGCCGCCGCAGAGCGCCGAGGAAAAAAGGGTGGCGGCGCTGTTCCCCAAGGGAAGCCGCCATGCCTTTCTCAAGGCGCGGGACAACATCAGGCTGCAGGTCGGGCAGAAGGATCGATTCCTCAAAGGAATCATCAGTTCCGGCGCCTACCTGCCCACTATCCGAAAAATTCTGGCCGACCACGATCTCCCTGCCGAATTGGCCTATCTGCCGCACGTTGAATCATCATTCAACCCGAAAGCCTACAGCAAGGCCGGCGCCAGCGGGCTCTGGCAGTTCACCCGGGAAACAGGGGTCCAGTTCCTGACCATCAACGATGAGGTGGACGAACGCTCGGATCCCTACTTTTCCACGGTGGCCGCCGCCCGCCTGCTCAAGGAAAACTATGCCCAGCTGGGCACCTGGCCCCTGGCGATAACCGCCTACAACCACGGCAGAGCAGGCATGGTGCGGGCGGTCAGGGAAAAAGGGTCTTATGAAAACATTTTCAAATCCCATGAAACCAAACTCTTCAAGTTTGCTTCCCGCAATTTCTACTCCGAATTTCTGGCGGCGATGAATGTCGCCCGACGCCTGGAAAGCGATCCGCGCATCGTCCGCGACCAGCCGGAAGCCACACTCCTGCTGCGGATGGCAGGATACGCCCGGGCAGCGGATATCCGTGCGCATTTCCGGATTGCGGCTGAGGATTTCGCCCGCCTGAACCCCTCGCTCAGGGAGCCGGTGTTGCGCGGCGAGAAATTGATCCCCAAGGGCTTCCAGGTCCGCCTTCCTGCAACCAGCAGGATTCGCGAGCTGGCCAGAGCCTTTCCCTCGGGACTATATCATCCCGACCAGGTCCGGGACCGGGAATACACCGTGCGCCGGGGCGATACCGCCAGCGCCATTGCCCGTAAATTTGGAATCTCCGTGCAGGAACTGGCCCGGGCCAATAATCTTGACATGAGGGCCACCGTCCGCATCGGCCAGCGCCTGAAAATCCCGGCAGGGCGAGGGGAAACGGCAGGCCCCCGTACCGTCCTGCAGCCGGAAAGCACAAAACAACGACCAGACTGACCAGGCTAGAATATGTTCCAAACCGAACACCAAGAGAACACAGCGGCAGCGGCATGACAGCAGCGGAGAACAATTTCACCGTCGAAAAAGGCAAGACCGGTCCTCTCCAACGGTGGGCATTCCAGGCCCGGGTTGGAGAGAATACATTGGCGGGAGCGGTGCGCAGCTGGTTCAGGATTATGTTCATCATGGTCCATGAATTTTCCGCTGCCGCCATTTCGCTGCGGGCCGCGGCCCTGACCTATTCCATCGTCCTGTCGCTGGTGCCCCTGCTGGCGATGAGCACCGCCATCCTCAAGGGCATGGGCGGCGGGGATCAACTGAAAATTGCGGCCTACCGGCTTATCGACCAGCTGGAGCCCGAGGGCGGGCAACCGGCGGATATCATCCCTGCCGCAGCCGCTCCGCAGGCCGAGACCGCAGCACCTGCCGGACAGGAATCGGACCAGGGGCCGGCGGAAAATGCGGCAGGCCCTCCTGCCGCGTCACCGTCTGCCCGGACCGGACAGAACGACCAGGAGCC
The DNA here is from genome assembly GCA_003508005.1 of Desulfobulbaceae bacterium. GTDB lineage: Bacteria > Desulfobacterota > Desulfobulbia > Desulfobulbales > Desulfobulbaceae > UBA10518. The sequence goes on from DNUE01000058.1 coordinate 113,275, forward strand.
GCTTGCACTGACCAAGGACCTCCGCCGGGCGGTGGACACCATCTTCAACTATGTGGACCGGACAAATTTTGCGGCCATCGGCGCCTTCGGCATCGTCGGCCTCCTGCTCACGGTCATTCTGGTCATGAGCACCATCGAGGACGCCATGAACGCCATCTGGCACACCGACCAGGGCCGGTCCCTCCTGCGCAAGATCATGGACTACCTGGCCCTGCTGCTCCTGCTGCCGATCTCTATCAATGCGGCCATTGCCGGCGAGGCCGCTCTTGCCTCCCCCAAAATCATGGCGCAGATCCAGACCGTTATCCCTTCGCTCTGGGCGATCAACACCCTGCTCAAGTTTCTGCCCTTTCTCTTTGTCATCCTCTCCCTGACCGTCATGTACATGTTTTTCCCGAGCGTCCGGGTCACCACCTCCGCGGCCCTCACCGGAGCGTTCTTTGCCGGAGTTTTCTGGTTTCTCGGGCAGAAACTCTATCTGGTCCTGCAGATCGGGGTAGCCAAGTCCAATGCCATCTACGGCTCCTTCGCCACGGTCCCGCTCTTTCTGATCTGGGCGCAACTCGGCTGGACCTTCATCCTGCTCGGAGCAAGCCTGGCCTATGCGGTCCAGAACCGGAACCAGTACCGGCTGCCCGGCGAAACAATCTCGCCCCAGCACCGGCTGCAGCTGGCCTTCGATGTCCTCCAGGTCATTTATGCCAATTTCGCCCTGAAAAAAAGGACAACCTTTGCCCACCTGGCAGCTGCCCTCAAGGGTGAGCAGCCGGGTGACATCCTGGCCACCGCCGACTCCCTGGTACGGGACGGCTTCCTGGTGCAGACCGATTCGGGCAGGACGGTCTACCTGCCGATTGCCCCGGCAGAAACCCTGGAAGCCGGGGATGTCATCCGCCGGGTTCTCGGCGCTGAATCAATCCCTACGCCGGGCGGCCAGCTTGCCGAAACAGCCATCAGGGCTGCGGCTGAGGCCATTCCTCGCGCTGCCTTCCCGGTTCCTCCCCATACTCCCGGCAGCAAAGCAGATTTTCCTGACAAGGAGGCGGACAGTGAAAAAACATTATAAATTTTCCATCTGGTACTTTATCGTAGGGATCTGGCTGGTCCTGATCATGCAGAACTACCTGGCCAGCACCTTCGCGGTGAAAACCATTGCCTACAGTGAATTCCTCGACTACCTGAAGCAGGACAAGATTTCCGAGGTGGCCATCACCGCCAACGCCATCCAGGGGCGACTGAAACCCGAGACCGAGGGCGGGCGGGAGCAATATTTCAAAACGGTCAAGGTGGAGCCGGAGATCGCCAAGCAGCTCAGCGAGCACCGGGTCAAATACTCGGGAACCATCGAGTCCACTTTCCTCCGGGATCTCATCTCCTGGGTGCTGCCGGTGTTCATCTTCCTCGGTGTCTGGTTCTTCCTGATGAAAAAAATGATGCCCCAGCAGCCCGGCTTCATGTCGCTCGGCAAAAGCAAGGCCAAGATCTACAAGCAGGAAGACACCGGGATCACCTTCAAGGATGTGGCCGGGGTGGACGAGGCCAAGCAGGAACTGNNGTGGCCGGGGTGGACGAGGCCAAGGTGGAGTTGGAGGAGATCATCGAATTTCTGCGCAATCCTGGGAAATACACCGAATTCGGCGGAAAGATGCCCAAGGGCCTGCTCCTGGTCGGTCCTCCGGGCACCGGCAAGACNNGCTGGCCAGGGCCGTGGCCGGGGAAAGCAGTGTCCCTTTTTTCAGCATCAGCGGCTCGGAGTTTGTGGAAATGTTTGTCGGCCTCGGTGCGGCCAGAGTCCGCGACCTGTTTGAAGAGGCCAAGAAAAACGCACCCTGCATCATCTNNTCTTCATCGACGAGCTCGACGCCCTGGGCAAGGCGAGGGGGATCGGCGGTTACGGCGGCCACGACGAACGGGAGCAGACCCTGAACCAATTGCTGGTGGAGATGGACGGCTTCGACTCCAACATCGGCGTCATCCTCATGGCCGCCACCAACCGGCCGGAGGTGCTGGACCCTGCCCTGCTGCGGCCGGGCCGCTTTGACCGGCAGGTCCTGGTGGACCGGCCGGACAAGGAAGGGCGCCGGAAGATCCTGGAGGTCCACCTGCAGAAAATAACAAAGGTGGGCGAACTGGACTTGGAGCGCCTGGCATCGATGACCGCCGGCATGGTTGGTGCGGATCTGGCCAACCTGGTCAACGAAGCCACCCTGCTCGCCGTGCGCGGGAAGCAAGAAAAAGTTGGCATGGCGCAGTTCGAGGAGGCGGTGGAGCGGATTGTCGCCGGCCTGGAAAAGAAAAACCGTCTGATCAACCCCAAGGAGCGGACTATCGTCGCCTACCACGAACTCGGCCACGCCCTCGTTTCCATGTCCCTGCCGGATACCGATCCGGTGCAGAAAATCACCATCGTGCCCAGGGGCATCGCAGCGCTCGGCTACACCATGCAGCTGCCCACCGAGGATCGCTACCTGATGAGCAAAACCGAACTGCTGAACAAAATCGCCGTCCTCCTTGGGGGCCGGGCCGCAGAACAGACCGTGCTCGACGAGATCTCCACCGGCGCGCACAACGATCTGGCCAGGGCCACGGACATCGCCCGCTCCATGATTCTCGAATACGGCATGAGTGACACCTTGGGCCAAGTCTATCTCAAGGGAGAGCCCAAGGCCCAGTTTCTCCAGCCAGGGCTCTCCCAGCGTGGTGACTACAGCGAGGAGACCTCCCGCCGGATCGACGAGGAGATCAGAAAAATCATTGACGAGCAGTACCAGGTGGCCCTGGCCATCCTCCAACAACGCCGGGAAACCATCGAGCGGGCGGTGCAGGTCCTGCTGAAGCAGGAAAAAATCTCCGGCGACGAGCTGAAGCAGATCATGGCGGGGGATACGCTAACGCCGCAGAATGCCCCGCCACAGATTTGAAAACGATCAGGGCAGCTTGTATTCCAGGATCTGCTCAGGGGAGATGGTGATCGTTTCGGAGACCACCTCCCGGCCGTCCTTCATGATCACCAGCCGGTGCTCCCCCCTCGGCACCAGGAGGGTAAAAGGGGTCCGGTCCCGGAACTGCTCCCTGACCACCTGGTTTTCATCGCAGGTGTCCAGTTGGCAATCGATGGTCTTGTCCAGGCATTCGCTCTCGATGGACACGCACACCCCCTGCCGATCGCCGATGAAGGTGATGCCGCCCATCTGTTCCTCGCCCAGACCGGTGCTGGGCGGAAGCCAGGTGAGGAGTGCGAGAAAAAGCCAAACGAGCTGCCTGGGGATGGAGTGAATGCGCATGGTTGCCTCCTTTCGTGTGGCGCTGAGAGGGTACGCAAAACCAGCATTTTCGTTTATTATATGCCGGCTGTCCGGGACGTGTCAAAAACGGCCCCGGCCGATTTCTGTTGCGGTTTGCGGAAAATCAGCCGCTTTTTTTTGTCACGGTCCTTGAAAATATATCCCGTCTGAGACCGTATGGCAATAACAGTACGCTTTAATCATCCGTTCAACCCAACCATTTCCCGGCTCGCCTCTCTCGCCGTGGTGCTCCTGCTCTGCCTGCATACCTTTGGCTTGGCCGCAGCCGATCAGGAATCGCCCGACAAGGAGAACCCTTTTGCCGGCTCGCGGTTCACCGCCGAACCCGGCAAGGTGAGGGAGGGTGAAACCATTGTCTACACTCTGGCCGTCCGGGCCGGCGGCAACGAAATCCCCCAACGGATATCGGTATTGTTTCGCCCTCCCAGCCAGGTCATGCTTGTTTCCGCATCCCCGCCTATGGTGTATCGGGAGGAATACCACCGGGAGCTGATCTGGGAGGGGGAGATCATCCCGGAACAGGACCTCATCTTCACCATCACCATGGTGACCATGCCGGACAGCGCCCGCATCGGGACCCTGCCCGCAAATGCCGGCATCACCTGGCGGCCCATGGGCAGGGAATGGGAGACGGCCGGCCACTGGCTCTACAACGAAACAAAAATCGGCTCAAAGCTCACCCCGAATCTCAATGTCCTGCCCAACGGGATGGGCATCGGCAAGGTGGAGATTGTCCTCCTGGGCTATCTGATTGGCGGATCATTGCTCATCTTCTCCATCCCCTGGCTCATCCTGCGGAGAGAGAAGCAGCGCCGGGCCGGCAAGCCGGAAGGGTCAAACGCTGAAAAGGGGATCGAAAAAAAATTTCTGTTCGCGATGTCCTTTGCCTTCGTGTGCACCCTGGGGGTCTTCCATCTTATGTGTGTTATCGCCCTGGAAGATATCCGCAGGTTTGTCGCCTATGAGAAAGTCTCCTGTACCATTCTGGACACACAAATCGCCTCGCACGAGAGCAGCTCCTCCTCCCGGGGCGGTGGCCCCGGCCCCAGGAGCCCGAGCACCACTACCGTATACAATGACCCCCTGGTGGCGGTACGCTACCTGGCCGAAGGCGGCGAGATCATCGCAGTAGGTTCGCCCCGGCCGACCGCCATGCTCTCGCCTTTGGCTAAATATGCCCTTCGGGAACTCGCCCGGTATGAACGGGGCAAGTCCTATCCTTGCTGGTACGACCCGAGGGAGCCGGAAAGCTTCGTCCTCGCCCGGGGGGTCTCCTGGGGATGGTACCTCCTGGGCGCCGGCCCCCTGATCCTCCTTTACTTTCTCGGGCGGTACTTCTTGAGAAGACTGAAAGAGTGATCGGCTGCCCGCTCCCATTTCCCGCTCGTTGTTTCAGCCGAGAAGAGGTATACTTCCGCATACATTTCCGCCGCTTCGCCGCTGTATACTGCACCCGGCATCGCCGGATATAACTATCTCAACCAGTTCGAAGAGTTCATGGATAAGACCGTCTCGCTGATTATCCCGGTCAAATACCCCAACCAATTCTTGCAGCAATGCCTGGAAAGCATTGCCTGCTGCAGCCCTCCGCCGCTGGAGGTCATTGTTGTGCTTGATGGCGGTACGGACCAGGCGGCTCCTGAGACCGGCCTGAAAAACCTCCGGACAGTGATGCTCCCGGAAACCTGCGGGCCAAGCCGGGCGCGGAATATCGGGGCCCTGAATGCCTCCGGGGACATCCTGCTCTTTGTCGATTCCGACGTCATCCTGCCTCCGGATATTATCACCAGAATCAACAGGGGGTTTACCGCGGCTGAACCTCCTGACGCGGTGTTCGGTTCCTATGACGACAAGCCACCAGCGCAGGACACCGTATCGCAGTATAAAAACCTGCTCAATCACTACGTGCACCAAACCTCGAACCCCAACGCCTTCACCTTCTGGACCGGCTGCGGGGCGATACTGCGAAGCCGCTTCCTTGAGGCGAAGGGATTCTGCGAAGACTATCGCCAGCCCTCCATCGAGGACATCGAACTCGGCTACCGGCTCAAAAAGGCCGGGGCAACCATTCTTCTTGACAAGACCATCCAGGTCACCCACCTGAAGCATTGGTCGCTCTCCGTACTGTTGCGGACGGATTTTTTTCAGCGGGCAATTCCCTGGAGCCAACTGATCTTTCGCTCCGGTTCAATGAATAATGACATGAATATCAACATGACGGGGAGGCTGTCCGTTCTCCTGAGCTGGCTTATCGTCCTGATGCTGTGCCTTGCCCCGGTCAATTTCTATTTTGCCGTTGGCTCGGCTTTCTCATTTACCCTGTTCCTCTTTATGAACAGGGATATATTCCTTTTCTTCAGCAGAAAAAGGGGGTGGTGGTTCATGACGCGGACCATCCCCCTGCATTTTCTCTATTTTCTCTCCAGCGGCCTTGCCTTTGGGATGGTCCTGGTCCAGCACCTGCTCCGCGGCATACCCGGTTCAGAACGAAACAAGACGGCTGCAGCCGGATAGTTCCTTTCATGGCCATCACCAATCGATCCCTTTCGTCCCCACCTCTCAGCATCGGAATGCCCGTGCACAACGGCGAAAATTTCCTTGCCGCTGCTCTTGACTCCCTGCTCTCCCAGACCTTCGGCGACTTCGAGCTGATAATCAGCGACAATGCGTCTACCGATGCCACACCGGAAATCTGCCGTGCCTATGCCGCCAGGGACAGCCGCGTGCGCTGCCTGCGCCAACCGGAAAATGCCGGGGCCGCGGCAAACTTTCGCCGGGCTTTCCATGCCGGCAGCAGCCAGTACTTTAAATGGGCCGCACACGACGACCTGCACGCCCCGGACTACTTGCAGCAATGCCTGGAGGTACTGGAACACGACGAAAAGACCGTCCTCTGCCATTCCCAGGTCGAAGTAATCGATGAAAACGGCCTGACAATCCGCTACGACCCCGTCGAGACGCAAAACCTTGACTCAGAACTGCCATCGGAACGATTCAGCGCCCTGATCCGGTCCGACCTCGACAATTACGAAGTCTTCGGCGTAATCCGCCGGCAAGTGCTGGCAAAGACCCCGCTGATTGCCGGCTACATCGCCTCCGACCGGCCCCTGCGGGCGGAACTCGGCCTGCGCGGAAAATTCCGTGTCCTGGAGAATCCGCTGTTCCGCAGCCGGGACCACCGGGCCAGATCGATTCGTCTTTTTTCCGCCCATCATCGCCGGGGCCATTGGTTTGATCCGCGGCGCCGGGGCAGAATCGTCTTTCCCCACTGGCGAATTCTGGCAGAATATTATAAAAGTATTGGCCGGGTTGACGGGCTCTCCGCAGCCGAAAAACTGAAGAGTCGGCTGGCCCTTCTGCGCTGGCCCGCAGTTCACCAGAACTGGGCGAGGCTCCTTGCCGATCCCCTCCTCGCCATTTTTCCGGGCATGGAAGGGATGCTGATCCGGGGCGGGAATCTGCTGAAGGAAAGCGGCAGGGGGGCAAACCACAATATTCAATCAGGACGAAAACGTACACCTGAGACATGAGAGTCGTCATCCTGGCCGGAGGAAAAGGCCGCCGCATATGCGCGGAAAGCACGAACCTGCCCAAGCCGCTCGTCCCCATTGGCGGGACACCGGTTATTTGTCATATCATCCGGTATTTTCAGGAGTTCGGCTGCGATAATTTTATAATTGCCGTCGGCTACCAGTCCGAGCAGATCATCAACACTTTGCAGAAACATCTTGAACCGGTTGCGCGCATAGACGATGATTCAGAAACAGGCAGGTCCGTCACCCTTTGCTCGCAAACGGACGGCCTGCGGGTCAGGCTTGTCGAAACAGGGCCCGACACCAATACAGGCGGCCGTATCAAGCGGCTCGCCCCTTTCCTGGAGCAACAGCCCTTTTTTCTTGCATGGTGCGACGGCCTGTCCGATATCCGACTCGACGCCATGCTTGCCTTTCACCGGGCGCACGGCCGCCTGGTTACGGTTGCCGCCGTCCATCCCTTCTCCCGTTTCGGCATCATGGAACTTTCGGGTGACGAAGTAACCGGCTTTTATGAAAAACCGCGCATGATCGATACCTGGATCAACAGCGGCTACGCCATTGTTGAACCGGGCGCCCTGGAATATATTGGCGGCGACGCGGACCACTGGGAACTGGGACCGCTCAGCCGGCTGCTCCGTGACCATCAGCTCATGGCCTGGCGCCATGAGGGAAGCTGGCAGTGCATGGATACCATGAGTGACTGGGAATACCTCGAGCACCTTTGGGTTACCGGTTCCGCCTTCTGGATGACCTTGCAGGACCGATGAAAATCCTCGTAACCGGCCATCAGGGCTATATCGGCTCCCTTCTCGTCCCGCTCCTTACCGGGATCGGCCACCAGGTGCGAGGGCTGGACAGCAACCTGTACGAAAGCTCCCTGTTCGGCTCGGCCCCACCTCCGGTGCCTTCTCTCCGCAAGGACATCCGCGAAACGACCCTTGAGGATGTCAGCGGCTGCGACGCGGTCATCCACCTGGCGGGCCTGTCCAACGATCCCTTGGGTGATCTTGATCCGCAACTGACCCTTGCAATCAACTACCTCGCCTCGGCCAGGCTGGCGGAACTGTCGAAACAGGCCGGGGTCCGGCGTTTTCTCTTCGCCTCTTCCTGCAGCGTTTACGGCGCTTCCGGGTCGGAATTTCTTAACGAATTGTCCCCAATCAATCCGGTCACCCCCTACGCCCACTCAAAATACCTGGCGGAGCAGCACCTTGCCGGCATGGCGGACACTGACTTCTGCCCCACCAGCCTGCGGTTTGCCACCGCGCACGGCTTTTCCCCCCGCATCCGCTTTGACCTGGTAGTGAACAATCTGGCTGCCTGGGCCTATACGACCGGCAGGGTCTATATCAAAAGCGACGGCACGCCATGGCGCCCCTTCGTGCACGTGGATGACATCTGCCGGGCTTTTGCGGCCGTCCTTGAAGCCCCGACCGATGCCGTCCATAAGCAGGTGTTCAACGTCGGCGAAACGGGGGAAAATTATCAGATCCGCCACGTCGCCGAAGAGGTCCGCCAGGCCGTGCCGGGCTGCCGTGTGGAATATGCGCCGGACGGCGGGCCGGACAAACGGTGCTACCGCGTTTCCTGCGAGCGTATTTTTTCGGCGCTCCCCTCCTTCAGGCCGCAATGGACGGTCAGGGAATCGATCCGCGACCTGCTGCACTGGTATGCCGCCCTTGGGCTCAAGGCGGACGAATTCGAGGGATCGAAATACAGCCGGATTGCCCATCTCAAGGAACTGATCCGAACCGGCCAGCTGGATCGGACTCTGCGCTGGGTCTGAACCGGCCGGAAAAAAATGCAACCCACCGGATATTCCATTGAGCCAGCGTGCCGCTCCTGCAAGGGAGCGCATCTGGAACCCATCCTCTCCTATGGCCTATCCCCCATCGCCGACCGGCTGCTGACCGCAGCGCAGCTCGACGGACTGGAGCTGCTGGTTCCCATGACCCTGGCCTGGTGCCAGGACTGCAGCCTGCTCCAGCTCAGGGAATCTGTTGACCCGGAGATCCTTTTCCAGGACGAATACCCCTATTTTTCCTCGGTATCCACCTCCTATCTCCGCCATGCCGGTACCTACGCCGAGGAGATATGTTCGCGCCGTCCACTGTCCCCCGCAAGCCTGGTCATGGAGATTGCCTGCAATGACGGCTATATGCTGTCCAATTTCAGGAAGCGGCGCATTCCGGTCCTGGGGATCGATCCTGCCGACGGTCCGGCCCGGGCCGCCCGGGCAAAAGGAATCCAGGTGCTGAACGAATTTTTTACGGCGGCACTGGCGACCAGACTGGCCCGGGAACAGCGATCTCCCGATGTCCTTATCGCCAACAATGTCCTCGCCCATGTGCCTGACCCCAACGATCTGGTTCGCGGCGTTTCGCTCCTGCTCAAAGAAAACGGCCTGCTTGCGGTGGAGGTCCCGTGGGTCGGAGACCTGCTCGCCAAGGCCGAGTTCGACACCGTCTATCACCAGCACTACTGCTACTTCTCCCTCATCGCCCTGGACCGCCTCTTCCGCCGCCACCGGCTCTATATCAATGAAGTACGGCAGGTCGACGTGCAGGGAGGGTCTCTGCGCCTGTTCGTCGAAAAACAAGAGCGGCCGGGTCCGGCCGTACAGAGGCTGCTGCGGATGGAACAGGAACAAAATCTTTTGCTTGCCCAACCCTACCATGAATTTGCCGAAAAGAGCGTTGCCATCTGCTCCGCCCTGAGGAATCTGCTCGGGGAGCTCAGGAGGGAAGGCAAACGTGTTGCCGGCTACGGAGCCGCGGCCAAGGCGACGACCCTCATGCATTTCTGCGGCATAACCAGCGAGGACCTCCCGTGGCTGGTTGATCGTAACCCGATCAAGCATCATAAATTCATGGGCGGGAACCGTCTTCCCATTTTTCCGGTTGACAGGCTGCTGGCGGAGCAGCCCGACTATCTTCTCCTGTTCCCCTGGAACCTGGCCGAGGAAATTATGGGGGAACAGCAGGTATACCGGGAGCGCGGCGGTCGGTTCATCATTCCGGTTCCTTCCCCCAGGATTGTCTGACCATGCTCCTTGCGTGCAACAGATCGTGTATCGTTTCAATGCTTCTTGCCGTCCATTTCTCCCTTTGCGTTGCCGCCGCCACCGAATCGGTGCCGCACCAACCGGAATCTTCTTCCCTGCCGGGGCCCCTGGAATCGCAGATTCACTTCTGGTACGGAGACTCGCAGTTGTTCGGCTCGCCGGGCCTGGCACAGCGCTGGGTGAACATCCTCGGTCATGTTGATAAACCCGGTCAACTTGCTTCGGTCTTCTACAGCCTCAACGGAGCACCTGGTCGGCCGCTGGGGACCGGACCCGACTCTCGCCGACTTCCCGCGCCGGGCGACTTCAACATCGAACTGGATGCCCGCGATGTGCGGGATGGCCGCAATACCATCCGAGTCTGGACTTCCCCGGCGGAGGGCGGGGGCGAAGAGCAGGAAATCGATTTTGAATTCCGACAGCGCCCCTGGCCGCTGCCTACCACCGTAGACTGGTCCGCCACCGAAAATATCCAGGATGCCGTCCAGATTGTCGACGGGATGTGGCTGCTGACGGAAAAAGGACTGAGGACTGCGCCCGACCGGATCGGCTACGACCGAAGCCTTGCTCTTGGCGACCGAGACTGGTCCGGTTACGAGATCCTGGTGCCGGTTACCCCGCACGCCTTGGATACCTCGGCCTATGGGTCACCGGTGAGCCTCAGTCCAGGCTTCGGCCTAGTCTTGCACTGGAACGGCCACACCAGCACCCCTGTCAGGTGCGGCGAGCCGCATTGCGGCTGGCTGCCGGCCGGGGCCTTCCACTGGTACAATTTTCCGCGGGACAAACCTGGCGGACTGAACATCTCGACCGGACCTATCCTGGATCTCTCGGTGGCCTTTCCCTACGCGCTGACCCCGGGAACCACCTACCTGGTCCGGTCCCGGGTGGAACCCCTGCCCCTGCAAACTCTTTATTACCTCAAAATATGGAAAAAAGGCGAAAATGAGCCGCAAAACTGGTCCCTGCAGAGGACGTCCGACCGGAAAGATCCAGGCCACGGGGGCATCCTCCTTGTCGCCCATCATGTCGACCTGACCATCGGCAATATCGAGATCCGGCCGGTAGCCATACCCTGGCCCGGACGTCTGCGCCAATACCTGGCCCTGGCCCCCCTGCTTTTAACCCTGGCGGCAGGGTTGCCTTTTCTCCTGCTGGTCAGAATCAGGGGGGAAACCGGCCGCCATAAGGCCGTATTCACTATCTGCTGCGCCGTGCCCGCCGCAATCATCTGCTTCGCGCTGGAACCGTATCTGCCCCAGGTATTGCGCCATCTTCCCCTCAGCGCCGGCATGGCCGCCCTGCTCTACTGGGGGTTTGACTTCCTCAAGGTGCTCTTCCCGGCGCTGGTCTGGATCATCCTCCTCCTGTACCTGATGCGCGGGGACAAGAGGGAGGCCATCGCATGACCTCTCTGCCTTCTCATTGCCCCTCCTGCGGGCAACCGCTAACGGGAAACCCATTCTATCACCGCGCGGATGTCCCGACCAACAGCGTCATCCTCTGCGACACGCAAGCCAGGGCGCTCTGCCTGGCCAGGGGCGATATCGCCCTGGTCAGGTGCCCAACCTGCAGCCTGATCTTCAACCGTGACTATGAACCCAGTCTTTGTCTGTACAATGAGCGCTACGAAGAAAGCCAGTCCCACTCCGAGGTGTTCTCAGCCTTTCACCAGGATCTGGCCTCCGCCCTGGTGGAAAAGTTCGGTTTGCGCAACCGGACCATCCTGGAAATAGGCTGCGGCAAGGGCGATTTCCTGCATCTTCTTTGCCGCCTGGGGGACAACCGGGGCATCGGCTTCGATCCAACCTATGTCCCGGAAAGGTCCTGCGCCGCCGCATTCGGGCAGGTGACCATCCACCGCCGCCGCTTCCCGAAATCCTATGACGGCCCCGCCCCGGACTGCATCGTCTGCAAGATGACCCTGGAACATATTCAGGAGGTGCGGGCCTTTCTGCTGGACATCCGGGAGGCAATCCGGCCGGGGCATGCGCCCGTGGTCATTTTCCAGGTGCCGGATAGCGAACCGATCCTCGCCGAATGCCGCTTCTGGGACATCTACTACGAACACTGCTCCTATTTCACCCGGCCGGCGCTGGCCCTGCTTTTCCAGCGGTGCGGGTTCCAGGTCCTGGACATCGCCAGCGCGTATGACCGCCAGTACCTGATCATCGAGGCCCGGCCGGCCGAGAATCAACCTGCCCCTGTGGGCGAAAACAGTGCAGCCGAGGGGATCTCCGCGCTTGTCGCCGCCTTCGCTGCCGAAGTTCCTGCGCATATCCAGGGCTGGCGCGACCTGCTCAGTGAGATGCACCGCACCGGCGGCAGGATTGCACTGTGGGGAGGCGGCTCCAAGGCTGTCGCCTTTCTCACCACCCTGGGGATTACGGATGAGATCCAGCTGGTGGTCGATATCAACCCGCACAAACAGAACACCTTCCTGCCCGGCACCGCTTTCCGCCTCGTTGCTCCCGAGGAACTGACCAGGCTCAGGCCCGACCTGGTCCTGGCCATGAATCCGATGTACCTGGAAGAAATCGGCAAACGGCTCAAGCAGATGGGGCTGGAACCGGCGGTGCTTCCCCTGGCAGGGGAAACGTTGCACCGGCTGGCCCGGGAGAAACCCTGATGCCGGGGGGATTTTTCAGCATGGCCTGCCTGGTCTGCGGCAGGACCAAGGCCCGGCCGGTCATCCGGATAGCCGACGTCCCGCTGCTCTGCAATTTCCTCTACCCCGCCAAAGAAGATGCGCTTCGGGCGGAAAAAGGGGTCATTGACCTGGTGTTTTGTCCCCACTGCGGCCATCTCTATAATAGGACCTTTGCCCAGGACCAGATACGCTACCGGCCGGGGTATGAGAACGCCCTCCACTATTCCGGCCTGTACCGGCAGTACGCGGAGGAAGAGGTCCAACGGCTCCTGACCCGATACCTTCTCGCCGGCCGCCGGGTGCTGGACATCGGCTGCGGCGACGGCGCATTTCTCAGGCTGTTCCGGCAGAAAGGACAGTGCCGGGGCATCGGCTTCGACCCCGCGATCGAACCGGGCGCGGCCACCTCCTTCTCCGACGGCGGGATCAGGATCATCCCGGACACCTTTTCCGGCCGTTCCGATGAAACCGGCGCCGATCTGTATGTTGCCCGCCAGGTCCTGGAGCACCTTGCCGCACCGCTCGACTTCCTCGCGACAATCCGCTCGGCCATGGACAGCGACCGATCCGTCCTCTTCCTGGAAGTTCCGGACGGATCCTCCCTCCTCGCGCAGTGTTCGCTCTGGGACCTCATCTACGAGCACGTTTCCTTCTTTACCGCCGCCTCCCTCGCCTATCTCCTGGGCCTGGCCAGCTTTTCCTCCGCCCCCCCGCGGTCGGTCTTTTCCGGCCAGTACCTGGCCGTGGATGCCTTTCCCGCCGAACCCTCCGTCCTGTCGAACAACGAGCTCATCCGGGAAGGCATCGCGGAAACCGGGCGATTGCTCGAGGGGTTTCCCGCATGCTGCCTTGCCCGCAAGCAAAGGGCGGAGAACCTGCTCAAAACCGCGCTCACCGGTGGCCGGCGGGCCGTGGTCTGGGGGGCCGGATCAAAAGGCATCGCCTTTCTCAACAGCCTGCCGGCAGGAGCGGACATTTCCTTCGTCATCGATATCAATCCGAACAAGCAGGGAAAATTTGTCCCCGGCTCCGGCCAGCAGGTCATGGGGCCGGAGTTTCTGGCCGACTACCGGCCGGACACGGTCTTCATCGCCAACGACATCTACCGCGAGGAAATCCGGTCCCGTCTTGACGCGCTCAGGATTGCGGCCAGGATCCACTGCCTATGAACGACACCCGCCGAAACCTCCTGATCTGCACCCTGCTCGCGGCTCTTGTCACCGCAGTCTTCTCGCAGGTGCTGTCCTTCGGCTTCGTCAATTACGACGACCCGATCTACATCACCGAAAACAGGCATATCCAGCAGGGCCTTACCCCGGCCACGGTCAGGTGGGCCTTCACCACCCACCTGCACGGCCATTACCACCCGCTGACCTGGCTCAGCCATGCCGCCGACTTCCAGCTTTTCGGCCTTGACCCGGCCGGCCACCATTTCTCCGGTTTTCTGCTCCACCTTCTCAACACCCTGCTCCTGTTCCTGGCCCTCAGGAAGATGACCGGGGCCGCCTGGGCAAGCGGTTTTGCCGCAGCCCTGTTCGCGGTCCATCCCCTGCATGTCGAGCCGGTTGCCTGGGTAGCCGACCGCAAGGACCTGCTTTTCGGTTTTTTCTGGATCCTGTCCCTGTGGCTCTATGCCGGTTATGTGGAGAAGAAATCGTCCTGGTACCTGTTCCTGCTCATGCTGACCTATCTGCTGGGGCTCCTCGCCAAGACCATGATGATCACCCTGCCCCTGGTCCTGCTGCTTCTCGATTTCTGGCCCCTGCAGCGGACCGGGAGAACGGCCGCGCCGCCCTGTCGCCCGGATATCCCCCCCTCCTCCCCGGTCCGGCTTCTCCTGGAAAAGTCGGGACTGCTGCTGATCGCCGCCATCTTTGTTCTGATCACCACCGGCGCCATGCAGGACCTGAGGGTGGAAACCAAGGTTCTGTCGCCCTTCTGGCACTACGATTTTCTTCTGTTCCTCCTGCATTACCTGGAAAAATTCGTCTGGCCGGTCCGGCTGACCGTGCTCTATCCTTATGCCGAGAACCCCGCCCTTGCTCTTCTCCTCCTGGGGGGAGCCTGCCTGGCCGCCATCACCCTGATCGCCCTTCTCACCCGCCGGCGACTTCCCTTCCTTCTCACCGGCTGCCTGTGGTTTCTCGTCACCCTGCTGCCGGTGGCCGGGCTCATCCACGGCGGGCCGCACCGGGTGGCGGACCGCTACACCTACATTCCGCTGATCGGCCTGATCATCGCCCTGGCGTGGACATGGAAGACGCTTGGCGAAAGAGGCCGGACCTGGAACCGGGTGATGGCGGCGGCGGCCTGCGTGCTGCTGACGGTTTTCTCCGTGCTCAGCTGGCAGCAGGCCGGCCGCTGGCGCTCAAGCCGCAGCCTGTTCGAGCACGCGGTCAGCATCTATCCCGGCAACTGGGTGGCGCACAACAACCTGGGCGACGCCCTGGACCGGCAGGGGAATACACAGGAGGCCATCGACCGCTACCGGACCGCCCTGCGCATCAAACCCGACTACGCGAGGGCCAGCTACAATCTGGGCAATACCCTGGCTTCGCTCGGCAGGCGGGAGGAGGCGCTGCAGCATTACCTGGCGGCCCTGGCCATCTTCCCTGAATTTGCCGAAGCGCACAATAATGCGGGGGCCCTGCTTTCCCAAAAGAAACGCTTCCTGGAGGCCCGGGTCCACTTCAGCGCGGCCCTGGCCCTGCAGCCGGACTATGCGGATGCCCAAAACAACCTGCGCGACCTTTCGGCCCTGCTTCGGGACCTCGAGGAAAAAATCGCCGCCGTCCGAAAGCAGCTTGCAGTTGACCCGGACAACGCTGACCTGCACAACAATCTGGGCCTGCTCTACCGCGAGGGCGGGGACTCGGCGCAGGCCGAGCGCCATTTCCGGGAAGCCCTGCGGATCAACCCCGAATTTGCCGGCGCCCGCAACAATCTCGGCATCCTCTATGCCGAGAGAGGCGATTTTGCGCGGGCAACGGAACAGTTTCAGGAGGCGGTGGACCTGGATCCGGAATTTGCCGGGGCCCGGATCAACCTGGAACGGGCCAGGTCGGTTAGCGAACAGAATAAATAAGCGGCCGCCGGGTTCTCCTTGGTAATCTCTTCCCCGTATGGTAAAATAAAAAAGATAACCCATAATTGACGATTCATTCGGGCGCTTGATAGAGTTGTAACTTGCAAGGAGGGAGCAATGGTGCGAAGATTGACACAGATCAGCTTTCTGGGAGCGGCTTTTCTGGTATTGACCGCCTGTCCGGGGCTGGCCGCAAATTATGACTGGGGAACGACCGGGGTTTCGGACACCACGGTGGTCAACAATATCGAGCAGCTGACCGACAACCCCTACAACGACGGGGTGGTCAGCGGGGATTACCCCACCTCCAGCGGTTTCGCCCCCCATCCCTGGAACAGCACCGGCGACTGGATCGTCTATACGGCCAATACTACCGATATCAACTCCTCGGGAAACAAGGAAATCTTCGTCAGCAGACCGGACGGCACCGGCAAAACACGGCTCACCGACAACTTGCTCGAGGATTCCAACGCGAGCTTCGGCACGGACGGCAGGATCTATTTTGAACGGTTTAACGGGTCCAGTCATTATGAGATCTGGCGGATGGACAGCGACGGGACGAATCCCGCCAACCTGACCGCCGCCCATTCAGGCATGCAGTACGAGCGAAAAGTCGCTCCCAGCCCGGACAGCAGCAAAATTTCCTACTGGTCCAACAATGCCCTCTGGGTCGCCAATGCCGACGGAACCGGTCCGGTCCAGGTTTCAAAGACGGGGTTCGAGCTTGCAGACTATAATGGAAATTACGGGTGGAGCCCTGATTCCAGCCGGCTGGCCTATAACTGCTACGTTACTACAGATACGACGGGCTACCAGTGGACCTACCAAATCTGCGTGGTCAATGCGGACGGGACGGGACACGACCAGCTGACCGACACTCTCCCTGGCAGTGGCCAAAATTCCTGGCCGGTCTGGAGCCCGGACGGCAGCAAAATCGCTTTCCTGCAGGAATCGAGTCCGGAATACATGGTCAGGACCATCAATCCAGACGGCAGCGGACTCGTATCGGTGGATGCGTTTTCCTACAGTGCCCCTGGCTGGACGAATCACAACGGCCCTCTTTCCTGGAGTCCAGACTCCAACTGGCTCGCCTACACAAAACGATGGTATAACGGTCCACCCGACTATACCGATTACTATACCATCCACATGGCCAATGTGAACACCCTGGTAAAACACCAATTGACCCAGGACTACAGTGACTATGCGCCCTTCTGGAGCCCGACGGGGGGCCAGATCCTGTTCGCCGACAGTTCAAACTACAGCTCCCGTGATGCCAACGACGCTTTTGGCACCGGCACCGGGAACAACGGCGGAGACCTCCTGCTCATCAACCTGATCGGGGAGTACGCCCCACCAACAGTAACCCGGTTCCCCTGGCCGATGTTCCTGCCGGCCATCGAAAAGGCCGGGAAAAAATAATCCTGCGAAAAGACCCTTCTCCAGCCCCCTCCGGAGTTTCTCCGCGGGGGGCTTTCTTTTTTCCCTAAAATCCGGGGACAGATTGAATTTTTCCGCCAACCTCAGGGGACTGAATTTTTTTCGCATTGTTCTTGGCGAAAATCATTTTGTCCCCGGTATAACAATATCCCGTACCGAGTTTTGGTGATAATCAAAATAAAAAAAGGGTTTACAAGATACGGCGGTATCCGGTAAACCCTTGGTGTTTTCTGGAGGCGACGAGCGGATTTGAACCGCTGAATAAAGGTTTTGCAGACCTCTGCCTTACCACTTGGCTACGTCGCCGTTGTGCACGGTGAGGCACTTTATACCAAAGTTTCCAGATTTGACAAGGGGAAAGCGTGCAAAATTCGTTTGGCGGTGATTCCTGGGCCATGCGCCAAAAGGGCTTTCCGCGGCGGGGAAAGGCATAGATGGGAACATCGCTGGAAACCCTGGCGCAGGATAACCGGGAACAGCTTGCCGCGCTGCAGGAGCGGATCGGCTACCGCTTCCGCGATGTCCGGCTGCTGCAGCAGGCGCTGATCCACAGCTCATTCGCCTTCGAGCGGATGAAGAGCCCCAGGCACAACGAGACCCTGGAGTTTCTGGGGGACGCGGTGCTCGACCTGGCCCTTGGCCATCTCCTCTTCACCCGCTTCCCGGAAATGCGCGAGGGCAAGCTGAGCAAGATCCGGGCCTCCCTCGTCAACGAAACAGGGCTGGCGGAAATGGCCCGCGCCATAGGCCTGGGCGGGCATATGCTGCTGGGCCACGGAGAGCATTCCTCCGGCGGGGAAGAAAAATCGTCCATCCTTTCCTGCGCCTACGAGGCGATGCTCGGCGCCCTCTTTCTCGACGGCGGCTTTGATGAGGCCCAGGCCTTTGTCCGCCGGTGGTTCGAGCCGCTGATCGAGAGGCCCCATATCGAGCTGCTGGCAACGGATGCCAAGAGCGGCCTGCAGGAGGTGCTGCAGGAACAATACAATGAAGGGCCGTCCTATGTGCTGGAAGAGGAGATCGGCCCCGCCCATGCCAGGGTCTTTACCGTTTCCGTGCGGTTCAGGGCCGAGACCATGGGCACCGGCACGGCATCCAGCAAAAAAGAGGCCGAGCAGCGGGCGGCCAGGGCCGCCCTGGACAGGCTCAACGCCGAGGACCATTGAGTGAACAACCTGCCATTACTCTTCATGATACTGCTGCTCCGTATTGACCTGCCAGATTGCATCCTTTGAGCTTTCGCCATTGATGATGTTTTGCACGGCGGCCATGGCGGTCAGCATCGAATGGTCCATATTGTTGTAGCGGTGCATGCCGTTTCTGCCGATAAGAAAGAGATTGGCAATCTGATCCGTAAAACCCCTCAGTTCATCAAACTTGTCGTAGGTTCCGAAATATGCCGGATACGTTTTCAATTGACGAATAATTGTTGAATCCAAAACATCTTCTGAATCAATAAAATTGATCGAGACCAATTCGTTAACAGCAAATTCCTGTATTTCCAGGTCAGTTTTGTTCCAGAACCAATCTCCTTCATTGCAGAAGTACTCAAGCCCTATCCATACGTGATCCGTATCTCTAACCATATACGGACTCCAGTTATTGTAAATCTGCATTCTCCCAACCTGGACATCCTTTTCCTGAATATAAATCCAATTGTCAGGGATACTATTGTTAAGAGTCTTTATCTTCGTATCATTTGTAATTTTTAATTTTTTCAACAAAACGCCGATTGTTATGAAATCACGATAAAGCAGTCCTTCGGCAATTTCTCTTATGCGGCCGGGGACATATGCAGATGGAAAACACGCGATGAGATCCTTCATCGGCATGGTCGAGAATGCATAATCGCATTCCACAGCATGGGTTTCTCCTGTTGTTGTATCAAGGATGCTGAGAGCGGTGATGTTTTTTTCACCAATATCCAGACCGACTACCTGATGGTTCAGGTATATTTCACCTCCCATTGCCTGCACCTGCCTGGCAACTTCTTCCCAAAGCTGTCCCGGCCCCAGTTTGGGGTACAGAAACTGTTCAATCAATGAGGTTTCCGTTTTTTTCTGGGAAAGCGTGCGCGCGCCACCGAATTGTTTTCGCAAGGCGTGCATCGCCGCCTTTGTTATCGATAGCCCTTTGATCCTTTGCGCGCCCCAGATGGCAGGTATCCGGTCACAGGGTACGCCCCAGACTTTTTCCGTGTAACTTTTGAAAAAATAAGTATAGAGTTCCCGGCCGAACCTGCTGATCAGAAAATCCTCAAGCGTATTCACCTTGCTGAGGGGTGATACTTTTACCTTGAGATAACTGATTCCTATTTTAAGTATTCTGAACCAGCCCAGGTTCGTAACTGTTTTGCAGGATAGCGATACGGGATAATTAAACAAAGCGCGTTGAAAAAAATACCGCGACATCCTTCTGCGGATGAGCATGACAAGATCCGTTCGTTCAGGATCCGCGCCTGTTTTTTTCTCTGCCAGCAAGGCCTCCCGCCCCAGCATTTTATCATCCAATGCCGGTTGGTCCTGGAGCGGCATGATATTTTGCCACCATTCCATGACAAGGGTGGATTTTGAAAAAAATCTGTGCCCACCGATATCGAGGCGATTCCCTTTGAAATTGACAGTTTTTGCGAGCCCGCCGATATCGTTGCTCATTTCGTATATATAGGGTTTAATATCGGATTTTGTGAGCAGTTCATAGGCGGCGGTAAGACCTGCCGGCCCGGCGCCGATAATTATCGCCTTCTTCTGTCCCATAACAATTTTGGCAAGTTCTCGGTATTTCGAGTAGTGTGGGTGAGCAAATCCTCTGATTATACTACGTGTGCAAGCGTCCCTATCGGACGTTTGTCTGCTTATACCCCATTTAACCATAATAAATAACAGTTTGATAGAATAATGGGCTCCTTGAACGACGCCATGCCCCTGGTCATCCCGGTTTTCATTCCCCATGAGGGCTGCCCCCATGCGTGCGTGTTCTGCAACCAGCACCGGATAAGCGGCCGCGCCGGATCATCCCCGGTCTCGCCCGGGGAAGTGGGGAAGATCATTGCCCTGTGGCTGAACCGCGCAGGGAAAAAAAGAACAGGACCCGCCCAGGTGGCCTTCTACGGCGGCAGCTTTACCGGCCTGCCCGTAGCGCGCCAGGAAGAGCTGCTGGGGGCGGTGGCTCCCTTCATGGCGGAGGGCCAGGTCCAGGCGATCCGCATCTCCACCCGGCCTGATTACGTGGACCCGGTGGCTATTGACCGGCTGCGCCGCCACGGCGTGGCGATTGTCGAGCTGGGGGTCCAGTCCCTGGACCCGGAAGTGCTCATGGCAAGCAACCGGGGACACAGCGCCGGCCAGGCGATCCGGGCCATCTGCCTGCTGCGGGCGGCGAACCTGCAGGTGGGCGTGCAGCTCATGGTCGGGCTGCCCGGCGAGTCGTTCCTCGGCCAGAGGCGCACCGTGCGGCAGGTCGCCGCCCTTTGCCCGGACTTTGTCCGGATTTATCCGGTACTGGTGCTCAAAGAAAGCGGACTTGCGGCTCTTCATGCCCAGGGCCGCTACCGGCCCCCGACCCTGGAGCAGGCGGTGGCGCGAACTGCGTGGATGAAGAACTATCTCGCCGGCCGCGGGATCAGGGTGGTGCGCATGGGCCTGCAGCCCTGTCCGGAGCTGGAAGAGGCCCTGCTGGCCGGGCCCTACCACCCGGCCTTCGGCGAGCTGGTTCTCGCCCGCCTCATGCTGCACCGGACCCGGCGGGCCCTGCGAGGCGTACCGGCGGGCGAGAAGGTACGGCTGTCCATCGCCGCCCGGGACCGCTCCATCTTTCAGGGCATCCGCTCGGCAAATAGCAAACGGCTGCGGCAAATGGGCCTGCTCGAGCGCTTCGAACTGGTGACCGACCCGCTCCAGCCGCGGGCAACGCTCAGAATAATCGCGCTTCCTGGTCGCTTCGCTCAAGCTTCTGAAAGAATGGGGGCCTTGGCGGGCAACTGTTATCTCCCACTGGCCGAAAACCCTCGGAGTCGAAAGGGACATGTCCGATAGGTATGAACCGATATGGTTTCATCCGGATGCACACAGCTTGGACTCCATCGATACCGACCCCGACTCCGTCTCCGACAGTGTGACGCACTAACCACAGACGCCTGAAAAAATGCTCAGCATCACCAATCTCAACCTGCAGTACGGCAGCAAGCATCTCTTCCGGGATGTCTCGGTCCAGGTTTATCCCGAGGACCGCATCGGCCTGGTCGGGGTCAACGGCACCGGCAAGACCACCCTGCTGAAAATAATGTGCGGCCTCCAGGAAACCGACCCGGGCACGCTCAACCGGGCCTCCTGGTTCTCGGTGGCCTACCTGCCGCAGGAAATCGCCTTCAGCGGCAGCGGCCATACCCTGTACGAAGAGGCGGAAAGCGCCTTTGCCGAGGTGCTGGCGCAGCAGCGGGAGATGGCAGAGATCAGCGAGCAGCTTGCGGTAATGGCCGCAAACGATCCCCAGCTGGATGGCCTGCTGCATCGCCAGGGCGAACTGCAGCACTGTCTGGAGGGCCGGGATGTCTTCACCATCCGGCCGCAGATCGAGCGGATTCTCTTTGGCCTCGGCTTTTCCCAGGCGGACCTGAAAAAGGAGGTGGAGGGCTTCTCCGGCGGCTGGATCATGCGGCTGCTGCTCGCCAAGCTGCTCCTGCGCAAACCCTCGCTGCTCCTCCTGGACGAGCCGACCAACCACCTGGACCTGGACTCCCTGACCTGGCTGGAGGAGTTTCTCCAGCAGTACCAGGGGGCGATCATCGTCATCTCCCATGACCGCGCATTTCTCGACCGCCTGACCACGACCACCTGGGAACTGAGTCTCGGCCGGCTCACCGTCTACCGGGGAAACTACTCCAAGTACCTGGTGGACAAGGAGGAGCGGCTGGCCGTCGAGCGGGCCGCCTACGCCAACCAGCAGGCGATGATCAAGCAGACCGAGCGCTTCATCGAGCGGTTCCGGGCCAAGTCCACCAAGGCCCGGCAGGTGCAGAGCCGGGTGAAGCAGCTGGAAAAGATCGAGCGCATCGAACTGTCCGAGACCGAGCGCTCCATCCATTTCACCTTCCCCCCCGCCATCGCCTCGGGCAAGCAGGTGCTGGAGCTTTCCGACCTGCACAAGGAGTTCGAGGGGAGGACGGTGTTCAACCACGTCAACCTGGCGCTGAACCGCGGGGACAAGCTGGCGGTGGTCGGGGTCAACGGCGCCGGCAAGACCACCCTGCTGAAGATCATCCCCGGCATCGAACCGGCGGAAGGGGTTGTCCGGCTCGGCCATAACGTAGTTCTGACCTATTTCGGCCAGCACCAGGCCCAGGAGCTGGACACCGGGCTCACCGTGCTGGACACGGTCTACTACACCGCCCAGGACAAGACCATGACCCAGGTCCGCTCCCTGCTCGGTGCCTTTCTCTTCAGCGGCGACGATGTCGACAAGAAGGTGGAGGTCCTCTCCGGTGGCGAGAAGAGCCGGCTGGCCCTGGCGCGCATGCTGGTCAGGCCCGCCAACCTCATGCTCCTGGACGAGCCGACCAACCACCTGGACATCAGTTCCCAGGAGGTGCTGCAGGAGGCCATGGCCCAGTACGAGGGCACGATCATCGTGGTGTCCCACAACCGCTTCTTTGTCAACTCGTTTGTCAACAAGGTCCTGGAGATCCGGGACGGCAGGGCCACCCTGTTCGAGGGGAACGTGGATGACTATCTCGCCCGCCGGCACCGAGAGCAGGAGACAAAGGCCCGCCGGCCGGATGCGGCACAGAACCTGGCGCAGGAAGGCAGGGCCTCGGTCGCCTCCGCGAGCCAGGACAAAAAGGCCCAGCGGCGGCTGCGCGCTCAGTTCCGGGAAGAGATGGGGAAAAAACTGAACCCGCTGAAGGAACAGGCGCGCAAGGCCGAGGAACAGATCGAACAGCTGGAGGCCCGCAAGCAGGACCTGGAGGCGATGATGGCCGATCCGGCGCTGTACCAGGATCAGCAGCGCTGGGCCGAGATCAGCCGCGAACACGGAACGCTCACCCGCCGCCTGGAACGGACCTATGCCCAGTGGGAAGAGGCCCAGGGACAGATCGAGGACATCGAGGCAGCAGCCGCCTTCGAATAAGAACGAAATAACTTGCTGAGAACAGGAGTTTTGGAGTAGTTTTCTGCAGTCCGGGACAGAATTCTGTCCCCGTGAAACTTTATGTCAAGGGGGACAGAATTGAATTTTGTCCCCCTGGAAATTTTTTTCCGCACTGGAGATGCCATGAAGATATTGAAACCCGTAAGAGTGTTTTGGCTGCTGGCAATGCTTATCTGCCTGCTGACAGGCACCATGGCCGCCGGCCAGCCCCAGAAGTCCGTCGCTATCCTGCCTTTCGCCCTGAACGCGCCGCCTGACCTGCAGTACGTGCAGGAGGGACTGCGCGACATGCTCGGCAGCCGGATACGGGCAGAGGTAGGGGCAAGGATCATTACCAAGGCAGAGGCGGATGGCGCCCTGAAGGCCGCCGGCGGCAAACCGACGGTTGAAAACCTGCCGGCCCTGGCGAAGCAACTTGGCGCCGACTACCTGATGTACGGGTCCATCACCGCCCTGGGCGGCGGCATCTCCATCGACACCCAGGTCTTTACCGCCGCTGCGCCGGCAGACAAGGCCCTGCAACCGTTCTACGGCTCGGCGACTTCCAATGACCAGATCATGCAGAGCATTGACGCCCTGTCCTGGGACATCATCGAAAAGCTGTTCAACAAGCAGCGCCCTGTCCCGGCGGCCGCAGCGCCGGTCCAGCAGGCCCAGGCCGGCGCACCGTCCGCCTTCACCACCGCCCATCCGGACAAGACCTTCATGGCCACCGGGGGCGGGTTCGGCATCAAGTCCGGCCGCAATTTTGTCAAGACCAGAAATTTCAACATGAGCCTCCAGGGCATCGATTTGGGCGATGTCGACGGCGATGGCGCCATGGAGATCGTCCTGGCGAACAAGTCCGAGGTGCAGGTCTTCGACCGCGACGAAACCCGGCTCAACAGCATCGGGACGATCAAGGTCTCCGGCTATCAGATCCACAACGTGAATGTTGCCGACCTGGACGGTGACGGCCGGGCGGAGATCTACATCAGCGCAAGCAATCCCGAGATTCCGGGGTCCATGGCGGTGGAATGGGACGGCAAGCAGTTCGCCACCCTGTTCGACAATGCCCGCTGGTACATCAAGCCCATGAACATTCCAGGCATCGGCCAGGTGCTGGTGGGCCAGGCCGCCGGGATGGTGCCCGTGGTTGAAGGCCTCTACGTCCTGAGCATGAACGACGGCTCTCTGAGCAGGCAGGAGCGGCTGCCTCTGCCCGCCAAGGTCAACCTGTTCAACTTCGCCTATGCCGACCTGGACGGGGACGGCAAAAAGGAGGTCGTTGCCCTGGACGAGTCGTTCAAGCTGCAGGTGATCCGGGGAGGGTCCGTGTCCTGGAAAAGCGAGGAGCGATTCTGCGGCACCAAACGCTACGTCGGCGGTGAACCGAGGATGATGCCCGGCACGACCCATACCAGCCACCCGATAGTTGACGGCGTGGGTGAACGTTACAAGGAAACCTATATCCCCTCCCGGATCCTCGTCACCGACATTGACAAGGACGGGTCCGAGGACATTATCCTGAACCTCAATCCCTCGACCCTGACCACCGTGCTGCCGCGGTTGATTCAGTACATGAGCGGGACCATGGTCGGCCTCAAATGGAGCGGCCTTGGCCTGGAAGAGCTGTGGCGCACCCGCAAGATCGACGGCTATGTCGTGGATTACCAGGTCAACCTCCCGGCAGGAAAAAAGGAGAGCGGCGCCGAATCCGAGCTGTTTATCGGGGTGGTCCTCAACTCCGGCACCTTGGAGGCCCTGACCAGCGACGAGTCCACGGTGGTAATCTATCCTTTCGAGTTCGAACAGCCTGAGAGCAAGTGATCCGAGGGAGGGGCAGGTGACCAGGAAGAAGGAAAAGGAGAATCACTGGTTTTCGGGAAACGAGGCCATCGCCCTTGGCGCCTGGGAGGCCGGGGTCCAGGTGGCTTCCGGCTATCCGGGCACCCCCTCCACGGAAATTCTGGAAAATCTTGCCGCCTATGAAGGGGTCTATACCGAATGGGCCCCCAACGAAAAAGTCGGCCTGGAGGTGGCCGTCGGCGCCTCCTTTGCCGGCGTACGCGCCCTGGCCACCATGAAGCATGTGGGGCTGAATGTGGCGGCCGATCCCCTGTTCACCGCCTCCTATACCGGCGGCCGGGGCGGCCTGGTGGTCATCACCGCCGATGACCCGGAAATGCACAGCTCCCAGAACGAGCAGGACAACCGCAACTACGCTTTTGCCGCCAAGCTGCCCATGCTGGAGCCCTCCGACCCTGCCGAAGCCAGGGAGATGGTGCTGCGGGCCTTTGCGCTGAGCGAACAGTTGGATTGCCCGGTGCTGCTGCGGACCACCACCCGGATCGCCCATGTCCAGGGCGTGGTCCCCAAAGGAAAACGTCTTGCCCCGGCAAAAGCATCCATCGCCAAAATGCCGGGCAAGTTCGTGATGCTGCCGGCTCCCGCCCGTGCGCGCCGGGCGGAGATCGAAAAAAGGATGGCCGCAACCCTTGCCCTGGCCGAGGAGCTGCCGGAGAACCGGGTGGAGGAAGGTTCCACGAGCAGGGGCTTTATCACTGCCG
The DNA here is from genome assembly GCA_003508005.1 of Desulfobulbaceae bacterium. Classification (GTDB taxonomy): domain Bacteria; phylum Desulfobacterota; class Desulfobulbia; order Desulfobulbales; family Desulfobulbaceae; genus UBA10518. The sequence continues at coordinate 139,051 of DNUE01000058.1, forward strand.
GGACCTCCTACAACTATGTCAAGGAGGCCTTTCCCGAGGCGGCGGTCCTCAAGCTGGGCATGGTCTGGCCGCTGCCGGAACGCTTGATCCGCTCCTTTGCCGGAAAGGTCAGGGAGCTGTACGTGGTCGAGGAGCTGGACCCTTTTCTGGAAACGCACATCAGGGCCATGGGCATCCCCTGCCACGGCAAGGACCTGATTCCTGCCCGCGGCGAGCTCAATTCTTTTCTTGTCCGCAACGCCATCGCGCCGGACGCCAGCCGGGAGCTGTTTGCCCCCCTGGACCTTCCCCTGCGGCCCCCGAACATGTGCGCCGGCTGTCCGCATCGCGGCCTGTTCTACTGCCTTTCCCGGATCAAGGATATTTTCGTGTCCGGGGACATCGGCTGTTACACCCTGGCAGCCCTGCCCCCCCTGTCGGCCATGGACTCCTGCTTGTGCATGGGGGCCTCGGTGACCATCGCGCACGGCATGGCCAAGGCCCTGGGCCAGAAGGGCGAGGGCAAGATGGTCGCCGTGCTCGGCGATTCCACCTTCATCCATTCCGGGATCACCGGCCTGATCAATTCGGTGTACAACGCCAGCGCCACCACGGTCATCATCCTGGACAACAGGACCACCGCCATGACCGGGCACCAGGATAACCCGGCCTCCGGGGCCAACATCAAGGGCGAGCCGGCGCACGCCATCAACCTGGAGGACCTGTGCCGGGCGGTGGGGGTCAAGCGGGTGACCGTTGTCAATCCCCATGACATCGAGGCCACCCGGAAGGTGCTGAAAAGGGAGCTGGCCGCCGGGGAGACCTCGGTGATCATCAGCCGGGCGCCCTGCGTCCTGCTCCCCTCGGAGATCAAACGCAAGAAACCGGTTTACTTCACCGATACCGCAAAATGCACGGGCTGCATGGCCTGCATCAGGCTCGGCTGTCCGGCCATCAGCTGGCAGCCGCTCACCCCCGAGGAGGCTGTGGCGAGAGGCTATAAGAAGAAGCAGAAGGGCTATTCCCAGATCGCCGAGGTCCAGTGCAACGGCTGCGGCCAGTGCGCCGCCCTGTGCAAGTTCGGAGCAATTGCATGCAGGGAGGCCCGGTGATGAAACAGAGCGGCAACATCCTTTTTACCGGGGTCGGCGGCCAGGGCATCCTGCTCGCCAGCGAACTGACCGCCCACGCGCAGCTCCGGGCCGGTTTTGATGTCAAGAAAAGCGAGGTGCACGGCATGGCCCAGCGGGGCGGCTCCGTGGTCGCCCATCTCAAGTACGGGGAACGGGTCTATTCTCCGCTCATCGAGCCCGGCACCGCGGACATCCAAGTGGCTTTCGAGGAACTGGAGGCGGCCCGCTACCTCCCCTTTCTGCACCGGGACAGCGCGGTGGTGGTCAACACCCAGAAGATCCTGCCGCCGGCCGTGGCCCTGGGCATGGCCACCTACCCAACCGGCATCCTCGACGAGCTGCGCAACCGCGGGATCAGGGTCGTCGCCGTGGATGCCTTTGCCGTGGCCAGGGAGATCGGCGAGATCCGCACCGCCAATGTGGTGATGGTCGGGGCCATGTCCAATTTCCTGGCGGTGAGCCCGGCGATTTTTCTTGAAGTGATTGCGGAAAAGGTTAAGGCCGGCTTTCGCGAGGTGAACAAAAAAGCCTTCGTTGCCGGCCGTGATCTGGTGCACGCGTGAGCGGAGCTTAGGAGGTAAAAATAATGAACAGGATTCGGGTCGCGGAAATAGAAACCCTGCCCCGGGCGGGCATGGAAGCCATCCAGCTCAGGCGCCTGCAGCTCCTGGTGGCCAGGGTGTACGAGCGGGTCAGGCCCTATCGCGAGAAGATGGACCGGGCCGGGATCAAGCCCTCGGATATCCGTTCCCTTGAGGACCTGCGCAAACTGCCCTTCACCACCAAGGACGACCTGCGGGACAATTACCCCTTCGGTCTGTTCACCATGCCCCTGGAGCAGGTGGTCCGGGTCCATGCCTCGTCCGGCACCACCGGCAAGCCCACGGTGGTCGGCTACTCCGCGGAGGACATCAACACCTGGGCCGAAGTCATGGCGAGATGCCTGGCCATGGGCGGGGTGACCAGCGGCGACATGGTCCAGAACGCCTACGGCTATGGCCTGTTCACCGGCGGCCTTGGTGCACATTACGGGGCGGAACGGCTGGGCGCCACGGTCATCCCGGTATCCGGCGGCAACACCAAGCGCCAGATCACCATCATGCGGGACTTCGGCTCCACCGTGCTCCTGTCAACCCCCTCCTATGCGCTCAATCTCGCTGACGCCATGGCCGACGTGGGCGTGACCCTGGACCAGCTCAAGCTGCGGGTAGGAATCCACGGAGCTGAACCCTGGAGCCTGAACATGCGCGAGGAGGTGGAGCGCAAGCTCGGGATCAGGGCCCTGGACATCTACGGCCTCAGCGAGGTCATCGGCCCCGGCGTGGCCATGGAATGTCCACAGAGCGAACGGGGGATGCACGTGCTAGAGGACAATTTCCTGCCGGAGATCATTGATCCCAATACCTTTGAACCCCTGCCGCCGGGCGAACTCGGCGAGCTGGTGTTCACCACCCTGACCAAGGAGGCCTTTCCCCTCATCCGCTACCGGACCAAGGACCTGTCCCGCATCTACAAGGAACAATGCCCCTGCGGCCGCACCCTGGTGCGGATGGAGAAGGTCACCGGCCGGACCGACGACATGCTGATCATCCGCGGGGTCAACGTCTTCCCCTCCCAGATTGAACACGTGCTCATGGGCATCGAGGGCGTTGAGCCGCACTACCAGATCGAGGTTCGCCGGGAAGGCAATCTGGACACCATGCACGTCCTGGTGGAGGTCAGCGAGCAGGTGTTCCATGACGAGGTGAAAATCCTGGAAGCCATGGCCCGCCGGATTCAGGCCGAGATCAAGGATCTGCTCGGCGTAACCTGCAGCGTCAAGCTGGTGGAACCGCGCACCATCAAGCGCAGCGAGGGCAAGGCGCAGCGGGTCATCGACTACCGGAAAATCTGATGGCGTCGCAAAAACTCCCCAACTGCTGCGTTGCACAGCGTCCTTCGTCACTGCGGCGTACCGTGTGTACGCCTCCTTTCTCAGGACTTGCGCGCCTTGCATTTGGGGCTTTTTGCTGAGCCATCTCCCATGATAACCTTTTGCATAACCATCAACCAAGGAGTCAAGGATCATGAGAGTTGAACAGATAGCTGTATTTCTGGAAAACAAATCGGGACGGCTGGCGGAGATCGCCGCGGTACTGGCGGCAAACAAAGTCAATATCAGGGCACTGTCAGTGGCCGATACAGCCGACTTTGGCATCCTGCGCCTCATTGTTGACAAGGTGGATGCAGCCAAGAAGGCGCTCAAGGAAAACGGCTTCACCGTCGGTAAGACCAACGTGGTGGCCGTGGAGGTGCCGGACCATTGCGGCGGACTGGCCGGGGTGCTCAAGATCATCGAGGCAGCAGGGCTCAATGTCGAATACATGTACGCCTTTGTCAACAAGAGCGGGGAGAACGCGGTGCTGATCTTCCGTTTCGACGACATGGACAAGGCCATCGCAACCCTGCAGAAGGCGAACATCACTATCCTTTCCGGCGAGCAGGTCTGCTCGTTATAATTTCAAGACGGCATGAATCCGGGCCGGGGCGCTCCCGGCCCGGTCTTTCTTTATTATCATTCAAGAAGGAGGATGTGCGGTGAACAACATGTTGAAAAGGACAATCGTGGGAATCGCGGCAGTAGGGATGCTTGCTGTTCCCTGCCTGCAGGCTGCCATGGCCGACACCATCAAGATCGGCGCCATCCTTGCCGAGACCGGCCCGTCTTTTCTCGGGGTGCCCGAGGCCAACACCCTGCGGATGCTCACCGAGGAGCTGAATGCCAAGGGCGGCATCAACAACAACCGGGTGGAGCTGATCATCAAGGATTCCGCCGGCGACCCTGAAAAAGCCATCTCCTTCGCCAAGCAGCTCATCGAGGAGGAGAAGGTATTCGCCATCATCGGCCCCTCAACCAGCGGCGAAACCATGAAGATCAAGAAGATCGCCGAGGAAACCCAGACCATTCTGTTCTCCTGCGCAGCCGCCGAGGACATCGTCAACCCGGTGGCCAAGTGGGTGTTCAAGAGCCCGCAGATGGACAGCGACGCGGCGAAGAAGATCTTCATTGAAATGCAGAAGATGAAGATCGGCAAGATCGCCGTGGTCACCAGCAATGACGGGTTCGGCGCGGCCGGAGGGAAACAGTTGCAGAAGATCGCCCCCGATTTCGGCATCGAGATTCTGATCAGCGAGGTGTACGACAAGACCGCCACCGACCTGTCCGCCCTGGTTGCCAAGCTGATGGCCAACAAGGAGATCCAGGCCGTGGTCAACTGGTCCATCGTCCCCGCGCAGTCCATCATCATTAAGAACATCCGCCAGGCCGGCTGGAAGGTACCCATCTTCCAGAGCCACGGCTTCGGCAACATCAAGTTCGTTCAGGCTGCGGGTGAAGCCGCCGAGGGCGTCATTTTCCCGGCCGGCCGCCTCCTGGTCGCCGATTCCCTGCCGGATAATCACATTCAGAAGGCGGTCCTGGTAAAATACAAGAAGGACTATGAAGAAAAATACAAGGAGGATGTCTCTACCTTCGGCGGTCATGCCTACGATGCCTTCGTGATTCTCACCAAGGCGATCGAACAGGGGGGGACCGACAAGGTCAAGGTGCGTGACGCCCTGGAAAACCTGAAAGATATTGTCGGCACCGCAGGGGTGTTCAACTTCACGGCCGCCGACCACAACGGCCTGTCCCTGGACGCTTTTGACATGATGACCGTCAAGAACGGCAAGTTCGCCTTGTACACGAACTGACCGGATTGTCGTTTGCACCCCCGAAAGGGGCGGGGATCTCTTCCGCCCCTTTCGGCAACTGCCGCGATAACGATCAGCCCCTGGTTGCGCATGGAATTTTCTCTTTTTCTGCAATATCTCTTTGCCGGGATCACCTACGGCATCATCTATGCCATTGTGGCGATCGGCTTTAATATCATCTACAACACCACCGGCATCATCAACTTCGCCCAGGGCGAGTTCCTGATGCTCGGCGGGATGATCTCCATCTCCCTGCTCCAGGTTATGCCCCTGCCCCTGGCCATTGCGGCGGCGGTGGCCATAACCATGGTGGTGGGGGCGCTCATCCAGATGGTGTTCATCCGCTGGATCGAAAACCCTTCGGTGCTGCGGATGGTCATCATCACCATCGGCATCTCCATCCTGATCCGGGAGGCGGCGCTGCACATCTGGGGGGAGAGCGTCCGGACCCTGCCCTATTTCATCGGCAGCTCGGTGACCGCGGTCACCCTGTTCGGGACGAGGATTTCGCCGCAGGTGCTCATCGTGATCGGGACCTGCTCGATCATGGTCCTGTTCCTGAGCATCTTTTTCCGGTACACCTCACTGGGGCGCGAAATGCGGGCCTGTGCGGCAAATCGCCGGGCGGCCACTCTGTGCGGGATCAACGTCAAGAACATGGTGACCTTTTCCTTCATGCTCTCCGCCGGCATCGGCGCCCTGGCCGGCGCGGTGATGAGCCCCATCACCTATTCTCAGTACGACAACGGCACCGGCCTGGCCATCAAGGGCTTTACCGTCGCCATTCTGGGCGGGCTCGGCAACAGCCTGGCCGCCGTCGCTGCCGGCCTGTTCCTGGGGATCATTGAAGCCTTCAGCATCACCATTCTGCCCCTCGCGTTCCAGGACGCCGTGGCCATTGCCATCCTGCTGCTCATCCTCTTTATCCGGCCGCACGGCCTGTTCGGCAGTAGCGAAGCTGCCCGGCTGAAGGAGTTCTGATGGGACTGCGGCGGCGCTATCTCCCCCTGGCCGGACTCCTTGCGGCGGTAATTGGGGTGCAGCTTGCGGCCAGCGCCACGAACAGCACCTTTTACCTGACCCAGTTGACCATGGCCGCCTACTACTGCCTGGTCATCATCGGCCTCTGCCTGCTGATGGGCTACGCCGGCCAGATATCGCTCGGCCATGCCGGATTTTTTGCCATCGGCGGCTACCTCTCCGCCGCCCTGACCAGCCATAACTTTACCGCCGTCAGCGACACCCTGCTCATGCGGACTCTGGACCGGGCGGGCCTGCTGCTGCACCACCAAAGCCTGTACGGCGATTCCCTGCTCAGTCTGCAGCCCTGGCTGGCTTTTTTTATTGCCATTGGCGTGGCCGTGCTGATCGCCTTTGTCCTCGGCATCCCGGTGCTCAAGCTCAAGGGCCACTACCTGGCCATGGCCACCCTCGGATTTGGAATCATCATATATCGCATCGTCCTCGCCGCTGAATTTTTCGGCGAGGCGGACGGCATCTCCGAAGTGCCGCCCTTCCAGCTCATGCCAGGGCTGGCGGTCAGCGGCGATTTTTCCGCCCGGGTCCAGAACTACTACATCGCCTGGGCCCTCCTGCTCTTCGGGCTTCTGCTCCTGCTCAACCTCATCAACTCGCGGATGGGCCGCGCCCTGCGCGCCATCCATGGCTCCGAGGAGGCGGCCGAGGCCATCGGGATCAACACCGCCCGCGCCAAGCTATATACCTTCGTGATCAGCGCCGCCTTCGCGGCGGTGGCCGGCTCCCTGCTCACTCATTTCAACGGCGGGATCGGCCCCTCCGAGGCCAGCGTCATGAAATCGGTGCGCTACGTGGCCATCGTCGCCGTCGGCGGCATGGCCAACCTGTGGGGGGCGATGGCCATGGGCATCATCCTCAACTTCATGTCCCTGCGCGGCATGTTCGGCTCCTATGACGATGCGGTGTTCGGCGGCGTCCTGCTCCTGATCATGCTTTTCGCTCCCCAGGGGATCCTGAGCCTGCGCCTGAAAAATATTTTGTGGGCAAAAAGGCCCATGACCGGAAAATGAGTTGATCGATGCTGGAACTGTACTCTGTCCATAAATATTTCGGCGGACTCCATGCGGTGGACGGGGTCAGCTTCCGGGTGGCCCCCGGGAGCATCAAGGCGCTTATCGGTCCCAACGGGGCCGGCAAGACCACCCTGTTCAACCTCATCGCCGGTGTACTACCGGTCTCGTCTGGGAACATCACCTTCAAGGGTCGACAGATCCAGGGGTTCAAGCCCCACCGCATCGCCGCTCTGGGCATGTCCCGCACCTTCCAGAATATCAAGCTCTGCCACGGGATGACCGCCCTGGAAAACGTGATGCTCGGCCGGCATATTCGCAGCAGCGCGGGCCTTCTGGCGGCAATGCTCAATCTGCCGCGCACCTGGCGGGAAGAAAGGGACATCCGCCACCGGGCCATGGAACTCCTGGAGCTGCTGGGCATTGCTGAATTTGCGGAAGTTGAGGCCACCAGCCTGGCCTTCGGCCAGCAGCGGGCGGTGGAGATGGCCCGCGCCCTGGCCACTGAACCGGAACTGCTGCTCCTGGACGAACCGGCCTCCGGACTCAATATTTATGAAACCGCGGAAGTCGCCCGGTTGATCACCCGCATCCGCGACATGGGGATCACCGTCCTGCTGGTGGAACATGACATGTCCCTGGTCATGGATATCTCCGACGAGATTGTGGTACTCAGTTTTGGCGCCAAGATTGCCGAGGACAGGCCCGAGGCCATTCAGAAAAACCCCGAAGTCATCCGGACCTATCTCGGCGAGACCGAGGAGGCAAGCGCGTGAAGGAACGGTCGACGGGAGAAGCGGGATGCTGAGGATCAGGAATCTGGACGCCGGCTACGGCAAGCTGCGGGTGCTGAAAAATATCTCCCTGCATGTCAACGGCGGCGAGATTGTGGCGATGATTGGCGCCAACGGCGCCGGCAAAACCACCCTGCTCTACACCATTGCCGGGGTGGTCAGGCCGAGCGCCGGAAATCTTGAATTCCACGGCCAGGACTGCCGGCGGCTCGCCGCCCGGAATATCGTGGAAAACGGCTGTTCCCTGGTACCGGAAGGCAGACAGGTCTTTGCCACCCTGTCGGTGGAGGAAAACCTGATTTTGGGCGGCGTTGTCTTAAAAAAAAGAGAGGGCAAGGCGGCGGTATGCAAAGAGCTCGATCATCAGTACGAGCTTTTCCCCGTGCTGCGCGAACGGAACCAGCAGCTGGCCGGCACCCTTTCCGGCGGCGAGCAGCAGATGCTCGCCATGGCCAGGGCCCTGATGTCCCGGCCGCAGCTGGTGATGATGGATGAGCCATCCACCGGGCTTGCCCCGCTCATCGTCAAAAATATTTTTCAGGTGATCGTCCGGTTGCGCGAAGAGGGCAATACCGTGCTCCTGGTCGAGCAGAACGCTAGGGCCGCCCTTAGAATCGCTGACCGAGGTTATGTGCTGGAAACCGGCAAGATCATCCTCCAGGGTCCGGCCGAGGACCTGCTGGCCAACCGGGATGTGCAGCGGGCCTACCTGGGCAGGGAAAAAATCGAATAGCCTGCGGGACCAGACACCCAACTCGGGCAAGGGAGAGATTCGGTATTGTCGGATTCGCATAAACGAACCTGATTACCACCGATTCTCAGCAAGATCGAAGAGGAGTTGGTGATTTGCATGCTCCTGTCATCAAGCCTGTGAGGAGACCGATTTCAGGAAAGACAAACCTCGATTCCGACGCCGACCCCGAGCACACACCATTGCATGCTGGAGGCGCGGCACACCTCTTCATCGGGTAATACCGGCATGATGGGGAGATGCAAGGCAGAGGCGATCCATCGGGGTCGTGGTCGGTATCGGAATCGGGGTCGAAAATTACGACTGAGGATGAGTGGGTAAGCAACTCAGCGAAGGCTCTGCAATTTATTGAAATTGTGGCGGATGGTCAGTTTGTTGACGTTTAGAGAGGGTATCATGTATTGGGAAACGGAAAAGGAATGCATGGCCAGGGACGCCCTGGAACAGCTGCAGCTCGAACGGCTGCAGTCCACGCTCTACCGGGTGGGAAGGAACGTGCCCTTCTACCGGAAACAATTCGAGCAGCTGCGGATCGATTATGACAACTTCCGCTCGCTGGACGACCTCAGCAGGCTGCCTTTCACCACCAAGCAGGACCTGCGCGACAACTATCCGTATGGTCTTTTTGCCGTGCCGCTGCGCGATGTGGTCCGCATCCATTCCTCGTCCGGGACCACGGGCCTGGCGACGGTGGTCGGCTATACCCGCAACGACATCAAGAACTGGTCGCACCTGGTGGCCCGTATCCTGACCGCGGCGGGGGTGACCGCCGACGACGTGATCCAGATCGCCTTCGGCTACGGCCTGTTCACCGGCGGCTTCGGCCTGCATTACGGGGCCGAGCGGATCGGGGCGTCGGTCATCCCGATCTCAGCCGGCAACACCAAGCGACAGATCCAGATCATGCAGGATTTCAAGACCACCGCCCTGGTCTGCACCCCGAGCTATGCCCTGGTCATCGCCGACACCCTCCTGGAGATGGGGGTCAATCCCAACGGCCTCTCCCTGCGGGTGGGGCTCTTCGGGGCCGAACCCTGGTCCGAGGCCATGCGCCGCGAAATCAACCAGAAACTGGGGATCCAGGCCACGGACAACTACGGCCTCTCGGAAATCATGGGCCCGGGCGTAGCCGGCGAATGCGAGGAATGCAACGGCCTGCACATCAACGAGGACCACTTCCTGGTCGAGGTGATAAATCCGCAGACCCTCGAGCCGGTGGCCCCCGGCGAGACCGGCGAACTGGTGATCACCACCCTGACCAAAGAGGCCTTCCCGATGATCCGCTACCGGACCCGCGACCTGACCCGGCTCATCGACGAGCCCTGTCCCTGCGGCCGGACCATGCGCCGAATGCAGAGGGTCATGGGCCGCAGCGACGACATGCTGATCATCAAGGGGGTGAACGTTTTCCCGGTGCAGTTCGAAAAGGTCCTCTTCGACATCGAGGGCACCGAACCGCACTATCAGATCATCGTGGACCGCGAAAACCACGCGGACCGGGTGACGGTCCTGGTGGAGGTGGATGAGGCGCTCTTCTTTGACGAGATGCGCAAACAGCGCTCGCTGGTCGAACTCATCAAGAGCCGCCTTGCCACGGAACTCGGCATTTCCGTGGAGGTGAAGCTGGTTGAGCCAAAGACCCTGGAGCGCACCGAGGGAAAAAGCAAACGGGTTATCGACAAGCGGCAGCTGTAGCGGCAGACAGCGATACTGCTAACGCCTCCGCTCGCCGAACCTCGCCGCCTGTCCGCGCTTTGCCCTGCAGATATCCAAGCGGCCGGCCTTGCAGAATACCCTGGCCAGAATGATCCCGGTGGCAAACCCGCCGACATGCGCCCAGAACGCCACCCCGCCTGAGGCATTGCCGGTGGTGGGGATCGCACTGACGACCTGCAGGAGAAACCAGTAGCCCAGCATGAAATAGGCCGGCACCACCAGCCGGGTGATGAAAAAGCCGAAAAACACCAGCATGTGCACCGGCGCACGGGGAAAAAGGAGGGCATAGCCCCCCATCACCCCGCCGATGGCCCCGGAGGCGCCCACCATGGGGACGGCGCCGTTCGGGTCGGAAAAAAGCTGGGCGGCCACCGCCCCCAGGCCGCAGAGCAGGTAAAAAAGGACAAAACGGGGGACGCCCATGGCGTCCTCGACATTGTCCCCGAAGATGTAGAGAAACCACATGTTGATGATGAGATGCAGCCAGCCGCCGTGCATGAACATGGAGGTAAAGGGGGTCAGCCAGTTCGGCTGCGGGTCGGTATAACAGTACTGCCCCTCGCCCAGCGTGATTCGTGTCTCCCCGGCAAGGGTCTGCAGGAGTTCGCCCGGGATCAGCCCGAACTCGCAGATCGACCGCGCCAGTGGCCCGGGGGAGCCGAGACCCTGCAGGAAAATCCAGGCCGCGACGTTCAGGCCGATAATCGTGAAGGTGGCGACAGAAGTGTGAATGGTCGGATTGTCATCGCGCAGCGGAAACATCAGCACTCTCTCCCGGTAGACTTACCCATTCAGCCCGTGTCAGATAAACTCCATGCCGGCAAGCCTTGCTGCCAGAGGATAGGCCAGCAGGCTGAACGCCAGCCAGTACACCGCCTGAAAACCGTGCTGCGTCCTTGAGCTGAAAACAATCTCCGGGCGCAGAACCATGAGCAGCAGGCAACTCACAACCTGTGGCAGCAGGATGAACAGGGACAAGGCAGTGCCGCGCTGCTGATAAAGCATAATCACCAGCCACACGGTGGACGCGCCCAGAAGAAGAAAAAGCACGACCAGCCCGGCCAGCCCACGCACCTTGGGCTGCGCCGTCCCGACCGTCCGCCTGGCGCAGCAGTGCAGGCCGTGCCCCAGCAGGGCACCGCTCAGCCCGGCCGTGCCGTTGACGATAATGTCCAGCCAGCCGTAGTAGCGCTGGGAATGCAGCCCCTGCAGCATCTCGTCATGGATGCCCAGCAGAAGGGTGGCCAGGACGGTGAACAGGGTCAGTTGCATCCCCTGCAGGCGATGACTCAGGGTGGCGCGGACCAGAAAGGAGAGGACGATGTACTCGGCGACATGGATCCGCTTGATGGGCACATGCGGGTCAGGAAGGGCAAGGGAAAAAATCGCGCAGACCAGCCCCACGCCGAGAAAAACCAGGTTGATGCGATAGCCGCGGTTCACCCGCTCAACAAAACGCAGGGCGATAACGAGCAGCACCACCACGGTCACCGCCACCGGCAGCATCCTGGCCAGAGTGCCTGACCCCAGCGCCCGGCTCAGCCAGGCCCAGAACGCAAACATATTGACATAGAAGACGACCAGCAGATAACATGCGCCATGCAGCAGAAGAAGCACCGGCGCGGAAAGCTCCCGTCCCGGTTTACTCGCCCCTGCTTCATCCCTGTTGGTTTTCCGGTTCACAGGCGGTTTTCTCCGATGAAACACACCATGGATTCGCTCCTGTTCATTAAGGCCTGGTTCACCATACCAGTTAGGCAGCGGTCTGTCTGGGGAGTTTTGCTCTTTTTTGCGCTGGCCTGCCTTTGGTCCATGCATGCCTTCAGCTCGGACCTGGATGAGTATACCCGGGAAATCAGGGAACTGGCGCAGGCGGGCGATGCCGAGGCCCAGTTCGCCCTGGCCCAGTTCCTCGATCTGGGCAACGGTCCGGCTCAGAACAGGGAGGAGGCCATAATCTGGCTGCGGAAGGCCGCCGACCAGCACCTGGCCGCCGCCTGCTACACCCTGGGCCTGAAGTACGAATTCGGGGCGACAGTTTCCAAGGATCGCCAGTTGGCGGCTGCCTTGTACCGCCGAGCCGCCCTCCAGGACCTGCCCATGGCTCAGTACCGGCTGGGCCTGCTTCATCTTCCCGATGACGGGCAAACGCCGGAACCGATTCCGGCCTTTGCCTGGCTGTCACTGGCCGCCGAACACGGCTACCCTGATGCCGCGGAAAACAGGGTTCGGGCCGCCGGACTCCTCAGCCCGGAGGAGCGAACCCAGGCGGAAGAGATGCGGGAAGCGCTGCGGCGGCAGATCGAGCGGCAGCGGCAGCGACAAAGATGACTACCCTCCGGACGAACCAAGGAGCCTGTGCGCCTCCTCGAGGAGCAGAACCAGTTGCTCCTTTCCCAGCCCTGCCTTTTCGGCGAGGCAGCCCAGGTCAAACTGCCGGGCGAAAGCGGCATTATTGCCCGGCACCCATTTCACGTCCCATCCCAGATGAACGTAGCGCTTGCGGGCATATTCGGCAAGCCCCCAGCCCCGCGCCAGGTTGTACAGCCAGAGGATAAAGGGGATGTTGATCAGGCCGGGGGTCAGGTCCCAGGGCGGCAGGAGAGGCCACAGCCCCTCGGGCCGTTCATGGCCGGTGGCCTCCTGCATCGCCTGCCGGCAGCGCCGGTCGATCTCCCCGGGCAATTCCGCATCCCGGCCGGGACGGGTAACCGCTTCGACATGGGCGTCAAAATCCGCAGGCCGGACGGCGCCGACACTGATCGTCCGGATCTCGGGCCGGGCCAGACAGTACAGGTCGTTGAAGGCCATGGGCGCAAGGGGTCGGCACAACTCAAGCATCCGAACCGAGGGCTGCTGGAGCATGCCGCCCTTGTCGGTGGAGCTGATGATGAACACGCCCAGGTCCCGCGCCGCCGCCTCAACCAGAACCGGGGTGTTGACCTGGTAGATGTAGTACCAGTGCAGGTTCAGATAATCGAAACCACCATCCTCCTCGTGCCTGAGCGCCGCAAGAATCACCGGCAGCGGTCCGTGCCCGGAAAAGCCGATGCTGCCGGCAAGCCCCCGGCGCTGCAGGTCGCGGGCCATGGCCAGGCAGCCGCCGCGGCGGCAGGACTGCCACAGGCTGCGGTAATCGTTGATCCCGTGCAGGGCCAGCATATCGACCCGGCCGACGCCCAGCCGCTGCAGGGAATCAAGGAAATCGGCGCGAAAGGCGGCGGGATCATCGGTGGGCTGGATCTTGGTCTGCAGGAGAAAGCTGTCCCGCCGGGCGATCTTCTTCAGCGCCCGGCCCAGCTGCTCTTCGGAGGTGCCATAGCCGCGGGCGGTCTCGAAGTGGTTGATCCCCAGCTCCAGGGCCCGGCAGACAATATCCTCCAGGTTGCCCTGGCTTGATGCCGGGATGTCCTGGGCGGGAACCTGCCCCCAGGAATGCATCGCCCGCATGAAGCCGGCGGAGAGCACCGACACCTCCAGCCCGGTCTTGCCGAACCGCCGGTAAATCACCCTGGTCCCCCGCAGGAGGCCAACCCGCAACGCACCAGCGTTGCCCCACCCCCATTGTCATTAGCCGAGCACCACAGATCCGGCCGAACAGGGAATTTGTACTGTCTGCGCGAAGCGAGTTTGCAAATTCCCGGCCGGATCGAGGAGCGCAGGGCAGTCCGCAGGACCAAATGACAGGGTGCCCTTTCTTTTGGTTCGTTTTCTTTAGGCAAGTAAAGAAAATGAACAAAATCAAAATATTCCCATAATAGCGGCGAAACCAAGCCAAACCCGCCCTTGAAACGGGAAGGGTTCATCCCAATTAGCACCGCTTGAACCACTGCGCGATCTCCCGCGCGGAGAAGCTCCTGAACACCGGCCGCCCATGGGGGCAGTGGGAAAAAAAATCGCTCTCGCCCATCCGGGCAAGCAGGCCGAGCATCTCCTCGGGCTCCAGGCGGTTGCCGGCCTTGATCGCCGCCTTGCAGGCCATGGTTGCCAATAGATGATCGATACGGCCGGGGATGCTGCCCGTGCCCTCCCGGCTGGAGCCCTCGGCCAGACCGTCGAGGATTTCCAGGAGCAGCTCCCGTGGCTCAATCCTGGCCGTCAGGGCCGGCACGGACTTGACCACCCAGGTTTCGTCGCCGAAATGCTCCAGGCCGAAGCCGAGACGTTCCAGCTCCCCGCCGTTCTCGATCAGGGCCTCCGCCTGGCCGCGCCGCAGCTCCAGGGTGACCGGAAACATGAGGCTCTGGCGCGGGACCTGGTGCCGCAGATAGCCGGTCCGCAGTTCCTGGTACAGCAGCCGTTCATGCGCGGCATGCTGGTCAATGACCACCAGCTGCCCCTCGCGTTCACAGATAAGGTACAGCTCCAGGGCCTGGCCGATAAGTTTCAGCCCGGCGAATTCCTGGGCAGGGGGCCCCTCCGGTTCAGGGACCGCGGGAGCAAACGGCTCATCCCCGGGCAGGAAAACCGGCGCGGGCTCGGCGCTCCGCTCTCCCCGGTACAGGGGATGGGACGGCAGGGGCACCGGTCTGAGCGAGGGCTGGACCCGAGGCCCGACTGCCGGCCTGGCGCGGTGCACGCCGGAAGAACCGAGCTCCGCACCAGGGGGTTCCGGCCGGCGCAGGGTGAAAATCTCATCCCGGGCCCGATCCTGGTAGCGGCGCGCCGCTTCGGTCACCGCACGGACCAGAACGCGGTGCACCTCCTGGGGACGGCGGAAGCGGATCTCCTGCTTGGCCGGATGCACGTTCACGTCCACCTCGCCGGGCGGGATGGTCAGGAGCAGGACCCCGGCGGGCGACTGCCCCTTCATCAGGAATCCCTGCAACCCCTCGGTGACCGCATGGCGGATCACCCGGTCCTGGACGGGCCGGGCGTTGACCAGGAGGCGCAGCCGGCTGGTCTTTGCCGCGGAAAAATCGGGCTGCAGCAGAAAGCCCCGCACCGCGGGTCCCTCGCCCTCGGCCGGCGCATCGACCTCCAGCCAGAGCTCCGCCCCGGCGAAGACGTCCCGCACCCGCTGGGCAAAATCAGGCCGGGCCGGCAGTTCCAGCACCTTCCGGCCATCGGCCTCCAGGGAAAAGGCCAGATCGGGACGGCCCAGGGACAGGTTGCGGATGACTTCCTCGATGTGCAGCAGTTCGGTGCGCCCGCTCTTCAGAAATTTCTTGCGGGCCGGCACGTTGCCGAACAGGGCGCGGACCTCCACCACCGTCCCCTCGCTGCAGCCGGCCTCATGCACCGCATGCAGAATGCCGTAGCGGATTTCGGCCCGGGTGCCGGTCGCTTTGCCGGCGGGCCGGGAGAGGATGGTCAGCCGGGACACCGAGCCGATGCTCGGCAGGGCCTCGCCGCGGAAGCCGAGGGTGGCGATGGCCTCCAGGGAGCTGTCCTCGCGCAGCTTGCTCGTGGCATGACGCTCGATGGCCAGCAGGACATCATCGGTGTCCATCCCCTCGCCGTTGTCCGCCACCCGGATCAGCCCGATGCCGCTGCCCTCAACCTGCACCGCGATCCGGGTCGCCCCTCCGTCCAGGCTGTTTTCCACCAGCTCCTTGACCACCGAGGCGGGGCGCTCCACCACCTCGCCGGCGGCGATCCGGTTGGCAAGATGTTCGGAAAGGACGCGAATTTTTGACATGGGACCAGCCAAAGTTTATAAAGGGTGATGGAAACGCGGCCGCGCCGGCCTGGCTACTTTTGCCCTGCCGAAAAATCATGCCTTGCGCATTTGGGCAATATACAATATGTGATGCGTTCGCAATAAGTAAAAAATACTGAGCATCCGCCACTGTGCTTGCAATACGATACACGCCTTGCCGGCGCCGGTCCCCCATAATATGGCGGGACAGACCATAGGTGACCTTGAACCGCATCCGAAAAGCATTCTCAGCATAGAACGGACCACACGCCTTGACCGCGAAAAAAGACACCCCCAGCTCTCCGGCAAAACGCCCGCCCCGCCGCACCGCCCGCAACCACAACGCCGTCATCACCCTGCTCCTGGCCTCCTGCGGCCTGGCGACGCTTCTCATCGGCAGTGCCCTCGCCTGGTTTCTGTCGCTCAACATCCCCGATATCCGCAGCTTCGAGGACTACCGCCCCCTGGTCTCCACCACCGTGCTGGACCGCAGCGGCAGGATCATCGATGAAATTTACGAGGAAAACCGCATCGTCCTCCGCTACGAGGAGCTGAACCCCCTGATCCCCCAGGCCTTTGTCGCGGCGGAAGACGGGCGATACTGGGAGCACGGCGGCCTGGACGCCTGGTCCATTGCCCGGGCGGCGATTGCCAACCTGCGCTCCGGCAGACGCAGCCAGGGCGGCAGCACCATCACCCAGCAGGTGACCCGGGCCCTGATGCTGACCAGGGAAAAGAGCTACAGCCGCAAGATCAAGGAGGCGCTGCTCTCCTACCGCCTTAACAAGATGCTGAGCAAGAAGGAAATCCTGGCCATCTACCTGAATGAAATCTACCTGGGCGAGGGGGCGCACGGAGTCGAGGCGGCGGCCCGCACCTATTTCGGCAAAAAATCCCGGCAGTTGAGCCTCGCCGAGATCGCGATCCTGGCCGGCCTGCCCCAGTCGCCCAGCCGCTATTCGCCCCTGGCCCACTTTGCCGAGGCCCATGCCCGGCAGCGCTATGTCCTGAACCGGATGGCGGACGAGGGCTATATCACCCCGGATGCGGCGCGGCAGGCATTCAAGCAGCCCCTGCATTTCCGCAGCCACAAGGAACAGCAGAACCTGTACGGCTACTTCACCCAGTATGTCCGCCAGCTCCTGGAACAGCGGTTCGGCAGGGAAAAGCTCCTGCGGGAAGGGCTGGTGGTGAAAACCACCCTGGATCCCCGGCTGCAGACGGAAGCGCTCAGGGCCGTTCGGGAAGGGACCGCCGCCATCGCCGGCCGAAAAAAAGGCGGCGATGCGCCGCAGGCGGCCCTGGTGGCCCTGGAGGCGAAAACCGCCAGGGTGCGCGCCCTGGTCGGCGGCACCGATTTCGAGGAGAGTCCCTTCAACCGCGCGGTGCAGGCGAACCGGCAGCCCGGATCGGTCTTCAAGCCC
This sequence comes from Desulfobulbaceae bacterium, assembly GCA_003508005.1. Classification (GTDB taxonomy): domain Bacteria; phylum Desulfobacterota; class Desulfobulbia; order Desulfobulbales; family Desulfobulbaceae; genus UBA10518. The sequence continues at coordinate 156,269 of DNUE01000058.1, forward strand.
CTGGTCTACGCCACCGCCTTCGCCGGGGGCATCTCCCCGGACGAGGTGATCGACGACACGCCCTTCGCCATCCGCAACCCGGACGGCTCAGCCTGGAGTCCGCAGAACTGGGATAATTCCTACGGCGGTCCCACCTCCCTGCGGGAAGGGCTGATCCACTCGCGCAACATCGTGGCCATCAAACTCCTGCAGAAAATCGGGGTCAAGCCGGTGATCCGGCTGGCCTCCAGGGCCGGCATCACTTCTCCCCTGCGGCCGGAGCTGACCCTGGCCCTGGGCGCCTCGCCGGTGTCCCTGCTGGAGATGACCGGCGCCTACACCATTTTTGCCAACCAGGGCCGGTTCGTGCCGCCGGTCTGCATCACCCGGGTCACCGACCGCCAAGGCAGGGACCTGCCCTGGCCTGCGACTGCGGGCGGCCAGGTAATCGACGCGGCCGCGGCCGGGCAGGTTTCTTCCCTGCTTACGGAAGCCATCAGCCGGGGCACCGGCAAAAAGGCGCAGGGCATCCCCGGCAGCGCCGGCAAGACCGGCACCACCGACAACAACCGGGACGGCTGGTTCATCGGCTATACCCCGGATCTCATAGCCGGGGTCTGGGTCGGTTTTGACAAGGGCCGGTCCCTGGGCAGCGGCGAAACCGGCGGCCAGACCGCCGCCCCCATCTGGCTCGACTTCATGCGGGTAAGGAAATGAGCAGAAAAAACGAAAAAACAAAAAAGATGTCAACCATGACGAACAGCGCTGCGCTTTCCTTCGACACCAGCCTGGGCCCGATCCGGCTCCAGGCCGATGGCCGCGGCCTGACCCGGATCGTCCTCCCGGGCGCCCAAGTCAGCGGGCAATGCACGGCTCTGCCGGCCGGTCCAGTGCATTCCCTCCTGGCCGAGGCCGCCCGGCAGATCAGGGAGTACCTGGCGGGGAAGCGCACTGACTTCTCCCTGCCGCTGGCCCCCTTCGGCACCCATTTTCAGCTCCGGGTCTGGGAGATCATCCGGGAAATTCCCTGGGGCCGGACCATGACCTACGGTGCCATTGCCCTCCAGCTCGGCGACCGCGCCAAGGCCCGGGCGGTCGGCGGGGCGGCCCATGCCAATCCCCTCCCCCTGGTCATCCCCTGCCACCGGGTCATCGGCTCGGACGGCAGCCTCACCGGCTTCGCCTACGGACTGGCCATGAAGGAGCAGCTCCTCAAGCTGGAAAGGGACGATTCGAACTTGCTTCGTTAAAACTTGCATCACTACAGACCTGAATCCACATTCACCCGGGCAGTGGCACAGTGACGAAATCAGTGCTGCACGCAAAGGGCACAACCAGGCGATTGCCATGACAGCCTGAACAACTTGCCGGCCTCAATAATCGGGTAATTGGAGATATTCCGGGAGGAGGTATTCAACCGTGAGCCATGGCCGGGAAACGCTTGCACGATAAAGCGGATAAAGATTGGCAAAACAAAAATGTTGGATTGCAAGACCTGTCCCTAAGTATTCCTGGAGAAGGTCATTTTGTCCCTCCTGTTATGGCCGGTAGAAACATGGGCCACGGAAAGTGCGCATTAGGATTAGGGGGCATATAAACCAGTGATGCGCCAAATCTGTCATCTTGTTCCAGGGTGCCTTCGATCCCGTTTAATCCCTGATACCACATTTTATTGTTGGCACTGGTTAAGCCCCCGGCTGCACCGTAGATGATATTCACCGCTCCCGCAGCAACCATCCCGCCAATGCCCTCAACAGGTACCCCGACAGCCAGGTCAGCAAATACGTCACCATTGAAATAGCCTGCTGCAAGCGCACCGCCAAAATAATCTCCTGCTTCCAGAGTGCCCTCGATTCCGTCTAGGCCCTGATACCAGATTTTATTGTTGGCACTGGTCAATCCGCCTGCTGCGCCGTAGATGATATTCACAGCACCAGCATTAGCATACTTACCGATGCTTTCGCCGATCACCCCGACCGCCAGGTCAGCAAAGCCGTCATTGTTGAAATCGCCTGACGCAAGAGATGAGCCGAATCTATCAAGTGTTTCAGGAGTCTCTTCTATACCCTCTAATCCCTGATACCAGACCTTATTGTTGGCAGCGGTTAATCCCCCAGCTGAGCCGAAGATGATATTCACCGCCCCTGCAGAATCTGCCGGGCCGATTGTTTCATAAGGTACCCCGACCGCCAGGTCAGCAAAACCGTCATTATTGAAATCACCAGTCGCAAGTGATGAGCCGAATCTATCATCCTGTTCCAGATCTCCTTCGATCCCGTCCAAGCCCTGCATCCAGATCTTATTGTTGGCACTGGTCAAACCATAGGCTGAGCCGAAGATGATATTCACCGCCCCTGCACTGCCAAAAACCGGGGAGGCTTCTGCATCAGCCCCGACCGCCAGGTCGGCAAAGCCGTCATTGTTGAAATCGCCGACCGCAAGCGCTGCGCCAAATCTGTCCTCGGCCTCCAGGGTGCCTTCGATGCCGAATAATCCCTGATACCACATCATATTGTTCGCGCTGATCAATCCCGCTGCCGAGCCGTAGATGATATTCACCGCCCCTGCTTCCAAATTCCCGCCAATAGATTCTCTGGGCACCCCGATCGCCAGGTCAGCAAAGCCGTCATTATTGAAATCGCCGGCCGCAAGGGAAGCGCCAAAGTAATCATCTGCCTCCAGAGTGCCCTCGATTCCGTCTAATCCCTGGTACCAGATCTTATTGTTGGCACTGGTTAATCCGCCTGTTGCGCCGTAGATAATATTCACCGCCCCTGCATTAGCATATGCACCGGTGCCCTCTCTGATTACCCCGACCGCCAGGTCAACAAAGCCATCATTGTTGAAATCGCCGGCCGCAAGCGCTGAGCCGAATTGATCGAGTCCTTCAGGAGTTCCTGCAATCCCTGCCAAGCCCTGATACCATATCGTATTATTGGCACTGCTCAAACCATATGCAGAAACGTTAATGATATTCACCGCCCCTGCATTGGCGATCGCGCTGATGTCTTCACCGGAAGCCCCGATGGCGATGGCGCCTAATTTATTTGATGCTGCTGTTGATCCTCGAGCAGACAACATGACCAACATTGAGACAGAGATAATAAATGAGATGACAATTAATCGTATGCTCATAATCCTCTCCATGCAAAATCTTTAGAGTGCAGCCGTCAATCCTGATCCGGGAAAAGATGGAAGGGGCAGCGGTCTGTCCCCTTTCTCTAAACGACGATTACGGCCCCTGAAGCTTCTGGCAGTCGAGATTAAAATACTTGTCAAAACCAACATCTGAAAAAAACCAGGTCACCTCCCCAGCGGGAAAGTACACGCCCCCTCTAATCGAGGAATGCGCAACCCTGACCATTCCGCCAGCCTGCACTCCTGAGCGCAAAAAACTTAAACCCACAGATAATCAAGTATATGATCCGGGGGCAGAAGAAGTCAAATATGCTGACTTCGAAAATGTTGTTGACCCCATTTGGAACAGCCGGAAAAGGGGACGGATAAATTTTTCCTCCGGAACAGATAGCTGCCGGCCGAGAGCTGGAAGAGCGGCTCGCCCGTGCCCCTGGTTGTGACGGTCAGGGACAGATCCCGGCCGTTGCTGGAAAGCACTGCGACCGGCACACCCTGCAGCAGGTTGTTTAGGCTGCTCACGGTCGCGCCCCCGGTCCCGATCAGAAAAAAGGCGACAGGTTGGGGTCAGTCGCCTTGTACCTTTAGTATGTACAGTTTGGGCTTTAAGCGCGGTTGAACTGCTTAATCTCTATATCCTGGCCATCCGGAAACTTCGCATGGAGTTCGAGCTTATCGCCCAAGGCCTCTTTGTACTGACTGAGTGAACTTAGAAGCGAGTCCGGTCTTTTTTCCATTTGCGATACTGCAACATGAACCATTCTGTGTGACAAAATATCTGTAGGGGTCCAATCATGTTCCCTGCCCAACTCGATAGGTTCGGAAATCAACTATAGGGCTGTTCCGCGGGCAGGATCAAGATTTGACGGATTCATCGGGAAAGCTCAGTTCAACGGCAATTTGTTTATTGATACAATCACTGGAAATGAAACAATGAAAGCCGCTTTCAATTTGAATTCAGGTATGAATATTACCCTGATGACCGCAATATTGATCGCGGCAGAAAAAGGTGCATCAGCTCAGTAAGGCTCTCAGGCAGGGATCCTGTTGTCCGGTCATATCGGACAGTATTCCTGCACAATGAGACTGGGAAAGAATTGGTCGAATGGCTCAGTTGCTTGATATAAGTAAATTGTATGAACAACCTCCTGATATTGTTTTAGAAAGTATTCAGGTTCTGGATATGGCACATGATTTGCTCAGAATCATACAGGACCAGCGAATCCATAAGGCCTATTCTTCCCGGGAAGCAGGAACATTATTTGTTCCTTAAAGTCGGCTGAGGATCGGGTGTAATCAGAACGAAATTGTGGGAAAATATCAACCCATGAAGAAAACAATATTAACTTGTATTACAGTTGGAGCGGGAGCAGTGCTGATATCGTCAACAACCGGTTTTTCCATTGACGAATACGGGACAAATGTGAATACCCTCTGCGCCCCTGCTACTCCGTACTCCGGGTCCTGTACTTTGTGCCAAATAGCTGGTGGTGGTTTCCCGGGACCGCCCACCCCGGCAAAAACCGCCTATCTGGCAGGCGGAACCACCCTGACGGATTTTTTCTGTCCCTTGGCCCCGGTATGTACCGACAGTGATGGCGATACCTATGCGCTGGTGGGCGGCGCCTGCGGCCCGGTTGACTGCAACGATGCGAACGCGGCTGTCAATCCCGGTGCCCGGAAAACTGTACCGATGGGATTGACAACAACTGCAACGGCCTGATTGACGCGGAGGATACGGTGGGTTGCCCTGTTGCCCCTGTTGCCGACATCAGCCTCAATCCTTTTGTACTCGACTTTGGCGCAGTGGCGGTGGGCGGTTCGGCTACCCTGAACGCCGTCATCCAGAACCTGGATACTGCGAACCTGAATGTCACGGCGATCAGCCTCTGTGCCCCGACCAGCACGGAGTTCATCTGAGCGCCGGTGGACGAGGGTATCGATGCCGGATGCCTGGCTATCTCCAGCAATGACCCGGACGAGGCCACCAGGCAGCTTGGGTTAAATGACGCATCATCAATTTTACGTTTCACTCCGGCTTTTATTCATCCCCAGCAAACCGGGGGGCAATAGCCGCAATGGAAACATATAGACAGTTACACCGTGCGTTGTGCACAACTCACCAACCGGAGGATAATGGAATGAACACGAAAATGACAAAAGGGAGGCTCCTGATGAAAAAAAATGTGATGTTGGCGATTTTGGGCATGGCGGCAATGGTAATGTCCGCCGGCACTTCGTTTGGCGCGGTAAGCTGTGACGGCATGCAGATTGTCTCGACGGGGACCACCCCATACACGGCCTCCGGCCTTTTTGTGAAGGTCAAGCCGACCGTAGCCAATGCCTGCGGCGCGGCAGGTGTCCCGGTCCAGTATTTTCTGGATGTAAACAATACCGATGCCACCTATGCAACGATTCTGACTGCCTTGAGCCTGGGCAAGACCCTTTTTATTCAGGCAAGCGCGGCAACTGCAAATTCTCTGCTGCTGGTAACCTCTATAAAACAGTAAGCAGAAGCAGTCCCGGTTTTTGGGCTCGAGCCCCACGATTAGTCTGTGTGACCGGTCGGGGAAGAAACCAGGTTGTGAAATCCGTTGTCCGATCATTCGGGCAACGGATTTCATTATTTTTTTCAAGATCTGATCCCGGCCGATGATGGAAAGCATGGCGACCGGCACACCCTGCAGCAGGTTGCCCAGGCCGATGACGGTCCCGGTCCCGGTCTCGAGCAAAATTTCCTTACCCTGCCAGGCAAACTCAGAATTCCAGAAGGTCTGGCTATTGCTGCTTCTGATTCTCAATGGCAGGCAGAAACATCGACCAGGGGAACTTGGTGTTGCATGTTACATCCACATTCGTCACATTCCCGCCGGAAATGGTCCCCGTGCCATTGACAACCGTACAAAATTGATCGGGGTCATCCGGTTGCGTTACTACGGTGACAGCATAGGAACTGCCGTCATCAAGGGCAACGGGGAAGACAAAACCGCCGTTAGCGGTAACCGTCAGGTCATCCACATTATTATTTTGCAAAACAACGCTGTTCCCAGTCGCCAAACCGCTTACCGTGCCGCCGATGGTGTAGGTCGGGACAGCATCGAAACAGATTCTCAGCCCATTCACCAGCACCCCTGTCGCAGCCGCATTATTGATCATGGTATAGGCCTGATCACCGGCTTCGTTTTCGATACCGACGGTAAACGTGTTGCCCAGCAACGACTGATTCAGGTTGTCGTAAGCAAAAATAATATCCTTTGCTCCCTCTCTCCTGTCTATGATGATTTCGAAATCACCAATTATATCGGTGGTCTCTGCCAATTGAACTCCGTCATATTCTATTACTATCGCACCGGACACGCCGCCTTCCGTCGCCAAGGATATTCCTCTCCTTGATCCGGAGACCGAGCCATCATCGTATACGACTTCAAAATCATGCCAAAGAGCTGCAAGAAGGGCGTTTGGAGCCGCGGCATTCGGCAGCGCCTGGGGCGTTCCCGGTGTTGTTCCCGGATTGCCGGCTAAAAAAGCAAAACCGTCATCTGTAAAGGATACCCCGTTCGTATAGGTCGAGCCAAAAAATTGAATGGGATCTCCCGTCGTAAATGCAGTAAACCACAATGCATTGCCTTGCACAGAGGGCTGAGGAAAAATTCCATAATACTCGAGATCAATATATCCGCCTACAGATGTGTCGCATGTTGGATCCGTCAAGCTGGTCGTCACGTTATAGCTGGCTGCCATGGCAGATGTTTGTGCAGCTATCAACAAAAACTGGATAACAACGAGCCACGCGATAAACAAAAATTTCTTCATCTAACATTCCTCTTGAGAGTGTATTCTGTTAACTTCCAAGTTCGTTCACGTTGACTAATTGAAATTTCATTTTTCTGATTTTTGAGGTTTTGTCGCCCCATCGAAAAAAAATGACTAAAACTTTCTTTGTAACAAATCGCACCGCAAGGGTCGCGAGACGCTTCCAAGCAACTTCATTTTTTGGCCTTCGCTCCAATTATGGCAATGATTGGCGGAAAGTTGCTCAATGATAATTCACCGCGCGCAGCGTAAGACGCTAACGAACAAGTATCATCAAGCTACGAATAAATCACTCTCCATTCAACGCCGGCATCTCGGCCTTTACAGTCCGGTATCCACTTCTAGCAGCTCGCCGGCGGAAATTTGCAGGCCCTCGACCAGTGGCATCGGTTCGGTCATACCCTCGAGATAGCCCTGCAGACGGTAGGTTCCGGGAGGCACTCCGTACTCCATCCAGAGCGGATAATCGCCGTTTTTCGCCTTGACGACCCGCAACGGGCCCCAATTCTCTTCGACGGAAATGAGTTCGAAACCGTCGAGTCCACCCGCAGCCGGTTTTTTCAGCCGAATGCCGGAATCGATTGTGGCGGCGCCCTCGCCGCCCGCGGGAATGACAACGTCAGGGACAAGAAGAATCGGCGTTTCCTCGGTCAGGTAGAGGTAGCTTTTCTTGTAGTGGACGTTCAGATCGTATGTTCCGGCCGGCAGCGGTTTGGGCTTGTACAGATAGTAGTCATTGTCGTTGTAGGCTACGGCGAGGTTGAAGGAGGGATTCTCCTTGCTGGTGATGATCACTGCCCCGGTCGCCATCCTGGCGAGTTCGGGGGTTATGTTGATCGTCAGGATCCCCAGGTCGATGACGGTGGTCGCACCGCCGATGACGGTCCATTCCCCGAAGGAAACTTCCGAGTCGGGCTTGTTGTTGACGTTGGCGAAGCCGGCGATCAGCCGATAGGTCCCCGCCGGCAGGGGGTGGATTGATTCGGCGGGAGGCTCGGAAATGGTTTTTATGATTTTTTCGTCTTCAAGCCGGATCAGTTTGAAGGCGTTGACGCTGACGCGACCCTTTTCCGGAATGCTGATCTGCAGCTTTCCCAACCCGGTTGCCATCGAACGGGTCGCCGTCTTCGCCTGTTGAACCTTGACCTCCACGGTCTTGCGGACCTGCTGCAGCGAACTGAGCAACGCCTGGGAATCGGCGGCGCTGTAATAGTCACCGCCGCCGGCCTCCGCCAGGCAAGTCAGTTGATCCCGCTGCATGTTGTTGACATCGAAGCCTACCACGTGCAGCACAAATTTGATGCCCGAGGCCTTGAGTTGGCGCACGACCCCGCATGGATCGGGGTTGCAGGTTTCCTCCCCGTCACTGACCAATACGATCATGGTTTCGTTCTCCTTGGCCTTCAAGGTTTCGCTCACCATCTTGATCGAATCGGCAATCGGAGTCTTCCCCTTCGGTTGCAGGCTGTTGATCATCTGGAGGATGGCCTGCCGGTCTCCGCCCAGGGGAACAAGGGTCTCGATATCGGCGCAATCACCTTTGCGGTTGTGGCCATAGGCGGTCAGGCCAACCTTGACCTCGGCAGGGATGGAGGGGATGATCTCGGCAAATACCTTGCGCGCCGCCTCGATCTTTGCCTCACCGCCAACCTTGCCCCACATCGAACCAGAGGCATCGAGAATCAGCATCATTTCAGGGTAGTTCGATTCGGCGGCGGTGACCGGGACCGACAGCGCGACGAGCCCGCACAGTGCCAGACAACAGATTCGCAGAATTTTCATTGAAACCTCCTTGCGGGATGGGCAGCGTCGCTGCCCCCTGGTGATACGAAATCGCATTTTTTAGCCGGGCTCATAACAGGATACCCGCCCCGAATTTTCCCTTTCATTTTCCCTTATAGGCCATTTCCCGACACAAGATCAAGGGAGATGTATGGGTGTATGGTGGGGTCAAATCTTTATTCTTGACACCTGGATAAGGGGACAAATATATTTTTCCTCCCAACATCGCTCCAGGAAAGCGGCTCGTACGTGCCCCTGGCGGTGACGGTCAGGGACTGATCCCGGCCGCTGCTCGAGAACACGGCGACCGGCACACCCTGCAGCAGGTTGTTTAGGCTGCTCACGGTCGCGCACCCGGTCCCGTTCAGAAAAAGGCGACTGGTTGGGGTCAGTCGCCTTACGCCTTCAGTATGTACAGTTCGGACTTTAAGCGCGGTTGAACTGCTTAATCTCTATATCCTGGCCATCCGGAAACTTCGCATGCAGTTCGAGTTTACCGCCATTGATATAGACGCCCCCATTTTTTCCGACCCGCCCCAGCCGAATCAGTTTCTTGAGAAACAATCTCATATTCACCTGTTCAAAATGTTATAAAAATCAGTTTGACATAAGTATGATTTAAGTATAATTAATTTTTTTATTAGTATCAAAATATACAATAATACACTCAGCATCGGACGGCGACAAGGCTGGATCGCATTATATCTACCTGAATTTATGATGAATAGAGCTGTTGCAAACTGCCTTTGCATGAGATTTCGAAAAAAAACACATGCGGCACTTTGTACGATTTTCCTGTTCGTATCTTTCTCGGTTTCTCATGTCAACTGTGCCGATTTCACTGTTATCCCCCTGAAGAATTCACTCGATATTGCTGTTTACGAGGTTTCCGGGAACTATGATGCCGAGTTGCCTGACGGCTCAATCAACTCGGCTCCCAGGCAGATAATCACCAGGGAGTTCTATAAAACCTACCCCGACGACTATGATTTTCTGGTGATTTTTTCGAATTTCGATTTCCTGATGCCGCTGGAAGAAGCATCAGCCTTTTATCAGCGGATAAAAAACGATGTCCAAGGGATCGGGATAGAACTGGCCGACAACTCCTCTCTCTTTAGCAGCAACGGTGTGCTGCAGGGCACCATCGACATGGGCAACATTCAATCCCTGGTGTCCGACCCCCTGATTCCTGGATTTTCGGACACTTTGGGCACCCTCAGCCACGAACTTCTGCACCGGTGGGCTGCAAAGGTCACGTTCAGGAGAGACGATAACAGCATCAGCACTGATCTGTTGGGAAGGGGCGGATATCACTGGAGCTTTCTTCTTGACACTGCCGGATCCCTGGAATACGGGAACCGCTGGCTGGACAACGGCAACGGCACGTTCACCTCTCATGCGGGAAGAAGATACTACAGCCCCCTTGATATGTATCTCATGGGATTAATCGACAGGAGCGAGGTTCCTCCCATGCTCCTGATTACCAACCCGGAAATCGACCCGCAAAGATTGCCGGAACCGGGCGTCACCATTGAAGGAACGCCCCAATACGTTTCAATTGATCAGATCATCGCGGCCGAAGGGGAGCGTATTCCAAGCGCTGCCGATTCCCAGAAGACATTCAGGGTCGGCTGCATCTTCATCACCAGGCCCGGGACCTTTTCCGAGGATGATCTCCATGAAATACGGGCCATCATGCAAAGCTGGTCCCTGTGGTATTCCGGGTTGACCAATGGTTTGGCAAAAATTGTCATTGACAACGATCCCTTTGAAGATCTCCCCGGAAACCCCGGCCCGGATACCCCGCCGATAGACCCGAGAACCGCACCTCCCGAAATCAATGACGGAGTGGCCTGGCTGTTGGCGCATCAAAAAAACGACGGCAGTTGGCAGGACAGTCCCTTCACTGCGCCCAGGGATACGTCAATGGTTTTGAACGCATTAGCTCATTTTACGACCGCCGTGGAGGCAAAGGCGCAAGGCCTTTCCTGGCTTGAAAACACCGGCACCGCCAATCTTGATTATTTAGCCAGAAAAATCGCCCAGCTGAGCGATTCGGGCCATGATGTCGCGGCATTGGCCGCGGACCTCATTGACCGGCAAAACAGTGACGGCGGATGGGGAAGCAACGGGCCGTACAGCAGCACCCCTGCCGACACCGCCCTGGCCTTGCAGGCCTTATTTGAAGCGGGCGAGTCGTCATCCCCGGCAATAGGCTTGGCCATTACGTATTTGTTGCGTGAACAAAATGCCGACAGCGGCTGGGGAACCGATGGGCACAGTACTGTCCAGACAACCATTGAGGTCCTTACCGCTTTTCTTCCTTTCAGGAACCAGCATCAGCTTGATGTGCCCATTCACAACGCCCTGTCCTGGGTATACTCCAAACAGAACCCTGACGGCGGGTTCGACAACAGACCCGGCACCGTATACAACACGGCACGAACCCTTATTGCCCTCAAGCAGATGGGCATAACATCCGAGGGTACCGATCAGGCCTTGTCGTATCTCCTCGGTCGTCAGGCAAAGGACGGCAGCTGGCAGGCCAGCACCTATCAGACCGCGCTGGCGTTACAGGCCGTCTGGATTACGACCCGGGACCCGGACCTTTCCGTCAGTACGGCGGAAATGGTCCCCTCGCCCGAGATAATCACTTCTTTGCCGTCACCCCTGAGCCTGGCTGTTACCGTCCATAATTCCGGAATGCCAGGGATATCAGATGTAGCCGAGGTCAAGGTTGTTCTGTATGAGGGAGCCGAATATGATTCGAGCAAGATCGGGGAACAATCGATCTCCATTTCCGGTCAGTCGTCGGAGACGGTGGTCTTTCCTGCATCGATAACCGCCGGCAGACCGTATCATTTTTCCGTGGCCGTCGATCCGGACAACCTGATCAAGGAGTCCAGCGAGCAGAACAACTCGGCCCTGCGGATAATCTTCCCGGAATCGACCTATGATTTTGCGATTGTTCCGGATGGTATCTCTGTCTCCCCTCCAGCCGGTGATATTTTTGAGCCTCTCTCCGTCAACGCCGCAATAGCAAACCACGGAACGATCGATGCCTTCAGCGTCCCGCTCCATCTCGTCGCGGACAGGGGGAACGGTCCAATCACTGTCGCCACGCAAACCATCGATCTGCCGGCAGGGCAAAGCGTTGACCTATCTCTTGCCTGGGTTCCGGAGATTTCAGGTGCCAGCATTTCCCTCTCGCTTGTTCTGGATCCGCATGAAGCGTTTGCCGAGGTGACTGAAGACAACAATGCCGCCACGGTCACAATCGATGTCAGGGCGTCCACCAAGCCTGACCTTTCGCTTTCTTTTGCCGATATTTCATTTGATCCTGCCCCTGCCTTGGAAGGGGGCAATACCTCCCTGCGCGCCAAGGTGCGTAACAGGGGTTTTTCTCCGGCAACAGATGTGCAGGTGGATTTTTACGATGGCGTGCCGGGAGAAATCGTCAGTTCTCTTCTCGGGTCAGTCGCAATCCCTGTTGTTTCCCCGGGCGAGAGTACGGATACGGGGTTTGACTGGACAAATATCCCGGGGGCAGAGGAAAGGGTGATCACTGTTGTCCTAGACCCGCAAGATGGAATTGATGAAATCAGCGAGGACAACAACACCGCCTTCGCGACCTTGCAGGTCCTGAGCCTGCCTGATTTTGCCGTCAGCAACACGTCGATATCCTTCAGCCCTGAGGCGCCGCGGGAAGGGGACTCGGTCTCTGTTTCCGCGGTAGTCCAGAACAAGGGGGAGCAGCCGGCCGTAAACATTCCCGTGGCTTTCCGCGCGGGAAGCGACTTGCTCGGAACTGCAACGATTGGAGAAATTGGAGGCAACAGCCAGGAAGCAGCATCGTTTGTTTTTGAGACGGAAGGCAAGGTTGGAATCATTGATGTCGAGGTCATCGTCGATCCGGAAAACACCATTCTTGAACGGAACAGAACAAACAACAGTGCGGTGCGGAGCGTCGGGATCCAAAACGGAGACCTCTGGCTGTCGAATAATTACATTTCGCCCAATGGCGACGGGATAAAAGACTCCACGCGATTCGGCTGCCGGCTTGCGGTGCCCCGTAATGTAACGGCGGAAGTGGTGAATGAAGGGGGTGAGGTCGTCAGAAAGTTCGCCGGTCCTGAGTACAGCGCCACCACATATGTGTCCCTGACCTGGGACGGCCTTGACAAAAGGGGCCGGGTCGTTGACGACGGGCAGTACCGCATCCAGGTCCTTGCCGAAACCGGAACCATCATCGCCAGCCTCCTGGTGACGGTGGATACGAATCGCTCCCCATTATTGAAGGCCTTTGGCACTCCCTATCTCTATGCGACGCGAACTGACTTTTTGCTGGGTGACAATAAATACAACTGGCTCCCGGATGACAGCGGCGTAGTTTTTCACCTTGAAAAAAAGAAGCCGGAGTTGCCCGAATTTGAGACAGGACTTTATTCGATTTCCCCGGCAGGAAAAGAAATTACCCGCCTCGTCCCTCCTGATTGGAGTGAAGATGCTGATCCTGCCATCGGCTATCGTTATCTCCCCAACAAAAGCGACTGTAACTCCACTGTCTGGCAATATCTTGAATGCGATCAGGTCAATCCCGGCTTTGCCCTGTCGGACGACGGCGATACCGTTGCCTTCATCCTGGAAAAATATAACAAATCGACACGACAGGTGCTTCAACAGGAGTTGTGGTCTGTCAATCGATACGGAGAAGACCTCGTCCTGCTCGATTCCTTTCATTATCTGGAAGGAGACCACTACAGTATTACCGATATCTTTCCTGCGCCTGACGGCGCCCATATAGCCTACAAGCTGTACGATCAGAACGCCGCGCACCATTTCTTCGCCATCATCGGCGCCGACGGGACCGGCAGAACAACCTTTTCCCCTGATTGGGGGAGCGGCTTTGACTCTCAACACCGGCTGACTTGGGCACCGGACGGCAAGAAACTTGTCTTCTCCGACAGAACCCATGCAGTGGTGGCGGATATTGACGGCAGTCTGCAGGAGGTGCTGCCAATCCAAAACGCTGCCGTTTTTTTTGACTGGTACGGCTCGAGCAGGATTCTGGTCCGGGATCTCAATGAAACCAGCCTGTTAATCGATAGCTGGGCAGTAGACCTCAATGCACCTGAATTTCCCATGCTTATCGCTGAAAATGTAGAAAGCCCGAACAGTTGGAGCTGGTATCAATTCGGTGGCTGCATAAAACATGGAACAACAGGAACCCATTCGGTACCTCCCCTTCTTGAAAATGGATACTTCCTCGCCGGCTTTGCCTGGAAAGACTATCCATTTGTGGACTATATACTTTGCGATATCTATGGCAGATGTCAGGGTGCGGACATGCTTCAAATTGATTGGCCCTATCCGTCTTTAACCCCTGATGCCGGCAAAATTGTCATAAATGATGCTACCAACGCCACCGTTTCTTTTGACAGAGAAACCCAGGCAACCGAACTCTTTGTATTCGGCAGCTGGGGCTGTGATCCGGCCACCTGGGAGTACTCTGCCATACCGGCCCACTATAAGATCTGGCCTCCTGCGGAGGAAGATTGCCCCGGCCCGAGCTTTCTGGAAGTTCCAAAGTGGAACTGGCTGAATAACAAGGCCTTTCTGGCATTTTATTACGGGGAACAGGAACAAGTCATCGCCTTTAACATTGAAAATGGAGAAAGAACCCTTTTCCTCGAAGGCACCGATGCGTACAGGCTTGCCCTTTCTCCCGGCAAAAGATTCATTTCGTATCTGAGCGGCTACAACAGGTCTACGAAAAAATATTCTCATTTTGAGGCTGCCGGTTCCCTGCTGAACCTGACCGCCGATCTTCGGACCACCAAGACAGATACCGCGATCAATTTGCAGGGGATTGCGGCAGACCTCAATTTCGCTCACTGGCAACTTGCCTATGCCGATCAGAAGACTCCCGGCGAATGGCGCATCATTGCCCCCCCTGCGGATAAGCCGGTTGTGGACGGTCTCCTTGCCACCTGGATTCCGCCTGACGAAGGCTCCTTCCTCGTCCGCCTGACGGTTACAGACAAGGCCGGCAATACCGGCTGGGACAGGAAGGTGGTCACCTGGGGCCGGAAATTCAGCGTCACAGATATCTATCCAACCGGGGAGCTTTTTTCTCCCAACAGCGACGGGATCAAGGACACTGTTGGCCTCAACTACACCGTCCACGAACCGGTGCATCTTGAACTGTCAGTCCATGCTGAGGACGGCAGGCTCATCAAGACATTCTATCAGGACCATGCTCTGCCGGGTGAATACGGCATCATCTGGGACGGGCGGGACGAGTGGGGGGGCATTGCGCCTGATGGATTGTATACGATCCGGCTCTTTGACTATGAATTTATGGTGCAGGTCGACACCACCCCTCCGGATGCCCGCCTGGAATTCAGCGATGTTGAATGTGGGGACGAAAAAAATCCTGCCCTGCGTTCACTCCTTTCAGGGCTGGCTCTGGATGCAAATCTGGAGTCCTGGACCGTATCGTACGCTGTGGGGGACAACCCTCAGGAGTGGTATGAGTTCAAGTCCGGCGAGACGGCCCTCCTCAATACCGGTAGCGGGATTGACCCCTTGCCGGTATCGATCCAGTCTTTTACCTCGGAAACCTCTCCGTCCATAGGCTTTCTCGGCAACACTACCTTCCGGATCGCGGTTGAGGATCTTGCCGGCAATCGGAGTATTGTTGCCGCCCGGTTCAACCTGGAACTGCTTGTTCTCGCCCGATGGGACGGGAACAGAGTCAACCTGGAGAACAGTGAGATTCCCGGCCGGTGTGAATCATTAGGCTTTTTACCGCTTAACTATATTGCTCCCGGCGTCCATTCCCTTGCCATGGTCGAAACCCTCAGGGAAAGGATAAGTTCCGCGACCGTCCAGTACCGGATGCACATGCAGTGGCACGATGCCGGGCAGATAGTTGATCCGCCGGAAGGCGAAATCGAGCTGGCCTTCGATACTTCCTTGCTTGTTCCTGAAGACATTGCGGCCGTAAGGATAAAAATTGCCGCTGCAGGGGGCATGGAATATTACACCAACTCCGTCGCCTTCAATCCGCCGGTATTCAGGGCCGACATGGGCTGCATCCCTCCCGGCAGCCTGGCTCCCGCCCTGATCGATCTGACCGTGGATCTGCCGGAAAGCCTGGTACAAGTAACGCTTCAGGCGACAAAGTCGGAAGCCGGTGCCGCATCATGGGAGGATTTTGCTGAATATGCAGTATTCGACGGTTTTCCCTATCAGTTTGCGGCCCCTTTTCCCGATACCATGCCGGAAGGGCATGAATATCCGCTGCGTTTTGTCGGGTCCGGCGAGAATGGCCTTGTGTATATAAGCAATGAATTGACCGAGCCGCAACAGTGTCAGGGAAATGGAGGAGGAGGCCGCCCTCCTCCTGATAAAAGGCCATGCAGCAAAACAACGTTGGCCGTTTCGTCCGGCAATGAAAAAGCCCCGTGCAATTCGGTGAATGAAGGCAAGGCAACGATCGCTGTTGATTATTGTCCCTATGATGAACCAAAGGTCTTGCCGGATAAGGTGCGTTATTATCTGGAAGAAAACGGGGCGTGGCGTTTTCTCAAGGAGTTTTCGCCCGCTTCTGACGGCTGGGGTCGGGTCATCCTTGCGACGGCCGGCCTCTCTGAAGGAGAGCACCCGGTCAGAGTGTCCCTCGTTTACGGAGAGTCGGTGATCGAAGAATTCAGAAGAAGTGTGATCCTGGTCGACCGGACACTTCCCGAGGCCCGCATTACCTGTCCCGCCCCGTCCGCACCATTCAGTACCCGGCGGGTAGTGAATGATCTGGGGGAAGTCTTTGAGTATACTAATTTGAAAGGTATTGCCCGCGATGCCAACGGTGTTGCCTCGTATTCCCTGAGTTTTGGGCAAGGCCGTACCCCGAGCCGGTGGTTCGATATTGCAAAGGGAATTGCCTGCGGCCCCTTCGGCAATGATTGCGAAGGCTACCTCGAAAGCTGGGATGTCAAGGGATTATCGCCGACAGAATACTCCCTGCGGCTCATGGTGACCGACAACTCCGGCAATTCCTCCTGCTTTGTCACCCAGGTCGACATGGCGTTGCACAACACGTTGTTGACTGCTGCTGTAAATCAAACCCTGTTCTCCCCCAATGGCGATGGGATCCAGGACGAGGCATCGGTCGAATACCAGGTGGGCGGGGGTGCGGTCCTGGCGATAACGGTCTGGAACGAGAATGCGCTTGTCAGGACCCTTGTTTCAGACCAGGAGGTTGGGCACGGTTCAGGAATGATAACCTGGAACGGGCTTGATGACGCCGGCGAAACCGTTCCGGACGGTACATACCAGATACGTGTCGAAGCCCGAGATGCATGCGCCAACGTGCAGCAGGAAACGTTTCCGGTCACCGTGGACAACACCCCGCCCACAACCATTATTGTCTTCCCGGGCGTGGGCGAACCGCTGGATGTCTTCACCGAGGTGGTGGGAAACGTCACCGATGTCCACTTCACAGGCTTTCAGCTCAGGGCCCGGGAAGAGGCAAGTGGCTCGGTGGTGCTCCTCAACGCGGGCAATATTTTTGTGGACAACGGCATCCTCGGCGTCTGGAATACCTACGGCCTTGAGGGAAACTGGGCGCTTGTCCTCAGCGCCATTGATGGCGCCGGAAATACAGGTTCAACGAGCCTGCCGGTCAGTTTCGGAACCCGACCCCGGTTGATCAGCAAACTTGAAGCGGACCCCAAAATATTCTCCCCCAACAATGATGGAAAACGTGAAACGACAACCGTCACCTATGAATTGACCGATACGGCGAACATCGTGCTGACCCTGGAAGATAGCCTGGGCAGTCACGTTGTCGGCCAAAGCACCCCGAACACCCTTGCCGGCACCCATCAGTTCCATTGGGCCGGCCTGGATGCAGGCGGTAATACTGTTCCTGACGGAAGCTACCGCCTTAAAGTGGCCGCGGAAAGCATCACCCCGCCGTTTGTCGTTCAGGTGGAGAAAATTACCCTTGTCAAGGATACCTTACCCCCTGCCATCACTATCACTGCCCCCCTTGAATCCTCCTATCATGATGGGTTGGTGGATGTGCAGGGGAGGCTGCGAGACCCGAATCTCCGTGAATATCAAATCACCCTCCTCGCCGGTGGGCAGGATTCCTCTCTGCTTGGGTCGAGGATTAACGGCAGCGATATTGTCTTCTCCCAAACCCTTGACCTGCCCGATGGCGCTTATGCAATTCACGTTGATGCCGGAGACGCTGCCGATAATGCCGGCAGCGAGAAAGTTTCCTTCGCCGTGGATAAAACCAGACCACGAATCACTCTGGAAAGCCCTGTTGCAGGGGAATATTTCGGCGGGTCCCAGACTTTGATTCCCATCAGGGGCAGCATCGATGAGGTCAATCTGCTGTCCTACCGGGTCCAGTACGGTTCAGGAACAAATCCGAGCCAGTGGGTTGATCTTGCTTCCGGGCACAATTTGCCGCCGGACAACCTGCTGGCGACCTGGTCCGTGGGGCCGGATCAGGGGGTTGCCGATGGCGACTATACGGTACGGGTTACCGCCTTGGACAAGGCCGGAGGTGAAAGCGCTGCCCAGGTGGTGATTCACGTTGATAACCACCCCCCTGAAATTGCCCTCGCCCTTCCCGAAGAAGGCGATTTTGTCAGGGAGCCCTTTGCTGTTATCGGGACCGTCAGCGATCCGTTTCTCAGGGAATATACCCTGCAGCTGGCCGGCTCCGCCTGTGCAACCGCAACGAACTGGTCCGTGCTCAGGACCGGCAGCCAATCGATCCAGGACGGCAAGATCGCCGCCCTGCAGACGCTGCCGGCCGACGGCGTCTACTGCCTCCGCCTTGCGGCCGAGGATTTTCTGAGCCAGGCATCGGCACAGCAGGTGAATTTCACCATAGATACGTCGCGGCCGGCGCCGCCCTTGCTGGCCGGCAGCCTCGAGGGGTCCTCCGATGTCTCCCTGCGCTGGCAGGGGAATGGAGAACCTGACCTCGTCGGGTTCAATCTGTACAGGAATTACGTCAAAATTAATTCCGCGCTGCTTCATGAAACCGAATTCCTCGATCAGGGGCTGGAGGCGGGGGTCTATTCCTATACGGTCAGGGCCGTTGACCTGGCCGGTTGGAAGAGCGGGGATTCGAATCGGATGGTATTCACCGTGGACCTCACTCCGCCGGAGGCGATGATTACTTCTCCACGAAACGGCGGCAGGGTGGGCAACTATGTCGATATTACCGGCCGGGCATACAGTGCTGAGGATTTTAAGGAGTACCGGGTATTCTGCGGTGCCGGCGAGAATCCGCAATCATGGCAGATGCTGCGGAAATCGCCGGTACCGGTAGCGCATGGCCTCCTGGTCCGCTGGGACGCCATAAACCTTGCCGAAGGGCTCTATACCATCCAACTGGAAGCGGAAGACCTGAACGGCAACGTCACCAGCAAGAGCATTCAGGTTACCGTGGACAACACGCCCCCCGCCGCGCCGCTCCTGCTCACCGCCATCCCTGATGGTTCGTCGGTTGCGCTGACCTGGCAGGCAAACAGTGAACCCGACCTGGCAGGGTATCTGGTGTATCGCGGTGGAAAGCTGGCAAACGAATCCGGCACGGTGGTCGGCGATTTGACACCCTACCTGATCACCGGACTCGATTTTGCGGAGGTCAACGTGCCGGACGGGACCCATGTGTATTATCTGGTTGCCATGGACCGTGCCGGCAATAGCAGCGATCAGTCCAACACCATTGCCGTGCCGCTGGATACCCGTCCCCCGCATCTGCATATTATTACCCCCTCTGCCGGGTTGGAGTTCGACAGGCCCATCCCTGTCAGAGCCGAGTCGGAAGATTCGGATATCGCCATGGTCAGGTTCCAGTATCGGGCAAGCAGCGCGAGCCTCTGGACAGATCTTGGCAGCGTCTTGACCCGGAGGCCCTATGCCGTCGATCTTGATCCCTCTGCGCTGGGCTGGGAAAATGGCTCCCACCTTCTTCGCGCCGTTGCCACGGACCTGGGCGGCCTGACTGATGCGAACCCGCAGGAGGTGGAAGTTCATTTCCAGGATGTCACGCCGCCATCCCCGCCCGCCGCAATTGTTGCCAGGGTCAATGGCGGCTTTGTTGCGTTGTCCTGGCAGCAGAACCAGGAAGGGGATCTGGCCGGTTATAACGTGTATCTTGGCACAGGGAGCGTAAAGCGGAACACCCAACTGCTGCCGGACCCGTCATACATCGACCCTGCCGGCACCACCGCCGGGCTGCAAAACGGCGAATATGAATATCAAATCACCGCAGTTGACGCATCGGGAAATGAAAGCGAAAAAAGCCGGGTAACGGCGACTGTCTTTACGCCGGTGCTCGCACAGCCGGAAAGCCCGGTCCATACCGGCGAGATCACCGTTGAGGGCTCAACTGTCCCGGCCGCAACGGTGGAAATCTTCAGAACCCTGCCCTCGGGAGCCGAATCCTTCGGAACTGCCCAGGCGGATGCCAGAGGTCGGTTTGCGCACCCGGTCTCTCTCGCAGAGGGAAGCACCACCCTTTTCGCGGTGGCAACTGATGTTGACCACAATGTCAGTCTGCCCTCGGCCCCGTTCGTGGTGATCTACGATATACCGCCGGCAGCGCCCACCGGACTGGTCGCCGTGGTTGATAAGGCCGATGTCGCACTTTTCTGGACAGCCAATACGGAGCCCGATCTTGCCGGCTACAACGTCTACCGCCGGGCAACTGCCTTTGACTGGGTCAAAATCAACTCGTCCCTGCTCGCCGCAAGCAGCCATAGCGATCTTGCTCTGAAAAACGACAGCTACCGCTACCGGGTGACGGCAGTCGATCAAACCGGGGGCGAGAGCAGCCCGTCCAACGAAAGCCCTGCGGTGATTGCGCAGCAGCTTCCTGTCCCGCCGTTAAACCTGAGGGCGGAATCCGTTCCCCAGGGCGGGGCCATTGATCTGTGCTGGGACCCTTCGGCTGATCCGGTGGGCGGCTATCCAATCTATCGCTCCCAGGTGGCGGGCGGACCGTATGCGCGGGTGGCCGGCGGCATGACCCTGGAGTCCTGCTTCAGGGATTCCGGCCTGCAAAACGGCACACGTTATTTCTATATCGTCCGGGCCATGGATTCGTTCGGTAACGAAAGCAGTGCCTCTAATGAAGATTCAGCGGTTGCGCAAGACGTCGTTCCCCCGGAAAAACCGCGTATTCTGCTGCCCACCGTCAGCGGCCGCCCCTATCAGAGTCCGGCGGCCAAGGTGGATATTGTCGGTTATACGGAGGCAGGCGCAACCGTTGACCTGATCCACGAGCAGGAATGGATCGACACGGTTGATGCACGGAGTGAACCTGTGCATGAATCCTCCTTCCTGACCGATTTCTCCGCCTATGAAACCGTCGCCACGCCGGATGGCACAACGGTGTTTTATTCACTGACGGAAAACTCCGCATTCCCCTACAAATACTCCACCTTCCGTAAAGATCTGGCCACCGGCGTCGAGACCCGCATCGATCAGATACCAGAGGGAAGCTGGAACCACAAAATTTCCCCGGACGGCACCAAGCTGGCCTATCTCTATGAGGATGCCGGCTGGTCGAGGATCGGCATATATGACATAACCGCCGGCACTGTCGCGCCATTGACCACGGCCGCGGATGTTGACGAATATGAGCCTGCCTGGAGCATTGACAGCGCAAAACTCGTCTTTGACAGCGACCGAGGTGACGGGTTCTACGATATCTGGACGCATGATTTGCCATCCGGCGAGACCGCCCGGGTCACCCACGGTTTGGATGGGTATTTTCCAGAAATCTCGCCTGACGGTCAAAAGATTACGTTCCTGATCTGGGACCCTGACGGCAACCGGTACAATCTGTACCTGGTGGATGCTGACGGCGGGACCCCTGCCCTCCTGGAGGCTGATGTTGACTGGTCCCGCACCTACCCCTCGATAGAGTGGTCACCCAAGGCCAATACGCTTGCTTTCTCCGCAAAACGCGACGGGGCCTATGATATCCATGTGCTCGACATCGAAACCGGCGAGGACCGCCGATTGACGACAACGGAAAGCATAGAGATTGAGCCGCAGTGGTCCCCGGACGGAAGGCAGATTTCCTATTATCTCTATGCCGGCGGCAATACCCAGGTGCACCTGGTCCCGGCGGACGGACAGGCGCCAGACCGGTTGCAGCACTCCTGCGCAGGAACTATCGATGTTGATTTCAACTGGCTGCCCGCCGGGATCTTTTACCGGATAGGCTCGGACCTGCACCGGATCATCCCTCCCGGCACCTTTGTCTTCCCTTCCGTGGGCCTGCATCCAGGGCAGAACATCTTTTCCGCCAGGGCGCAGGATACGGCCGCCAACTTCAGCGAGTTGGCGGATGAAATATTTGTGAACGTGGATGCGGCGGACATGCCGGACCTGGAGGTCCTGGACCAGGATATTTTTATTCTGCCCGAATCGCCGCTGGCCGGTGAAGAGGCGACCATCGGCGCCGTGGTCCGGAACAGCTCCGCGAAGGCGGCGGAAAATGTCCATGCCGAGTTCTATATCTGGGATGCCGAGGACAACGTCGAACTGATTCATTCCGAGACGCTCCCCTTGCTCGCACCCCATGCGGAAGCGTGGCTCGCCGTGAACTGGGACAGCTCGAACATGGACGGCACCAATACGGTCTTTGTTCTTCTTGATCCCCGGCACGAGATTGCCGAATCACGGGAAGACAACAACAGCGCCTCCCGCGATTTTTACGTGGCCGGAGAGGCCGGCGTCACCTGCGAAACCACCCTCAACGGCCAGGACTTCATGAGCGCCGAGGAGGTCGCCGTCAATGTTGCCCTGCATAACAGCGGACCGGAAACACACGTCCGCCTGACGGTAACGGTTGAGGACGAACAGGAGGCCGTGGTCGAGGAACTGGCCGACCGGAATATAATGCTCCCTTACGGCGCGGGCGAGACGGTTGCACTGAACTGGAGCGCGGGCTCGGTCTTTGCCGGAAGGTATCAGGTCCGGACGGTCCTGGCGGACAGCAACGGCGGCTCCATCGGCGAGACGGTCAAGCCGTTCACGGTGCTGCCCGATCTTGATGTCGCCGCCTCCCTGACCACGAACAAGACGGAATACGGTCCTGATGAAGAGGTCCAGTTTGCTCTCTCCGTTGCCAATCTGGGCGCCAATATGATTCTGCCCGAACTGAAGGTCAAGTTGACGGTTTCAGACAGCACGGTGGTCCATCATGTTGAAGAGCATGCATTGTTCAATCTCTATCCAGAAGAGAGCGCCGGCATCAGCACCTCCTGGAATACCGCCCGCACGGCTCCCGGCAGCTACCGGGCCGCCATGGAAGTTTTCCTCGAGAATGAGCGGGTTGCGGTGACCGCCACCGAGTTCGCGATTGTCCCGGTCATGGCCATTTCCGGAACCGTGTCGGTCGATCCGAAGGTCATCTTTCAGGACGGCGCCGCGCAGGTCGCCTACAGTGTTGCCGGCCGCGGCAATGTCGAGGCGGGGACGGTGCTGCTGCAGCTCCTTGTCCTTGACACGAGAGACTGGACAACCGTTTCCGTGCATGAGGAAACCGTAACCCTGGGCATGGAGCAAACCATAAACGGGCAGCACGCCTTTGCCGTCCTGCCCTGGAACATCGGCGTGTATCGCGTCCTGCTCCAGTCGATCCGTGCGGGAACCGCTGAGACCCTTGCCACGGATTCCTTTACCGTCCGGGACGGAGTCGCGCCATCGCTCACAATTCTGTCGCCCGATGACGGCAGCGTCCTGCACGATTCCTTTGACCTCGCCGTCACCGTCATCGATGGCGCATCTGAGGTCGCCAAGGCGGAATATCAGGTAGATAAAGGTTCCTGGCAGTCCTTACCGCTGGTCAATCCGGCAACGGGCAGATACGCGGCCAGGTGGACGCCCAACGAAACCGACGAAGGCGCGCATACCGTCAGATTCCGGGCAACGGATCTTGCCGGCAACGTGTCCTCGCCGGCTGCGAGGGTGATTGCCATCCGGCCCAGGGTCGAAATGACCACGGCCATCAATAAGACCGCTTACGGGATGAATGAAGAGCTGACCGTGAACATTGCCCTGGCCAATACCGCCTGGCAGAAGCACGTCCACCTGGCCGTGCGGATCGAAACCGAGGCAGGCATCGTGGTGGCCCAGGTGGCCGCCGAAGAGGTGATGCTTGCCGCAGACAGCCTGGCTTCCCTGAACTATGGCTGGAACACCCGTTCCCTTGACGCAGGGCATTACGTTGTCCGGACAACGCTCAGCAAAAACGGGGCGGTGCTGGCGGAAGATCTGGTGGGGTTCTCTGTCGACGAAGTCTTCCTGCTCGCCGGCGGCCTGAGTTTGTCCGACACCTCCGTCTCTGCCGGCGCTCCCGTGGTAGTCAACTGGACGGTTGTCAATACCGGCAACTTCACTGCCGCCGGGCTGACGGTCGAAACTCTATTGACCGATCAGGCCTCGACCCAGGTGCAAACCTGGACCGAGACCGTCTCCCTGCCTAAAGGCCAGAGCGTCACCGGCAGCATCCAGGTCCAGACGCACGACCTGGCCCTCGGCAACTATCAGTTCACCTTGAAGGCCCGCTATGAATCCGAGGAGATGATCCTTGCCGGCGCACAGTGTGAAGTGCTTGATTCCACTCCGCCGGAGGTTTCGGTCATTTCTCCCGCCCAGGGCGCGGTTGTTGCCGGACCCATCGAAGTGGCGGCTGTTGCAACCGATGATGCGGCAGGGGTGGAAGCCGTCGAATACCGCATTGACCAGAGACCATGGCAGCCGCTGGCCCTCATCGATCCGGGCGGCAGCCGCTATGCGGCTCTCTGGACGCCGGAGGCAGCGGACGAGGGCAACCGGACCGTCAGCTTCAGGGCCAGGGACAAGTCCGGCAACTCCTCCGAACCTGTCGCGGTTGGAGTTCTGGTCGAGCATTGTCAGGTCTATGCAAACCTTGCCGGCAGCCTGCACATTTCTCCGGCACTGGTGTATTACGGCCAGGATGTGGAATTGACATACGTCCTCGCCAATCAGTGCAATGCTTCCCTGGGCAGCCTGAATGTCAGGGTGGCTGTTCTGAACCCGGATTCCAATGCCGTTGTGTATGAGAACATCACCACCTCCTCTATTGCGCCCGGGGCAACCTCCGCGGTCAGTCTCATGCTGCCGTCCGGGAATCTGGAGGTCCGGCAGTACACGGCCCTGCTCGAAATTTCTCAGACGGATCATCCGCCGCGCAGATTAGCGGAATCATCTTTTGCGGTTCTCGAAGCCGTTGAAGGGGAAAATAAACCGCTGGCGCAAACAAATCTCCTGGTATGGCTCAACAACGGTCGAGGAAACTGTCAGGACGCCGTCTGCGCTGCATCGGCGCGCCTGAATACCATTCTGGGCATGGCAACGGACAGCTTCCAGATTGTCTCCTGTCGCACTGATTTTGAACAGGAACTCCGCAATCCGTTCCATACCGACATCATGATCATCGGCAACCAGCACCCGCTGACCGATCATCATCTTGAAGAGCTTCGCGAAAAAGTCCATTCCGGAACCGGACTGCTCGCCTTTGCCTGGAACAAACCGGGCGATGACTCGGAGGAAGGGAATGGCAACTGCAGCAACAACTTTAAGGAGTCCTTCCTCGGGGTCAGGGCAAAAGGGATGCTGCCCAGATCCAACCGTACGATTACCCTTGCGGACAGCCCGGTCTCCACGGCCGGGGTCCTGGAAATCAATGACAAACTCGTGCGGGTCGAGGCCGCGAACGACACGGAAGTGGCCGGCCGGGTCATTGACAGTTGCGGCGACGAGGATGACGACGACCGTAGGCCGAACTGGAACGCCCGTACCTGCCTCTATCCGGTGATTGTTCTGCACGAATACGGAATAGGCCGGACGTTCTACGCCGCGTTCAACCTCTGCGACGCCTTCACCGACCTGAATGACGAGCTGCTGACGGATCTGCTGATCAGGGCCGTGGATTTCGTCCACAGGCCGAACGCCAATTCTGAGCTGGTCCCCCATCAGATAAAGCCTTTTGTCTTTGAAGTCACCGGGACTGGCCTGAAGTCTCTGTTGCGGGTAAGCGCCACCTGCCCCGAGGAGATCACCCTCTTTGACCCGGCTGCAAATGACTGGGTCAGGCAATACCCCTGGGAGGTGACCCTGCCGGTTCAGGCAGGCTCAAAGGCTGTTCTGCCCTATTATGTCCTTGCCCCGGACCTGGAAGGAATCTTTGCCTGTGAATTCAGCACCGGGCTTGTCGACGGCAATCAATACACCTTCCTGCGGAAATTCATCTCTGAATTTGCCTTGAACAAAAACAGGATGCGCCGCCTTGCCGAGGCAAAGGGGGCGATCGGCAACCTTCAAGTCTCGGCCCGCGAACGGGCGATGCGAAACAACGCGCTGCGCTATCTGCAGAACGTCCTGGATCGGCCCGCAACGAATTGTGAACAGGCCGACCTGAACATCCACGATATCGAAAAGGCGATTGATGCGCTGCTCGCTATCAAAAGTATTGATATCGTCGATATCAGGCTGCAGTTGGACACCCTTCTGCGCATCGAACAGGCAAAGTGTTATTTCCAGGAATGCCGATTCGAGGCCACTGATGAAAACTGAGGGCATGGAGCAGGCAAAGGAGGTCACAAGCCGGATGCGAGAACAAAGATACCCTTTTCTCTGTCCCACTGATTAACCGGTTCGATATTCATGCGAAACAACCGAAGATTCATCTTCATCTTCTTTTCCATTCTCTCTATCCTGGCCCCTGTCATTGCCCAGGCCGCGGATCTCGAACTGGAGCGAACCCTGCACCGAAATTTCAACACGAGCCGGGTTCTCCTGGCAAAGATCGAACAGGCCATGCTCCGGGGGGAGTCCTCTTCCGGCCCTCTGGCGGAACTCAAGGAACTCGGCGCATCAGTCCGAAAAGACCACCAGGCCTTTCTCGAGCAGCTCAGGGCCAGAGGCAGTGAGCTTGACGCCCTCGGCGAAGAGGCCGCCACGCGGCATGCGGCCGTGCAGGAGCACTATGAACAGTTGCTGACCCGCTATCTTTCGGCCCTTGCCGCGCTCGACAATCAGCAGGTCCCCCTGGCGGCGATCCGGGAGTTGCAACAGATCCTCTCTGAGATCCTGCCTGAAAGGAAGCTGCCGATCCATGGCAGCCTCCCCTACCGCCACCTCAACCTGCCGGCACAGAGCCCGAAAACCGCCCCGGTGATCGTCCCGGCCTACCAGGGCGGGACGGCGGACTTCGGCGGCGCGGACCTGGCGGCGAGTCCCGAAGCCCCCATCTCGCTGACGATTGCCAGCTTGGCGCAGGACCTGGCATGGAACCCGGTTACGATGTACGAATGGGTGAAAAACAACATTACCACCGAATGGTACTGGGGGGCGATGAAGGGGGCGGAAGAGACCCTGCGCCAGGGCAGCGGCAATGACGCCGATCAGGCGGCGCTGCTGGTGGCCCTGTTTCGCGCCGCGGGATTTCCGGCCCGCTACGTGCGGGGGGTGCTGGAGTTTTTTCCGGACCTCGAGGGGGCCAGGGCGCAGACCGGGCTGGACGCCCCCCTTGATATCGCCCGCTTTTTTCAAAAAGCAGGCATCCCGTATGAGACGGTCATCGCCGGCGGCCGGATCAGCAATTTCCGCATCGAGCATATCTGGGTCGAGGTGGCGATCCCCTACGACAATTACCGGGGCTCCCTGGTCGATGAGCTGGGTGCCTCCTGGCTGGCCCTGGACACCAGCATCAAGGTCGTCGGCTCTTCTGCAACCACCCCCGCGGCCGGACTGCAGACCCTGGATCTCGCAGGAATCGGAGAAGGCTATCTGGCCGGGTTCAGGACAGAGGCGCCCCTGGATTATCTGGCCGCGCAACTGAACGAGCAGCTGGCCGGAACCCATCCGGGCGTGACTTATGCTGACCTGCTGCTGCGCCGGACCATCAACCAGGAGCACATGCAGATCATTCCGGCGGGCCTCCAGTTTACGGAAATTGCCGTCACCGGCGAGTACGCCCGCCTGCCGGCCGAACTCCTGCACCAGGCCAGGTTCATCGCCAAAACAACTTCCGGGGCAACCATCTTCGACCAGACCCTGCCGATCTACAAGCTCTCCAACAGGAGCCTGGCCGTCACCTTCGAGCCGGAGACCATTGAAGACCAGGAGATCATGAACGCCTACGGCAGCATGGACCTCACCCCCCTGTACCTCATCCGCCTGCGCCCTGTCCTCACCGTTGCCGGCGCGAGGGAGATCGTCGGCCAGGGCGGTTTGACAGCAGGGTCAAATTTCAGCCTGGCGGTGGAACTGGCCGCTCCCTGGGGAAGGGAACGGGTCGAGAAGATCCTCGTTGCCGGCTACCCGACCCTCATCGCCATCGCCGCGCAGCAGGCAGTAATGCCCGAGACGATCCCCCTCGGACGGAAAAATGGGGAGCGCCTGCTTTATGAACGGGCCATGTCCTATATCGACCTGGGCAACAAGGCGGAGGAAGAACTCGCCGCGCTCCTGCAACTGAACATTGCCCGCCCGCTGCCGACCCTGGTCGCTCTGGGCGGGGTGCTGGACGTGGTTTCCCTGCTCGGTACCCCCTATGGCTTCACCTGGCAGGGGCTGTATCTGGACGCGGCCCTGCGGGTGGTGGAGGCACTGGGCGGTGTTGTCCCGGCCGGCATTGACCCTGGCACCCTGTTCATGGGCCTGGCCGCACTGCAGAACTCACACCTGGAGCACCGGATATTTGAAGAAGGATTCGGGGTGGAGTCGGTCTCCACTGCCAAGCTGCTGGCCTTGGCCAACGATGAGGGCCTGCCACTCGCGGTGATCGACGCGGCGAATGTCAATACGGCGCTGCCGGCCCTGAACTTGCCGGCGGGCATCCGCGCGGATATCGCCGCCGCGGTCAACCAGGGCTGTCGCGTCACCATCCCCGCGAGCGAGATGGTGCACGAAGACTGGTCCGGCCATGTCTTTCGCAAGGAGAATCCCGCCACCTCGGAGTCCGGCTGGATGCTCGCCGGCGCCATCGCCGGGGGGATGACCGCCTGGAACCCGGAGCGCTGGCCCGAGGAGTACCGGGAGATCCTGACCCATCCGGGAGTGGACTCGTCGGGCGATCCGGCGAGCGCGGTGGAGCTCAGGGTGCTCAGAGGCCAACCGGATTCCCTGACCGGAATCGCGGGCAGGCCGCTGGCCGGCCCGGTTCAGGTCCTGGCCCTGGATGAGGCGGGCAAGCCGGTCCGGGGAGTGGAGCTCAGGTTCGCGGTCAAGGCGGGCGGGGGGAAGGTCAGCCTCCATGCGCACTCCTCCTGGCAGCAGGAGGTCCTGGTGCAAACCGCCTATAACGGCGTCGCCAGCGTCGATGTGCTGTGCAGCCAGTCCACGGCCGTCAACCCGACCACGGCCAGAAGATCGTCCGACCCCTTCCCGCAGCGGGTGGACGAGACGGTGATCGAGGTGACCTCCATAAGCGGCCTGCGCACGAGTGCACCGGTCTCGGTTTTCGGGTTCCCGGATGCGCCGCACCGCCTGCAGGTCACGGGCGGCGGCGCCGGCGGGACCATCCTCACCTGGGCCGCGACCCTGATCGCGTCTGTGGAAGACAAGCACAACAACCCGCGCAACGGCGAGCAGGTTGCGTTCAGCATGGGTCCGCCCCGGTCCGGTTCGGCCTGCGGCGCCGGCAGCCGGCCTGGGCTGCTCATCGGCGCGGACGACCCCTGCGTGCCGGCCATTCCGGTCAACGGCCAGTGCGGCAGCGGTTCGCTCACCGGGACCACCGGCCTGCACCTGGGCGCGGTCGCCCATGTCCTGCTGGGCGACCTGCCCGCCGCCGACTACCCGGTGACCATCCGCTCCGGCGAACTAGTTGACGAGGTCACGGTCGCCTCCCACCCGGCCGGCACCTGCGACCCGGAGGACGCGCCCTACAGCGCCCTGGTCCTGCGGGTGCTCCATGACACGGACGAACAGGGCAACATCATCACCGCCGGGCCGGTCAGCACCCCCGGCCATCCCGCCACTGTCCCGCTCCTGGCCAGGATGTATGCCCTCCGGGAGCAGGCAATCGAGGTGAACCGGGAGGTCCCCTGCCTGCCCAGCGGCACCGATACCTGCCCGGTCCGGCAGGGCACCGGCGCCTACGAGATCGACTCCGTTTTCGTAAGCGCCTCGGTCAGCTTTGCCGGGACCCCGGCCGAACCCCTGGGCGGCGGCCTGTACCGGGTCAACTTCCCTGTTTCGTCCATGCCGACAAAGCACGAGATCGATGTCACCGGTGAGGCAACGGTGAGGGAGAAGATCACCGTGGATATCTGCGACGAGCGCAACGAGTGCCGGCTGGTCGAGGAGGAGCGGCCTCTCGAGCAGGTACACCATGCCACCACCGTCTACGCGGTCGAGGTGACCGTGCCGAGTAAGCGCCATATCATCCCGGTGAACGAGGAGGGCTACGTCACCGCCGACTCTCCCCTTGCCTTTACCATCGCCCCGCCGGAATACATTGCCGCCACCGCCGATGTCGTCCTGTCGGAGAAAACCGGCTCGGGCGAGTTCGAGGAAATCGCCTATTTTTCTGCCGAGACCTCGGGCCAGGGCGGGATGACCTTCCTGCCCGGGTTCCGGTTCGACCAGGAGAAGGCATACCGGGCCCAGGTGGTATTGAACGAGGGCTCGGACGCCATGGAGATCCGGAGCCGGGAGATGACCATCCAGCCCCTCACCCTGGAACTCGACGCGGATCTGAACCGCGACGGGCAGTGGCAGGAGGACGATCCCCTGGAGCACACCGCGCCCGGCCTGGTCATCCCCCTCAACCTCGACGACGATGACCGGGACGGCGTGGCGGACAACATCGACGGCTATGATGCGGACGGGACTCTCGGCAACAGAGATGATAGCATAACCAAAGGAGATGACGACCTGATCGAGATAAAACTGCGGGCCTTGCCGGCCGGTCTCGCGGAAGGCACGGTTGCCCTGACGATCCTGCAGGGAGCGGATAAAGTCAAGGTGTGGACCGATCGGAACAAAGGTGCGGAGCATCTCCTGATCGACGGCCCGGCCAATCCTGCCTCGGCTGCCAGAACCTGGACCCTGGGGGCCGACATCGCGGATCTGGCCAGTCTGCCGCAATCGTTGTATATTGAAGGAATCAATCCCAGCACGAACAGGGACGATACCGCGATCCTGGTGACCACCTACCGCTCCGTTGCCGACCAGGCCCGGGAGGTCGAGCTGGACCGGCTGCAGGTCGCCGTCATGACCACGGCCCTGGTGCCAAACTTCAACCGGGATAGGGTTATCGATAATGATGACCGGAACAAGGTCACTGAAGAGACCCCCTGGCGGTTCTGGGTGAATGATGATGACGACGGCGGTGCGGACGGCGAAGGCATCGGCGGCAGTGAAAATGACCTGCCCGGCCGGAACAAGGACAATGAGGATTTTGCGGTGAACGGCATCCGCGACCTGATCGACTTCTTCCCGCTCCACCTGGATATGGGCAAGGCCCTGGCCTTCTGGCCGCCAGCGGAAGGATATGAGTATATTCTCAGGAATATTTCCGGTGACGGTTCCGCCAGCCCCGGCCTGGCCGTGGTCGAGGGGATGGCCGGAGCCTCCTGGTTGAGTGCGGATGGCGTAAATCAGTATCTGGAAGACCCGGTGGTGGCCGGTCAATTCGCATCAAGCCAGGTGAAGCCGCTCTCCGAAGACGGGGTGAAGCTCTCAGCCGCGTTCCTTGACCAGCTCAACGCCTCGCCCGGCAACGGCATCATTCTGGTCGAGGGCAGGAGGCCGTGGTCGGGACAGATAACCCTGGAGATCAGAAAAAGCGGAGCCGTCGCCCACGCAACCTCCCTGCCGCTGGAGGTGGTTGGGGTGGAGGAGATGTTCGGCCACAAGAACCTGCGAGGTGTAGCCGGGGCCACCGATGGCGATCCGGACCGTTATGTGGAGATCGATCCGGAAACAGGCAAACTCTATGTCGGCGACAACCAGGAGATCGGCAAACAGCCCTCCTGCATGCAGGGGGTGGATAGGTCGCTGGTCTGGATGCACGGCTATAACAATTCCCCGACGGATGCCCGGGCCACCTTTGCCGAGGTGTTCAAGCGCTTTTTCCACGCCGGATTGACCGGACGGTTCTACGGGGTGAGCTGGTACGGCGATCCGCCGGCGCCGCTCTCCACTTCGCATTACCATCAGGCGGTGGTCAATGCCTTTGCCACCGCCGGAGAATATGCCAGGTTCGTCGGCTTGATTCCCGGTTCAACCTCGATTGCCGCCCACAGCCTGGGGAACCTGGTCGTCGGTTCAGCCATCCAGGACCATGGGCTGGAGAATTTCACCAAGTACTTTGCCGTCGACGCCGCAGTGGCCTTGGAGGCATATGGGCAGGTGGCGGTTGATGAGGGTATGATCCGGGTCGATGACTGGCTCTCCTATTGGCAATATGAAGGAGTTGATGCCCAGGGCAATTTGGTACAAGGCGACAAGCTCCTTGCCAGCGAGTGGCATACCTTGTTCAGCCCTTCGGACAACCGTCATCAACTCACCTGGCGGGATCGGCTGGGTACAGTCCCGTCGGACAAGGTCTTCAACTTCTTCTCCTCCACCGAGGATGTGTTGCGGGCATATCCTGATGACGATCTGGTCAATATTTTCGAACTGCTGAAAAATCTGGACAATTTCAATAGTTATCTTTCGATTTCCACTTGGGTGAAGCAGGAGAAATTCAAGGGGCGGCGCAGCTTCTTCAATATCGCCTCTAACCTCTGCGGCTTTTCGAGCAGCTACTGCGGCTGGAGTTTCAACACCGACTGGGATGTGGCCAAGGAACCGCCGGAAGATAACCCGGACGGCACGCCGGTTAAAGTCCACCGCACACCGGCCCAGGCCGCGCTCATCCCCACTGATGCGCTGCAGAAAAACCCGTTCTTCAGCCTGCCGACCTTCAAACTGTTTGGCGCAGACCTGGCAGAACTGGTTTCCGACATCCCTGAAGACCCTGCGCCAAGCACATTTGTGATGAAGAATATCAGCGAAACCGACTTGACCGGGTATTATGAAAACAACCAACCGGCCCATGAATTGGTGAAGGTCCGCGACTGGCTTCTCGCCGAGGCCTTCCCGGCCACCACCCTGCCCATGGGGGCGAAGAGAAACCCCATCCTATACCAACGGGAGCAAAATGTAGATATGTCAGGTGTGAAGGATGAAACCGGCGGCTGCTGCAAGACCAGTGAGGATTTATGGCCGAGGGAAGATCCAGAAATCGGAAGGCCATGGTTTCATAGCGACTATAAAGTCGTACCATATCAGCATGTTAACTCATTTTACAAAAAGATTAAGGAGCTTATTGGCAATTGAAGGGCAAAACTATGAGAAAATACTTCCTTTTATTATGTGCAATATTTTGCATTTTCAACGCAAACCAATCTTTTGGATACCCGACGGGTAAGCTTACACTCAAGGTGATAGATGACGAGGCCGGAAATCCAATTCGAGGCGCTATGGTTCACGTTTCCTTTATGCAGGCAAATGATTCTGGCATCGGCTTGAAGACCATAAGAAATAACGATGTTACAAATGCGGAAGGATTTGTATCTTTTCAAGGTGTTGGCATGGAGTCTGTGGGAGCTACCATAAGCAAGGATGGCTATTATCAAAGCGGTTCAGGCTTTAAATTCACCTCAAGTTCAAACGTCACCAACCGCTGGGAGCCCTGGAATCCGACTGTGGAGGTGGTGCTGAAGAAGAAGCGCAATCCGGTGCCGATGTATGTGAAAGGAACAGACAATTTAAAACTGCCTCAGTTTGATATACCAATTGGCTATGACCTCGAAAAGGGGGATTTAGTGGTCCCGTATGGGACAGGTACGACGAGTGATTTTATTTTTTCCATGCATTCTGCGGAACGTGCCTATACCGACTACGAGTGCAATTTTTCACTGACCTTCTCGAATGAATTCGATGGAATACAGGAATATTTTTTCGATTCAAATAATCAGAGTAATTACAAATGGCCGTTCCTTGCTCCCGAGTCTGGTTATGTCACTACACTCTTCAAAGAAAAATCCATGCAACCAGGAAAAGGCTATACATCCAACGAAATAGAGAATGTTCATTACATTTTCAGAGTGCGAACCAAAACCGACAATGACGGTAAAATCGTCTCGGCCTTGTACGGAAAGATCGTAAAGGAATTTGAATTTGATCCGAAAGGCGCGATTTTTTTTGGTTACTACCTCAACCCCGACGGCACCCGGAACCTGGAGGAAGACCCAAAAAGGAACCTGTTCAAGGAGAAAATGAAGCGGGGTCAAATCTTTATTCTTGACACAAGCAGGTCAGGAGGATAAAGGGAGGGCATGGCCAGACCATTGCGCGTTCAGTTTCCCGGTGCACTGTATCATATTACGGGACGTGGAAATGAAAGGAAGGAAATTTTCAGAGATGAGCGTGACCGAAAGGAGTTTCTAGGGATCCTCGCACAATCTCTTGATACATATGGCGTACTCCTTCACAGCTTTGTGCTGATGACGAATCACTGGCATCTCCTCGTCCAGACGCCCCTGGGCAATCTCGGCGAATTCATGCGCCATTTCAACATTACTTATACTTCATACTACAATCGCCGTTATAAACGCGTCGGCCATCTCTACCAAGGCCGCTATAAAAGCTTTCTGGTAGAGGTTGATTCCTACCTTTCCAGGGTTTCGCGGTATATTCATTTAAATCCCGTCAAGGTGGCGGGTATGAAGAAAAAGCCGCTGGCCGAGCAACTGCGCTACCTCAGGAACTACCGCTGGAGCAGTCTGCGCGGATATATCGGCCTGGCGGGGCGGTATGACTTTGTGGAACACGCCACTGTGCTGGCTGAATATGGTGGGGACACCCGCCACGGCAGACTGCGGTACGGGAAACAGCTATCCGAGGATCTGACCGACGGGGTCGGGATCAAGGACCTGATTGTTGGCCAGAGCATATTGGGCAGCGCAGGGTTTGTATCCTGGGTGCAGGAAACCTTTCTTAAGGACAAGACCGACCGGGAAAGGCCCGACGTCGGCAGGATTCACAAATATTTGTCTCAGGAGAAGGTTCTCACTGTTGTGGGAAAGGAAACCGAGAGCAGCGATGTGATGCGCTCGACAGGCACGCTCCGGCAGATTGTCATGGCCTCCCTGTACAAGTACGGCGGATTGAACAACCGGGAGATAGGGGAGCTGCTGGGCGTGGACTACACGACAGTAAGCCAGGGCCGGAAGCGCCTGCGCGAGAAGACAGAAAAGGACCAGAAAGTCCGATCGATAGTCGAAAATATCGACCGAGTTATGTCAAGAATAAAGAATTGACCCCCCTCCCTCCTCCTCTACAACCCCGTGCAAGTCACTATTTGCCTGGGAAGGACTACAACCTGTACACTAATTTGAGCCGGAAGCTGATCCCGTCCTGTTCGATGCTGTCCTGCAGATGCTCCTCCGAACCGGGAAAGGCGTACTCCGTGTCGAACAGGTTGTAGACGCTGGCGGACACCGAAGTTTGACACCTTTCTCTGAT
>DNUE01000075.1 GCA_003508005.1 Desulfobulbaceae bacterium
CCTTTTTAGAAGCGATTTCCACCGCTAGAAGAATCTGCGGCGCCACGTGAGAGGGGGTGACCAGATTGATGTTGTGACAGCCCTGCTTCTGCAGGCTCAGCATCATGGCGGCGAGCTGGCCCGGGGTTGTCTCCACCCCTTGGCCGAGATGGCTGATTTCGTAGTTCTGGCAGAAAACGCAGCCCAGGTTGCAATGCGAAAAAAAGATGGTTCCCGAGCCACCCGCCCCCACCAGGGGCCGCTCCTCCCCGAAATGGGGGGCAGAGCCGGCAGTCACAGCCCAGCGTCCGGTCCGGCAAAAGCCCTGTTCGTTCTCCAGCCGGTTGGCTCCGCACTGCCGCGGGCAGAGCCGGCAGGAGGCGAGAAGGGAAAGAGCCCTCTCCCGGCGCTGTTTCAGTTCGCCGCTTGCCTGGAGGGAAAGATAGCGGGGAAGAGCGGGCATGGCTCACCGCCCTACCGGAGGCGCGCCACGCATGAGTTTCCGGTTCCGGAAATAGAGGAGGATATCGCCCGCCACCATGAGGCCGTTCAGCAGGTAGAGAAAAATAACCTGGTCGAAGCTGTAGAAGAGCTTGTGCAGGAGCCCGGAAATATAGCCGGCCAGAACCACGCAGAGGAAGAAAAGGCTTTTCCCGGCATTGCTGCGGCTCCGCCAGGAGCGATAGAGCGAAAAAGGCCAGGCGGCGCCGAAGCAGACCAGCATCATGATTTCGAAAACACTCATCAGCCGCACTCACGGAAAGGGAAAAAATGGTCGCGACGAAAAAAACAATTATCCCCGGAGCGTAAGGAAATGCAATGAAAAAACAGCGGCAAGCCCGACCCGGCCCACCGGATAAGACAAAGGGCAAGCAGGGAGAACGGTTGAGAAGGACTTGCGACCATGAAGCCTGCTCGTTCCCATTTTTTTTAACAGGCATGACCGGCAAAATTGCGGTAAAGTTTCCTCCCTGCACGCAGCAGGGAATCAACAACAGCACGGGAGCCATCACTGCCCAATGTTCAGCAATCCCCAGGAAACACTGAAAAAAATATTCGGTTACGACTCCTTCCGGCCTCCGCAGCAGGAGATCATCGAGGGGCTGATCCGCGGCGAGGACGCCTTTGTCCTGATGCCCACCGGCGGCGGCAAGTCGCTCTGCTACCAGATCCCGGCCCTGCACCGCCCTGGGATCGGCATTGTCGTCTCCCCGCTGATTTCCCTGATGAAGGACCAGGTGGACGCCCTGACCGCCTGCGGCGTGCGGGCGGCCTTTTACAATTCATCGCTGAAAGCCTCCGATGCCCGCCAGGTCCTGGCCCGGCTGCATGGCCGGGAGTTGGACCTGCTCTATGTGGCCCCGGAACGGTTGCTGAACGACGAGTTCGTGCAGCGGCTGCAGGATATCCCTATATCCCTGTTCGCCATCGACGAGGCCCATTGCATCTCCCAGTGGGGCCATGATTTCCGGCCGGAATACTGCCAGCTCGGGCGGCTGCGGCAACTCTTTCCGGAGATCCCCCTCATCGCCCTGACTGCAACGGCCGAACCCCACACCCGCCAGGACATCCTGGAGCGACTGCACCTGCAGCAGGCCAGCTGCTATGTTTCGGGCTTTGACCGGCCGAATATCCGCTACACCGTTCTGGAAAAACAGAAGCCCTTTGCCCAGCTCAACGCCTTTCTGCAGGGGCACGGAGATGAAGCCGGCATCGTTTACTGCCTGAGCCGCAAACGGGTGGAAAAGGTGGCGGCCCAACTGGTTGGGGCCGGTTTAGCTGCGGCCGCCTATCATGCCGGTTTGCCCCCGGCACGGCGCCGGCAGGTGCAGGACGAGTTTCTGCGCGACGATATCCGGATCATCGTGGCCACCGTGGCCTTCGGCATGGGGATCGACAAGTCCAACATCAGGTTCGTGGTTCACTACGACCTGCCGAAAAACATCGAGAGCTACTACCAGGAAACCGGGCGCGCCGGCCGCGACGGACTGGCGGCCGAGGCCCTGCTCCTGTTCGGTTACGGGGACGTGGCTCTGGCCC
This sequence comes from Desulfobulbaceae bacterium, assembly GCA_003508005.1. Lineage (GTDB taxonomy): Bacteria > Desulfobacterota > Desulfobulbia > Desulfobulbales > Desulfobulbaceae > UBA10518. Next base: position 2,020 of record DNUE01000075.1, read on the forward strand.
GCGGCCTGATCGAACAGTCGAACAATCCCGAACAGAAGCGCATCGAGCTGCACAAGCTGAACGCCATGGTGGGTTTTGCCGAGGCCCTGAGCTGCCGGCGCAGGATCCTCCTCGGTTATTTCGGGGAGCTCATGGCAGAGGACTGCGGCAACTGCGATATCTGCCTGAACCCGCCGGAACTGCTGGATGTGACGGAGGACGGCCGCAAGGCGCTCTCCTGCGTCTACCGCGTGGGCCAGCGCTTCGGCATGGGGCATGTCATCGATGTCCTGCGCGGCTCACGCAGCGAACGCCTGCTGGAACTCCGGCACGACCGTCTCTCCACCTACGGCATCGGCGCTGACAAAACCCAGGAATACTGGGGCAGCCTCCTGCGCCACCTGGTGCATCAGGGCTTCCTGCAGCAGGACGTTGCCAACTATTCGGTGCTCAAATTGAACGATGCCGCCTGGCCCCTGCTGCGGGGCGAGGAGAAACTGACTATGGCCAGGCCGCGGGTCAGGACCGCGGCCGCGGCAAAAGGAGCGCGGCGGAAGGTGGGCGGCCTGGAGTACAGCCAGGACCTGTTCGAGGAGTTGCGGAGCCTTCGCAAACAACTGGCCGACACGGCCGGGGTGCCGCCCTTTGTCATCTTCGCCGACACGACCCTGGCGGAGATGGCCGCGAACCTGCCCACGGACGCCATGGCCCTCATGCGGGTGCACGGGGTTGGCCTGCACAAGCTGGAACGCTACGGATCGGCCTTCCTGAAGGTCATACGGCAGTTCCGTGCGCAAGAATGAGTCACTGGCGTGGCAGCAGCAACGATCCTGCTCTTGCCCGCGCTGATCAAGAAGCCTTTTAGCACTATGCAAATCCAGCACAACTGAGGCAAACCTGACCGCCGCCGATGCTCCTCATCTACCCGCCTGTCGCCAAACCTTGCGAACCCCCGGCCGGCATCGCCCGGCTGGCAGGGGCCCTGCGCTCCGGCAACGTGCCCTGCACCCTGCTGGACGCCAACCTGGAAGGGCAGATGTCATTGCTTGCCGCGCAGGCCGAACCCGCCGATACCTGGGGGCGGCGAGCCTGCCGCAACCTGCCGGCCAACCTCTCAGCCCTCCGCGATCCGGGCACTTATGCCAGCCCTGCCCGCTACCGGCGCGCGGTGGCAGATGTGAACAGGGTCCTGGAGTTGGCCGGCCAGACCCGCAATATCTCGCTCAGCCTGGTCAATTACCAGGACCCGGAACTCTCTCCGCTCAAGAGCGCCGACCTGTTGCGGGCCGCAGCCAAGCCCGCGGAAAACATCTTCTTCCCTTATTTCGCGCAGCGCCTGCCCCCTCTCCTTGCCGAGCCTCGCCACAAAATAGTCGGCATATCCCTCAACTACCTGAGCCAGGCTTTACCGGCCTTTGCCATGGCCGGCTTTCTCCGGCAGCGTTTCCCGGAGGTCACCCTGGTCATGGGCGGCGGCCTGGTTACCTCCTGGCTGCGCAATCCCGCCTGGCAGAACCCCTTTGCCGGCCTGGTCGATCTCCTGGTGGCAGGCCCGGGCGAAGAGACTCTGCTGGGACTCTGCGGCAGAGCCAGCAGCCCGCGCCACGTCCCTCCCGACTACACCGGCCTGCCCCTTTCCGATTATCTGGCGCCGGGCTTCATCCTCCCCTACGCGGCCTCGTCAGGCTGCTACTGGCACCGCTGTTCGTTCTGCCCGGAAAAGACGGAAGAAAATCCCTATAGGGCCATCCCGCCGGACCAGGTCCTGGACGACCTCTCGGAACTTGTCCTGAATACCCGCCCGGTGCTGCTGCATTTCCTGGACAATGCCGTCAGCCCGGCCCTGCTTGCGGCCCTCGTCGAACAGCCGCCGGGAGTGGGCTGGTACGGGTTCGCCCGGATCAACCGGGCGCTGACCGAACCCGCCTTCTGCAGGGCACTGCGCCGCGCAGGCTGCATCATGCTCAAACTGGGTCTGGAATCAGGGAATCAGGAAGTGCTGACCGCCATGCGCAAAGGCATCGACCTGGAGATGGTCGCCCGGGCGCTGTCGGCCCTGCACGCGGCGGGGATAAGAACCTATGTTTATCTGCTGTTCGGCACGCCGGCGGAATCACTCGCCGAGGCCCGCGACACACTGATCTTCACCACAGGCCATGCCCGGGCCATCACCTGGCTGAACCTGGCCGTCTTCAACATGCCGGTTTGCAGCCAGGAGGCGAATACCCTGCAGGCCAGCAGGTTTTCCGAGGGCGATCTCTCCCTGTACACGGACTTCGCGCATCCCCGGAGCTGGGACCGCAAGACGATCCGGCGCTTTCTCGACCAGGAATTCAAGCGATCTCCAGAGATTGCGGCGATCCTGCGCCGCGACCCGCCCCTGTTCACCTCAAACCATGCGCCGTTTTTCACCGGCGGCTTTGCCTCTCCCGGCTCCCCTGCAGGGTGATGGTTTCCCAGACCACCTGGTTGCGGCCATATTGCTTTGCCCGGTAGAGCCTCCGGTCGGCGGCATTGATCAGGTTCTCCTCGTTCAGCTCCTCCGTCTCGCTGGCCGAGGCCACCCCGATGGAAACGGTAAGCGGAATGAGCTGCTCCCCAAAGACAAAGGGGGTAACCTCGATCCGCCGCCGGATGCGCTCGGCAAACTCCCTGCCCTCGGCAATATCGCCCACCGCCAGGCCGTAAAATTCCTCCCCGCCGTAGCGGCCGAATTCGTCGGAGCGCCGCTTCACGTCGCTGACCACATGAGCCAGAGTGGCCAGCACGTAATCGCCCGCCAGATGGCCGAAACTGTCGTTCACCACCTTGAAATGGTCGATATCAAGCATGAGAAAGACAAAATCGCTGATATGATTTCGCTCATATTCACCAATCTTGAGTTCCAGGCTGCGGCGCATGATCACCCGGTTGGGGAGGCCGGTCAGCTGGTCGACGTAGCCGATCTGTTCCAGCAGGTCCTTGTGCGCCATTTCATTGGTTACATCGGTCAGGTAGCCGATAGAGATGGCAATCCCGTCCGCGCCGAAGTTCTCCACCCTGGCCCGGTCCTTGAGCCAGATCGGGGCGGCATCCGCCCCCCGCGAGATTTTGTACGTTGCTTCGACGCTGCCGCGCTGCGCAACCTCCGCCCGCAGTCCCCGCCTGCTGCTGGACAATTCATCGCTGCTGCGGGCAATCTCCCGGACCCCTGCCTCCACCTCGGTGCGGTGAAAAAGGCGGTGATTGACAACCGCCTCCCGGAATAGATCCGCCAGCTGTTCGGTGGTGCAGCCGAAGAGGCCGATAAACTCCCGACCAGCAAACTCGTACCACATGATCGAGCCGTCATGCTGCCAGGCGGAAATATAGGGAATTCCGGGCACGCCGGTCCCGTCGAAAGCGGAGAAGGCCGCAACCAGCTCGGCCAGCCGTTCCTTGAGGCCGGCGCTGTAAGGCCCGTTGAGAATACGGCCTGCATAGCGGGGCGGGGCGAGTATTTTTTGCTCGCTCATCAAGATTGTCCTTCTCTGGAGGGCGCACGCCAATGCTGCAAAATCCGGTACGACGGTGAACTCATCCTTGTTCCCTCTGTTGCAGGGCATCCAGCCTCAACGGGGTGAGCACCCCGGCGATGAACCGCGGCATGACCTCTCTGTCATATCCTGTCGGTTCGGACGAGGGGAAAGAGCTTTCCCGGTTTCGCGGAGGTTCGCTGTTGGCATAAGTGTAGCCTTTTTCCGCCAAAGCGCCAAGCCCCTTTCATCGCCATGACCCTTCTTGACGATTTCCCTTGCCCGCCAAATGTGGTATTTTCCCAACATGCGCAACCGACTTGCCATCCTCTGTCTTTCCCTGCTGCTTCTGCTCACGGCCTGCGACAATACCGACATCCGGCTGGCCTCCGAAGCCGGCCTTGATGCAGTGACCGCCGTCACTCTCTCCGATCAGGCCCTGCTGGAACTGGCCAGGCAGTCAGCCGCCTATGCGGACGGCGAACATATCCTCGCCCCCGCGGACAGCGACTACAGCACACGTCTCCGGCGCCTGGCAGGCGATCATCTTCAGGAGGACGGCGTCTCCTTCAATTTCGGCGTCTACCTGGCCGACGAGGTGAACGCCTTTGCCATGGCCGACGGCACCATCCGCCTCTACAGCGGGCTCATGGACATGCTGAACGACGGCGAGCTGCGCTTTATCCTTGGCCACGAGATGGGGCATGTGGTCAAGGAGCATCTGCGCCGCAAGATCCAGCTGGCCTATGCCGCCAGTGCGCTGCGCAAGGGTCTGGCCTCCCAGAACACCACCTTGGGCGACCTGGCCCGTTCCCAGCTGGGAGGGTTTGTGGAGCTGCTGATGAACGCGCAGTTCTCGCAACTGGAGGAAAAGGTCGCGGATGACTACGGCCTGTCCTTCCTCCGGCAGAAACAGTATGCACCCGGGGATGCAGTCACAGCCTTGCGCAAGCTGGCCACCCTGGGCAGCGGCCACACCTTTCTCTCCACCCACCCGGAACCCGAGAAAAGGGCCGAACGGCTGGAGCTGCAGCTCCAGGGGAAGGCGGTGCCGGTGGAAGAGGCGGGGCAGAACCTGCTGGACCGGGTCCGCACCGGCCTGAAAAATCTGTTTGCCGACCTGGTGACCTGGTTGCAATCGCTTCGCGACCGGCTGAACAGAAGCGAGTGACTGGATTTATCCAAAAAAAAATGCTATTGATGGAATACACCATCCAACTCCAAGAGATGCTATGCCCCCCAAAAAAAGAAAAAACCAGGTCGCCCGAGACCTGTTCATCATCGGGGACTTCATCAAGTACTTCCTCTGGCTCTTTGTCCCTTTTGCGCTGATGGGCCTGGTGTATGGGCTCCTGTACGACTGCTATTTCATCTGCCTTTTTGTCAATCCGTTCATTTACGCCGGCGGCATCGCCACCATCATCATCATCATCAAGCATGACGCCAACGATCTCATGGCCCTGATCGGCCATGCCCGCGAACAGCAACTGGCCCTGCACTTAAGGCATTCCTCGACAATCCAGCAAATCAGCGTCGAGATGAGCGCCCGGGACTATAATGGTGCGCTCAAGACCGTGAACAAACTGCTCAGGGAGTCGCCCGACTATCCCAACGCCCTCAACCTTAAGGGCCAGATCCTGCTGGAAGGATTCCGGGAATACGAGAAGGCGCGGGACTGCTTCAGCAAAGTGATGAGCCTCAGCAAGCCGGATAGCGACGACTACAAGCTGGCCGAAGCCCTCAAGGCCTCAACCTTTCCCGACGAATGAAGCAACCTGCGGCGGCCTGAACCGTTGGGTCCGCATTCCGTATGACCACTAACAACCGGATCATCTACCGCAGCTCCCCGCCCCCGGGGATCACCGTTGCTGATGACGGTTACCGCCGCAGTCTCTACCTGGACGGCGACAGCCTGCAAAGCTGCATGCTGCTGAACGATCAAGCGGGACTGGCCATGGAATACAGCCAGGCGATGATGTGCGCCCTCTTTTTCCAGCCCGCGCCGGCCCGGGTGCTGCTGGTCGGGCTCGGCGGCGGCTCGCTGGTCAAATTCCTGCTCTCGGCCTGTCCGGCCGCGACCATCGAGGTGGCGGAGATCAATCCGGAAATAGTCGAGGTCGCCCGGCACTTCTTCTTCCTGCCCGAGGACGATCGGCTGCGGATTGAGCTCGTCCCCGGCGAGGAGATCATCGCCAGGCGCAAGGCTGCCGGCGACCGATTTGACCTGCTGCTCCTGGATGCCTTCGACGACGACGGCCCGGCCAGGCCCCTGCTTGATGAACAGGTGCTGCACGGGTGCCGTCGTCTGCTCGCGCCGCACGGCGTCTTCGCCATCAACCTCTGGAACCGGCCGAAGGACAACTTTCCCGCCATCCGCAGTGCCCTGGCAGAGGTATTCGCAGGGAGGACCTTGCAATTGGCCCTGTCCGGAAATGACGGCAACGCCATCGTCTTCGGATTTACGGACACGCTTCAGAACAAGAAGCTCCTTCGGCTTAAACCCGTTGCTGAAGCGCTGGCCCGGCGCACCGGGATCAACTTTGTCCGGTTGCTGCGGCAGCTGCACTTTCAGAACGGCTGAAAAAAATCGCTTCAGTCGTTTCCCTGCATATTGCGCAATTGTCTTCCTGCAGTTAATCGATACTGTCCCCTGGACTCTTTTTCTCCATGACATCAACCTGCTTTCTTGTGTATAAGAATAAGAAATATTGCCTTTAACAAAAAGGTCTGGAACTCTCCTTCTGAAAAAACACCCATTCAATCTGCGGGAACCAACTCCATGAACATCAAGTTGATTATTACTGCGTGGCTGTCCCTCTGTTTGGCTCTGGGCCTCAATCCGTACACCCTGAGCGCCGAGTCCTGCTCCGTGGACAACTGGTGCTACCAGAACCCCCTGCCCCAGGGAAATACCCTTCGCGATATTCATGCCTTTTCGGAAAGCAACATGTATGCCGTCGGCGGCGGAGGCACCATCCTCCATTTCGACGGCACGGCATGGAACAGGATGGCATCTGGGACAGGCGATGATCTGCAGGGGATATGGGCCAGCTCGCCGACGGACATCTACGCAGTCGGGGTGGAATCCATCCTCCATTACGACGGCAGCGCCTGGTCAGCGATAGCGATTGATCCGGCTGATGCCGGCGTCTATATGAATGTCTGGGGCTCCTCGGCCAGCGATGTCTTTGTCGTCGGCTATTATGGGAAAATCCTGCATTACAATGGTTCCGTCTGGTCGAGCATGTCTTCAGGAACCAGCGCCGGGCTGTACGGGGTGTGGGGCTCATCCGCTACTGATGTCTTCGTGGTGGGCGACAGCAGAACCATTCTCCGTTACAACGGCACATCCTGGTCGACCATGGACCCGGGGACTCCACTCTCCATCTCCCTGTATGACGTCTGGGGCAGCGGGCCGAACGATGTCTATGCGGTGGGCCATGGCAACGCCACTGCCGACCTGGTCCTGCATTACAACGGCACGAACTGGTCCATCGTGGACACCCCTGCGACGTATACCACGCGCAAGGTATGGGGCAGCGGGACAAACGATGTCTTTGCTGCGGGCGACAGCGGGGAAGTAGTGCACTTCGACGGCACCAGCTGGTCCCTCATGGACCTGGGCGATTCACCGGGAATGCTGCTCGGGCTGGGTGGCAGCTCCTCGAGCAATGTCCTCGCCACAAGCACATGCGGCCGGATGTACCGCTACGACGGCACAAGCTGGAGCGCACTCCATTCGGGTACGACAACCACATTCAGGGACGTCTGGGGCAGTGCGGGGGACAACGTATTCGCCGTCGGGGCGAATGGGACGATCTCCCGTTATGACGGCACCGCCTGGACGGAAATGGCCTCCGGAACCACTGAAGAGGTGTACGACATCTGGGGCAGCTCGGCGAACAATATCTATGCGGTGGGCCGCAGCAACACGGTCCTGCGCTACAACGGCAGCGGCTGGGCGCCGGTCGACACGGGAATCCCGGGAAGCAACAGCCTGTACGGCATCTGGGGCAGTTCGGCGGCCGACATCTTTATCGTCGGCACCAACGGCACCATCCTCCACTATGACGGCAGCGCCTGGTCCGCCATGGATTCCGGCACCACCAAGTGGCTCTCTGCGGTCTGGGGCAAGACCGGTGAAGACGTCTTTGCGGTGGGGGACTCCGGCACTATCCTCCACTATGACGGCAGCGCCTGGAGCCCCATGGAATCGGGCGCCAACCGCTACCTTCTCGGCATATGGGGCAGCGCCTTCAACGATGTCTATGCGGTGGGGGAATACTTCATCCTCCACTACGACGGCGTAAAATGGAGCCAGGTCGATGTGGACCTGCTCAATCGTGAAACAGTGGATGTCTGGGGCCGGTCGGCCAACGATGTCTATGTGGTCCGTGAGGCGGGCTGGATGCTGCACTATGACGGCAAAACCTGGAGTGCGGTCGACTCCGGGGCGGCCAACCAGTTGGAAGGCATCTGGGGCGCGCGGTCCGGCGACGTCTTTGCGGTCGGGCAATGCGGGACGATCCTCCACACCCTGAAACCGCCCTTCCCCTGGATCATCTTCCTCCCGGCCACCGACGGCTTCGGCAAATAAGCGGAGAAGACAAAACAGCCCGGACGGCAAGCTTGCCTGAAAACAAAGGAATCCGTAAATTCGCCAATCCGGGCGGGCAAAGGGGAAAGCTCCTCCCGGGCAGAGGCCTGAAGAGCTAAATCCGTCACCCTTGGGGGACTGATCCGGTCGCCGGCCCGGTTGGACCGGGGAACAACGTCTTGAATCGAGCAGGCAGGGGCGCCTGGAACTCCAGCCGCTCGCCCGTGACCGGGTGAGCAAAGGCCAGAAAACAGGCGTGCAGCGCCAGGCGGCCAACCGGGTTTGTTCTGGCGCCGTATTTTTTGTCCCCGGTCACGGGATGGCCGATATCGGCCAGATGCACCCTGATCTGATTTTTCCTGCCGGTTTCCAGGGTGATATCAAGGAGGGCGTACTTGCCTGCGGCCTGCAGCAGCTGGTAATTGGTCACCGAAGGCCTGCCGCCGCCTTCACTGTCGCGCACCGAATAGACCCGCAGGGATCTTGTCTCGCGCAGACTGCTCGCGATCCGCCCGCTCCTTTCCCTGGGTATGCCCTCGACAATGGCGGCATATTTCTTTTCCGTATCCTGCCACCTTTCCTGCAGTACGCGCTTGACGGTTTCATTCCTGGCAAAAACCAGCAGCCCGGAGGTATCCCGGTCAAGCCGGTGGACAATGAAAATCCTCTCCCTGGCGGAACCTGACCGCTCCTTGAGCCAGGCAGTGAGACGGTAATAGGCGGTTTTGTTTTTTTCCTTCTCCGTGGCGATGGTCAGGAGCCCTGCGGCCTTATCTATCACGATGATCGATTCGTCTTCATGCACGATCGTCAGGCCGGGACAGGACTTCCCTGCTTCATCCATCTCCTTTTCGGTCCTGATGCAAACCTCGTCTCCAGGCAGGAGTACCTGATCATGTCGCTTCTGCGTCACGTTGCCGATGGAAATCGCCCTGTGCTTGAGGAGTTGCTTCGCCTTGGTTTTTGAATAACCGGAACCGGCCAGCAACGCGGCAAGGCTGATTTCTTCCTGTGCTACCAGTTTTCGCATGGATCCCTGATCCCGACAGGAGCATATAAGGTCGTAATCGTAACGATTTCGCCCCAAAAAAGAAAAAAATCATCTTTGTCATTACAAGCGCAGCAAGGCAATCTCTATCACCCTGAAATAAAAAGAGATTGCTTTGTAGCCTCACTCCTTGCAATGACGGCTACAGGCTTTGGGCAAAACCAGCAAAAAGGAGGAAAGCAAAAAAACGAAGACGGACGGGCCAAGGCATCAGAAAGAGGAACTCAACATCACCGCCATTGCCGCGTCCCCAGATTTTTCAACCCTGCTTCTTTTCTTCCTTTTTCGCCTTTTTCGCGGCCTTCTTTTCCTTGATGCTTTTGGCAGGTTTCTTGGTTTCTTTCTTGGTGTCTTTGCTCTTGCTCATGATCGTTCTCCTTCGCGTTTGAGTTTGAGTATCGATGCGGACAACAGTCCTGGACTGGACGCTGCCCTGTCGAGGTAACCTATTATACTCCATTTATTGATTTTACGCAGGAGAAAGATGGTCGCCTGACATTGCATCGGCAGCGCATCCATTTTATTTTTTTGGTTTGGACCGGGCGGTGGGAAGGGCCTGCCAGGGGTCCTCCGGCCAGTGGTGCTTGGGATAACGCCCTTTCATCTCCTTCTTAACCTGGTGGTAGGAACCGTCCCAGAAGCCCCGCAGGTCAGAAGTTACCTGGAGGGGACGCCGGGCCGGTGACAGCAGGTGAAGGGTGACCGGGACATTGCCGCCGCAGACCGTCGGGGTGTCGGCAAGGCCGAACATCTCTTGCAGGCGGACAGCCAGCACCGGTGCTTCGCCTACCGCGTAGCGCACCCTGATCCGCGAGCCGCTGGGCACCTCGATATGGGTTGGCGCGTCCTGCGCAAGTTTCTGCTGCTGCCGCCAGTCAAGCAGACCACGGAGGATTTCCGTCAAATTAAGGCTGCGCAACTGCTCCCTGCTCCTGATCCCGGACAGAGAGGGGCCCAGCCATTCGGCAACTGTATCGCGCAGGCAGGCATCGCTCAAATCCGGCCACTTCGCCCCGGGCTGCCAGAGGGCAAGACACCGGACCCGCTCCTGAAATGCCCTCGCCTCAGCGTTCCACGGCAGGATTTCCAGGCCGCCCTGGCGGATAGCGGCGAGCAGGACGGTGCGAACCGACTCCGGGTCAGGATGCGGCAGGGGCCTCTCCTCGACAACCAGGGCATCAAGCCGGACCAGGCGCCGGGCTGCGACCGCGCCGGCCTTCTCATCCCAGACGACCTCATCCTCCTCGGCCAAAGCGTTGGCAAAAAGGTCGAAAACCTCCTGCCGGGTCAACGGCGCGGCCTGAAAAACACGGCCATCCCCCTTCCCGGCATCCAGGTCGGTGATGACCAGGTAGGGAGAGGCGGAAAGCGGGTCGTGGGGAGCAAGGCTGGCGCCGCGACCGGAGGTGAGCTTGTAGTTGTGGCCGGAGCCAGAGCGCTGGCGAGCCAGTCGGTCAGGAAAGGAAGGGGCGAGGAGGGCTCCCAGCGAGCACTCCTCGCCTTGCCGCGATGCCGGCCTGGTAAGCAGCCGGCGAAGCTGACGGCTCACCTGGTCGATCCGGCGGCAGGCACCCGGATCGACGTCGAAAGGCCTGACCGCTCCTGCCCCATCTGCCCGGAACTCGCGGAGGAGATGAAGGCGGTCCCCGATATCCACTGAATGATCCCGGCCCCTGATCAGGTCGCGCTCCGAGAGCAGCGCGGCCAGGTCGCAGGCCAGCAAGCCGCAGCCCAGACGCTCACCCTGGAGAAGCATGCGGGCCAGGCGGGGATGCAGCGGCAGCGCAACCATGGACCGTCCCACCCGGGTGATGCGGAGATTTGCGTCCAGGGCGCCCAGCCGGACAAGCAGGGTCCTGGCCTGGGCCAAGGCACCCTTGGGCGGCGGATCAAGCCACTGCAGCTGGTCGGCCTCGCCGCTGCCCCAGGCGGCCAGATGCAGGGCAAGCCCCGCCAGGTCCGCCTCCAGGATCTCCGGCCGGTCGAAGGCCTGCAGGCCTTGTTCGATGTCCATGCTCCACAGCCGGTAGCAGACCCCGGGGCCCAGGCGGCCGGCCCGGCCCTGCCGCTGGATTGCCGAGGCCCTGGAGATGCGCACCGTTGCCAGCCGGATCAGACCGGAGTTCGGGTCAAAACGCGGCACCCTTTTCCAGCCGCAGTCGACCACCGCGCTGATCCCCTCGATGGTGATGCTCGTCTCTGCGATGGTGGTGGCAAGGATAACCCGCCGCCGGCCGCGGGGGTCGGGCCGCACTGCCCTTCCCTGCTCGGCCAGGCTCAGCTCGCCGTACAGGGGCAGCAGGGAAAGGCCGTCGGCCGCGGCCAGCGGCTTCAGCAATTCCTGGGCCTGACGGATTTCTCCGGTGCCGGGGAGAAAGGCCAGGATGTCCCCGGCTTGTTCGCGCAGGGCGTGCCGAACCGCCGCCGCAACGCCTGCGGCAAGATGGTCGCCGCGGCTGCTGCCGGCTTGAGCCGGCGGAGGCAGATGTACCACGGCCACCGGATACTGGATGGTGCCGCAGGCGACCACCGGCGCATCCCCCAGGAGCCGGCTGACCGGCGCTGGGTCGAGGGTGGCGGACATGACCAGCAGCCGCAGGTCGTCGCGCAGGGCTGCCCTCACCTCCAGGCACAGGGCCAGGGCGAAATCTCCATCCAGACTTCGTTCATGAAACTCGTCGAAGATGACCAAGCCTACTCCGGCAAGCTCCGGGTCCTGCTGCAGTCGGCGGAGCAGGATGCCCTCGGTGACCACTTCGATCCGGGTGGCCGCGGTTATTCTCCGGTCAAAACGCACCTGGTAGCCGACGGTCAGTCCCGCTTCCTCGCCGAGTTGTTCCGCCATGTAGACAGCCGCAAGGCGGGCCGCCAGACGCCTGGGCTCCACCAGGATGATCGTCCGGCCGGCGAGCCAGGGCTCGGCCCGCAGGGACAAAGGGGCAACCGTGGTCTTGCCGGAACCGGGCGGCGCACAGAGGACCGCCCCCCGTCCGGCGCACAGATGCTGCCGCAGTTCAGGCAGTACCTGGGAAACAGGCAAGTCAGCAGCCATGCGCACACACCCCCTGCCGGCCGCGGCGGGTCAGCAGGACAACAATGCCGCGGGTATGATGACTGGGTTTTTCCATATACGACTCCGCCTGAAAATAATGAATTGTCCATGCAAAACGGGCAGTTCAGGAACCAGCAGGCACATACCATACCGCGGCAACGAAGTTCAGCAAGGGAAAAAGCCCTTGAAGAAAAGGGGGCCCCGACCGGAGGCTAATGCTCAGGCTGCGCATGTCCGCTCCCCCGGCGCGAAACCCTTGCGGACAACATGAAATGTCAGGTGATTGTTTTCCGCATTAAGGCGTTCAATTTTAGCGGAACGGGGCGGTGTTGCTCCAAGCCGGACAGGACAAAGAATATCTTTCTTCTCGCTCCCTTCTTTTTACGGTATCATGGAGATATCCGTTCCGGAGTCGCTCGTCGTTCTTGACTCTCCACGTTAACCAGGGAACCCTATGCGCACAGCCGTGCTTGCCGACATTCATGCCAACCTGGCGGCCCTTGAGGCCGTGCTGGAGGATATCGCCGGCCAGCGGGTCTCCGACCTCATCTGCCTGGGCGACAGTATCGGCTACGGCCCCGATCCCGGTGAGGTTCTCGGGGAAGTGCGGCGGCGCCAAATGCTCTCTATCCTGGGCAATCACGAATACGCATGCCTGAACAGGATATACCTGGAGCAAATGAACCCGGACCCGAAACGGTCCATGGAAATGACCTTGCAGATGCTCTCCCCAGAGGACAACGCCTTTATCGTCAACCTTAAGCCGATGCTGGTGCACTGCGGAGCACGCATGGTCCACGGCTGCCCCCCGAAATCGCCCACCTGTTATCTCTTTAATCCCAGTGAACGCATGCTGGACAGTCTCTTCAACTCCTTTCCGGAACGGCTCTGCTTCTACGGCCACACCCATGTCCTCAGTTTCTTTGAACAGGGGCTGCCGCCGGAAAAAGGCCAGGAGGCAGAGCTTGGTACCTACCGCCTGCACCCTGACCGCCGCTACCTCATCAACCCCGGCAGCGTCGGCCAGCCGCGGGACGGCATCAACAACCACGCCAAATATCTGATCTGGGATCAGGAAAAGGGGACCGTCAGCTACCGGGCCGTGGCTTACGACGTACAGCGAACCGTGAACCGGCTGCGGCGGCTCGGATTTCCTGCGTTCAACGCCGAACGCCTGGTCTGGTAGGCTGATCCGGACCTCATGAAGCAGTGCCATCCCGCGCAAATCGGACGCTATCCCCTAGCCGGCATCCTCGGCCACGGAGGCATGGGCACAGTGTACCGGGCCCTGGCGGCGAAATCCGGCAGGATCGTGGCCCTGAAGCTGCTCAGTCCCAGCGAACCCCTGCTCGCGGCGGTGGGCATGGCAGGGCTGCGGGAGATATTCGACACCGAGGCGGCGATCATGTCCGGACTCAGCCATCCCCACATCGCCGAGGTCCTGGATTCCGGCCTGGACGAGCAGGGCCGGCCGTTCTACGTCATGGAGCACTTCTGCGTCAACCTGGGGATGCTGATCGGCGAGCAGTACCTGGTGGAAAAACCCTGCCGCCGGGTCCCGGCGGACAAGGCTGTCACCTATGGCTGCCAGATTCTGGCCGCGCTGCAGTACATGCACAGCGCCGGGGTCATTCACCGGGACATCAAGCCTTTCAACATACTGGTCTCCGAGGCTGATACCATCAAGATCTGCGACTTCGGACTGGCGAAAAGGATGCGGGAAAAAACAATTTCCGCCCCCGGCATGCACATCGGCTCCCCCTACTACACGGCACCGGAACAGCTCGGCAACCCAGAGGGGGCTGATGGTCGGGCAGACCTTTATGCCGCCGGGGTCCTGCTCTACAGGATGCTCACCGGCGAACTGCCGGCGATGAAAGGATTCATGCTCAGCCAGGTCAACCCGCAGTATGACGGGTCCTGGGACGTTTTTTTCGCCAGAGCCCTCAGTTGGCGGCCCGATCAACGTTTTCAGAGCGCGGCAGAAATGGTTGAGGCCCTGGGTCGCCTCGAACTGCGCAGGGAACGAATGCGGCGGAACCACCAGGCTCGTGCAAGTATAAACACTCAGCAACTGCGCTTCTCTCCGCTCCGGGTCTCCGGCGACAAGGCCAGGGCGGTGTTCGCGGTGGACCAGCTGTGGCAGCCGCTTGCGCCATCCTGCCAGCGATTCACGGTCAGGGACACCGACACGGTGCTGGACGAAACCACCAGGCTGATCTGGCAGCGTCATCCTTCGGAAAAGCCTGTAGACCGAAAAAACGCTGCTGAACTGGTCGGCGCCCTGAATGAAACCCGCTTTGCCGGCATTGATTTATGGCGGCTGCCTACGGTCGATGAGCTGCTGTCCCTGACCAGGGACCCAGCCCTTTCCCCCGCCGTGAGCGACCGCATCCCCCTTCCAGGCAAGAGCGATTGGTTCTGGAGTTGCGACCGACGCTCGGCGCAGACGTCCTGGTACGTCAACACCTGCCTGGGCTTTGCCGGCTGGCAGTACAATGACTGCCGCTATGCGGTCCGGGCGGTGGCCTCAATTTCCGTTTTATCCAGAGGGGCAGGAACTCCTCCTTCAGTTGCGGGGCAATGACTTCCCCCCTTGCCTTTTCCGGAAAGCGGAAGCATTATATGGGTGAACACACCCTATTTTCTATTGGTGCCGTGCTGATGGGAACCTCTCATCCCTGTATGACCTGCGGGGCTTGCTGTGCCTGCTTCAGGATATCCTTTTATTGGGCCGAGTCCGATCTCGCTATTCCGGAAGGAATGCCGCATGTGCTGACCGATCATCTTCAGGGCCATTTTCTGGTGATGAAAGGCACGAGCAGCCCTGCACCGCGATGCATCGCCTTGGAGGGAAGCATCGGCGGCAAGGTCCGCTGCACGATCTATGAACAGCGGCCCACCCCTTGCCGGAACTTCGTTCCGTCAGGGGAGGATGGCAGAGCAGAAAATAACCGCTGCGACATGGCCCGGGGCAAATGGGGCCTGCCCCCTCTCAATGCGGCCTGTTGGAATCGGCATGCCGAAAAGGGGTAAAGAGTGATTGCAGCGGCCAGACAAAATGATCTTTTCTGGATTGATTCCCGGCCGGCATGAGATGAACTGACAGCAGCAAAAAACCTGTTTCCCGGAGTTGACTGAGCAAAGTGCGGAGGCTCCTTTACTGCGGGAAAAGCGAAGGAGGAGACAATGACGGAAAAAAAGATTCAGAGCAAGCATTACCAGAAGCTGAGCAAGATGTTTCCCCAGGTCGTGGCCGCAGTGGAAAACCTGGGGACAACAGTGCGTGACGCCGGGCCCATCGACAACAAGACAGCTGAGCTGATCCAACTTGCGGTGGCGGCGGCAAGCCAGTCAACAGGGTCGGTGCACTCCCATACGCGCAGGGCGATCCAGGCCGGCGCCACTGAGGAGGAAGTCTACCACAGCCTCCTGCTCCTGGTTTCCACTATCGGCTTTCCCAAGGTATCGGCCGCCCTCTCCTGGGTCAGCGAGATTCTGGACAAAAAATAATCTGTCTACTCATCTCCCGCTTTCCTTAGACCCGGCCGTTTGGGCCATGACTGCGTGCCGGCCTTCCGTTCCCCTGAAGCCAGCACTTCCTTCTGCCGGTTGCGGCCGGCGTCTGTCTTTTCGACAAAACAGGACTCGCCGGTCCATGGGTTCTGTCCGGTCCAGTACATGAGGGTTGCGTAGGTCGAAGGGGTGGGGGTAAATATCTGGACCTGCCGGGGCAGCAGCCTGAGGCTGTCCACACAGAACCGGCGGAGGTGCTGCATATCCGCCAGGGTGCAGCCGGGATAGGCGGCGATCAAGTAATAGGTCAAAAACTGCCGGCGTCCTTCCTCGCGGTTCATTTCCAGGAACAGCTCCCTGAACCGGAGCAGGCTGTCCGCGCCCGGCTTGCCCATGCGGGCGAGGACATGCCCCTCGCTGTGCTCCGGGGCGATCTTCATCTGGCCGGAAACATGGTGCCGAATCAATTCGCGGAGGTAAGGCAAACCGTTTTGCCGGTCCGCGAGGATCATGTCGTAGCGGATGCCCGAGGCCACCACAACCTTGCGCACCCCCTTAATCCCCCGCAATTCCTGCAGAAGCCTGATCTGCGGTCCATGATCCACCGGCAGGTGCGGGCAGACCTTGGGGAAGAGGCAACGCTTCCTGGGGCAGCCGCCCTGACGGAGCTTTATCGCGCACTCAAACCCAAACATGTTGGCGGTCGGGCCGCCCACGTCCTGGATGATCCCCTTGAAGCGGGGATGGGCCGCCAGCCGCCTTGCCTCCGCTATGATGGACCCCGGGCTGCGCCAGCTTACCGTCCGCCCCTGGTGCACGGCAATGGCGCAGAAGTTGCATTCCCCGTAGCACCCCCGGTGCGTGGCGATGGCAAAGCGGATGGTTTCCAGCGCCCTTACCTCGCCCTGCCGGGCGCAATAAGGATGCACCTCCAGCTCGTAGTCCAAATCGTGCACCCGGTCCAATTCCTCGCTGGTGGGAACAGGCCGGGGCGGATTCTGGATCAGGTAGCGACTGTCCTGCAGCTGGGCAAGGGGGCGGGCGGTGCGAGGATCGTTGTTGCGGTAAAAGGCATGAAACATCCGGGTAAAGGTATCCTTGTCCCGCGCGCACTCCGCAAAGGAGGGAAGCGCAAGGCAGTCGGCAGGAAGTTCCCGGCCGGCATAACAGAGGCCGCGCACGCCCTTTGGATCGCCGCCCGTGCGCAGGAGCCCGGCCAGTTCAACCACGGAGCGCTCCGCCATGCCGTAGAGCAGATAGTCCGCCTTGGCGTCAAAGAGGATGGACCTGCGCAGCCGGTTCTCCCAGAAATCGTAATGGGCGACCCGCCGCAGGCTGGCCTCTATGCCGCCGAGGACGATGGGACAGGTCTGCTTGAAACTGGTGCGGATCAGGTTACTGTATACCAGCACTGCCCGGTCAGGCCGGCGGGTGTTGAGCCCGCCTGGGGTGTAGTCGTCAGTGCGCCGCTTTCTGCCCGCCGCAGTCCGGTTGGCAACCATGGAGTCCACGCTGCCGCCGGTGACCCCCCAGAACAGCAACGGCTCGCCAAGCCTCGCGATATCCGCGCCGCTTTCCGTGGCCGGCTGGGCGATGATTCCTACCCGGTAGCCGGCGGCCAGCAGCACCTTGCCGATGACCGCCGCACCGATAAAGGGCGAATCGATATAGGCATCTCCGGTGACCAGAATCACATCCAGCCGCTCCCAGCCCAGGGTCCGGACCTCCTCCGGTGTCGTCGGCAGGAACACGGCCTACTCTTCCCCTGTCCCATGGGGCAGGTCAAGCGCCGCCACCCGGACGCGCCGGCCGGTGCCGGCGTTTTCCTCGAGCAAAAAACAGGCGGTCACCGTGCGCCCCGCCCTGCTCAACTCGATTACTTCTGCGGCCTGGCCTGACAGCTCCAAAAACACACCTCGCTTCAGGAATTCACTGCGCTCCCGGACATTGTACCAGCCATCCAAGCTGGGCGGCAGGCTGTGCCGCAGTTCAGCACGCACCTCGGCAAGCGGCCGCGCCTCCAGAAAAAGGGGCAGGAACCGATGGCCGCAGCTGAGCCAGTCATAGCGCATAAGCTCGAGCAGCAGCTCCCGATCCGACCTGTCCCCTGCCAGTTCGCAGAGCATCCGCGCCAGCAGCTCCTGGGTCGCCGACAGTTCGAAAAAACCGTGCTGCCGGCAGACGGAGAGCAACCCATGAAAAAAGGAAAACGGTTCCTCGCCGATGCGGCGCAGGTAGCGCCAGAGCGTCGGGAAGTAGTTGTTGTTGTGAAAGGCCTCCACGCATTCGCCCAGGGCATGGAGCTCGCCCAGCTCCGGCTGGGCCAGCCAGCGGGTAGCCAGAACCTCGAAAGGCGGCTGTTCACAGTGAAGGAGGCCAAATGCATCTACCTCCCGGCTCAGGGGTGTCGTGGGCAGGACCTTGAGCAGGCCCATCTGGATATGATGCGCTCCCAAGGCAAATACGTGGTTCAGGGAGCGGCGGAAGCTCTCCCGGGTTTCGCGGGGGAGGCCCAGGATCAGGTCGACATGCAGGTGCACGGTGCCCATGCCGGCCAGCCGCCTGACGTTCTCCATGGCCGCTGCAGCGTCCATACGTCGATTGATGGCCGCAAGGGTTTCGGGGTTGGTGGACTGGATGCCGATCTCGAACTGAAAACGGCCGGGTGGGAGGGCAGCGAGAAAGACAAACATCTCCTCGATGAAGCGGTCCGGGGCGATCTCGAAGTGATACTTCGTCGGCTGAGGCTGGGCTGCCAGGTAACGCCAGATGGCCAGGGCCCGCTCCGGGTTGTCGTTGAAGGTCCGGTCCACGAACTTGATGATCCGGGGAGCAAAGGGCAGAATCCGCGCCAGTTCTTCCTCCACCAGCGCGAGTTCCTTGTGGCGCACCCCGCTCTGCACCGAGGAAAGACAATAAGAGCAGCGAAACGGGCAGCCCCGGGACGACTCGTAATAGACATAGCGGTTGCGCAGCTCCAGGGCGAAATCGTCATCCCGGTAGGGCGAGGGAAAGGGCCGGCCACCCTCTCCCTGGTACATGGGCCGCAGGCTGATCGCCGCCAGATCATGAAAAAACTGGCCGCCTGCTCCTTCGATCTCGCCCCGGACCACCGTGCAGGAGGGAGACAGCCCCTCCAGCACCTCTGCCTGAGGGCCGCCGAGCACCAGGGGCCGGGCCGGCCGGATCCGAGCCAGGTCCCGTACCAGACGCTTCACATAGCGGGCATTCCAGATATAGACGGAGAAAAACAATACATCGGCACTGGAACCAGCCAGCCGCAGAAGGGTTGGATAGTAGGGGTCGTTGATGGTGAACTGAAGCAGGTGCACCCTGGCGCCGGGCACGTTCCGCTCCAGCTCCTGGCGGACATAAAACAGGGCCAGGCAAGAGTGCGAGTACCTGCAGTTCAGGGCGATGAGATCAAAGTGCGGCATGACAGTAGTGCCGTTGGGAGTTGCGTTATCCTCGGCAACGGATAGAATGGAAATACCTTTTGCAGCATGCTACCCGCCGACGGGCACACTGTCAATGGCAGGGGACACGCCATTGCTTGTCCGGGATGCGGGAACAGGGTATACTTTCCGCGGAACCTTAAATTCAGCTCGAGGAGCGAGCGCATGGCAATCAAAGTCAGCAACTACATGTCCCGGCAGGTCATTTCCATCAACCAGGATATGGGCATCCGCGAGGCCTTCTTCCTCATGAAGGAGCACTCCATCCGGCACCTTCCCATCGTTGACGAGAAGAAGAAGCTCATCGGCATCATCAGCGACCGCGAGCTGCGCCGGCCCAACTGGGTGGACGAGGCGCACGACATCACCCATGTGTACTACCTGGACAACACCATGCATGTCAGCGACGTCATGATCAAAAACGTGCATGTGCTCCACACCTACGACACCTTGAGCAAGGCCGTGACCCTGCTCCTGGACAAAGGCATCGGTGCCGCACCTGTCCTGGACAAGACCGAAACCCTGGTGGGCATGCTGTCGGCCATTGACCTGCTCCGGGCCCTGGCGGACATGATCCGGGAACAGAAAGACGGCAAGGATTAGGAAAATCGGCAGGGGCGGGCAGGTCAGTTCGCCCGTTTCTTCCATGCGCCCGGCCGGGAGCTGCCCGCCCATTTTGCCCCTGGCTTCCCGGCACCACTCCGCCGGCCGCCACGCTCCCCTTGTCCTGCCCCGGCAATCTCGATGCTCACCTTCTTGCCGTTGATCATCAACCGCTGAAAGGCATGAAGGACGCTGTCCGCAAACCGGCTGTCCGCCTCGATAAACGAGAGATTGCGCAGCAGCTCGATCTTGCCGATGGCGATCCTGTTTCGCCCGGCGCCGCTGTTGATGATGGCGATGAGCCGCTGGGGCAGGACGCCGTCTTCCTTGCCCACGTTGACCTGAAAGCGGGTGTACTGCTCCGCGCCCCACTGCTTGCCGCGGAAAGCCTCTTTTCTGTTGCTCTGCCCACTCTCGCTGCCCTTCTCGCGAACGTTCAGGTCCGGGGCGTCCTGGTAGTACTTCAGAAAACCCCTGGCCTCCCGCGCGACAAAACGCCGGATCAGTTCCTCGCGGTCCAGGTCCGCCAGTTTTTCGGTGACCGCGGGCAAAATGGCCTCGATTCCGGCAAAATCCACTGCCTGCGCAAACAGCTCGTTGATCCGGTGCATGATCTGGTTAGCGCAGATTTCCCGGCCCGAGGGCACTCGGCCGTATTCAAAAGACCTGCCGATGCTCTTTTCGATGGCCTTGATCCGCCACCCTTCCCGCTGATGGATGATGGAAATCGAGGTGCCCGCCTTGCCGGCCCGGCCGGTGCGGCCGCTGCGATGGGTGTACACGGCAAGATCGTCGGGCAGGTTGTAATTGATGACATGGGTCAGGTCGGTGACATCGACCCCCCGGGCCGCCACATCGGTGGCCACCAGGAGTTGCAGATTCCGGCGGCGGAACTTGGCCATGACCAGGTCGCGCTGGCCCTGCGCCAGATCGCCATGCAGGGCATCGGCCCGGTAACCGTCCTGGATGAGTTGGTCGGCAACCTCCTGCGTTTCCTGCCGGGTGCGGCAGAAAACGATCCCATAGATGTCCGGATGCAGGTCCACGACCCGCTTCAGGGCAAGAAACCGGTCCTGCGCCCGGACCATGTAATAGAGGTGGCGGACGTTTTCCGCGCCGGAATTGCGCTGGCCGACAAGGATCTCCTTGGCCGCAGTCATATATTTTTTGGCGATGGTGGCGACCTCGCGGGACATGGTCGCAGAAAAAAGCAGGGTCTTTCTGGTGGCCGGGGTCTGGCCCAGGATGGCGCCGATCTCTTCCAGAAAGCCCATGTTGAGCATCTCGTCCGCCTCGTCCAGAACCACGGTCCGGAGCGTCGACAGGTCGGCCGCACCCCGCCGGAGCAGATCGTGCAGGCGGCCGGGGGTGGCGACTATCAGGTGCACCCCGCGCTGCAGGGCTTTGATCTGGGTATCGATCCTGGCCCCGCCGTAAACAGCCAAGGTCATTATCCCCGGCAGATACCTGGCATAGGCGTCAATATCCCTGGCAACCTGGACGCACAGTTCCCGGGTCGGGCAAAGGACCAGGGACTGAGTCTGCCTGCTCGCCGGGTCTACCTGCTGGACCAGGGGAATACCGAAGGCCGCGGTCTTGCCGGTGCCGGTCTGGGCCAGACTGATCCAGTCACCGTCCTGCCGGAGCAGAACCGGGATAACCTGTTCCTGCACCGTGGTCGGGGCGGTGAACCCCAGCCCGGCAAGTGCCTGAATAACCTGGGGTTGAACGCCCAATGCGGCAAATGAATCCATGACAACCTCGCAAAAAAAACAAATACCATTGCCCAGCACTATGCCCTGGCAACGAGTGAAAACACTGTGCTGTTGGCCAGCACCGTAAGGTGCAAACAACAGACAAATAGGGTCGCCGGCAATTTTACCCGGAACGCCGAAAGTGACCCAACGAACAGCCCTTCTCCCTGCCCACAGGGAGAATATTCTGAGAGAATATGAACCTGGTGAAGAACTGCTGCTTAACCAGCCCGTGTCCTTTCGTCGTAAACAAAGGACCTTTTTTACGACCAAGGAGCCGTAAATGCCCCATTACACGATGGAGCCCAAGCCGGCATTCGCTGCAAGGTGAGAAACACCCAAGAGGAATTTGAGGTCGGAAAAGAAGAGCGCATTCATGTGCGCCGCGATGCAAGAGGGTTGCTTACCATTGTTGGCATTATTTCTCAATGGTTTATTTTTCTTTTCTTCGCCCCTCCGGAGAAAAGTTGCCCGTGAATGACAGATTCCATGGTATAAAGGAAACGAGGCAGGGTCGGAGGGCGGTAGCCGCCTCTCCTGAAAAAACAAGCTTTCCGCGAGCAGCATAACGAATGAACAGAGCACCTGAACCCCCATCCCGGACCGTGCTCCAGGCCCTGAACCCGGACCTGATCCTCACCCTGGTAGAGAAGGCGCTGGGGGTCCGCTGCACTAATCTCTGCCGGCCCCTGGCCAGCTATATCAACCGGGTTTACGAGTTGGAAGCCGAGGACCATACCGGCATCATCGTCAAATTCTACCGGCCCGGCCGCTGGTCAACGGCCGCCCTCCAGGATGAACATGACTTTCTCCTGGAACTGGCAGCGCAGGAGGTCCCGGTTATCCCGCCGTTCCGGCTGCTGGACGGAACCACCCTGGGCAGCCACCAGGGCATGCACTTTGCCCTGTTCCCCAAGTGCGGCGGCCGCAGTTTTGATGAATACAACGATGACCAGTGGCTGGAACTGGGCAGGCTGCTCGGCCGCACCCATGCGGTGGGCTCGACGCATGCGTCCAGGGAACGAATCACCCTGGCCCCCGACCGCTCGACCAGGGACCAGGTGGAATATATCCTCCGGGGCGGATTTATCCCGCGGGATCTGCGCCGGGCCTACGAAGAGCTGACCGGGACGCTGATCGCGGAAATCAGCCCTCTGTTTGCCGGCACGGAGATGATCCGCATCCACGGCGACTGCCATTTCGCCAATCTCATTCACCGGCCCGGCGAATCCTTCTATCTCATCGACTTTGACGACATGGCCATCGGCCCGCCGGTCCAGGATTTCTGGATGCTGCTGCCCGACTACGCTGATCAGGCGCTGGTGGAGATCGACCTGTTCCTGGAGGGATACGAAACCTTCCGCGCCTTTGACCGCCGGACCCTCAAACTCATCGAGCCGCTGCGGGCCATGCGCTTCATCCACTACTCGGCCTGGTGCGCCCATCAGGTGGCCGAGGACGGCGCCTCGCCGGTGATCCCCGATTTCGGCACGCCCCACTACTGGCAGCGGGAAATCAAAGATCTCAGCGACCAGCTGGCCCGCATCAGGACCGCCCCGGAACAGAGCACAGGAAATATCCGCTGACGGACCCTGATCACTGACGCCATGGCGGGCGACAGGGGTATTATCAGAAAATGGCCGGCTACCTGGAGCTGAAGCAGCGCCTCACCCTCATCCAGCACAAGCTGAACACGGTCAACGATGTTCTGGCCCTCGTCGCCGCCGAACTGCGGCACCAGAATTCCTCGGCGCTGGAATGGATCATCATCCTGCTCATCGTCTTCGAGATCCTGGTCTTTATCTTCCACTACTGGCTCGGCTGGATATGAAGAGAGAGTTATATATCCTGTTCCTATATCTGAGACCCCGGTTTGCCAAGGCATAGCCTAGGCCTCTCCACTTTCGCCCCACAGCTTGCCGGGCGCATGGGACCTGTTAGCTTTCCAGTTCGCCAGTGAATAAAACCCTGCCGGTTAGATTTCTTGCCAGCTTGCTTAAGTGCTGATAGGATAATACATTCTGCTGAAAGGTGGAGAAAAGCTGGATGTCTCTGGAACGTTCTTTCTTGCACGAATGAGTTCGATTAAGGAAATCTCATGACTGACATCGACGCAACCTTGCGGGATCTGCTTCTGCGCCTGGTGCCGGAGAACGGCAAAAGCATCGGCAACAAGACCCTGCTTGAACAACTTTCTTTGGCCGCTGATTGTACCGTCACCGAGGCAGAGTATCGACGGGTACGGGATGGTCTGATTGGCGAGGGGGTATTGGCAGCCGGCAAGGGGCGAGGTGGTTCCGTGCTGCGGACCGGACAGGTGACCCCCGCCGCGCCGGACTTTACGGCCCTGGGCCTGTCCATGCCGGAGCGGCCGGAGCCCAGGCAGCCCTCGGCGGCCAAACGGGTGCGGAAGGAGGGCGGTCCGCGGAAAAAGGCTGGGGAAGGCGGCCAGGTAATCAGTTACCGCCATAAAGACAAGCGCAAAAACAACCCCCATGTCGGCATGGTCGATACCACCAGCGACGGAGTTGAAAGCCACACCACCTGGACCTATGACCCGCATCTGGACCCGACCCTGCAGTTTGATGTCGGCCGGGCGAAGATCGAAAAGCTGATCGATGACGCCCTGGCCTCCGATGACCAGGTAGAGATGCGCCAGGCCCTGGAGCAACTCAAGCGATTGCAGGCGCCCTATCTCAACTGGAGCGGCAAGGCAGAACGCACCAGCTTCGAGGTGGATACCGTTTCTCTGCACGTCCACGAGCGCATCGATCCGGCCACCATCCTGGCGGCCATCCAAAAGCACCGCAAAAACCCCTCGCCCGCGGGCGGGAGAGGGGCAGGGGTGAGGGCCGGCAGCCCTGCCTTCCAACTCGGCCTGTTCTCGGCCCCCTTTGAAAACCTGCCGCTGCGCGAGGCCATCGACTTCTACAAGCACGAGCGGGATTGGGCCAACCGGTTGATTGCCGGCGACTCGCTCCTGGTGATGAACTCGCTCATCCAGAAGGAGAGTATGGCCGGCCAGGTGCAGATGATCTACCTCGACCCGCCCTACGGCATCAAGTACGGCTCCAACTTCCAGCCCTTTGTCAACAAGCGCGATGTCAAGGACCGCAGCGACCAGGACCTGACCCAGGAGCCGGAGATGATTAAGGCCTTCCGCGATACCTGGGAGCTGGGCATCCACTCCTATCTCACCTATCTGCGGGACCGGTTGTTGTTGGCAAAAGAATTGCTCTCAGAGTCGGGCAGCGTGTTTGTGCAAATTAACTCAGAAAACGTAAATTATGTCCGCCAAGTTCTGGAAGAAATATTTGGGGCAACAAATTTTGTTGCCGACATTATCTTCCGAAAAAAGAGCCTGCCTCTTGGTGCCGCCTTTGTTGAAACGATGCATGATCACATTCTTTTTTTTGCCAAGAATAAGATAATGCTTAAATATAGGCACCTATATGAGGAGTCTAAGGAGCTCACATCACACTGGAAATATGGCGAGTCAATGGAAGGCTCTATTTTTTCAGTAAAGGCAGATGAAATAGGGCGGACATCGTTTGCCCCTGGGACTCGTTTTTTCAGACCTTTTTCTTTAATCGCTCCATCCTACAGCGCCAATGCTGATTTCAAGTTCGAATGGAGATCAACGACGTTTGATCCGCCTAGCAATGGCTCATGGGTCACCGATTCTTTAAAGCTGAATCGTTTAGATTTTACAAATAGGCTTATCAGAGAAGGTAAATCAATTAGCTATAAGCTTTACTTAAATGATTATCCATATCGAAAAATTACAAATCTCTGGATGGGGGTCGGGGTTTCTTACCAAAAAATCTATGCTGTGCAGACTACACCCCAAGTCATCGAACGCTGCCTCCTGATGACCACTGATCCCGGCGACTTGGTGTTGGACCCCACCTGCGGTTCCGGCACCACTGCCTTTGTCGCCGAGAAATGGGGACGGCGCTGGATCACCTGCGATACCTCTCGCGTGGCGGTGACGCTCGCCAAACAGCGGCTGATGACCGCCAGCTATGACTTCTACGACCTGAAATATCCCACAGAGGGGCTGCGGGGCGGCTTTATCTACAAGAGCGTACCCCATGTGACCCTGAAGTCCATCGCCAACAATCCCGAGATTGACGAGATCCACGAACGAATGCACCCGTCCATTGCGGCCGTGCTGGGGGAATTGAATCAAAAACTGGATTCCCGCCTTCGCGGGAATGACGGTGAATTGAGAGAGTGGGAGGTGCCCTTCGACTTTCCCGAGGATTGGCCGGAGGCCGCCCGCCCATCCTTTGCCGCATTCCATACAGCCCGCCGGGCCATGCAGAAGAAGATGGACGAATCCATCGCCAGCCATGCCGACCGGGAAATCCTCTACGACCAGCCCCAGGTTTCCAAGACCAAGCTGCGGATCAGCGGACCGTTCACCGTGGAGGCAGTGCCCTTCCCCTCTGTCCTGGCCCTGGACGAAGCTGAGCAGCCCGCTGATGCCGACGTGGCGGTAGCCCGTTCCGGCGAGACCTCCCGCCAGGGGCAGTGGCGAGACGAACTGCTCAAAACCGGCATCCGCGGCAAGGGCGGCCAGATGCTGAAGCTGGCCGAGTTGGAAACCCTGCCTGATTTGCGCTACATCCATGCGGTAGGCACGGTGGCCGAAAGCGGCGAGCGGGTAGCGGTCTCCTTCGGACCAGAACACGCCGCTCTGGAACAACGGCAGGTGGAGATCGCCATGCGCGATGCTGGCGAACTCTTTCCGCTGCCGAAGATGCTGGTCTTCTGCGCCTTTACCTTCGACCCGGAGGCGGCCAAGGACATCGACAACATCAAGGGCATCACGGCGCTGAAGGTGCAGATGAACACCGATCTGCTGACCACCGACCTGAAAAAGGCCAGCCCGCACAACCAGTCCTTCTGGTTGATGGGCCAACCGGACGTGGAGGTGCGCAAGGCCAAGGGTGATCTCTACCAGGTGGAGGTGCACGGGTTCGACTACTTCGACACCAAAAGCGGCGAACTGAAGTCCGGCGGCAAGAAGCAGATCGCCATGTGGGCGCTGGACACCGACTACGACGACCGCTCGCTTTTTCCCAAGCAGGTGTTCTTCCCCATGGCCGGCGGCAAGGAAGGCTGGCACAAGTTGAAAAAGGACATCAAAGCGGAACTGGACGTGGGTATGCTGGAACAGTTTCACGGCACGGTGTCGCTGCCCTTCGCGGCCGGGGGCAATCGGCGTATCGCCGTGAAGATCGTCGATGACCGGGGCATTGAATCCTTGAAAGTAATCGATCTGGACTGAGGGAGGTTCGATAAATGTATATCACCTATCTGCACCTGAAAAACTGGCGGAACTTCCGGGAGGCGGAGATTTATCTGGCGCCGCGTTCCTATGTGATCGGCCCCAACGCGGTTGGTAAATCCAACCTGCTGGATGTGTTCCGGTTCCTGCGGGATATCTGCAAACCGGCCGGCGGCGGCTTGCAGAAAGCGGTTGAAAACCGGGGCGGAATCAGCAAGCTGCGCTGTCTTCACGCCAGAAAGGACCCGGAGGTAAAAATCGAGGTACATTTTTCTGACCGCATGGAGGATGAAACACCTTCATGGCGGTATGTGCTGGGTTTCAAGCCGGAGGGGAAAGGGGCGCAGCGACTGCTGGTCTCCACCGAGGAAGTTTGGCAGGGCAGGAGACGCATTTTGTCCAGACCGGATTCAAGGGACGAGGAAGATCGGCAGCTGCTCACCGAAACCCATTTGGAGCAGACCAGAACCAACGCAAAATTTCGTGTCCTGCCCGATTTTTTCAGCAGCACCACCTACCTGCATTTGGTTCCGCAACTCTTGAAATATGGCGACAGAATCGGCGGCAATCGCCTGGAGGACGACCCCTTCGGCCAGAGTTTTCTGGAAAGGATTGCCAGATGCACGGCCAAGACGCGCGAAGCTCGCTTGCGCAAGATGAACAAGGCACTCAAAGCTGCGGTTCCACGATTCAAGGAATTGCGCTTCAAGCCGGATGAAAATACCGGGCGACCGCACCTGGAAGCACTTTATGAACACTATCGGCCCAATGCAGGCTGGCAGCGGGAAGATGATTTTTCCGACGGCACTTTACGTCTTTTAGGCATCATGTGGTCACTCTTGGAGGGTGACAGCCTGTTGTTGATCGAGGAACCCGAATTATCTCTGCATCAGGCCGTGGTTGAGCAGATTCCGCTCTTGATGAACAGCATCCAGCGGGAGATGAAGCAACGACGGCAGATCATCGTCAGCACCCACAGCGAGGCACTATTGAGCAACAAGGGGATCGATTCGAAGGGCGTGATTGTTCTGGAGTCGAACAAGGAAGGCACCAAGGTCAGACCCGTGAACGAAGCTGAGGAAAAAGGGCTTGAGGCAGGACTGTCGGTTGCGGAAGTTGTTCTGCCTCAGACCCGGCCGAAGATGGTGGAACAACTTGGATTGTGGAAATGATCCCGATCTACATCGCTACTGAGGATTTCTTGAGCGAGGTGGTGGCGGATCGCCTGGTTGCCGATGTCAACCAAGGGCTGTACGTTGCCGTGAGGCTGGGACGCCAGGGGAATAGCTACCTCAGAAAGAGACTGCCGGAGATGGTTGGCATCGCCAGGGGTATTCCCGTTGTGCTGTTTACCGACCTGGACCGGATTGACTGTGCGCCCGCTCTTATCGCGACTTGGGCGCGAGGCTACTCAGTTCCGGACACGCTCCTGTTCCGCGTGGTGGTCAGGGAAATGGAGGCTTGGCTGCTGGCTGACCGCAGGGGCTTTGCCGATTTTTTCAAGGTGCCTCTGGGTAAGATCCCTCATGATTCAGAAGGGATTGATGACCCAAAACAACTGCTGCTTAATCTGGTCAGGCGTTACAGCAACCGGGAAATCAAGGCGGCAATCCTGCCGGAACGTGGTTCAAAAGCAAAGATTGGCTTGGGATACAACCAGATGCTGAGCCGCTATGTGAGGGAAAAGTGGTCGATTGAACGGGCCATGACCACCTCAGATAGTTTGGCAAGAGCCCATCGACGATTGGCTGAGTTGCGCATCAGGACGCAGGCGTAGGAAGGAAATAACCCGATGAGTTCCAGTGCAACATCCCTGATAATCAATTCCCCGTACGAAATGCCGCGCCAGCACTGGGGCCAGGACCAGAACGGCCGGACGGTCAACGTTAAGGAAGGCCGGCGACCTGCCGGTTACGAGATTTTCGATACCCGGCACAACACCCGCCGGGTGGAAGAACTGGAGCTGGTCAACCGTATCCGGGAAAGGGTTGATGAGTGGCGGCAGGCCGGATATCCGGGGGTGACCAGCGTTACCCGAAGGCTCCTTGAACATTGGCACAACAACGAGGCGCGACAGTATCCCTTTTACTTCTGCCAGATAGAAGCCATCGAGAGCCTGATCTGGTGGGTGGAAGGGGTGGCGGAGTACAAACAGGGCATTTTTCTGCCCGGAGATGGCGGCCCCTGGGAACGCATCTGCAACAAGATGGCCACCGGCACCGGCAAGACCGCTTTGATGGGGCTGATCGTCGCCTGGCAGGTGTTAAACGGGCTGACTTATCCAAAACGCAAGGAATTCTCAACGGCAATCTTCGTCGTGGCTCCGGGACTGACCGTTAAAGAGCGGTTGCAGGTGCTCTATCCGGGCCATGAGAAGAATGTTTATGACGAATTTAAACTGTGTCCCAACGAGGCCATGCGCCAAAAGATCAACCAGGTTGCCCTCCTGGTGGAGAATTGGCACGCTCTGATGCCGCTGAAGGAAGTGGGCCGCTCAGTGGTGAAAAAAGGGGCCGAGAGCGACGAAGCCTTTACCCGCCGGGTGCTGTGCAGGCTGTCAGGTTGTAAAGACTTGCTGATCATCAACGATGAAGCGCATCACGCCTACCGCCAGCGGGCCGAGTTGAAGGTGAGCAAAAAGGAGGCCGAAGAACTGGGGATTGACCTGGACGAGGCCACCCGCTGGATCGAGGGTCTGAACCGCATCCACAAAACCCGGCGGATCAGGCGCTGCTTTGATCTCACTGCCACCCCTTTTGCCCCCACTGGGAAAACATCCACGGAAAAAGGCTTGTTCGAGTGGATCATTTCCGACTTCGGCCTGAACGACGCCATCGAGGCCGGTCTGGTAAAGACGCCCCGGGTGGTGGTTCGCGATGATGCGCTGGCCAACGCCCAGACATATCGCCCCAAACTCTATCACCTCTACAACGAGGCGGAGGTTCGTGAGGATATCAACCGTCCGGCCGAACCCCATGAACCCCTGCCCGATTTGGTCCAGAAGGCCTACGCCCTGTTGGCCTACGATTGGCGGGAAACCGCCCGGCAATGGGATGAGGCCGGTCACGAGATACCGCCGGTGATGCTCACCGTCTGTAATCGTACCGAGACAGCAGCTCGGATTGAGAATTTTTTCAACTCCGGCGATTGTCTGATCCCGGAAACCCAGGCGCCGGACCAAACCCTGCGGGTCGATTCCAAGGTACTGGAGAAGGCGGAACGGGGCGAGTCTGTCACCAGGGATAAGGACTATGCACTACGCCTGGAGGCGATCATCGGGGCGTCAGGCTTGCCGGATGACCGGCGCGAGGAACTGCTGAAGGAGAAGCAGGAAGTCCAACTGCGGTCCATTGTCGATACCGTGGGTAAACGTGGCAAGCCTGGGCAAAACCTGCAGAAAGTGATCTCCGTGGCGATGCTCTCTGAAGGATGGGATGCCGCCAATGTTACCCACATCATGGGCCTGCGAGCCTTTACCAGTCAGTTGCTCTGCGAACAGGTCATTGGCCGGGGTTTGCGGCGGGTAGCCTACGAGCGGGATGAGCAGGGGCTGTTTCTGCCGGAGTATGTGAATATTTTCGGGGTGCCGCTCTCCATTTTCCAGGATGTTGGAGAAGGAGGCGAGCCACCGCCACCACCCAAACCAAGCACTCAGATTGAGGTGGTACCGGGCCGGAACAGCTATGAGATTCGCTGGCCCAATGTACTGCGGGTAGAATCGGTTCTGCGGCCTACTCTGGTGATGGACTGGGAAAAAATGGAGCCTTTGAATCTCGATCCCATGCAAACACCCATACACGCAGAGATCGCCCCGGCCCTGACTGGTTATGCCATTCTTGCCAAGGCTAGTGAAATTGACCTGGAGAAAGCGGCCGGAGAGTTTCGCCTGCAAAACCTGATCTTCCGGGCTGCCCGCAAGTTGTATCTCCAGAGTGCAGACGCCTTCACCGGACCCAAACAGTATCTGGCGGTGCAGTTGATTAAAATCGTCGAAGAGTTCCTAACCAGCAATAAATTGCATATTCCCAGTCTTTGGCATCAAAACCCTATTCGCCGGCAGATCCTGATTGCCCTGAACATGGATACGGTGGTGGGGCATGTCAGCCGCTTTGTGCACCTTCAGAACACCGAAAAGCTGATGGTGTGCTTCGATCAGGAGAACCCCATCGGTTCGACCGGCTTCATGCGGACCTGGTACACGACCAAGCATTGTTTCCCGACCTTCAAGTCCCAGATCAGCCATGTAGTCTATGACAGCACCTGGGAAAAGGCCGTGGCGGATCTTTGCGAAAGAGAGAAAAAAGTTCAAGCCTGGGCCAAAAACGACCACCTGAATTTGAAGATTCGGTATCTATACCGGGGCGCCTCGCGGAACTTTATCCCTGACTACCTGATCCGCTTCACCAACGGCAAAACCCTGGTTCTAGAGGTAAAGGGGCAGGATAGCGAGCAGAACAAGGCCAAACGTGCCGCCATGAAGACCTGGATTGAGGCGGTTAACGAGCAAGGCGGTTTTGGCAAGTGGAGCTTCGAGGTAGTGCTGGAGCCGTCCAGGATTCGGGATATGGTTATGGTGCATGCGGAAGATGCGTGCCTATGAGAGAGAAAAAGCCACTGGTCAGAGTTATCTTTGACATTTGGGACTGTTTCCAAAGAATTTTACATAATTGAACAAGATGTCTCTGCATTCACCTGTTCTGTTTCCAGAACGTTCCCAATATTTGTTATAGGAGGAGTTATTTTATGGCCGTTTTTTTTGAACATATGCTTCGTGTGGGAAAATTAGATGTTCACCTGTAGGAAAAGGAAAAAGCATAAAAAATGCACGCCCGGCCAGAGTGCCCCTTGAGGAAAAAGCCGCTTGCCGTTACACTGTGCTGAAAATGGCCTTCGAACAAAGTGCCGGTGCTGATGCAACCGGAACGAACAATCATCAAGGAGGACAAACATGGTCACCGCAATCATCCTGCTCAATGCTGAGCGCTCCAAGATCAACCAGGTAGCGGAGCAGCTGGCGGAGATGGAGGGAATCTCCGAAGTGTATTCGGTCAGCGGCAAGTATGATCTGGTGGCTATCGCCCGCGTTCCCGCCAACGACGACCTGGCCGACCTGGTCACCAAAAAAATGCTGAGCATTTCCGCCATCGTCAAATCGGAGACCATGCTGGCCTTCAAGGCCTTTTCCCGGCATGATCTGGATGCGATGTTTGCGGTGGGCATGTAGGGGCCCATCCTTTGCCGCACAATTCCTGATAGGTGGCGCCCATAGACTGCAAGGGGCATGAGGCCGGCTGGCCTTATGCCCCTTGCTATTCCGACCGGCGGAAGATCAGGAAAAGGCCTGCCACGCCTTCCCCTGGCAAGCGGCCACCTCCCGATGCGCAATCCCGCCCTTGTAGACATTGAGGCCGCGGCGCAGCGGCTCGCTTTCCTGCATTGCCTTGACCACCCCCTTGTTGGCGATAGCCAGTGCATGGTTCAGGGTAACATTGGTCAGGGCAAAGGTCGAGGTCCTGGGCATCCCCCCGGGCATATTGGCGACACAGTAATGAATGACCCCCTCCGCTTCAAAAATGGGCCGGGAATGGGTTGTCACCCGCGAGGTTTCCACGCAGCCTCCCTGGTCAATGGCAACATCGACGATCACCGACCCCGGCCGCATGGAGGCCACCATCTCCCTGCTGACGAGCTTAGGGGCACTACTGCCGGTGACCAGCACTGCCCCGATCAGAAGATCGCTGTTTTGCACTTCCCGGCGGATGTTGTACTCATTGGCAACCAGGGTGCTGACCCTGCCGGCATAGAGCTGATCCAGGTGCTCAAGGCGCTGCATGTTCCGGTCCAGCACAGTCACTTCCGCACCCAGGGCCTGGGCGATTCGCACCGCATTGCTGCCGACCGCCCCTCCGCCGAGGATTGTCACCCGTCCCTGCTTGACTCCGGGCACGCCGGCCAGCAGAACTCCGGATCCGCCACAGGCCTTTTCCAGATAATGGGCGCCGACCTGGATGGACATCCGGCCGGCGACCTCGCTCATGGGTGCCAGGACCGGCAGAAAACCGTCGTCCAGTTCGATGGTTTCATAGGCAATGGCGCTGATCCGCCGCTGGCATAAAAAGTCGGTGAGTTCCGGCCGCGGGGCCAGGTGCAGAAAGGTGAACAGAATCTGCTCCTCGCGAAAATGACCGAATTCCTGGGGGAGAGGCTCCTTGACCTTGACGATCATCTCCGCCCGGGCAAAGACCTCTGCAGCGCTGCCGAGGATAGCCGCGCCGGCATCCTCATACTCCTGGTCGCTGATGCCGCTGCCGGCCCCGGCTCCCTTTTCCACCAGGACCCCGTGCCCGGCCCTGGTCAGGGCCAGAACCCCGGCAGGCACCATGGCAACGCGGAACTCATTATCCATTATTTCCCTGGGAACACCGATATCCATCCATCACCCTCCTTGGCCCAACTCTCTGTTGACGGAACCAGAAGCGTTCTGTAAGGTTCCTCATTCCGCCTGCTCAATATCGATTTCCTCGCAAAAAGTGAAACACTGACCATCCGCCGCCGTGACTTCACGCTGTTGCCGAGTTTGCCGGCGGCGGGATTGCTTTTGCGATTCCGACACGTATTCTTTATATTGATAATATACGATTTCGAAGGTGCCTTATACAATGGAAATCAGAAACGAAGAACATGCACGGGAGATGCTGGCCGAATGGGGGCAGCTTGCCGCTCCGGCACAGAGAAAGGAAATCGGGCTGGCCATCCAGAGGCTTGAACTGAGCTGCATGTATTACGAGCAGAAAGGAAACAGCGAGGGCGTCGACCGCTGCGAGAGATGCATTCTCATGCTGAAGGAGGAACTCGCCGGCCTGGGCGGGTGAGCAGCCGCAAAATGACCAAACAGGGCACACTCGGCCCTGAACCCGATATTCTTTAACCCGCAAGGGGAGGTCAGATATGGACAACAGAGGCAATACCAGCGCTTTTCTCCTCGGGGTTTTCATCTTTCTTGGCCTGGCCGCGCTGGGTTTTCTCCTGGGCAAGAGCGCGATCCAGTTCAAGGAATATGAACGCTCGGTGACCGTCAAGGGCCTTGCCGAGAGGGAATATCCGGCGGACATCGTCCTGTGGCCGATTCAGTTCTCCGTTGCGGACAATGACCTGACCAGCCTCTACAGCACCCTGGAGGCCAACACCGGCAGGATCCGCGCCTTTCTAAAGGAGCGAGGGATTGAGGATGCAGAAATTACCGCCGCCCCGCCCTCCCTTACCGACAAATCGGCCCAGCAGTATGACAGCTCGTCGCAACCCGAATTTCGCTACTCGGCCATGCAGACGGTGACGGTCTATTCCGGCAACGTAGCGCAGGTCCGGGCAACCATTGACAAGCTTTCCGAACTCGGCAAGCAGGGGATCGTCTTCACCGGCGGCGACTACCAGACCGCCACCGAATACCTCTTTATCCGCCTCAACGAGGTCAAGCCGGCGATGATCGAAGAGGCGACGACCAAGGCCAGGGAGGTGGCGGAAAAATTCGCCAGGGACTCCCAAAGCAGGCTGGGCAAGATCAAGAACGCCTCCCAGGGCCAGTTCACCATCGAGGACCGGGACAAGAACAACCCGCATATCAAGCGGGTGCGGGTGGTCTCCACCGTGGAGTATTACCTTTCCGACTGAATCGCGCGCTAATCCGAATCATACGGAGTAAAGGCATGGCAGAGTTCAAGAATGTGACCATTGTCAAGAAGGCCAACGTCTATTTTGACGGCAAGGTGACCAGCAGGACCGTCCTGTTTGCGGATGGTACCAAAAAGACCCTGGGCATCATGCTGCCCGGCGAATACACCTTCAACACCAGCGACCCGGAACTCATGGAGATCTTCAGCGGAGAACTCGAGGTCCTGCTCCCCGGCGCAAAAGACTGGCAGAGAATTAAGGGCGGCGAGCAGTTCAAGGTGCCGGCCAAGTCCTCCTTTTCCCTGAAGATCAAGGCCCTGACCGATTACTGCTGCTCTTTTCTTTCCTAGGGCGGAAACGGGAATGAGGTGCACCCGTCCTCGCAGAAAACAGCCGGTGGCGCCTTATGAAGCCAAGGAACATCCGCCTGGCCCCATTCCCGGCCAGGTGCCGTCCTGACTGGCTTTCTTCACCTTCGGCATCGGCAGCTGGGTCCCGTTTTCCTCCCTTCCAGCCAACGGCCTGCTGATGGACCTGGATAAGCCGGATTTGCGCAGCGAACCGACAACCAATTTCTCCTTCTGCTTCCCCTGAGGTATCGGCCCATGGAAAATCATAAGCTGGTCCTGCCCGAACACCTGAACCATTACGGTTTCCTCTTTGGCGGGAACCTGCTCAAGTGGGTGGATGAATACGCCTTTATCGCCGCCACGATCGAGTATCCCGGCTGCAATTTTGTCACCATCGGTATGGACCGGGTCGAATTCAGAAAAAGCGTCCGCCAGGGAACCATTCTCAATTTCCTGGTGGAGAAAACCGGCGAGGGTTCCACTTCCGTGCAGTACCTGGTGCATGTCTACCGCTGCACCAACCTGGAGGAAAACAATTTTATCTTTTCAACCCGGGTGACCCTTGTCCGGGTCGACGAGCAGGGGAAAAAAATCCCCCTGCACGAATGAAAAGGGGCAACGTATCGTCACTGTCCCCCTGACCCTCAACCTCTCCCGGCGCGAGAGGGTATTGCGACTGGTTCGGCAATAGACGTTAATGGAGCATGGTGAAAACAACCCTTCTGTTTTGGTCAACGGCAATAGTCTTCCTGCTGGTCCTGATGCCGGCGCTCCTTTCGGTGGGATCCCGTTTCCAGATACCGCTGCTCGGATTGCGGGCAGGCAGGTTGCTTCCCTGCCCCGCCCGGCCGAACTGTGTCTGCAGCGAAGAACCGGGCATGGCCTCGGCCATCGCCCCTTTACGCTTTTCCGGAGAAAGTGACCGGGCATGGGCGAGGGCGGTCCGGATTGTCCAGAACATAGGCGGGCAGATTCTGCGGGAGGAGAACGGCTATCTCCATGCGGTCTTCCGATCCGGCTTCTATCGCTTTATTGACGACCTCGAACTGAGGCTGGACCAGGAACACCGCGTTATCCACCTGCGCTCGGCCTCCCGGGCCGGCTACTCGGACTTCGGGGCAAACAGAATAAGGGTTGACCAGGTGCAGGCCCTGTTCCAGGACGAATGACGCCGCCTTGCCTCCCGCCCGCGACCGCTGTCCCGCCCGGCACGAAAATATTTTCTCGTTCCCATCGGATAACGCTTGCGTTAGAATCGAGCCGGACCATGACGCCAACCCGCACATATATTGCCGATGAACGAAACCTTTGATCTGTGGAAACTCCTGGCCGGCCTCGGCATCTTTCTCTTCGGTATGCACCAACTGGAGGACGCGGTCAAGGCGCTGTCGGGAAAGGCCTTCCGCAAGGTCATCTCCCACTACACCAACGGCCGGCTGCGCTCCATCGGCAGCGGCTTCCTGGTCACTTCGATCCTGCAAGTCAGCTCCGCCGTGTCGCTGATGGTGCTGGCCTTTGTCGGGGCAGGCATCATGAGCATGGAGAACGCCGTCGGGGTGATCATGGGTGCCAACGTCGGCACCACCGCCACCGCCTGGATCGTGGCCTTCCTCGGCTTCAAGCTGAACATCGAGACCTTTGCCCTGCCCCTGATTGGCGTGGGCGGCATCCTGATGGTCCTCTTCGGGACTGCATCGCGGATCTTTCAGGCAAGCCGTTTGCTCATCGGCTTTGGTTTTCTCTTCCTCGGCCTTGACTACATGAAGGGCAGCGTTGAAATCCTTGCCGAGGGTTTCGACCTGAGCAGCATCCCCAACTACGGACCGTGGTTCTATGTCCTGATCGGCGCCCTTTTTACCGGGCTCATGCAATCGAGTTCCGCGAGCATTGCCCTGGTCCTGACGGCCCTGCACGGCGGCTTGATCACCTTTGCCATTGGCGCGGCCATGATCATCGGCGCCAATATCGGCACCACTTTTACTGTTCTGCTCGGCGCCGTCGGCGGTATTCCGTCAAAAAAGCGGGTGGCGCTGAGCCATCTGATCTTTAACATGGTGACCGCGGTGGTGGCCCTGCTCGGTATCCGAGGCCTGATCGCCCTGGTCGAGATGTTCTTTGATATCCAGGCCAACAGCGTCATGGCCCTGGCCCTGTTCCATACCCTGTTCAATCTCCTCGGCGTTCTTCTGTTCCTGCCCTTTATCGGGCCGCTGGCCCGTTTGCTGGTCAGGATCTTCCCTGACCGCAAGGCCATTCTCACGGTCTTTATCGATAAGACTCCTGCCGAGGTGGTGGACGCGGCCATCGCCGCCCTGAAAAAGGAAATCAACCACATGCTCGAAGAATGCCAGCTCTACAATCTGCGCGCACTGAGCATCGATGAAAAGCTGGTTTTTGATCACGACCTGCCCTTTGAAAAGAACCTGAAGAAAAAATTCACCCTTGAAGACCTCTACGAGAACATCAAGCTGCTCCACTCCGAAATCTTTGCCTTCTACTCCAGGCTCCACACCCAGAAATTGGACGAAAGCGAGACCAAGGAACTGGAACGGCTGGTCTTTGCCTCCAGGAACATCATGAACTCCATCAAGAATTTCAAGGGGATCCGTTACGATTTTGATGAGTTTGACTGCTCCGAAAATGCATACATGAACACCCAGTACAAGCTGTTTCGGCGGAGGCTGGTGGAGAGCTATCACAACATGAACCGCATCCTGGGACTGGAAACCAAGGAGGAACAATACCGGGAACTCCTCAAGGCCTTTGTCCATATCGAGGAAACAGACAAGAAATTCATCCGGGAGACCATGGATGCAGTCTCCGCAAGCAGGATTCATGACATGGAGATCGCCTCCCTGCTCCTGGTCAACCGCCTGTTTACCCAGGCCTGCCGCCTGCAGGTCTTCGGGATGAAGGACCTGCTGCTGAGCCACGAGCAGATCAATGATTTTGACCGGGCCATGGACGTAAAGGATATCATGGACGAAGAAAAGGCAAAGGCGATGGAGAAAAAATAAACCCATGCCCCCGACAAAAAACCCCCTGCAGATCTACAAGCACCTGCCGCGGACGAACTGCGGGGAATGCTACCTGCCGAGTTGCCTCGCTTTTGCCGCGGCGGTAACCAGCGGCGCGAAGAATCCGGCAGAATGCCCGTACCTGCGGGCGGATGCCGCCCGCGACCTTACGGACAACATCATCAAACGCGAACCCTACGAGATCCAGCGCGAGGAACATCTGATCAGGCTGCAGCAGGCGATTGCCAGCCGGGATTTGCCGGCGGCCGCGGCCAGGTTGGGGGCACGCCTTGCCGGAGAGAAGGTCGTGGTAACCTGTCTCGGCAAGGATTTTTTTGTTGACCGCCAGGGCAAGGTCACCTCGGAATGCCATACCCACTGCGGGCTCACCATCCCTCTGCTCAGTTATCTTCTGAACAGCAATGGCGATGTGCTCACCGGCAGGTGGGTACCATTCAGGGAACTGCGAGGCGGCCAGCCGATGAGCGGGCTTTTCGAGCAGCGGGGCGAAAAGCGGCTGCAGCGGCTGGCCGACCGCCACCCTGAGCTGTTCGACGACCTGGTCGCCATCTTCGGCGGCATGGAGCAGAAAAACACTTTTGCAGCGGATACCGCCGTGATCCTCATGCCCCTGCCCAGACTGCCGGTTCTGATCTGCTACTGGCGGCTCGAGGAGGACCTGGACTCAAAACTGAACATTTTTTTTGACATCACTGCGGACCGGCACCTCGGTATCGAATTGATCTTCGAGCTGACCGTCGGCATGGTCATGATGTTCGAGAAAATCGCCATCAAACATACCTGACTGTTGACCGGGACCGCTTCGAAAGTTTGGCATTTGACTTCCTTCCCGCAAAAAATATATACTTTATACAGTGGGGAAATATTATCCCTGAAAAAAGATAAAGCCACACCTGTCGCGAGGCAGGGACGGAAAACCGCGGGTCTGATCCAGACAGCCGGGTTGCCTGAACCAGAAGGGTGATCCGGCTTTTCTTTAGCCAGGCACGTGAGGGGCGGACGGAGAAAAGAGAAGACGAGCAGAAAGGAGTGGATATGATCAGGTTGAGTTCGACCTCTGTCGTTGTCTGGCTGCTTCTTGCCATCCTGGCCGCATGCACCTGTTTCATCCCGGCAGCCGGCCATGCCCGGTCCACCATGGAAATTCTCGACATGGACCTGCAGGTTTCCCCGAACCCCATTCCCTGCGGCGGCTCTGCCACCGCCACCGTCACCATCCAGACCTATCCGGGAGGGTCCCTGCCTGAGGGGGTAACCACCAAGATAACCCTGTGGGATTACGACACCGGCCTGAACGGTGGCGACGACGCCCTTGACCATGAACCGGTAGTATTGACCACCAGCATGGGCAAGGTCACCGCCACCCTCACCCTGCACTGCGAGATCAAGGATGCGGGTTGCGATCTCTACGGGCCAGCCGGCAACAGCGGAGAAAGCGGCACGGATGTGTTCGTAACGGTTCTCGGCTCCCCGGTGAAAAGCCCCCGTGTCTATGTCCAGTGCAAGCAGATGGAAGTCGATGCGGCCCTGGACCTGGACGGCACGGACAGCATCAGCGCCGGCGGGGACGCCACGGTGACCTTGTCGGCGGTCCAGCCCATTCCCGGGCTCGACCATGCCACCTGGAAGATCGAATATGACCCGTCCAACCTGTCCGTAGCCCGGGTCAGCTACCTGAACCCGCAGTTAGCGCCCTACCTCACGCACACGGTGCACGCCGACCATATTCTCTTCACCCTGCGCCATCTGCCGGTGCCCCTGAATGTCTCCGGTCCCATGGTCGGGGTCGTCTTTACCGGCAAATCTTCCCCGGCGGTCCGCTGGGATACGACGGATATCCGGGTCTCGAACGATTCGGTGTTTTACAACAGCCTCGGCGGCGTCCTTGCTGTCTGCGACGGCGGCGCCCACGCCATCTTCATCGCACCCCAGGACAGCACCGTGCCTGTTGTCGATCCCGTCAAGATCCTGTTCTCCCGCAACCGGATCGTCGGATCGCCCGGAGCGGTAAGTGACGACATGGGGCCGCTGCCCAACTACCTGACCGTGGCCCTCCTGGACGAAGACCATAAACTCGTCTCCCAGGAGTTTGCCGCCACCGACGGCAGCTTCACCCTGGACAAGTTCTTCGAACTGGCCATGGGCAAGGCATCGACGCTCAAGGTGTATAACGGTGTGGGCCTGGCCACCTCCTTCTCCTTCATGCCCACGGTCACACCGTCAGGGGCTCTGGCCATCCTGCTCCTCGGCAACCGGCCGCCCATGGCCAACATTATCACGATTATTCACCTCTATCCAGATCCGTCGTTTCCCCTCCAGGTCCAACTCCACGCCAATGCCATGGACCCGGACAACGACCCGGTCAGCCTGCGCATCAACTGGGGCGACGGGAAATTCACCGAGTACGGCCCCCTGCAGCCCAGCGGCTTTCTCTTTTTGGAAGAACATGAATACCTGGCGCCCGGTACCTACCAGCTGAAGGCGCGGGCAAGGGACAGTAAGGGCCGCGAGGGCGCGTGGACCGCTGCGCAGGAGGTGGTCATCCCCTTTTAACCGCCAGCAACCGTGCCCACTGCCCCATCCTGTTTGGTTGCGAGTTGGCGGCAAACATTCGGGAAAAGACGGCCGACAGCAATGGCTTCATTCTGGAACTGTTTGGCAGCAAAGGGGCGCCGCTGGCGGTCAGGGTCCTTTTCACCTGGTTGGTGGCGGACTTTGCCTTTGGCTCGGTGATGATGGGGCGGTGGGAGAAAAAAGAAGCGGAGACAGCCTGAGCCGTCTCCGCCAGAAAACAGATCTGCAGTTCGAGTCTTGCGCCCGCTTCTAGAGAACTGATATCATCTTGATTTAAGCAGCACCTTACTTCTTTTCAGCCTGCATCCGGTTGCGCTCGGCCTTCAGCTCCAGGTACTCCTCCTCCGCCTTTCTGACCGCATCGTCCTGGCGCTCCTTGATCTCCTTGATCTTGGCCTCCAGCTTTTCCTTCCTGATCTGCATCCCCTGGGCTCCGAACAGAGTGTTGGCCAGATAGCGGAAAGAAAAGTGCATAAGGGCCTCGTCGTCCTCGCGGATCGCTGCCAAGGTCTGCTCATCCATCTCGTAGGTGTCGAGAAAAGAGGAGTTGAAAATAAAGTTGCGGAACGAATCCAGGTCAGTCGAGGCCATGAAAAACATCCGCTTGGCCGCCTCGCTCAAACTGGCCTGGTGGCCGAAGGACTTTCGGCGCATGATGAGGCGCAGCCACTCCTTGTTCATTTCGTCCCGGATATCCACCCCCTGATCGGCGCGCCACTCGCGGATGGTCCACTCCTTGTCTTCCTCAAACCCCTTGCAGTGGGGCTCCTTGACGATGAAGAAAAACTTCTCCTCCCCGGCGTTTTCAATGCCGCCTTCATGGAAATCGGCCATGCCCACGGGGTAATAGCGGCAGGCGGAAGGCCGATCGGAATAGACCGTGCATCCTTGCGGGGTGACAAAGGGGCAGCCCTTGGTGTCCTCCCGCAGTTTGATCTGCACGCCCGGCATGTCGGTTTTTTCCAGGTAGGTGGGCTCGGTGTACTCCGTGATGAACTCATGGGCCGGTATCCCGAGCCGCCTGCGCAGGATCAGGATATCGTAGGGGGTCAGGATGATCTTGATGGAATGGCAGCAGGCGGTGAAACAGCGGACCCCCGGATGACACCTGAACTTGAGGCGGCTGTCCAGGGTCAGTTTTTTGGGGAGAATATTCGAGGGGTTCTTGTCCGTGCTTGCGACGAACTCCTGCTCCTTTTCGCTCAATTTTTCCTTGATCATGCTCTATCCTCGTCCTGTTCAGGTTGCATTCTATGAAGGCCCACCGGGCTGCAGCCGTCGAAAGCCGGCGCGGCGGATATTCACGGTTTGTTGCGGCCGGCCATTTAGGTAGGCGTGACAGACAAAAATATATATTATCATCAATCAGAGTTCTGTCAAACCTAAACCTGCCGCCGCCGGCGAAGCCCTTGCCACTGCCAGGCATTGTCCCTTGCCATTTCGACAGAAAATAATTAATAGTATAACCGAAATGAAATCAGCCTGGCAGTCCATCGTAAACCAATCCCATCCGCGTCCATGTATCAGCTATGGAGGTGAATTGGATGCAGATACATGACGTACTCTCGGATGAAAAAGTTTTTTTGTAAATCCATTGATTTCAGCAAAGTGGCGACCCTCATTTACCACCTGCCTGATGGTCCGGCCCTGTCCGTCGAGATGGAAGGGTTGCAGGATATGATTGACATCGAGATGGAAATCGGCGATGTCTGCGATACTTCGGATATCGACGGCGTGGTTCATTTTTTCCCCAAGGGCAACGCATGATGGTGTCGCAAAGGGTCAAAACGCTCACATCCACCACTGTGGGTATAACAGATTGCAAAGGCTGCCGGCGTCAGCAGCGCAGTTTCTGCGATGCTGACCATTCCTGAGCAGGTGTTCCCCGCACATCGCCCTTCCTTTCTCCCCGCACTTTTCCGCCTGTCCGGCGAAGGCGTATGACCCGCCGAACAGGGACGCCCTCTGTTGCCGTTGACCTCGTCACGGACAACCATGTGCACACCAGTCTTTGCAATCATGCCAGCGGCACCATGGAGGAGTATGTCCTGGCTGCCCTGGAGCGAGGCCTGTCCGCCATCACCTTCCTGGAGCACCTGGAGGCGGAGATCCGCTATATTGAGCGCACCTGGCTTACCGATGCCGATTTCGCCAGCTATTTCAAAGAAGGAGAACGGCTGCGAAAAAAATACAGGGGCAGGCTCACCATCCGCCTGGGCGTGGAGGTGGGTTTCAATCCCCGGGCAGTGGAGGGCCTGCGCGCCGCACTGGCCCGTTACCCCTTCGAGCAGGTCGGGATATCCTATCATTTTTTCTTTGACGGCCAGCGCCACCTGAATATGGTCAGCCGCCGACCGGAGAACATCGCCGCCCTCACCGCCCTCGGCATTGATCGGATCCTCAGCAGCTATTTCAGCGGACTCCAGGAAGCGGTTCGAACCCTTGACGGACACATACTCTGCCACCTGGACGCAGGTCTGCGCCACTTGCCCGACCTTCACTTAACAGCCGGCCACCTGGCACAGATCGACGAACTGCTTTCCCTGCTGCAGGGGAATAAAATGCTTCTCGAGATCAATACCTCGGGCTTTGCCCTGCGCGGCGAACCCTACCCCGCCCGGGCAATTCTCCGCCGCGCCCTTGCGCTCGGCATCCCGCTCGCCCTCGGCTCTGACGCCCACCAGCCCAGCCAGGTAGGCCGCTTCTTCGACAAATTGCCAGCTTATATCTCAGGTGCCGGACAGCCAGTCGACCCCCATGCGGCGGATGACGTTGGAGCCCCCGCATAGCACCAGGCTGTTCTTCTTGCCTGCGGCATCGAGAACCACCTGGACCTCAAAGGAACGGGTACCGGCGTCGCAGAGGATGATCATCGTCTTGTCGACGGGCACCTCTTGGTGGCGCTGCCGCACCTCGTTGTAGGGGATGGCCAGCCATCTCTCCCGGCCGAACCTCTGCACAGAGGCAGCTGCCTCCTGCGGATGCCTGATGTCCAGGACAACCCAGTCCGGCTCCCGGCCGAAGTCTTCCATCCAGGCCAAAAAGCGTCTCAGATCCACCTTGCGCAGGAGACCGGCGCAGATATTGTCCGCTACATAGGCGGCGGCGTTGATCG
The DNA here is from genome assembly GCA_003508005.1 of Desulfobulbaceae bacterium. GTDB lineage: Bacteria > Desulfobacterota > Desulfobulbia > Desulfobulbales > Desulfobulbaceae > UBA10518. The sequence goes on from DNUE01000075.1 coordinate 45,559, forward strand.
AGTCGATGGCCGCCGAGAAAGGCGGCGAATAGGCCATTTCCACGGTCATGAAATCCTCGATGGTCGCACCTTTGGCGATCAGCCCCGCCGCCGTGTCGATGCGGGCGGAGATGGAGTCGTTCATCATGCCGAAGCCCTGCAGGCCCAGGACCTTACGGGTATTGCGGTCAAAGACCATCTGATAGATGACAACGGCCTCGCCCGGGTAGAAATGTGCCCGGTCGGCCGGGGCGGTCAGGGAATAGTCGGCGGCAAAACCCTCGGCCAGAGCGGTTTCGTAGCTGATGCCGGTGGAACCTATGCAGCGGTCAAAGGCCTTCATGATATAGCTGCCCACCACCCCGGGAAAATACGACGCCCTGCCGGCCATGTTGTCGGCGGCAATGCGGCCCTCGCGATTGGCCAGCGAACCGAAGGGAGCAAAGGCATCCTTGCCGGTGACCAGGTGGGTTGTGGCGATACAGTCGCCGGCGGCATAGATGTCCGGGTCCGTGGTCTGCAGGCGGTGGTTGACCTTGATTCCGCCCCAGGGGGTGACGTGCAGTCCAGCCTCCCGGGCCAGTTCACTCCGCGGCCGAACGCCGACAGCCATGATGACCAGATCGGCCGCCAGGGTCCGCTTGCCGGTTCGGACCCCGGTCACCCGCCCCTGGCCGTCGCCGAGGATTTCGGTGGCCGATTCGCCGGTGAAAACGCTGACGTTCTTTTCCTCCAGGTGCGTTTTCAGCATCGCCGAAAGGTGCCAGTCGATGATCCTGGGAAGCAACTGGGGCATGTATTCCACCAGGGAGGTCTCCACCCCCCAGAGATCGGTGAATGCCTCGGCCATCTCGATACCGATGGCCCCGCCGCCTACCACTACCGCTTTTGCCACCTGGCCTTTGGCGATGCGTTCCTTAATGGCAATGGCCTTGTGCAGGTTGGCAACGGTGAACACCCCGTCCAGATCCATGCCGGGAATGGGCAGGTTGACCGACTGGGATCCGGTGGCCAGGAGGAGCTTGTCGTAGGGGATCTCGCTTTGCTCGCCTGAATCCAGATTTTCCACCCGGACGGTCCTGCCCTTGCGGTCGATGGCCAGGGCTTTGGTCTTGGACAGGACCCGCACCCCCTTGGCTGCCGAGAAGAAGGCTTCATCGCGGAGCATGTGGTAACTGGTCGAACGGAGTTCCTTTTCGTCCGAGACGTCCCCGCAGACATAGTAGGGGATGCCGCAGCCGCCATAGGAAATGAGGCTGTCCTGGTCGATCACGGTCACGTTCCAGGCGGGCTGCAGGCGCTTCAGGCGGCAGGCCGCCTTGGGTCCGGCGGCCACCCCTCCGATAATCACGATGTTCTTGTTCATGGTCGTTCTCCTTGATGGTGTAAATATAATAAACAACAATATCTTTTTCGTTCGCCATCACCCCCGCGCGTCGGGGACGGAATCGCTATCGGTATCGATTTTCCTAACCGACACTCGGAGAAAAGATTCTTTAGCGTTTAAGGCTTATTTTCGATCCCGATGCCGATACCGACCCCTACTTGACAGGTTCCGTTGCGCTCTCCCTCACCAACCGGCCCGCCCGGTACATTCGGATATGCATCTTTTCAAAGGTCACCAGTCCCTCCCTGATGGTCGGCTCGATGAGTTCCAGAAAATCCTCCAGAATCTCGCGGGTGTCAACCAGTTCGATGATGACCGGCAGGTCCTCGGACAGGCGAAGGATCGAGGCGGTCTTGATCCGGCTGTTCGCCCCGTAGCCCATCATCCCTCGCACCACCGTTGCCCCAGCCACTCCTGCTTCCCGGGCCTTGCGCACGATCCACTCGTAGAGCGGACCGCCCTTGTGACGATCGCTTTCCCCGATGATGATGCGCAGCAGGTATCCTTCCTGGGGCAGTTCCATACTTATCTCCATATGCCAAAGGCAACAAGGCGGCCGGCCCACACCATGCCGACCCCGGCGATGACGTGTACCGCCGTATAGAGCATAGCCATTTCCACCCGGCTATTCCGCAGCAGGCTCAGGGTCTCGTTGCCAAAGGTCGAAAAGGTAGTAAACCCTCCCAGCAGGCCGATCAGAAGAAAGGCCCGGGTTTCAGGCGAAAACAGGGAACGGGTCTCGACCAGCCAGCTCAGAAGACCGATGGCAAAGCAGCCGCTGAGGTTGACCGAGACCGTTCCAAAGGGAAAGGCTATCGAGCCGGACCGGTCCTGGACCCAGCCGCTGACCAGATAACGCAGCACCGAACCGATACACCCGCCTGCTCCGACCATGCAGAGCCTGAAAAGGGTTTCCATGGTCCGGCCTCAACCCTTCTGCTCCGGGACAGGCTTGTCTATTCTGGCACCGGACTGTTTTTTTTCTTTCTCCTCCTGGAGTTTGCTCGCGGCCTGCCGCAGGAGATCGTTGACGGCAGCGAGAGTCTTCTCACGGTCAAAAACCGGCGACTTGACCGTCCCGCCAACCGCAACCCTGATGGTTGTCCCCTGGAGGAACCGGATGCGTTCCTCGCCGGCAAGCTTGCTGGTCACCGGCACCTCAAGCAGATAGTCCAGGGTCCCGTCCAGGCCAACCGAACCGCTGATCGCCATATCTGCTTCGCCGACACCTAGCCTGAGCGGGGTGCAGGTGACGCGTCCATTCCGGCCGGTACAGGACAATTCGCCGTCCTGCAGCCCGATTTGTTCCTTTTCCAGGCGAAACAGGCTGAGTATCTCCCGCAGCACCTTGCCGCTCTCCAGGGAGAGTTCCCGAAGGTCCAGCACTGTTGCGAAGGTTGCCTCCTTTTCCTGCTCGCCCCTGATCGGCCAGGCAAAGGAATCAAGTCCCAGGCCGAGACGGCCCGTAGGGTTGACCAGTACCCCGAACAGGGGGTGGAGAGAGGAGAGCAGGTTGTCCATCAGCGGTTTATGCAACAGAATGCCGGTCAAAACCTGGCTGTTCGCCGGAATGGTGACAAAAACGGGCTCGCCGGCCAGATCGGCATCGGCGATCAGCGTCAATCTGCCCTCACCCATCTGCCCGCTGACCTCCAGATGCAGCTCGTTGTTTTTCAGTGTAACGGGCATGTGCAGGGAGCGGACAGAGATTTCCCGGTATACGAGCCGGTCTGCGTGCAGGCCGGTGACCAGGCTGGCGGTCGGGCTGCTGTCGTCCCCGCCGGCCAGGGCATATTGTGCCAGGAAGGATTCGCTCTGCCCGCCGGCCAGCTGCAGGTCGATGCCGAACCCGTCCCGCAGGATCGTTGAAACCTTCTCCAGCGCAGGCGTCATCTTCCCCTGCAGGTCGATCACCTGCCGGTTGTCGCTCCGGCTGACCGCCCCGGTCCCCTTTACCTGCAGAGGTTCCGATTCCAGGAGCAACTCCCTGACGACGATATCGCCTTCCGGGCTCTGGCGGGAGAGCTGCGCGTTGAGGCGCAGTTCCTTGCTGACCGGAACCTCGTTCTTCTCCCTGACCAGGCTGACATCTGTGAGGCGCAGTTCGGCACTCATTTCCTGGGCGCCCTGTCCGGTTGCCTCGGCGCGCAGGGCCATCTGGCCGGAGCCGGCAAGAGCGGATTTTCCGTTCAGCACCGCTGCCCCGTGCAACAGCCCGGACAACTGTGCCAGATCGATTGTCCCGGCAAAATCGGCCTCCAGTCCTGCAAGGGGACTTCGCCAATCAGGGACCAGCAACTCGGCAAGCTTGAAGGTGGCGGTGGCGGAGGTCAGGCTGAGGTTATGGAGAAAGAGGCTGCGGGCGGCAAAGTTGACCACGTTGGACCCGGCCCCGGTCCGGAAATACTTCTCCCTGCTGTCGGCGACGACCAGGTTATGGGCCGCAACTATCTTGATATCCTCGTTGATGGACTGCAAAATCTCCAGGCGCACCTCCTGCTCGGCAAAAGAGCAGCCTTGCCGGACCAGGGCAAGGCTGCCGATCTCGCCGATCAACTCTCGGACCTCCACCTCATCGCGGCTCAGATTGCCCGCCGCCTGGATCTGCAGGTCACCCGTAACCGAGGCGGTGTCGGGCAGGAAATTAAGCGCATGCAGCAGACCGGTAGCACGGTCCAGATTGAGGCTGGTATCCGTACTGAAAGAACTGCGAAAAGGCCGGCCTTCGGTTTTTTCGCCGCTCATCGTCACAAAGGTCTCGCCCAGCCAGGAACTCAGGGCAAACTTCAGGTCAAGGGCCTCCCCGGGGCTGTCAAGAATGGAGGGAGGGAAGTTGACACTGCCCAGCAGGGAAACGTGATCCGTCGGCACAATCAGCTTGTCCCGCCGGCTCAGGGAAAAGTCATTGATCTGCAGATCGGCGTTGACATTGAGCCATTGGTCCTCACCGCTGTCCATTTTACTCTTCAGCGCCAGATCGAGCAGACCGGCGCCATCCCATTCCAGCAGGAAAAGTTGCCGAACGTCGGCAAATGCCTGCGCCAGATCAGCCGTAGCGTCAAGGACGAAGGAATGCAGGTCACCCCGGCCGTCGGCATGCAAAAAAGGGGCCTCCAGATTCAGGGCATGCACCCGGATATCCTTGCCGATCTTTTCCCCTTTCACCAGCAGGGAAACCGGACCGGCCCAGGTAAACACAAGGTCGCCGGCCAGCCCGCTGAACGCATCCGCTTTGGCCTTAAGATCGAGACGCCGTGCGTCTCGGGCAATATCGAGGTCGACGGCAAAATCCAGTGTCCCGGTTTTAACCCGGGTTGTTTCCCGAAGGCGGAGCAGCCGGGGAAACTGGGCAAACAGGATCGGCAGGTTGACCCGGCCGTTGCCGTTCAGTGTCAACCCGTCTGCACCGTAGCGACCTGAACCCGTAAAATCCGCCGTATCGGCGACGAGTTCCAACGCCCTGACACTCCAACCCGAAGCCGCCCACTTGCCTCCATCGATGTTCAGGCGCACCTTTTCGAAAGAGGGCGCGTCTTCGCCAAGACATCCGCCGTGCAGGTTCAGCTCTTCGAGCTCTGCATGCCCGCTGACTTCAAGCCCTTCAAGGCCAACGGCCTTCAACTGCAAATCTGCGCTGAGCACGCCCTCCCCCCCAGGCAAGGCCCCGTTTCCCCCGGCAATGGTCAGCAGGTCGCGCAACTGCAGTCCATGAACCGCCAGCCTGGCATCGGCAACCAGGGTTTCCAGTCCGCCCTGCCCGCTCGCGGGGAGGTTCAGCGATCCGGTGACTCTTGCCGTGCCCTGGCCGTGCAGGGTATGCGCCGCAAGGGTAAAGGAAACGATGCCACTGTCGAAGGTCGCTGAGAGGGAAAAGTTGCGGATACCGGCGGCAATTGCGGGATCGGCAAAAGCGATCGCGGCCAGGCCGTCCTTGATTTCCAGGTCTGCGACCAGGTGGTTCCAGAAAGGAGTGCGGCCGGCAGGGTGCCGATCATTGGACTTCTCTTTTTCGCCGGGGAGGGAGAGTGCAACGCCCTTGATCTCGAGCTCTGGACTGTCCACAACCAGCGTCCCCAGGTTGTTCGGGGCAAGGACAAGCTCAAGCAGCCCCTGGGTGCTGGTCAAACGGGGAATGCGCAGCAGGATTCCCCGCTGATCGTCGGCATAGACTACCTGCTGGCAGAGAATCCCCTGCTGCCATCCGACCAACCAGGATTCAACACTGAGTGAGCCGGGAAGCCTTTTGTCAAGGGCGCCGACGGCGAAACGCAGCGCCGCCCCTGTTGAAAGAAGATAGGGGGCAAGGACCACGAACAGGAAGAACGCCGCCAGCACTGCCAGAATGACAAACTTTTTTTTCTTTCGCAGCGGCACTGCTTCCACCGGAACTCTCCTCGTTGCGTCCTTTGCCCAGCCTCAAAACACAAAATGCTAGATTGCCTGGAATGGGGCTGATTGTCAACTCTGTTCTCACCCGGAAAGCCGGGGATTCAACCTTTCCGCTGCCGTCTGGTTGGGAGGGCCGCCAGGAATGCGGCGCACTGGCCAGCTCCGTCCGGCAGACGGGGCGATGGAGGAACAAGTGCAAGCAGAGACGAAATTTTGGCGGCCAGACTGCCGTCCGCCAGCTCCCTTTCGGTTATCTCCAGGCCTGCCATTTCCTGCCGGATAAAGCTGACCAGCGGACCTGACTCCCGGAAGCCCTGCCTTTGGATATAACCGAACGGAACCTGCGCCCGGTAGACCTCGGCCAGGGTTGAGTACCCCGCCTTACCGATGACCGCATCGCAGGCGGCCACCAGCTCCGGGTGATCGAGGCCGGACTCGGGAGGAAGAAAACGGACATTTTTCTGCGCCCGCCCCTCTTCCTGCTTCCCGGCAACGAGATAGAGGGTGCCGCTGCCGTCCTCCGGCAGGCACAGGTTGACCCCGGCCATGCCGAGCCCGCCCAGGCTGACCAGCACCAAAGGCTGATCGGCAGCAATCCCCAGCATCTGCCTGACCTCTGCCCTGCTGCTGCGGATACGCCTGGCTATCGGCCCGGCCAGCAGGTCGCACGGCCCGGGCGCACAGACAGGGAGGGTCTGGATATGATAATCGGCCTGCCGGTTCAAGTCCCGCAGGCAGGAAACAAATGGGCTAAGCTCGGCGCACCGTTCGAGGAAGCCTTCATAGAGCCAGTCCCAGGTAAAATTTTCCAGAAGCACCGAGGGAACCCCGGCCTGCCTGGCCGCGGCAATCCCCAGGGGTGCGATGTCGCAGAGCACCAGGTCGCAATGCGCAAAGACCGCAGCAACCCGGGCAACCAGCTCCTGCCGTAGGGGATAGAAGAGTGACAGCTCCCGGACCGTCGCGGGCAGGTCCTCCCGCAACGCCGACTTCTGGACCAGACCGATATCGCTTTGCCATGGATAGTAGGTGAAGGGACAGGGCAGGGAACTCTGGAAAAACCAATGCGGCACCAGGCTCACCACCGTGCAGCGCACCTGAGCCAGCTCGGCAAGCGCCTGGAGAATCGCCGAAGTCCGGGCAGCATGGCCGAAGCCGTGCGAACTGACGCAGCAGCCGAGATGCAGGCCGGACACCGCAAGCCGTCCTACTCGCCGGTGCCGGGGAATATAATCGTAAACCTGCTCCCCTGGCCTTCCTTGCTGGCCACGGTGATCCGCCCGTGGTGCTTGTCAACGATGTTCCTGGCAATGGCCAGACCGAGCCCGGAACCGCGGTGCTTGTCGGTGTAGAACGGGGTAAAGATCTGCTCCATCTTTTCCGGCGACATGCCGACCCCGGTGTCATGCACCTCAAGCTCGATCTCCCCGGGAAAGCCCTGCCGGCTGATTATTGTCAGCGTCCCTCCTTCGGGCATGGACTGGATGGCGTTGATAATCATGTTGAGCAAGACCTGGTAGACCTGCTCCTTGTCGAGGGGGATCAGCGGCAGGTTCAAATCCAGCTCCTTGCGGAAAATCACTGCCCTGGCCTCCAATTCAGGGGCCATGAACTGGGCCGCCCTCTCCACCAGATCGTTCAGAGAGGCCGGCTCCAGACGGGTGTCCCGGGGCCGGGCAAAATCCAGGAATTCCCGGACAATGCCGTCGAGCCGGGCCGTTTCGTCAACGATGATCTGGGCCAGATGCTCATTGCCCGGCGCCACCTTGCTGATCCTTTTGCCGAGGACTTCCGCGGTGGACTTGACGATCCCCAGGGGGTTCTTGATCTCGTGGGAAACCGCGGCGACCATCTTGCCCAAGCTGGCCAGCCTCTCGGCCTCGTTGAGCTTCTCCTCCAGCTGCCGGCGCTCAACCGCCCTCGCCTCGATGATCCGGTCGCCGCGCATCACGATGGAAGAGAGAACCACGAGCAGAAGGCTCATGATCAGGAGAGAAAGGACAATGATCCGGCCCTGCAGTTCAATGATTGCCTGCATGTCAACGGAGAGGTCCTTGACCAGTTCGATGACCCCCATGATCGTGCCTTCCTCCTCCCCGCTCTTTTCCTCGCTGCGGAAGGGGATATAGGTCCGCAGCTTGCAATAAAACGGCGGCACCCCGGGCAGCAGGTTGAGCAGGGAACCGCTGGAGATGAGGAAGGAATTATTCTCGCCCTTCAGGGCCTTCTGATATTCAATCCCGCCGCGGTCCTTTTTGCCCACCAGGTCGGGTATGGTGGAATAGGAAATGATATTCTCCTCGGAGTCAAAGATGGTGACCGAATCGATGCCCATGCCCTTGGTGACGTTGCGAACAATCTGGTCAAGGCGCTCAAACTGCTCCTCGTTGCTCAGGGCGATGTGGCCGTACTGAATAACGGTGGGCAGCACAAAACGCAGAAAAACCTGGCGGTTCAGGTTTTCCGCAAACAGTTCGGAATAGGCCTCGCTCCGGTCCAGCAGGACCTTTTTCGCGTTGTTGGAAACGCCCCAGGAGAGCACGAAGGCCGCTACCAGAATGACAGCGAAACTGGTAAAGGTAAAATACTTGACCAACCTGAAAGGCTGGCTGCCGGAACTGACGTCCGCGATTTTTTTGGGCTTTGCCCTGCCGAAGAAATCAGGCAGAATCCTTTTCATCGCATGCTCCGCAGCGTCTGCATCTGGCGGTATCACAGGGGGCCGTCTTTCTGCCGGCCATGCCCCGGCAATACTCCCGCCAGAGAAAATCCCTGGTTATTCCGTGGTCGATCACCTCCCAGGGAAACAGCTCTTCCTCATCACGGGGGCGGACCGCGTATTCCCAGGCCCCGAGTCCATGCCGGCGCAGGGCGCTGTTCATGGACAGGCCCTGGACCGCCATATCCAGCAGAACCGGCCCGAGCCGCCGGTCTCCCCGGGCCAGCACCGCCTGCTGCAGGGCACGTTCCGGGCGGTCCACCTTGATCCGCAGGTTAGCCACCCCTGTCAGGCTCTCCCGAAGATACTTGATTTTCTCTTTGAGCGCCAGCACCGCTTTCTTTTCGTCCCGGCAGCGCGCGGCAGCCTCCGGAGATAGGCCACCGAAGGGCAGGTACTGAAAAGGGGTCCAAGGCTTGGGCACGAAACTGTTCACCGAAAGGGTCAGTTCGCTGACCCGGCCGCGCTGCCTGCCGATGGGCAGGATCTCGCGCTGCAGCCGCCGGACCAGAGCCGCCAGCTCCGCCAGATCCTCGTTGGTTTCCGTGGGCAGCCCGATCATCACATAGAGCTTCAGGTTGACGATGCCGGCAGCAACCAGGCTGACCCCGGCTCCAATCAGGTCGTCCTCGTCAAGTCCTTTATTGATCACCCGGCGCAGACGCTGCGATGCGCCATCCGGAGCGATGGCCGCGCTTTTGAGCCGGGAAGCGGCCAGCAGGTCCAGCAGCGTGCTGCTGATCCGGTCGGCCCGCAACGACGAAAAGGACAGCTGGCAGGAATTTTCCGACAGATATTCGGCAATCCGGTCCAGCACCCTGGCCTCGGCCATCTCCATGCCCAGAAGGCCGATCCGGGAAAATCCATCGGGCCTTGCCTGCAGGCCGCCCAGCACCTGATCCTCCTTCCACAGACGCGGCGGCCGATAGATGAAGCCGGCGGCGCAGAAACGACAGCCCCGGCCGCATCCCCGCCCAAGTTCGGTCATGAACATGCCGAGTTCCGCATCCGGGGAGAGAAGCTGTGAATGGGCGGCCGCAGCACCCTCGCTGACCACTGACCGGCGGACCCGGGCCGGTGCACAGGGCTCATGGTCTATGGCCAGGACCCGGCCGTCCGGTGCAAACCGGAATGAATAGAGGGCGGGAGCGTAACAGGCCGCAATCGACGCGGCCACATGGCGCACTATTTCCAGGCGGGACGCATCCCTGGCCAGCAGCGAAACGAGAGCATGCATCAGCTCCGCCAGCACCGGTTCCGCCTCGCCGATCACGATCAGGTCGGCAAAGGGAGCCAGGGGTTCCGGATTCATAAAGACGGCCACTCCGCCCAGGATGACCAGAGGACTGCCGTTGCCGACCTCAACGCCGCGGGTGGCTGCCACCGGCGCCACGCCGCCTGCGGCCAGCAGGGCCGCCAGCCGTGGATAGTCCTCCTCAAAGCTGATGGAGCCGAGCACCAGGGGAAAATCGGTCAGTGGCCGATTGGACTCAAGGGAACGCAGAGGCTCACCCGCCGAGGGATAGACGAAACGCTCGCAGACCAGAGTGTCCTGCTCGTTAAGCAGGCTGTACACCAGCTGGAACCCAAGATTGGATACTGCGACTGGATAGGTGTTGGGGTAGATGAGGGCAACGGGAAGCCGGTCCGTCCACTTCTTTCTGACAGTCCCAATTTCCGTGGCAAGATATGAAGACAAGGTGTTTAGGTCTTTAGGCTGAAGGCTGTTAGGCTATTAGGGTTGGAGGAAAGAACATCGTGACTGTTAGCACAATTCCGAAAGAATTACCCTCTCGGGGCGAGTTCCCTCCCCTAACAGCCTTCAGCCTTCAGCCTAATCAACCTTTTCCTCAATTGGCCTTTTTACGGAGATAGGCCGGCTCGTCCCAGTGTTCGTGCTCCCGTTCGTCGAAGATCGGGGTGGGCAGGATCGGCGAACGCGGCAGCGGGTTGGGCTGCGCATTGCTGACGGTACGGTTCTTAGCCGGGTCCTCCTCCCTGGGAGGCGAATTGACTACCGCCTGCTCGCTTCGGTTCTTGGCCCGCGTCACATCGATATGGGCGATGGTCTCCGTTTCCTCAATGCCGGAGATCCCGGTAGCGATGACCGTCACCCGCAATTCGTCGCCCAGGGTCTCGTCGAACAGGGCGCCGATGATGATGTTGGCGTCCTCATGGGCCTTTTCCTGGATAAGGGCCGAGGCTTCCATGAACTCGGCCATGGTCAGGCTCTGCTGGGTGGCGGAGATGTTGATGAGTATGCCCATGGCACCGTCAATGCCCACATCCTCGAGCAGCGGGTTATCGATGGCCCGCTTGGCGGCCTCGGCCGCCCGGTTCTCGCCTGAAGCAGCCCCGGAGCCCATGATCGCGGGGCCGACCTCCTTCATAACCGTCTTCAAGTCGGCAAAGTCCACATTGATATGCCCGGGCAGGTTGATCAGGTCGGTAATGCCCTTGACCGCCTGCAGCAGGACATTGTCCACCTTCTGCATCATGTCGACCAGGGTCGAGTTCTTCTGCATCAGGCTGAGCAGCCGGTCGTTAGGTACGGTGATGATGGTATCGACGTGCTTTTTCAGTTCCTCCCAGCCCTTCTGGGCATTGCGCATCCGTGTCTTGGCTTCGAAATAAAAGGGCTTGGTCACGACCGCCACGGTGAGCGCCCCGCCCTCCTTGCTCAGCTTGGCGATGACCGGCGCGGCTCCCGTGCCGGTGCCGCCGCCCAGCCCAGCGGTTATAAAGACCATGTCCGCCCCTTTCAAAACGTTGCGGATTTCCTCGTAGCTCTCCTGGGCTGCGTCCCGGCCTTTCTCGGGATCAGCGCCGGCACCCATGCCCTTGGTGGTGCCGGTCCCCAGCTGCAGCCTGATATCGGCCCGCGATTTCTCCAGCGCCTGCATATCGGTATTCGCGGCAATGAACTGCACGCCATGCAGGTTTTTTTCCACCATGGTATTGATGGCATTGCCACCGCTGCCCCCGACACCTATGACTTTTATGACCGCAACCGGCTTTTCTTCCGCCATTCTGAACGGCATGCTCTCCCCCTTGCAATCAATTTTGTTCTGGTTTCAGTTGTTATACCACCAATAGAAACCTAGCCAAAGAAGATTTTCCGCTTTTTACACCAGGTTTTTTATCACCTTTTTCAACCGCTCCACGACCCGGGAAGACCCCCTGGTTTTGCCCCGGACCGCCTGGCTGCCATAGAGCAGCAGACCGACCGCCGTAGTGCACCTGGGCGAATCAATTTCCTCCAACCTGCCCCCCACTCCCCGGGGATAGCCGATGCGCACCGGCATGTCGAAAATCTGCTCGGCCATTTCCACCATGTTGGCCAGCAGCGCCGTGCCGCCGGTGATGACTACCCCGGCGTTGAGCCGGCTCCGGTAGCCGGAGGAGACAATCTCCTTATTCACCAGCTGCAGGACCTCCTCCATTCGCGCCTCCAGGATCTCGACCATGACCCGCTGCGAGATCTTGCGCGGCTTCCGGTCGCCCACCGTGGGGACCTCTACCACCAGGTTTTCCTTGATCATCGACGACAGGGCGGAGCCATACATGTATTTCAGTTTTTCCGCTTCCTGCATGGGCGTGCGCAGTCCGACAGAGAGGTCGCTGGTCAGGCTGTTCCCGCCCAGGGCCAGTTCCCAGGTATGCTTGATCGTGCCATTGCAGAAGATCGCCAGGTCCGTGGTGCCGCCGCCGATGTCGAGCAGGGCGACACCGAGTTCCATCTCGTCCCGGCTCAGCACCGTTCGCGAGGAAGCCACGGATTCAAGGACGATCTCCGAGACCTGAAGCCCGGCACGGTTGCAGCTGACCAGCAGGTTATGCAGCGCCGTAACATCGGCGGTGACGATGTGCACGTTGGTGACCAGCCGTACCCCGGTCATGCCCAGAGGATTCTGGATACCGGTATGGTCATCCACCATGAATTCCTGGGGCAGGACGTGGACAATCTGCTGGTTGTCGGAAATCTTGACAGTCTGCGCCGCCTTGATCACCGCGTCGATGTCCTTCTGCTTGATCTCCTGGTTGTTGACGGCGATGATCCCGGGGCTGTTGAACCCCTTGATATGGTTGCCGGCAATGCCCACAAAAACCGTCTCGATGTCGCAGCCGGCCATGTCCCCGGCCTGGTCCACCGCCTCACGGATGGCCGTTACCGTCGACTCGATGTTGACCACCACTCCCTTGCGCATCCCGGTTGAGGGAGCGGTGCCAACGCCGATGACCTCCACCTGCTCGTCAAACACCTCGCCGATAACCGCGCAGATTTTCGTTGTGCCTATATCCAGGCCCGCAACAAGTTCGCCCTGTCCCCGAGTCGCATTCTCTTCCATGGTCTTTTCTCTGCTCATGTCCCGATATGGTCGGCATCGCATATATGCGCTACCGACGCTGTCCTCCCCTGACACCTATTCAAATCACCGTGGCGGATGGTCAACACCTTTGCTTATCTGCAAACTCATCAATCGTTAGCCACCAGAATTTTATCATCAGTATAATCCACCCGAATTTCCGCAACTCCCTTTACCTTGTCCTGCTGGTAGAGCTGCGTCAGCACCCGCACCAGCAGATTGAACCTGTTCCGCATCTTTTCCTTGCCCATATAAATGGGGAAAGGATGATCGATGAGATAAACGACTACCCCTTTTTCGGGACTGACGTGTACCTCGGAAATTCCCTGGCTGGGAAGGACCTGGTTGCCATGGGCGGCGAGATTAAGAAAATCAAGGGCCAGCCTCGTCAATGAGTCGTCGGCAATCCGCATGGTGCCATCCTGCGCGGTGACGACCTCGCCGGTGAGCACGGGAAAATCGAGATCCCGGGACGGGGTGGTCGGAGCGAACACCTCACCCTTGCTGTCCAGATAATAGAGCTGCCGCCGTCCAAGCCGCTCGATATTGACCAGGGCCAGGGGCTCTCGTTCCCGGACCTGGACCACCACGGTGGATGGCCATTGGCGTCTTACCGTCGCCTGCTCCACCCAGGGATGCTCAAGGACCCGTCCCTCCACCTGCTTGCAATCAAGGACCAGCAGGCTCATCCCTGGCCGGAGTCCGGCCTTTTCCAGAACCTGCTGTTCAGTGGCCATCATGTTCCCCTGCACGGTGAGCACGGAGACTGCAAAGACATTGGACCGGGCCAGCATCAGGAAGGCCAGCCAGCAGAGCGCCCCACCGGTCAGGGAGGCAAGGAGGAAGCAGGTGACGCCGCGGGACAGCTTCTTCAGCTTCCAAACCCGCTGCTGGCTGACCACCGCGCTCCCCCGCTTCGCCTTTCGGTTCCGGGAGCGGAGCACGACACAATTCCTGCAGGCATCGGCCAGCCGGAACAGCAGCCTTCTGCCTTGGCCCGCTTTTTTTATCCCCTGCGATACATACATGCCCTGTCTCTTCCCCCAGCCAAAACCTAAAGCAGATGGACTTCCGGCTCAAGCAAGATGCCGGAAAAACGATACACCCGGTCTTGCACCTCCCGCATCAGTTCGGTAATATCGGCCGCGGTCGCACTGCCGGTATTGACGATGAAATTGGCGTGCTTGGTTGAAACCAAGGCACCGCCCCGCTGCAACCCTTTCAGGCCTGCTGCCTCAATGAGCCTGCCTGCCGAGTCTCCCGGCGGATTTTTGAAAAAAGAACCGGCGGAAGCAACACCGCTAGGCTGCTTGGCCCTGCGCCTGGCGATCAAATCCCGGCAACGGTCGAGAATTTCCTGCGGATCGCCCTGCTTCAGGGCCAGCGCCGCCTCGACAACCACTGCACCGCACAGTTCGGAATCAAGAGGCCGCAGCCGGCGATAGGAAATCGCAAGTTCCTGCCGGGCCATCTCGTGCACCTGGCCATGGCGGTCAACAAAGGTCACCGCCTCGACCAGGGCACCGATTTCGCCGCCCCATGCGCCCGCATTCATGGATACCGCCCCGCCGATGCTCCCCGGAATCCCGGCCATGAACTCCAGGCCGGCCAGACCGTTGCGGGCACACCAGCCCACCAGCTTTCCTGCGAAACAGCCCGCCCCGACCCGAACAGTCTCCATACCCGGCTGCGCAGAACCGCTTCCGCCACGACGGATGTCGCAAAATTCGCCGCCCAGGGTGATCAGCACCCCGGCAAACCCCTGACTGCCCACCAGGATATTGCTGCCCCGGCCGATTACCCGCCAACGAATCGCCTGCCCTTCCAGCCAGCCGATGAGGCGGCAGAGTTCCGGCAGCGTTGAAGCAACCAGCAGGGCCTCGGCCGGACCTCCCGCTCGCAGGGTGCAGTGTGCACCCATGGCCACGTCCCATTGCAGGGGCCCGTTCCAGAACGAGGCGAGTTGCTGCCGCTGCTCCATGCTCATTGCCTTTCTGGCCGCTGAAACTTGCTCCATGCCATCCCTCAGTTCCCGGCGCCGCCAGCCTCCTCACCACGCAGGATGGAAAGCAGCGCCTCTCCCGCGTGGACGATATTGCCGGCGCCCAGCGTCAGCACAAGGTCACCCGGCCGCAGCAGCCCGGTGAGTTGCCGGGGCAACGTTTGGACATCGGGCAGATAGTGGACATCCCGCTGGCCGTGCCTCTTCACTGCCTCGACCAGGACGCCGGAGGTTACCCCCTCAAGAGGCGTTTCGCTGGCCGCGTAGATATCGGTGAGCACCAGGACATCGGCCCGGTGAAACGCGGTCTTGAACTCGTCAAACAGCGCCTTGGTCCGCGTGTATCGATGGGGCTGAAAGGCAACCACCAGCCTGCGGTCCGGCCAGCCCTCGCGCACCGCTTCCAGGGTAGCGCGGATTTCTGTCGGATGGTGGCCGTAGTCGTCCACCACCAGGATGCCGGCTGCTTCGCCCCTGACCTGCAACCGCCGCTGCACCCCTTCAAAAGAAGCCAGGGCCTTGGCGATGACCGGAAAATCGATTTCCAGCTCCAGGCCCACCGCAATGGTGGCCAGGCTGTTGTAGATGGTGTGGCGGCCGGGGATGTTGAGGGTCACCCGGCCCAGCGTCGAGGAGCCCCGGCGGACGGTGAATTCGCTATGCAGACCAGCCGAGCGAATTTCCGTGGCGTGCACCTCGGCCTGTTCACTGAGGCCATAGGTAATGATCCGCTTCTGGATCCGGGGCAGGATGGCAGCGATGTTCGGATCATCAAGGCAGAGCACCACCACTCCGTAAAACGGGATGCGCTCCATGAACTGGACGAAGACGTCCTTGAGATGCTCCATGTCCCGGTAGTAGTCCAGGTGCTCCAGGTCGATATTGGTCACCACCTCGATCACCGGCGAAAGCTTGAGAAAGGAGCCGTCGCTTTCATCGGCCTCGGCGACCAGGAATTCGCCTTCCCCCAGCTTGGCGTTGCCCCCGAGGCTGTCCACCTTGCCGCCGATCACCACCGTGGGATCAAGACCGGCCAGATGCAGCATCCACGATACCATGGAGGTGGTGCTGGTCTTCCCGTGGCTGCCGGCCACCGCGATGCCGTATTTTTTCAGCCGCATCAGCTCGGCCAGCATCTCCGCCCGCTGGATCACCGGGATATGCTGCTCCAGGGCGGAGGTCACCTCCGGGTTCTCCCGGCTGACCGCCGACGAGGTAACGACCACATCCGCGCCGGTCACCGCCTCCGCGCTGTGCCCCTGGCTGACTCTGGCCCCCAGGCGCGCAAGGCGGCGGGTGATGTCGGAGGCACGCAGGTCAGTGCCGCTGACCCGGTAGCCCAGGTTCAGCAGGAGTTCGGCAATGCCGCTCATGCCGATGCCGCCGATGCCGACGAAATGAATATGCTTGGTTTTCTTGTACATGGTCGTCAGGCCTGCCGGCCCCGTTTTCTCTCAATCAGCTGCAGACATTCGTCAATAATCCGCTCGGCCGCGTCGGGCTTGGCCAGCTCCTTCATCCGGCCCGACATCTGGTGGAGCGTCTCAGGGTTCTCTACCAGATGAAGTATTTCCCCTGCAAGCTTTTCTCCGTCAATATCCTGCTCGCGAAACATCCTGGCCGCCCCCCCCTGTTCATAGTAGGCGCCGTTGCTCTGCTGGTGGTTGTCAGCAGCATAGGGGTACGGCAGCAGAATCGCCGGCAGACCCATGACCGCCAGCTCGGCCAGGGTGGTAGCGCCGGCCCGGGACACCACCAGGTCGGCCTGGCTGTAGACCTGGGCCATGTCCGCGAAAAAATCCTTCACTTCGGCCTGAAGTCGCAGACGGTCGTACCTGGCGCGCACCTCTTCCAGGTCTGCCCGGCCGGTCTGATGGGTAAATCGCACCCGGCCGCCGAGCTGCTCGCTGACCCGGCCGGCAGCCTCGGTGACCAGCATATTCACCCGGTGGGCGCCCTGGCTGCCGCCCAGGATCAGGATCCTGCTCTCTCCCCCGCTGACCGGAGTTCTCGTGCCGACAG
Source organism: Desulfobulbaceae bacterium (assembly GCA_003508005.1). GTDB lineage: Bacteria > Desulfobacterota > Desulfobulbia > Desulfobulbales > Desulfobulbaceae > UBA10518. The sequence continues at coordinate 62,424 of DNUE01000075.1, forward strand.
CCTCCCTGATCTCCCGGCGCACCGGATTGCCGGCAAGCACGGTTTTGTGCTGAGGAAAGGGGCAGGCACAGGGTATGGAGAGAAAAATCCTGTCCGCCAGCCGCGAAACCACCCTGTTGGCCAGACCAGGTACCGAATTCTGCTCGTGAATGCACAGTGGGATACCCAGCACCCTCGCGGCGAGCAGCACCGGACCGGTGACATAGCCGCCCACGCCGAACACCAGCTGCGGCCGAAACCGGCGCAGGATCACCGCCGCCTCCCGGACCGCAAAAGGCAGCTGCAGCAGGCTGCGCAGCCGGTGCAGGAGCCCCATGCCCTTCAACCCAAGGCAATGGATGGTCTCCAGGGCAAAATCATAACGGGCCAGCGTCTCCCGGTCCAGGTGCCTGGACGTGCCGATAAACAGCACCCGGCAGCCGGGGATACGCTCCTGCATCCCCGTGGCCAGGGCGATGCCCGGGAAGAGATGCCCGCCCGTTCCTCCGCCGGTGACAACAATACGCATGGCCGGGCCTCAACTTCCCACGGCTGCCGCTGCCGTGATTTTTTTCTGGCCCCTGACCATAAACAGAAGGTCAAGACGGTCCATGAACTCCGCATAGCAGACGGGGCAGTAGCCATGGCTGATCCGGACCTGTTCGCCCGGGCAATAATCACGGCTCCATAACCCCTTCCGCTCCCTTTTCCCGCAAACGCAGCATTCCCTGATCATGCCTGCCTCATCCGCAATAATGATCCGAGCGCAGTCCCTGAACCGCCTGCCGGAACACCTCGCCCCGGTGCGCATAACTGGAAAACATGTCAAAGCTGGCACAGGCTGGCGAAAGCAGCACGGTATCACCTGCCTGCGCCACCTCCGCCGCCCGGCGGACCGCATCTTCCATGGAGGCTGCCTCGCTCAGCGGGACCAGCGATCCCAGCTGTTCGGCCATCTGCGAGGCGGCCTCGCCGATCAGGATCAAATGGCGGACATGCCTGGTCACACTCTCGGCCAGCAAGCTGAAATCGCTGCCCTTGTTGCGGCCGCCGGCAATGAGGATGACCCGATCGCCGCAACTGGCGAGGGCAGCCGTCACCGCCCCGATATTGGTCCCCTTGGAGTCATCCACATAGCGGACGCCGCCAATCTCGGCCACCAGGGCCATGCGGTGCGCCGGCGGGACATAGCCTGCCAGTCCGGCCCGGATCTCCCCCGCGCTGCAGCCAAACACCCGGACCGCAAGAATCGCCGCCGCCGCATTCAGCCTGTTGATGAAGGAGGCGAGGGCCGTGCCCCGGAGGTCATACTCTTCTTCGATCCTGCACCCGGCTCTATCCAGGGCAAGGACGACCCCTTCCTCCCGCACCAGCGTCTCGCAGTCAGTTCCAGTGCCGAACCTGAGCACCTTTGCCCCGGTGGCAATGGGCTCCGCCATAACCATGGGGTCATCGGCGCCGAGAATGGCCGTATCGCCTTCCCCCTGATTCACGAAAATCCGCCGTTTCGCCGCAGCATACCCCTCCATGCTGCCGTGCCGGTCCAGATGGTCCGGAGAGAGGTTGAGCAGCAGGCCGATATCCGGCCGGAAGGCGCCGCCGGTCTCAAGCTGAAAACTGCTCAGCTCCAGGACCACTGCCTCTGCCTCCTGGGAACCGCGCAAGTACTCCAGTACCGGCGTCCCGATGTTCCCGCCGACAAAGACCTCGCGGCCGGCGGACCGGAGGAGATGGCCGACAAGCGAGGTCACCGTGGTTTTGCCGTTGCTGCCCGTCACCGCAATGACCGGCGCGTTCAGGCGGCCGGCGGCAATGGCCAGCTCGCCGGCTATGACCACGCCCCGCTCCCTCGCCGCCCGCAGTACGGGCAGGTCCAGGGGCACGCCAGGACTGGGGACGATCAGCTCCGCCTCCCGGAAGAATTCATTACGATGGCCGCCGCTTTCCCAGACAACTCCCATCTCCTGCAGCGCGGCCCGGTCGGCGCCGCTGACAGCTTCCGCCGGCCGCGATTCCGAAACAGACACCTGCAGCCCCTGATCGCGGAGATAGCGGACGGCAGCCATGCCGGAGGCCCCCAGGCCGACAACCACGCATTGCATTCCTCGTGCCAGCCGCATCATCTCACCGCAGTTTCAGGGTCGCCAGGGCCACAAGGCCGAGGATGATCGAGACGATCCAGAAGCGGACCACCACCTTGGGCTCCACCCACCCCTTTTTCTCAAAATGGTGATGAAAGGGGGCCATGAGAAAAATGCGCTTGCCGCCGGAAATCTTGTAATAGCCGACCTGCAGGATGACCGACAGGGCTTCCATAACAAAAATCCCGCCGACAATGGCGAGCAGGAACTCCTGCTTGATGATGATGGACACCGTCCCCAAGGTCGATCCAAGGGCCAGGGAGCCCACATCACCCATGAAGACCTGGGCCGGGTAGGCGTTGAACCAGAGAAAGCCGAGACAGGCGCCCACCATGGCCCCGCAAACCACTGCCACCTCGCCGGCCCCCGGGACAAAAGGGATCTGCAGATAATCGGCAACGATGGCATGGCCGGCCACATAGGAAAAAATGACGTAGACCGAACCGCTGATGACCAGCGGTCCCGCAGCAAGGCCGTCCAGGCCGTCGGTTAGATTGACCGCGTTGGAGGCCCCGATGATGACGATGACCGCAAAGGGGATATACCACCAGCCGAGGTCCGGCCGGAATCCCTTGATAAAGGGAAGGCTGAGGTGGCCGTCATACACCGGATGCAGATAGAGGTAGACTCCCACCGCCAGGGCGCCGAAGATCTGCAGGAGCATCTTGCCCCGGGCCGAAAGCCCCCGGGAATTCTGCTTGCGCACCTTTTTCAGATCGTCGATGGAGCCGATGAGTCCGAAAAAGAGGGTTGCTCCGGTCACCAGCCAGACCAGGCTGCTGCCCAGATTTGCCCAGAGCAGGGTGGAGACGGTCATCGCCCCCAGGATCAGCACCCCGCCCATGGTGGGCACGCCTTTCTTGGAGAAATGCGTCTGCGGCCCGTCTTCGCGGATGACCTGGCCGATCTGCATCTTCTGCAGGAGCCTGATGAAAAGGGGCCCGAACAGATACATGATGAGAAACGCCGTCACCGCGCAGCCGATGGTCCGGAAGGTGATATAGCGAAAGACATTCAGCGCGCTGAAGTGGGCGTGCAATGAATAGAGTAAATACAGCATGACCGTCAGTTACCGTGTGCCGAGAGTAATTCTGTCAGGCCGGTCAGGACCCGCTCCATGCGCATGCCGCGTGATCCCTTGAGCAGCACCCAGTCCCCCTGCCTGATTTTTTGTTGCTCGATAAGCTGCGCCAGCCAGCGGGCCGCTTCGTCGGTGTCAACGCATTCCTTGATCCGGTTTTTGCCCATCCCGCCCGCCCTGGCCGCTTCCGCCACCACTGCCGCATGCTCGCCGGTCACCGCGAGGTAATCAAGCCCGAGCTCCGCCGCGAGCTCGCCGATCTGGCGATGCGCGGCAGGCGCGCTCTCCCCGAGTTCGAGCATGTCCCCGAGGACGGCAGCCCTTCGGCAGTTCCTGCCGAAGGTACTGGCCGTGCGCAGGGCGGCGGCCATGGATCCCGGATTGGCGTTGTAGGCATCGTTCAGCAGGGAAATTCCCCCGGGCAGCCGAACGATCTGCAGACGCTTGTCCCCTGAACGGTAGGCGGCCAACCCCCTGGCGATGACCTCCGGGGCGATGCCCGCCGCAGTGGCGATGGCTGCGGCAGCGGCACAGTTGCCGACATTGTGGGCGCCGGTAGCCGGGACAGAAAGCCGCCGTTGCCAGGTGCCGATATGCAGGGTAAAGCGCATGCCAACCTCGCCCAGGCTGACCATCCTGGTCACCCGCACCTCCGGCCTGCATTTCCGTCCCGATGAGGTTACCGCAAAGGTGACGCTCCTGCCTCCAAACCGTCGGGCCAAGGCACGGATACGCCTATCGTCGCAGTTGACGATCCGAATCCCGTCTCGCCGCATGGCGGCAAACAGCTCGCCCTTGGCCCGGGCCACGCCGTCGATACTGCCCAGCCCCTCCAGATGGGCGGCCTGGACATTGGTAATGCAGCCAATATCGGGATCTGCTGCCTCGGTAAGGCGCCGGATCTCACCCGGCCGGTTCATTCCCATCTCCAGGACCGCCACCCGGTGCCCGGCATTGACCTGCAGCAGTGTACGGGGCAGCCCCACCAGGTTATTGAGGTTGCCTTCGGTTTTCAATACCGCTTCTGAAGCGGCCGCACCATACTGCATATTGATAATTGCCGCAGCCATTTCCTTGACCGTGGTTTTCCCCGAGCTGCCGGTGATCGCAATCACCTGTATCTGCGACGAAAGCAGGTTTTTCCGGTAACGCGCCAGCTCCCCGTAGGCGTGAAGGGTATCCTGCACCTGGATGATGGCCACCCGCTGATCCGCGACCGTGCATGGTTTGCCGACGACCAGCGCCGCGGCGCCTTTCTCGACCGCGGTGTTCACAAATTCATGTCCGTCAAAATTGTCGCCCTGGAGGGCTAGGAAGATATCGCCCAGCCTAATCGTCCTGGTGTCCGTAGAGATATCGCCCAGCAGCAACGCCTCTCCCTGCTGGCGCAGTGTGCCCGAGGTCGCCCGCAGCAGACGCTCCACGGTCCAGCGCAGCATACCGTTCTTGGCCTCCAGCCGGTCGTCGAAAAAATGTTTGCCCGTGGCGGTGATCTGGTAGGTTTCATGCCCCTTCCCTGCGATGAGCACCACATCCTGCCCGCAGGTTAGGGCGCAAGCCTCGTGAATTGCCTGCCGCCTGTCCGGCATTACGCTGTATTTCGCGGGTTGAGGGCCGCCGGCAAACAGACCGGCCGACGCCACCTTCGTCACTCCCGTTTGCCGAACCCCTGTCTCAATCTCGCTGAGGATCGTTGCCGGGTCCTCGGAGCGGGGGTTGTCGGAGGTTATGACAATGCGGTCCGCTAACTCGGCGGCAGCCTTTCCCATCATCGGCCTCTTTCCACGATCCCGGTCTCCGCCGCAGCCGAAGACGCAGAAAAGACGGCCCGGGGTTACCGGCCGCAGGGTTCGCAGCACGTTCTCCAGGGCATCCGGAGTGTGGGCGTAATCGACAAAGACCATGGGCCGGCTGGTCTCGCCCGCGCCGGAAGGCAGCTGAACCCGCTCAAGTCGACCTGGCACCTGCCCCACCCCCTGCAGGCCACGGACAATGTGCCCAGGCGGCAACCCCAGTGCGACCCCGACGCCGGCCGCGGCCAGCATGTTCAGAATATTATGGCCGCCAATCAGGTGGGAACTCAGCGGCAGACGTTCGCCGCCCAGAAAAAAATCGGCCTGGAAGCCGTGCGGTCCCTGGGCGCAGTTGACCGCACGGACCAGGCAGTCGTCGCTCAGGCCGCAGGCGAAAAATGTCCTGCCCCGCCGACCGGGCGCAAAGTCGGTAAAGCTTTGCTGCCGGAGGGTGGCGATCAGTTGCCGGCTCCAGCCCCCAGAAGGACCAGCCGCGCCGTACTCCGGTCCGATGACGATTACCGCTGCGCCGTCCGGCTCGAGCAATTCGGTGAACAGAAGCTGTTTGGCGGCAAAATACGCCTCCATGCTGCCGTGAAAATCCAGGTGATCCCGGCTCAGGTTGGTGAACACCCCAACCGCGAAGCGCAGGCCGGCCAGACGCTGCTGGACCAAGGCATGGGAGGAGACTTCCATGACCACATGGGTGACACCCCTGTCCCGCATCTCCCGCAGCAATGCCTGCAGTTCCATCGGTTCAGGGGTGGTCAGGGGGGCAGCACGCACCACGGAACGGCCCTCTGCGTCCGCATACCGGTAGTTGACCGTGCCGATCACACCGACTTGCTTTCCCTGGGCGCGCAGCATTTCCTCGATGATCCAGGAGGTCGTGGTCTTGCCGTTGGTCCCGGTCAGGCCGATCAAAGTCAGTTCGCCGGCCGGATTGGCGAAGAAGGCGGCGGCAAGCTGTCCGTAGGCCAGGTGGCTGTCAGCAACCCTGATGACCGGTGTATCGCCCGCGGCCGGCACCTCCTGTTCCGCCACCACGGCGCAGCAGCCCATGCGCACCGCCTTTTCCGCATAGGCATGCCCGTCCTCTTTGGCCCCGCGCAGGGCGACATAAATGCTTCCCGGCCGGACCTTTCGGGAATCACTGGTCACCGCGGAAACGTCACGGTCGGGGATCTCGGCCGGCTCGACCCCGGGGCAGGTTATTGCGCTCAGCAGCTGATGCAGGGTAGTCATCGCCGGGACCCTTCTACTGCTTTGCTTCAAGGGTTAAGGTGCACTCGTTGACCCCATGCAATGGGGCGCCGGCGGGCGGATTCTGGCGGGTAATGCGGCCGGAGCCCTCTATGTTTACCAGAAGATGATAGGGGTTGAGTCGCTGCAGGCCCTTGCGCAGGCTCAGCCCGGTCACCTCCGGCATTTTCCCCTCCGCCAGACCTGCCGCGTCTGGCCGATCCTGATAATCTATTCTGCGGCTGATCAGAAACTGGGAATAATTTGCCGGGTCCTTTTCCGCAGGCGGCGCGGCGGCAGCATTCTCCTGCATGACAGCAAGGAGTGCCGGCAGCATCTTGCGCGCCAGGGCAACATCAATGCCTGCGCCGTCGGCCGCGGATTTCGAATTGAGAAGGGGATAGAGCTCGTCGCGCTGTGCCACGAGCAGCACGAGAAGGGACGGCGCCTTTGCCGGAATCACGCCCAGCAGCAGGTCCTGCATGACATAGCCATTGCGCTCCGCTGCCACGGTCATGCGTGCGGAGGATGCCGAATGGACGATCATCCCCTCCATGGACAGCGCGTTATCCAGGGCAACGGCCTGCGCAGTCTCAGCCGATCCGCCGCCAAAAAGATCCCGCCGCAACCTGATCCCCATTGCCGGCGATACGATCCGCCGGCGGGCGGCCGCATCAAACACTGCCGAGCGGGTAAACAGCTCCCTCGCTTCATGGGAATAAATCCCGGCAAGCACATGGGGAGAGAAATGCCAACCGCCATTGACCAGGCTGGCAGCGGCCAGAGCAAGCTGCAGGGCGTTGACGCCGGCGGCGGGCTCCTTTCCTGATTCTCCTTTGCCCTGATCATCATGGGCGCCTGCCATTGCGGGCACCGGTTGCCATGGCGCCGATGCCTCCGCCAGGCCGATCATCTCACCGAAGGCACGGACTTCATCTTCCCGGAGGCCATAGTCGAACGCCGCGACCGTTTGCGGCGGCAACGGATCGCCCAGTTCACCGTTTTTGGTCAGCGCCGCGGCCCTGACCAGAAAATCCCGGTACAGGGAGGGGTCAAGCCCTTCCTGAAAAATGCCAGCGCCGGTGACTTCGGACATTTGCCAGAAATAATTGGGATTAAACGCGGGGCGCCCGGCCCAGGCCAGGACCGCGCCGGTCTTCACATTCAGGCAGAGTGCCAGACCCCTGCCGGCCTGCTTTGCCCGCAGATACTCCTGCAGCTGACGCTCCGTCTCCTTTTGCAGCGCCAGGTCCACGGTCAGGACCGCGTCGACCTTCGCCCTGCCGATTACCTGCCTGCCATGCAAATTTATTTCCGGCAGATTTTCGCTCCTGAATTCCCCGTGCTGCAGAAACAAATCGTATGCCCCCTCGACGCCGGCGAGCCCTATGCCGTCCCCGGTGTAGCCGATAAGACTCGCCGCCGCCTCATGCCCCGGATAAAACCGCTCCTCAACCGGCTTGGCATATACCCCGGCCAGCGGCTTAGCCAGCAGGGTCTTCACCTCACGCGGCTCCAGATTGTCCGCCACCTTGATGACGTTGTGCCGCTGCTTCAACTTGCCCTCCAGGCCCGGGTGACGGGTCCCGGTAGCAACAGCGACCGCCTCGACCACCGCCGCCGGGTCGGTAACCTCTCCTGGCCGCACGTAAAGCGAATAGAGCTGGTAGCTGACCGCGAGTTCCCGGAATGCACGGTCATAAATCGTCCCCCTTAAAACGGCTTCAGCGGACGCAAGGTCCGCTGAACCTCCCCCGATTTTGTCGGCAGCCTGCCGGAAGATTCTACCGATATCCAGGAGGGAAGGAGGGTACCTGTACATTCCTACTCCGGCGGCTGCCAACAAAATGAGTAATAGTATTACACCATAGAGCCTGCGCGTTTTATGCGTCTGTTTCCGAACAACCCTGGACATGAGTCTACAAACGGCGGACCTGCTCCTTCTTTGGCATAAAGAGGCGGTATTTCTGACCCGCGCGATCCAGGACCCTTTCCTTCGAGGTCAGGTTGGCCCTCGCTGCCAGCAGGGAGATATTTTCATTGCCGAAATGACTGCGCTCCGACTGGAGCTGCTCCAACCTGTTGACGGAGGAGTTGATCTGCCGATGCATCAACTGGCTGAAGGCAAAGACGACTAAGAGGCTCAGACAGAGAATCAGGGTGACCAGCCTGGCCAGCCGCCGGGACATCGACCACTCGTAACGGGCTGAAACCTGCTGCCGGATACCAACAGAAAGTGCATGGCCCCTGAACATCCTGGATTGAATTCCTGCGATCATGATGACTCTCCTCCTCTTGTTGCCGCCAGGGCCCCTCGGGCGGGCCCCCGGAAAACGTCTATACCCGTTCCGCCACCCGCAGCTTAGCGCTGCGGGCGCGGGGATTCACTAACACTTCCTGCCGGCCCGGCAACACCGGCTTCCTGGTCACCACCTTGTAGTCCCTGCTGCCGGCAAAGGCCTGCTTGACGATCCTGTCCTCCAGGGAGTGAAAGGTGAGCACGCACATCCGGGCGCCGGGGACCAGGACCGTCGGCGCCTCCGCCAGCACCTTGACCAGGTTGTTCAACTCCCTGTTGACCGCAATGCGCAGTGCCTGGAATACCCTGGTCGCCACGTGCATCTTCGGCGGATGAAACCTTCTGGGGATGGCCCTGGCGACGATCTCCGCCAGCTGGCGGGTGGTGGTCACCGGCTGGCTCTTCCGGGCCTCGACCAGGCGCGCGGCGATGCGGCGCGACTGCCGCTCCTCGCCAAAGTTGTAAAAGAGATCTGCCAGTTCTTCCGCCGACAGCCGGGCAATGAGCTGGGCCGCCGTTTCCCGCAGCCGCAGGTCCATCCGCATGTCCAGGGGCGCATCGGCCTGGAAGCTGAAGCCGCGCCCGGCCCGGTCAAGCTGCAGGGACGAGACCCCCAGGTCGAGCACCAGCCCGTGCACCGCCATTACGCCCTCCCCGGCCAGGCCGGCGACCAGATCGGCATAGTTGGCGCGGACGATCCGCAGCCGGTCGCCAAAGGAAGCAAGACGCCGGCGCGCCACGGCAATGGCCTCCTCGTCCCAGTCAAAGCCGATGACCCGGCCATCCGGGGCCGTTGCCTCCAGGATCCTCTGGGCATGCCCGCCCAGCCCCAGGGTGCCGTCCACATAGATCCTGCCCGGCGTCGGCTGGAGATGACCGACAACCTCGTCGACCAGTACGGAAACATGTTCATCGCCTGTCCCCTCCCCCATGCCCGCGGCTTACAGGATACCCAGGGACGCGAGCCCCTGTTCAAAATCCTTGAACTTGTCTCGGGTGAGACGGGTCTCATTCTGCCAGGCGGTCTTGTCCCAGATCTCGAAATGGTCGAGCATCCCGTTCAGCACCACGTCCTTGTTCAGGCCGAACTCGGCGCGCAGCGTATTCGGCAGGAGAATTCTCCCCTGCCTGTCCAGTGGGCACTCGACCACCCCGGAGATGACGTAACGGTAAAAATCGGCGAATCCCGGAATGGCCGCCGCCTGGGCGTGGAGCTTGTCCTCCAGCTTCTGCCATTCCGCCACCGGATAGGCCTTCAGGCTCTTCTTCCAGTTGGTGACCATCAGGTTCTCGCTGTAGGCGTTCTGGAGGACCTCGCGGAACCGGGTGGGGATATTGAGGCGGCCCTTCTCGTCCAGGGCGTGCTCGGACCTGCTGCGAAAGCGGAACTCCGCAACGTGCTCCTGAACCTGTCGGCCTGTCTCCACCATCGCTCCCCCTTTTGCCCCACTTTATACCACTTTTATTTAGTTGTATTCCAACCGAAAGGGAGTGTCAAGAAGAAAATCCAGAATTTCAACAGGTTGGAACAGGGCTTGGGAGAAAAAAAGACACCACAACATATGGGGCATTTGCCCAAAAAACAACACAACAGCCAAGGGGTCAAAAAATCAGGAGAATACCTGGCGTTGTAAAAAGATATTGAATAATAACGATAATCTATGCAACGTGCGGCATGGCAGATTGTGGAGTTGACAGGGGCGGGCGAAAACCCCGGCCCCGCAAGGAAAAAACTGATGGGGCGCAAAGTGGGGTAAAGATTTCTCAAAAAAAAAATCAGAGGCAGGTCCTGCATGCACCCCGCCGCAAAACAAGAAGCGCGCAACCGCAAGGCCCCGGTTTCATCTTGTCCTTCCTGTTTGACTTGGCTGTTTTTTTCTCATATACTATTTATAGATTTATTACGAAACGCATTACCCGCCGCAGAGCGTGATTGAAACCAGGAGAAGGATGAATGCGCCGCATCTTGCCCGAACCATTCCCCGTACGCCCGTCCCTGGACAATGCAATCCCGTTCAATCCCTTTTTTTAAACGCACGAACCATTCGCACCCGGCACCCAGGAGGGCAGTGAACCGCCCCGCAAACAAGAACATGATTCAGTAACCCATAAATACATGAAGAGGGAAAAGATGAACACATTGAAGAAGCGGACCGGCCGCCTTGCCGGCCTAGCTCTGGCGGCGTTGCTTGTCCTGCCGGGCCTGGCCTCGGCTGCAACCTACTATGTCAGCACCACGGGCAATGACGCTGCCAACGGCCTCACTCCCGCCACAGCCTGGAAGACCATTACCCATGCAGCGGCAACCGTTCCGGCCGGCAGCGCGGGCGCGCCCAACGTGATCTCGGTCGCGGCCGGCACCTATGACAACACCACCAACGGCGAGACCTTTCCCATCACTTTCACCAGGAACTATGTCAGCCTGACCGGGGCAGGGGCAGCCACCACCGCCATTGACCCTGAAGAAATCAATACCAGCGACGCCTTGCATGTCGATGCCACCGGTTTTTCCGTCTCCGGCTTTACCTTCCAGAACACGTCCGACGCTGACGCCATCGTTATCACCGAGGGAGGATTTACCATCTCCAACAACGTCTTTGACACAACGGTCAATGATGGGGTGAGCTTTTACCGGCCGAGCGAAACAGACCGCACGACGAGCATCTCCTTTGCCGATATGGCCATCACCAACAACACCTTCAAGACCAGGCAGAACGGCGTCTACGTCTCTCTTGAAATTGATTTTGATGAAACCGTCACCGGCCTCACCGCTTCCTTCGGCAACTTCACCATTTCCGGCAACACCTTCCCGCTCACAAGCGGCGACGGCATCTATATCAGCAACCTCTTCTCCCCACAAGATATCACCAACGGGACCGTCACGGCCGGCAACCTTACCGTCACCGGCAACACGGTAACCGGAGGCGATAGCGGGATCTATTTCTACAGCTATGTGTACTACATGGAGAATACCCAGGTGACGGTGGGCAATGTGGTCGTAAACAACAACACCTGCACCAACCAGTCCTCCTACGGCATCAATCTCTATAACTGGGAATTTCAGTATTTCTACGGAACCACCAATGCCGTTTTAGGCAACTTCACGGTATCCGGCAACACGGTGCAGGCAACGGATTACGCCACCTACCCCAGCACCGAAGGAATTTACTTAGACTATATGGATTACCTTGCTGAACTGTACGATGAGACAACCATGACCACCGGCTCCATCAGCGTGACCAACAACACCGTTGACGTAGACGAGTACGGCATCTACTTCTATTCCTATGGCGTCTTCTATATAGGGGAATCTGGAGAATTGGATTCGGTGTCCGTCACCACCGGTAATCGAACCATCTCCGGCAACACGATCAACAGCAATGAATACTATGGCCTGTACATTGACCTCGCCTACATCGGCTATGATATGTACGGCACCTCCGCCGTGAACTATGGAAATTTCACCATCAGCAACAACACGATCACCTCGGACGACGAAGCGCTCTATTTCGAGTGGTACGAAGGGGGGATCTACATGTACGAAAACTCCAGCGCCTCCATCGGCTCCCTTACCATCAGCGGCAACACCCTGACCAGCTCGAATGCCGATGCCTTCGAATTTTATAATTATTATGGCGGGTATGACATGTACTTGAATTCGGCGGTGACGTACGGGCCGACCAGCATCACCAACAACACCCTGACCGCCGGCAGCGGCTACGATGGCATGTATTTCTATTTTTATGAAACAGCCTATATTATGAATGACAATGCCTCATTTGCCATGGGCAACTTCACCATTGACAACAATACAATCAACGCGCCCGGCGGTGATGGAATCTATGTTCAGTATTTCGACTATACTGTAGGGGCCTACCTGGAGGACAATGCCAACGCCACCCTCCCCAAATGGATCTTCACCGGCAACACCATCGACGTGACCGGCGGAACCTACGGCATCTCCATTAATTACGACGACACCAGCTATTCCTTCACCGGCACGCCGACCCTGACCACGGGTGACATAGAGATCGGCAACAACACCATTGGTCCGGCCTACACGGGCATTGATGTCTATCTTGCCACTCTTTCCTCTGAAGCGAGTGCAGGGGTCACTATCGGTAAGCTGAACATCCACGACAATACCCTGTCCAATATTTCCGACTACGGCATTTATGTCTATTACCATAACGCCAACAACGATCCGGGCACGGCCACCCTGACCGTCGGCGCGCCCACCATCAGCGGCAACACTATCAGCGGCACGTCGACCAGCAGCGGCATCTACCTGGATGTAGTAAAGAAAACCGCGGGCATCACCTTCGGCATGCCGACAATCTTCGGCAACACCGTCTCCGGCTTCGACCACGGTATTTTCTTGGAGGATCTCGCAGAGGCCACGCTCAAGTGCAACTTTCTGGAGAACAACACCCTGGTTGGCATGCGCTTCAACACGGCGGGCACCAACTTTGTTGTCAACTTCAACTCCCTGGTGGGCAATTCGGTTGGTCTGTCCGTGGATGATGGCAATGCCGCGGTGATCAATGCCGAGAAAAACTGGTGGGGCGACAAGCTCGGGCCCGTGGCCTGCGCCTCCTGCAACGGAGTGGATCCAGGCAACGCAGGCACCGTCGACTTTACCCCGTGGCTGACCTCCCAACCGGACAAAGACCGCTGCGGCCTCGAGTTCCCGTGGATCCTCTTCGTGCCGGCCACCACCGGCATGGGCACCAAATAAGCAGGGCACAGCCCGCTTAACCCGCAACACATGGAAGGGGGGATCGCGATGGCGATCCTCCCTTTCTTTTCTGGAGGAGACTCCGGCGGCCCGGTTGTTTTTTTTGCCGGCAGCGCTACGGCTTCTCATCTCTCCGGCAAAGGCGGCCTCACGGCAAATCCCTGAAATAACCCTGCCGGCCCCCCCCTCATCCGCTTTTCCTTGATTGAGCAGCTAAAATCTGATAATTGGAGTAAAAAATTTCTGCACAGCCATGAACAAACGTTTCCGCCATATCCTCTTCGCCCTGCCGTTCTTCCTGCCCGCCGCCTGGCGGCTTCTCCAGGAGGGGTCCGCCCAGCCGGTCGGGCTGCTGTCCGATCTCGCCGTGGGGCTTACGGCATTGCTCCTTGCCCTGCTCAGCCCTTTCTGGCTCCGCCTGCCCCTGGTACTCGCCTGGGCCCTGTTTCAGGCGGCGTCGCTCGAGCTCTATGCGGCAATCCACCGCCTGCCATGCTGGCAGGATATCCAGTATCTTGCCGACCCCGCCTTCCTCGGCAACACCACCGCCGGCCTGCACCTTTCCTCGCCATGGCTCGTCGGCGTCATCCTCGCTGCCGCGGCGGTTGCCTGCCTGCTTCCCATCCAGCGGCCCCGGGCCGGATACCTGGGCAAAGGGTTCGCCCTCGGCCTGGCCCTTCTGCTCGCTCACGCTTTCCTCAATGCCGACGCCAAGGAACAGAGCCTGGCCGCACGCTACAACCCCCTGCAGCGTTTCCTCGCCGATGCCCTGGCAACTCCCCTGCGCGCGGAGCAGAAGCCTGTCCGAATCGCCGAGCTTCCCCTTGGTCTCAGGCAGGTCGACCTGAGCGGAGAGCCCCTCATTCCTCAGGGAGGAGCGAAAAACGTCCTCATCGTGGTCATGGAAGGGATTCCCGGACTCTATCACCCCGAGATCCGGGAGGCCATGGGCGTGGATCCCGGCCCCCCGGAAATGCGGGAACTGTCCGAACAGACCCGGGACGGCATGCTCCTTCCCGACTTCGTCGCGCACAGCCACCAGACGATCCGCGGGCTGTACTCCATTCTTTGCGGCGATCTCAGCGAACTCTCTTTCAGGACCTCCAAGGCCATCGACCTGCTGGAACTTCCCGCCCGGGCCCAGGAATGCCTGCCGGCCCGGATGGCCGCCAACGGCTGGGACACTCACTTTCTCCAGGGAGCCGGCCTGGTCTTCATGAGCAAGGACCGGGTGATGCCGAACATCGGCTTCCAGGAGGTCCACGGCGACGAATGGTTTGCCGACCCGGGCGAGGACTCCTTCGAATGGGGGGTGACCGATGCCGCCTTCTTCCAGGGGGCCAGGCACTACATCTCCGGGCTGCAGGCGAACAAGCGGCCCTGGCTGCTGACCCTGCTGACCGTGGGGACGCATCAGCCCTATTCCGTGCCCGATGAGGTCGCCGACCAATATCCGTCCCGGAAGGAGGCGGCCGTCGCCATGCTTGACAGGGCGGTCTCCGGATTCATCAATGACTTGCGGCGGGACGGGGTGCTCGATGACACCCTTTTGCTTCTCACCTCGGACGAATCCCACGGGCACGAGCTTGCTGAATGGGTGTGCAGCTGGGGGATCGGGATTGTCCTCGCCCCGGAGCGGGAACGGCTGCCGCGCATGCACGGGGACACCTTTGCCCTGATGGACATCACCGCCTCGGTTCTCGATTATTTCCAGCTGGACATCCCTGCCTCGGTCATCGGCAGGAGTTTTTTCCGGGACTACGCCGAGCCCAGGGAAATGGTCGCCTACACGGCGGGCAAGCTCAGGTGGCATACCAGCGGGGACCTGCTCTACGAATGCACCCCTGAAGACGGCTGCCTGGTGGGCAGGGCCAAAAGCCTGCTGGGGTTCCCGCCCGAAGCCCTCGCCGAGGACAGGGAGAACCGCGCCCCATGGCTTTTCGCCGCGGCCGCCGCCCTTGACAACAAGCTGATAACCGGCGGAGGAGGCCGGCTGCTGCAATTCGCCGACGGGCAAATCCGCAACCTGCCGGAACGGATGAGAAACGAGTGGGCGGACAACCTGGTTGGCGCCCAGTACCTCGATTTTCCGTCAAACTCGAAAGTCAGGGTGTCTATCCGGGTCAGGGCGATCGAAGCCCAGGAACAGGGGCTGCAGTTGAAGCTATCGCTGCGCCAGTGGGAAAACCCGGTGACCGATATCTCCTTTTCCGACTTTCCCCTTCTCTTTGCCGGCGAGGAGTCGTACATTGAGTTCGAGTTTGACAATCCCCAGGTCAGGGAGGCCTTCTCCTTCCACCTGACCGGCGAGGGGATACAGTCCGCAATCCAGATTGACGAGTTCAACGTCACCGTCCTGTAGATGACTGGTCGATTGCTCGTGATGAAGGCGCAGGGCTGCGGGCAGGAGAAAACGCGAGGAGGTGGCGGCGATGGAATCCAAGGCAAGCGGACAGGGGCTGATGAGGATATGGCGGGCGTTCGGCTGGTCCATGTCCGGACTGCGGGCGGCGCTGCAGAACGAGGCCGCCTTCCGACAGGAGGCGGCTCTGTGCGCGGTGCTGGCGCCAATCGCCCTGTGGCTTGGCGGCTCCGGCGTGGAACGCGCGCTCCTCGTGGGCAGCCTGGCCCTGGTGCTGGTCGCCGAACTGCTGAACAGCGCGGTCGAAGCGGTGGTCGACCGGATCGGCCTTGAGCACCACGAACTCTCGGGCCGGGCCAAGGATATCGGCTCGGCCGCCGTCTTCATCAGCCTCGTCAACGTCCTTGCGGTGTGGCTCCTGGTATTGCTCCCCCGCTGGTGGTGAAGGCCTGCCGCCCTATTCAGGTCCGCTATACCCCCAAGCCTACCTTTTCTTTCTCAGCAACAGGGAATTGACCGGGGCAATACCCGGGGTAATACCCGGTGGTTGCCCGCCGCATCCCTCCGATTCGTACTCGTCACCCATATACGTCCAGCGGCCGGCATCGGCAGAGTCCGAATAGTTATCGTCCCTCCCGTCCAATGCTATTACAGAGATCTCTCCCTCCAACAAACAGTGCACCTGTAAATCAGCCCATTTTATGGTCGATGTACCATCACCATATTGATCAATAATTGCTGCATACAGGGGCTCTTCCCTGTAATTTTCAATATCTTCAATCGGCGTATTCACATATATGGCAAAATCCGCATCCCGCGTCCTATTCACAGATTGCTTATAGCTTGCTTCATGCTTATACCATCCAGTCCTGGGAATTTGAACACGCCAGTACGCAGTTCCATGCCGCTTCATCCGCCCTTCCCATTGACTTAAATAGCGAGATTTCCCGTTAATCATGTAAGGACGTTCACTCGTGCGCCATGAATCACCAATGTCAATATATGATCCCTCAGCCAGGTCGACATTATTTCGATGTGTTTCATTATCGACTATCTTGATATCCCATGGAGTTGCATGGGATATCTTTGCCGCACAGCAACTCCAAGCAAGTGACATCAATAAAAAGGAATGAATGATTATTGTATTTTTCATGAATTACCACCTATTCAATACTCATCGGGGGATCATCTTTCTTTGCCTATCGCCCCTGTCCTCCCCCCTTCCCTTGATTCTGGAAATTCTGGGGGCACTTGGCCGGATTGAGCTGATCCCTCTGACCGGGACCGCATTGCGGCGGCTCCGGCTGCGAGCGCTGGGCCTGCGGCTGCGGTGCGCTCTGCTTTTGCGGTGCGGCCTGCGGCTGGGTCTGCAGCTCGCGCTGCCTCTGCGGTTCGGCCTGCGTCCGCGGGGCCCGCTGCATCGGCTGCACCGGCTGGACCTGTTTATTTTCCATTCGCATTTCTCGGTTCAACTCGGCGCCTCCCATGGGCTGAGACTGGAACTCCCGCTGTTTCTGCGGCATTGGCTGGGGCTGGGTGGCGCGCTGCTTCGGCTGGGCCGGCTGGCTCTGCCCCCCTTCCCTCCGCAACTCACGGCTCTGCTCAGGTCCACCCGACGGCTGGGGTGGTGCTACCGGATGGATCTCCTTCCCTTCCTTGCGCATCCCATAGCCCTGCTCGCCACCTCCCGCAGGCTGGGGAGTTCGCTGCTTCGGCTGCGCCGGCTGGACCTGCGCGCCTTCCCTGCCTGTCACCCGGCCCTGTCCTGGTTCCATCGGCTGGGTCTGCAGTTCGCGCTGTCTCTGCGGAGCCGACTGCGGCTGCAGCACATGCCGATCCTGCTGCACAGGCTGGGTCTGCCTGGTCTTCTCGTCGGCCTTCCTTCCTGGCTCGAGGGGGGGCATGGTTTTCCTCTGCTGCTCCGGCAGAATCTGTCCCTTTCCTCCTGTTTCCTTGCGGATGTATTCATTTTTGGGCGGCTGGGACTGCGGCTCAGGCGGCGCCATCTGCACCGGCCTCCTTTCTAATCCAGTTTGCCGTTTCCCCTCAGGGGTTCGGGGTTTTTCCTGCAGGCCGGGCTGAATCTTCTCCAGGCTTGGTTTTCCCTTCCCCGTTATCCGCGGCGTATCCGCTGTTTTGATTGGCAGGTTTGCCGGTTTCGTGCCCGGGTTGAAAACGGATTCGTGCTGAGTTCGCTTCAGCGGCCGCATTTTTGTCATTTCCGCCACCGGCTGCACTCTGACCTTCTGCGGTGGAAGCTTTTCCTTCGGAATCTCGCGGTCCGACAGGAACAGGTTTTTCTTCTCGGGCTTGACGTCAGGGGGACCGGGGCTCAAATGATTCCGGTGAAATACCCTTTCCTGAATGTCATTATGGTCGAGTTCCACATACTTGGGCGTTCTTCTGTGAAACGAGTCGTGCTCGACAACGATCGGCCCGTTGTGAACATTGACGTTGCGGTACACATTCGTGTAGTGGATCTCGTTGATATTCACATTGGTGATGTTGACGCTGTACTGGCCGTAATAGCCCCGGCCGTAATAGATTTCGCGGGGCGCGAGCGGCACCCATCCCACATAATTGCCGGTCCTGCTCCAACCCACATAACCCGGGCCCCAGAAAACAGAACCCCGGGGAGGCGGCACCCAGAACCAGCCTATGCCATGGGTAAAAGCCCACCTGCCGTAATGATAGGGGGCCCATCCCCACGGCTCGTAAGGGAGCCAGATGTAATCACCGTACCGCCATATCCACCGGCCATGCCGGTATGGGCTCCAACCGCCGCTGATATAGGTTCGCGGCGTCCAGACATAGCCGTATTCATGGACATTCACCCAGTTGCCGTGGCTGTCGAAATCGGAGTAATAGGTCCTGAGTTCGGAGGGCAGATAGCGCACGCTCTGCGAACTGCTGACATTGTACAGCCGCTCGTCCCGTGCCTGATTCCACCTTTCCCAATCATCGAGATAGCCGATTGAGGCGATTTCGCCGTTGGTATCCGGCCCCAGGGAGACCATATTGCCGGCGTTGACCCTTGTCTCGCCGATCCGGTTTTCCGTTTCAACGTACCCCTTGTAGACCGCCACATCGGTGTAATATTCCAACAGGCCGAGACTGAATATCGCCCTGGCAAAAGCCTGGGTCGAGGCATCGGGGGTATCGACCTGGATGACGCTGCCCTGCGGCGCATCATAATATATGTAGGCCTTGCCCTGGGACAGATAAAACTGCGATGAATCCTGATCCATCGACAGGATCTGAAGCGCTGTTCCTTCATCGAGCCTGATGTAGGTTCCGGTGTTCAGCTGTAGTTCGGCCCTGCCCCCCTGCGGCACCCATACCTCATCACCCACGTCAAGCGGGGTATTGATTGCGGCATAACCCCAGTCGCCCGCCTCCGGCGTCTTAATCTGGAGCTCGGTTTCGATGAGGCTGATACGCATGTAACCGAGAGCTGCCGACGCGGTGAAGGCGTAAGCCTGCACAATACCCAGCACGGCGACCATCATCAATTTCTTCAATATATTCATTTGGATACTCCCTTGATACCCTCTGGCCGAAAATGACATGATGAATAACTTGCCTTTTCAGGAGGCCCTGCCGGACAGGTCAATGCCCAAAACTGCTGCTGCCTGGCATTTCTGATTGAATATAATAATCATCATCCATGCAGTCGAAAAGAAATTTCATCTCTTTTCGTCGGGTGCCTTTTGCCCACCCAGGATTTCTGTTATCCCGCGCCGGGCTTACCCTTTTTGCGCGGCGATCTCCTCGTAGAAATCCCGACCGGCGACGTCGTTGATCACCACTGCGGGAAAATCGCAGACCTCGAAGCGAAACATGGCCTCCGGGCCGGCATCCTCAAAGGCCACCAGATCCACGGCCTTGATGCACTGGGAAAGCAGGGCGCCGGCGCCGCCGAAGGCGGCAAAATACACTGCCCCGTGCTGCCGCATGGCCTCCCTGACCGGCAGGGACCTGGCCCCCTTGCCCAGGGTGGCCTTCAGGCCGAGATCCAAAAGCCTGGGCGTGTAGGCATCCATCCGGTAGCTGGTCGTGGGGCCGGCGGCGCCGATCACCCGGCCCGGTCGGGGCGGGCTGGGCCCGACATAGTAGAGAAGCTGGCCGCGCAGGTCCACCGGCAGTTCGCGTCCCTCATCAAGCAGGGCGCAAAGTCGGCGGTGGGTCTGATCCCGGCCGGTGTACAGGGTCCCGGTAAGGAAAATCAGGTCACCCGCGCGCAGTTCGGCCGCGGCATCGTCGGCAAGGGGCAGGGTGACAGGCTTGAAGTCGGCAAAATCGATGGGAGCGCGGAGAAGGGACATGATGGACCTGCTTTTGAGATGAAAGTTTCAGTTTAAAGGTGTTGAGACCGAAGGCTGAAGGCTGAATGGGGAAAACCGCAGGCCGTCATGCTTCGCAACCTAACACCCTTCAGCCTATAAAACCACCTGCTTATGCCGATGCGAGTGGCACTGGATATTGACCGCCACCGGCAGGCTGGCGATATGAGTAGGAAAGGTTTCCACATGCACGGCCAGGGCGGTATTGCAACCTCCCAGCCCGAGCACTCCCCTCCCGGCCTGGTTGATCCGCGCAAGAACCTCGGCCTCGATCCGGGCTACGTCCTCGCGCTCGCTTGGCCTGCCAACCGGGCGCAGCAGCACCTTCTTGGCCATATACGCGGCCCGCTCAAAGGTGCCGCCGATGCCGACGCCGACCACCAAGGGCGGACAGGGATTGGGCCCGGCCTTGACGACCGTCTCCACGATGTAGTCCATGGCCCCGGGAATGCCTGAGGAGGGCGGCAGCATTTTCAGGCCGCTCATATTCTCGCTGCCGCAGCCCTTGGGCAGAAAGGCGATCCGGAACTCCTCGCCCGGCGCCACCTCCACATGGATGACCGCCGGCACGTTGGTGCCGGTGTTCTTTCGGGTGACCGGATCGCAGACCGACTTGCGCAGGTACCCTTCGGCGTAGCCCGAGCGAACCCCCTCCTGGATGGCGGCCAGCAGGTCGCCCCGCACCGTCACTTCCTGGCCCAAGGTGACGAAAACCGTGCAGATGCCTGTATCCTGGCAGGCCGGGATCATCTCCCGGCTGGCAATGTCGGCATTTTTCAGCAGAATATCGAGCACGTTCTTCGCCAGAGGCGAAGTTTCCCGGTCCCTGGCTGCCAGCAGGGCATCAAGGATGTCCGGTTCCAGGTGATGGGCCGCGGCCACGGCCATCTCCTGCACCGCCCTGGTTATCGCGGCTTCTTCAATTATGCGCATAATAAATCCCCAGTCAGGTTTTAATTGCCCCCCAGCAGGGAGCTGAAGTCATTTTTGGCGGCGAAGGTGTGCTCGGCCGCGGGAAAGGCGCCCGAACGAACCTCGTCCCGGAAAGCCGTCACGGCCTCGCGGACCTGGGGTGCCAGATCGGCGTACTTCTTGACAAAGGAAGGGGTATGCCGTTCAGAGAGACCCAGCAGATCGTTGATCACCAGGACCTGGCCATCGCACTCCGGCCCCGCGCCGATGCCGATGGTCGGCACCGCCACCTGCCGGGTGACGATCCCGGCCAGAGCGCCGGGCACGCATTCGAGCACAATGGCGAATACCCCTGCCTCGGCGAGGGACTGTGCATCCAGGAGCAGCTTCCTTGCCGATTCGAGGTCCCGGCCCTGCACCTTGAAGCCGCCGAGCTGGCCGGCGGTCTGCGGGGTCAGGCCCAGGTGTCCCATCACCGGCACCCCGGCCCGGGTCAAGGCCCGCACCACCTCCGCCATTTCCTGGCCTCCCTCGATCTTTACCCCGTCGCACCCCCCTTCCTTCAGGAAGCGGACGCCGTTTGCCACGGCCTCGCTCAGGCCTGCCTGGAAGGAGCCGAAAGGCATGTCGCCGACCAGAAGGGCCCGCATCGTGCCCCGCCGGACCGCCCGGCAGTGGTGCAGCATCTCCGCCATGGTCACCGGTACGGTCGAGTCGTAGCCGAGGAGGACCATGCCCAGGGAGTCGCCCACCAGCAGGATGTCGATGCCGCTCTCGTCCAGCATCCGGGCCGTGGCAGCATCATAGGCGGTAAGGGTGGTGATTTTGCCCTGCCCTTTCCGGGCCAGGATGTCTTTGACCGTGCATTTGTCAGCCATTAGTGCCTCCACCGTCGAAAAGGCCGGGCTGCCGCATGACCCCCTGATGCACCGGCCGCCCGAAGTGCTCATAGGCGGTCACCGTCGCCATGCGGCCCCTGGGGGTCCGCACCAGGAACCCGGACTGGATGAGGAAAGGTTCGTATACATCCTCCAGGGTGTTCTTTTCCTCGCAGACCACTGTGGCCAGGGTGTCAATGCCGATCGGGCCGCCCTGGAACTTGTCGATCAGGGTCAGCAGGATGCGGCGGTCCATCTCGTCGAGGCCGAAGCGGTCCACGGCCAGGATGTTCAGGGCCTCGTCCGCTACCTCGCGGCTGATGACTGCGTGCCCGCCGACCTGGGAAAAATCGCGGACGCGCCGCAGCAGGCGGT
>DNUE01000011.1 GCA_003508005.1 Desulfobulbaceae bacterium
CCCCGATGGCCACTTGAAAATCCCCCACTTGTGGCCGGGTCAAAATCCCCCAGGCGACAGTATGAGGAATAGTCTACCAATAACCTATGCAGAGGTCCATTCTTATTCCTTTTTCATCCTAGAGATTTCTGTTTGTTTTCTGTCAGGCGCATGGATGCCTCCTTGAGCCGGTAGCTCTTGCCCTCGAACTTGAGAAGGCGCCCCCGGTGCAGGAGGCGGTCCAGGATTACCGATGAGGCGGCGTTGTCTCGGAGGAGCTTTCCCCAATCCTCCAGAGGGCGATTGGAGGTTATCAGGCTGCTTTTTCTGGAGGAGTAGCGATTCATGATAATATCGACCAAGTAGTCGGCGGCCTGTTCCGGCACGTTCTTCCGCAGAAACAGGTCGTCAATGACCAGCAGATCGGTTTCGGAGAAGAGCTTGATCATCTTTTTTCTCCGTTTGAGCTGGGCAGCTTCAAAGAGGTCTTCAAAAAATGTATGGGCTTCCCGGTACACGACTTTATACCCGGTTTGAATGGCGGCATGGGCCACGGTCTTGGCAATATGGCTCTTCCCGGTTCCGGGGGAGCCGATCAGCAGGGCGTCATCGCCCTCTCGGATAAACCCGCCACTTACCAGTCCATAGATTTCCTTTTTGGGCAATTTCGGATTGAAGCCCCAGTCAAATTCCGTCAGAGTGGGCCGCTCGGGGAGACCGGAAGCCTTGAAGCGGGTCTCGCGCAGCCGTGAGCTGCGCCAATCCAACTCATCTTGCACCAGGCAGGCAAAGACCTCCGGGAAGGAGGCGCCCTGGTTGGCCTGAATGAATCGGGTCTCCAGCGTGGCGTTCATGCCATGAAGGCGAAGCGTCCCCAGGTGTCTTTGGATTTCTGCTAACGGCATGTCCATAGGTTTGGCTCCTTTTTCTTTTTTTCATCCCGTATTTAAATGAGGCCTCGCCGGCGCAAACTGCAAAGTTGTGCCACCGACATCTCGGCAGGGTCGGCAATGGAGTGGGGGGGCGGCCCGGGGGAATGACCATTCCAGGACATGTTCAGGTCCCAGTCAAACCCGCGCACCTCGAAGTTATGAGATCGAAGTCGATCGGCTGCCTTCCTGGCCCCTTCTCGACCGGCCTGGTCCCGGTCCAGAAACAACACGAGGCGGGGGAACCCGATCCGGGAGCGCAGCCACTCCAGCCGCTCGATCTGTTCAGGTGAGATATGGGCGCCCATCAGGGCGCCGACATTGCGGCAACCCGCTTCCACCAGCTTTGCCACATCAAAGAAGCCCTCCACCAGGACCAGGCCAAAGACGTTCGCTTGACGGCGAGCTTCTTCATCCAACAGGAGCTTATCCTGATTGTAGATCTCCAATTTTTTTCGGAATGGGTAACTCCAATATTTTCCATCCCGGTCTTCCTGCTCCGGGGAGAGTGCCCGCCCGCTATGACTGAGAATGATTGGCTGAACACCGGCGGCGTTTTCTCTTAGGCCACGGATCTGAAACACCAATCTGGAATTGAGGGGAGAGGTGCGGTTTGCTCCCGGGCGCTGAGGCAAAAAGCCGCACCCCAGGTAACGGCAGGTTTGGGCGGATATGCCCCGGCGATCCCATTCGGGGTGATCCGAGCGCAGAAAGGGGCGCAGATCGGCCTCGATGGCGCGATTGAGCCGATTTGCAGCAGGCGGCCCGGCTTTCCGGATCTTCCGTTTTTCATCAGTTTGGGCAATGGAGATTCCTGCGGATATCATCCACTGGGCTACTTCGAACATGCTCATTTCCCGGCTCTGCCGGCGCAACACCTCCCGGCAGAACTGCATGATGCCCCCGCCCTTGCCACTACTGAAGTCCTTGTAGACATTGGCTGATAAGCTGAGGTGCATCGAGGCCCGTGATTCTGCCGTAAACGGAGATATGACCCAGATCTCATCGTCGCGGCGGCGGCGCTGGTCGTCCACCGTCAGGTTAAAGACGTCGATAACCTTAAGCCAGCTTGCCTGTTGCCAGATTTGGGGAAGATCTTCCCGGCTGATTACCGGTTTGATGGGCACAGGTCCGGCCGGAGCAGGCGCCCGGGCGGCGTGCTGATCCCAGAAAGCGGCGTAATCTTCACCCGAGCGAATCAAGGGATGGTCTTGGGTGAGCCCCTCTGCTGGTTGGGCCTTCGTTTCCTGCGCTTCGGCCGCCAGGCTCTCCACCATCCGCCGCAGAGCCTTGGAACTTCTCAGGCCATTTTCCTTCGCCAGGAGCGCAGCTTTCTCGATGTAGCAGGCCGGGTAATGCCGTACCAAATTTACCAGTCCATACATCCGGCGCTGACCGCAGCGGCCTTCCTCGTTAAACCATTTCTCGCACAGACTGAAGGTATGCGGGCCGATTGCTTCGGCTTGGGCTAGCAGTCTATCCGTTTCCCTGGATGGATTGAAAATCCTGTCCCCGGGTTCCATCATCAGGGACCCCGCCCGCTGGCTCTTGGGATGCCGGCGAATGAGCTCCATTCGGCGAGGGTCCAGAATCTGGATCTCGTTATCAAAAATCCGAACCGTCACTTCGCGGCCTATCGGAGCCGGATTGGCCGCATAGTAGGACCTGCCCACCTGGATCGTCCCGTCATCGTAGACCGTCCGCGTCTCCTGCTCAAAATAGCGAAACGGCATGAGCGGCAATTCCGCCAGAAACGGTTTTTCTTCCTGGAACATGACCTCTACCTGGCGCTTGGACCGGCCATGGATCCGTTGTGAGGCCCACCGGCTTTCCCAGTGCCTCAACCAGTCATTCTGCGCCTCGATACTGTCGAACTTGCGCCCCTTGAGGGCGGTATTCTGTGCGTGTTTCACCGCATTTTCCACGGTTCCCTTGCGGTTCGAGTCGCGGACCCTGGCAGGGTCCGCCACGACGCCATAGTGTTCCAGCATGGCGGCATATAAAGGATTAAGGTCTGGCTCGTAGATATCCGGCTTGATCACGCCTTCCCTGAGATTATCCAGCGTGACGTATTGGGGGCACCCCCCAAAGTATCGGAACGCTTCCTCATGCAGCTTGCACCACGTTCCCTGGCCGGATTTCCACACGGTTTTCCGAAAGGCTCGCCCGGAATACTTCAGCGTCATAATGAAAAGACGCGGCCGCAGATATTTCCCGTTTTGATGCAGAGTAGGCGCTCCCTGTCCATAATCGACCTGTGCCTCTTCTCCCATCAGGAACTCCAGCCGGTCATACTGCTCGGGATCTTTCCTTTTGAGCCCCCGAACAAACCGCTTTACGGAGTTGTAACGGTGGGTGAAACCGAATAGCTCCACCAGGTCCTGATAGATGGCCATACCATTGCGGCCCAGCCTCACTTGTTTCTCTATCCACTCCCGATGCTCTTCACAGGCCGAACGAGCCTGCCTGGGTAGCTTTTGTTCCTGAACCGGTGGCCGGGGTGGGGGATTTTGAATCGCGGCATCCAGGGACCCGGTGGCCACCTCTGGTTCAGTGGGGGATTTTGACTGCTCACTTTCTGGTGACGCCATCAAATTGAATGACTGAGCGTATCTTCGGATGGTCTTTCGATCGATACCCGTCTTTCGCTCAATCTCCCTCTGGCTCACGCCTTTACTCAGCAATGTCTTGATCGTCGTTTGCAGATCCGGCTTCAAAACGTTCATCCTTCTCTCTCCCATCTGTCTGATTCCAACAAATGAGAGCTTGTACGTTCTGTCGCCGTTCGGGCAGTTTTTCTTGAAAATCAGGTCTGCTTAGTGGGGGATTTTGAAGTGGCCACAGGTGGGGGATTTTGGGTGGCCGTCAGGGGGCAGGGGCCTAATCCTCGAAAGTTCACCTATTGGTCGCATCTGGTGGCCATGCTCTTTGGCCAGTGGAACGCCCGCAAAAGTCTCCGGGACGTAGTCTTCAGCGTCAACCGGCAAGCTCACAAGCTTTATCACCTGGGCCTTTCCAAGTTGAAGCGTTCTACCCTGGCCGACGCCAATCAGCAGCGCCCTGCCATCATCTTCGAAAAGACCTATTATAAGCTATACGAGCGGGTTTCCGCCGAGTTAGCGCAACAGCCTCAGGAGGCGACGAAGATCAAAATCATCGATGCCACCACCATTGACCTGTGCGCTGCGGTGTTTCCCTGGGCCAAATTTCGGACCCGCAAGGGGGCCATTAAGCTGCATACCGTCCTCAGCGGCTTGCTGCCCCAGTGTGTCCTGGTCACGGACGGCAAGACCCATGACCTCCAGGCCGTGCAAGGCCTGCGCTTTAAGCCGGGCGATCTGTTGATCTTTGACCGTGCCTACCTGGATTATGCCTGGCTTTACCAATTGCACCAAGACACCGTCTGGTTTGT
>DNUE01000048.1:0-2786 GCA_003508005.1 Desulfobulbaceae bacterium
GGAACGGGACATCCGGCTCGAAGGAAGGTTATCGTCAATCGAAACGGAAATTAAAATCTCTAATCGAAGGAGAACGCAATGATCAAAGGCAACCGCAAACTACTGCTGGGTTTCTTTTTCCTGGCGACCTCAACCGCCCTGGCCGTGCTGCTGACCCTGAAAAATCCCGCCCCGGACTTCCTGGCGCTCGGCTCGTTCGTGCTGGCCCAGGCTTCGGGCATCCTGGCAATCGTCTGGGGCAACATCAAGGAACACCAGGCCAACGGGAAGGCCCAGGGATGATCGCCGTCCTGCGGTTTATCGGCCGCAACTGGCGGATCCTGCTGGCGATCGGGCTGACCGCCTTTGTGGTCTGGCACGTCAAGCCGGGGCGGGCCGGGCCCGAGACGCCGACCGTCAACATCTCGGCGGTGAAGGACAGCATCCGCACGGAGGTCCAGGCCGAGTTCCGGGACAGCATCCGCACCGTCACCGTCCGCAAGACCATCACCATCCGGGGAGCGGACACCGTGGCCGTGCTGGACAGCGCCTGGTATTGGGAGAACCGGAACCTGTATTCCCTGATAGAAGCATTCCAGACGCAGACGCGGGTGGAGACGCTGACCGTTGTTCAGCCGGCAAAGGCCAAGAACTTCGCCCTGGGCCTGGCGTTCAACTGGAATGGCCGGGTGGAGGAGGGGAGCGTCAAAGACAACCGCTTCATGCTCGGGCCGTCCTTCCGGGCCTACCGGACGAACCTGGCCCCGCTGGTGGGATATCGCAAGGGCTTGCTGGTGGGGGTGAATTACACCAGGGAGTTCTGACCATCCCACGGCCAAGAAGAAGCCCCCCAAAACGGGGGGCTTTTCGTTTACTTCTGATACCTCTGACTCGGAAGCCGGTTAAAAAACAACCACCGGGTGCGCTGCCCATCCTTTTTCAGGCTGTCCACCTGCGCCGCCAGGCTGTCAATCCGGGCGTGCAGGTCGGCGTGGTATTCCATGTTCATCTTGTTTTGCAGGGCCAGGTGCCGGTGGACCTCATCGTCAAGGGCATACTTGCCGCAACATCCGGCAAGGCCCAGGACAAAGATAAGGGCGAGGTATTTCATGGCGTCTCCTTCTCCCGGCTGGGCCGGGGTTATTTTGGCCGACGGCAACCGCCGTATACCCAAGTATGCCAATCGTTCTTTTTACTTATCGGTTGGTTTTCAACTGGGAGGCAGGAATATATCTCGTCGGGGTTTTCCTCCACGATGTTGTGGCATGACAAACAAAGAGTGATTAGGTTGGACATTTTATTTTTACCCCCTTCATTTCGTGGCTTAATATGATGTGCCGACAAACACAATCCATCCTCGCCATAAAAGTCAAGGCATCTTTGGCATTGAAATCGATCCCGCCTGAAAACCCGGAAGCGCAATTTGAGCCATGATGCAGAACTGCTATTGTTTCTTGTCGCCCGACGATAGACTTTTCTTTTCCACTCTGCCGTCCTCTTCATCGTGCATCCCCTCCCAATAAGCATCGATTATGAGGTCGAAGGCGGCGATAAGTTTATGGTGCCCGCTATTCGCAACTTCCCGTAACCGGGCATACGACTTGTCGCTGATACGGATTGACTTCATTGTCCTCCTTCTGACCTTTACTACATTATACCACAAATGTATGCAAAAGTCAAGTGTTTAGGCTATGGGGTTAAAATAGATTATCTTTGCCCTGGTGGGCCTTTCTGTGCATCAGGCAAGCCATCCTGGTGGCCGCCCGTGACCCCCGTTTACCCTTCTTCGGCTTCTTCGGCTGGCAGTCCCGGCACAGCCCTTTGGTGTTGACGGCCCGGACGATCTGCTGGCACTCGACGCAGACCGGGCCGGTCTTGGGGTAGCGGCCGTAGGGGTCGTTCATAACAGATACTCCTGGCTTAGTCGTTTCTTTGCTATGGCACAGTATGCCTCGCTTATTTCGATGCCGATGGCCCGGCGGCCCGCCGCCTTTGCCGCTATCAGCGTGGGGCCGTGTCCGGCGAAGGGGTCAAGCACCAGGTCGCCGGGGTTGGAGTGGATGTTTATAAAAAACGACATCAGTTCGGGCGGCTTCGCCGTTGGATGTTCGTGCTCTTGCGGAATGATTTTATTTATCCGCACTACATTGGCCGTGTTGTTGCCGCCGTTCCAACACTTGGCCGGGCTGCCGTTTTGGGCGATAAGCATAAACTCGTAATTTCGGCGGTAGTGAATGCCCATTCCCAGGCCGCCCTTGTCCCAGACCACCGCTTGCTTGAAGCCGATAATCCTGTCCATCATCAGCGTCCAATCGGCAAATAGTGGTTTAGGGCCGCCGCCGCCGCAGCAGCAGCAGCAGCAGCAGCAGCATCCCCCTTTCAACAACTTGTCCTTTGCGGCGGTCAGCATAAACTCGAATAAAGCGTATGCATCCTCTTGTCCGTCGTTGGCAATGGGCCGGGGCTTCATGCGAGATTTGTCGCCGCCGAATGCTGCTTCCCAGCAATGTGCGAGGTCGCCGTTGTTATAATCCAAGCCATACGGCGGGTCGCAAAGGATAAGGTCAACGCTCCGGTTCGGCAACAGCGGCAGGATGTCTCGGCAATCGGCGCAGTAGAGGGTCGTCGCCTCGTCCTGGTAGTATGGGGCGGGGAGGGTCATCTTCGTCCCTCCATCAGCGAGCACCAGCCCCAGAACGGCGGCAGGTTTGCCTGGCGCTGGGCGGCAAGCAACAACTCCCTGGGCCGCTCGCAGGGCAGGAGTTCGACGTTGTATTTAAGTTGGATTGTCCAGGCGGTTTGCGCCG
>DNUE01000048.1:2840-3441 GCA_003508005.1 Desulfobulbaceae bacterium
CTGAGCCGGTTTGCCCACGGCACCGGGCCGTAGAAGTGCATACAGCTCAGGAACGGGTGCGGGGCCGTGCGGGCATGGCGCAGGACCTCGGCCTCCGCGGCCAGGCTGGGATAGCAACGGCGGCTCATGCTCAGCTCACGTTGGCGTAAATCCTGATTACCAGCCCGGCGTCCGGGCCGTATGACTTCGACACCGACAACGAATGCACCTGGGCGTCATCGGTAAAAACAAAATTGTTCATGGCGTCCAGCACCACCTTGGCGATGTTGTCCACGTCGGGTTTTTTCATTACCGGGCCTTGCCGCTTCTCCCGCTTGGGCGATGCGAAAATGGCGTTGATCTGGATGCTGACCGGAACGCAGGCCGGGATTTGCGGCCAATGCTTGTACTTCCCCAGGAAACAGGCACGGATAAGGTTCTCGTAGACTTTCGTTTTCGCCGGGGTGTAGAATATCCCCCTTGCGGCCCTGGCCCGGAGCTTGCCCTGGGGCGGGCCGGGCACGGCGAAGGAATAGACGTTCATGCTCACCACCGCACCACTTCTTTTTTGTGTCCGGGATAGACCTTAATCCAGCCCTGGACGTGCCCCTCGCAGTTGTCC
>DNUE01000073.1 GCA_003508005.1 Desulfobulbaceae bacterium
GATGAGCACCGGGTTGTTCTTGGTCCGGCGGGACAACACCTGGATGACCCGCCGGATTTCCTCGTCACGGCCGATAACCGGGTCGAGCTTGCCTTTGCGGGCGACATCGGTGAGATTGCGGGCGTACTTTTCCAGGGCCTGGTATTTTTCTTCGGGATAGGGGTCGGTCACCCGCTGGTTGCCGCGCACCGTGGTCAGGGCCTGGAGGAAGCCGTCGCTGGTTACCCCCAGGCGTGCGAGCATTTTGGTCGCCTTGAGGGACGAATCAGCCAGCATGCCCAGGAACAGGTGCTCCTGGCTGACGTATTCGTCCTGCATCTGTGAGGCGCTGGCAAAAGAGCGGTCCAGCAGGTTCTGCAGCGCCTGCGAGGCATAGGTGCGTCCGGCCCCGCCGCCGGAGACCTTCGGCAGCTGCCCGATCAGCTGATTGGTCTCGCTGAGGACCACGGCAGGCTGAATGCCCATCTTCTGGAGCACGGGTACCACCACCCCGCCGGGCTGTTCCAGGATGGCCTTGAGCAGGTGCTCGGGCTGTATCTCCTGGTGGCCGTTGTTCTGGGCCATGGTGTGGGCGGCCTGGATGGCCTCCTGGGATTTCAGGGTAAATTTGTCGAGTTGCATGGGGTATGTCCTCCTCTTCCGTTCCGGGGTTCACCGGAGAAAGAAAAATTATCAATATTTCAAGGTAGATGATAAGGATGTTTCACCTTTTGTCAAGATTGTCGGAATCGGACGATTCCGACGCCGGCAATTGTTGAAGCGTAGGAAATCACAGTTGCGGATGTCAGGGTTTTTTATTAATTCCGACCTCAATAAAGATTGTCGGAATCGGACGATTCCGACGCCGGCAATTGTTGAAGCGTAGGAAATCACAGTTGCGGATGTCAGGGAACTTTATTCTGGCACCCTAAGCAGGTTGGCAGGCCATTTAAACGCGTTGGTGCCATCGTTTGCGCTGTGCTCTGATAAGGGAATGGGCGGATGGAATCAGGGCAAAAAAAAAGCCCTGTCCGCAGGGGACAGGGCTTTTAAGTAAAGCAAAAGGAGATTACGAAGCGCCGCAGGAGCCCGTGGCGCAGGAGCCGGAACTGCAGCCACCACCGCCTACAGGATTGGCGGAGGTGATGGAGAACCCGGACCGGTACCCCGCGTCAATAAAATCCACCTTAATGGAGCCGCAGGTATTGAGCAGGCCCTGGTCCACCAGAAAGGTCAGTTCGTTTTCCTGAAAAATTTTGTCGTTATCCTTTGACTCATCCAGAGCCAGTCCCAGCGAGGGACCAGCTCAGCCGCCCTGCATCAGGGCGACCCGCACCGCGGAATCGATATTATTCTGCGATAGGTAAGTCTTCAGATTTTCTACCGCCTTGTTAGTCACTTCAAGCATGAGTTCCTCCGTTGGTAAGGTAATGGAATATAATATCTGAAAGAGTATTTAATACTGAATCTTATTCAGGGAAAATAAAATTGATTGCGAAAGAAGTCAATGGGAGAATCAATGGTTTTTTCTGACCTATGCGCCTGGCCATGCATTTTTATCAACAAAAGCGGGACGTTTCTCTCCGGACCCATCGGAAAAAAGATTGATTTTTTTTCCGGCCAGGGCTAATGCATTGCAGGAGCCGGCTCCTGCCGGCGATTTTTCACCCGAGCCCTTGTCAGGCGGGAGCAAGGAAAGGTCATGAAGGAGCAGCTCACACGCCTCTATCAGCGCCTGTACGATCACTTCGGCCCCCAGCGCTGGTGGCCGGGAGACACGCCCTTCGAGGTGATGCTCGGCGCGGTGCTCACTCAGAACACCAACTGGGCCAACGTGGAAAAGGCCATCGACAATCTGAAGAGCGCCGGCCTGCTCTCCTACCCACGGCTCGCCGAACTGCCCTCCGGGCTGCTTGCGGAATACATCCGGCCGGCCGGCTACTATAACATCAAGGCCGGTCGGCTGCAGAATCTGTTCGCCCTGATCCGCGACCGGTACGAGGGCAGGGTGGAGGCGCTGCTGGCCGAGGAAACCGGAGTGCTGCGCCAAACCCTGCTTTCGGTGAAGGGAATCGGCCCGGAGACCGCCGACTCAATTGTCCTCTATGCGGCCGGCCGGCCGGTCTTCGTGGTGGATGCCTACACCTACCGCATCCTTCTCCGTCATGACTTGATCTGCGAGGAGGCGGGCTACGACGAGATCCAGGAGTTGTTCATGGCCAACCTCGAACCGGACGCCCCTCTGTATAACGAGTTCCACGCCCTGCTGGTCAGCACGGGCAAGGAGTTCTGCCGCAAGTCCACGCCACGCTGCCAGGGCTGCCCTCTCGCGGGGCCGTGAAGGCTGTGCCGACAAACGGCCATATTGGGTCTTCCTGTTTCAGAGCCAGAATTCCGGATATTTTCTCGTTTGGGGGATATTGTTGACCAGCAGGGCGACAGCCAGCATGATGACCGCGCCGAGGCCGACCGGCATAAGGACATAGAGATAGCCAAGTGCATGCACCTGGTCGCCCCCGATAACTGCGATGAGAGCCGTGGCGCCGCCAGGCGGATGCAGGGTCCTGGTGGCGTGCATGACGGCGATGGCCGTGGCCACGGCAAGGGCGGCCGCCAGCCACGTTTCGCCGTGAAATGTCTGGAAGCAGAAGACGCCGATAATAGCCGAAAGGACATGCCCGCCCAACAGGTTCCGGGGCTGGGCCAGCGGGCTTTTGATTGCCCCGTAAATCAGCACCGCCGACGCCCCGAAGCTGCCGATGATCAGGATCAGGTCGCGCTGATCCAGAAAATGATAATGCACGAGCGATACGGCGGTGATCCCCAGGAACGCTCCCAGCCACGACCAGGCAATTTCCTGCGCACCCGGGCCGGGAGGGCTCTTGGCGGAGCCTTTCATTTTCTGGAAATAGTGCATGGTGCCTCCTCAGCCGTAAACATGGGCCCGCACCAGGTCTGTCCTGGTCAGTATTCCGCAGAGTTTCCCCTGTTCATCCAGGACCGGCAGCCGGTTGATGCCCTGCCTGGTCAGCAATGCCGACGCCTCGGCCAGGGTGGCGTTCGGCAGGATCGAGATCACCGAACTGGTCATGATGTCCGCGGCAAGTCCCTTGCGTATGCCTATGGCCGCGCATCCCTGACCGAGCAGGCAGGCGGCGACGATGGCCATGAAGCTGGCCTTGTCAGCGCCCATGTGTTTCAGAAAATTCCGTTCGGAGATGATCCCCGCGACCTTTCCGTTGCGGTCCAGCACCGGCACGCCGGAAACGCCGGACGCAGCCATCCGGTCGGCCACCTCGTGCAGGGGAGTCCCCAGGTCGACGGTGACCACCTCTCTCGTCATAACGTCTTCGGCCCGCACCGAATTGATAACCCGGTCCAGGGCATGTTGGTAAGAGAGGGCGTACAGATCCTTGAAATCGCTAGCCGTGATATCCAGATATCCCGGGATTTTTTTCATCGCTGCATGGACATCCTCTTCGGAAATCGGGAATTTTTCGGAAACCTGGTCCTGCGGACCTTCGCTGCGGGGATCTGGGGTTGGTTTCATCCTGAGCTTTTCCTCCGTTTTCGTTGCCGGGCATTTTGGCCTCAAAGGCCAAGCCCTTGTGCTTCGGGGTGCCCTTCAGCGCCATGCTGGCTGCTCATCCCATGCTTACTGCTCTTCAATCAGCTCTATCGCGGCAACCGGGCATGAGGCAGCCGCTTCATCGCAATCGCAGGTGCCGCATTTGTCCGGCCCGGTCACCCAGGACTTATCGTCGCTGATTTCAAAGACTTCGGGGCAGAGCTCAACACAGACGCCGCAGCCGATGCACAACTCCTGATCAACAACCGGGATATTCATCATGGCCTCAATTTAGTTGAAAGTATATTCACATTCAGGCAATGCATAACATCGAGCTATCGCTTTGGCAAGTACCTGCCAGGTTTCAGCGATGTGTTCATCGATAGCAAAGCCGCCTTCGCTCATGTGCCAGAGGAGCGCGGCCGGCTGCACAATGCCGTAAAGCATCGTCGCGGCGCCCTCGGGGCGATTTCTTCTCTTACCTGGCCGTTGTCCTGGCTCTCCCGGATAATAGCTTCGATCTCGGCAAGATAACCGCTGACAATCCGGAACATCTTTCGCCGTCTCTCCTGGTTCTGCCCCCATACTTCATCGAAAAAGAATATTTTCGGGATGCCGTGCCGCTCTTTGATTAGCCGGACATGCCGGAAAAGCAATACCCGGAGGCGTTTAACGGCATCATCGCGCTTCTGGCGCACTGTTTCCCCGTTTTTGGATAATTTTGTCCTGATGAGTTCAAGCATTGCGCTCAGCAGGGGATCTCTGTTGCGAAAGTGCCGGTACAGGGCGGAATGAGCCATGCCCATGCGCTCTGCAATATCCTTGATATATCGGGGAGCTGGTATCTCGGGGTCCGGGGAGTGATCGTGACGAATCGTTCCGGATATCGCATCCCTCAACCAGGAGGAGGGAGGCCCGCAAAGCTCCTGATCCGTTTTGGATGCGCTGAGGATCCATGATAATCCTGTGCGGCCCTGTTTTCTCAGATTAACAGTTGTGCCGTAACGATGGTTCCGGCCGCAATTTTCGTTGTGCCTTCGGGGATGGCTACTACGGCCTGCGCCTTGGCCATGGACTGCAGCCGGCTCTTGCTTCGAAGGGGATGGAATAGGGGGAGTTCGCCACTGTTAAGGATCACCCCGAAAATAAACTGGGTCCAATCTTTTTCCAGACCGCTGACTTCCTCGGCCATTTGCATGACCGCCCTGGAAAGTCCTGGATTTTCGAAGCCGGCCAGGCGCTGCAGGCCCGGCAGGGCAATCTGGAGAAAACCCATGAGATTGGAGGGTGGGCCGCCGGGAAGAATGAAAACAGGCTTGCCGGCCAGAATACCGAACCCGGCGCCCTTGCCGGGTCCGATCCGGACCCGGTGAAACACTTTTTTCCACCCCAATTGCTCCAGCATCCGGGCCACCAGATCCCGGTCCCCCGACCAGGCGCCGCCGCTTGTGACGACGGCATCAGCTTCTTCTGCTGCCGTTAAGAGATTTTCCATGAGTTCCTGGGGCTCATCCCTGACGATGGTGCAGCGGGTGGGCCAACCATGCCGGCGACACCAGGCGCTTAGGGTAGCAAGGTTACTGGCGTAGAGCTTACCTTCAGGAAGTGGCTGGCCCGGCGCCACCACCTCGTCGCCCGTGGCGATAATGGCAACCCGGGGGGGTTTGCATACCGGCACCTGATCATGCCCTGCGGCGGCCAATAACCCGACAAACCCCGGAGAAATGGGTGCTCCCCGGCAGAGCAGCCGCTGCCCCTGGACAACATCGCTTCCTTTCCGCAGTACATTGCGGCCTTTTTCGGCGCTGTTTTCCGCCATAATTGCATCGCCTTCCAGTCGCACAAATTCCTCTGCGAGAACGGCGTCGGCATTGTCCGGTATGCGGGCGCCGGTCAGTATCCGCACGGTCTGTCCCGTCTCCAGCCTGGATTCAGACCGAATGCCGGCTGCGGCAACTCCGGCGAGGACCAATCGTACCGGCCGCTCCGGGCAGGCGCCAGCCACGTTTTCCGATCGAACCGCGTACCCGTCTTTTAAAGAAGCATCCACGGACGGTGAATCGACCTTGGCATAGAGATCCTCAGCCGCCACCCGGTCCACTCCATCTTCCAGGGCGACCGTTTCCGGCGGGAGCGGGCAAAGGTGCTGCAGGGTAAGGGCAAGGGCCTCATCGAGACCGATCGCAAACTGTTCCGACATGCGTTCCTCTTTTCGTTTTTTTTTCAACCTCGGGATTGCTGAATCTATTAATCCTGGTTGAAATTGTCCTTTTCTTCCCCCTTGGCGGCGTTGGCGTTGTGCCAGAGGAATTTGCGGCAGACGCCCCTGATCATGCTGGCCTCCTTTTTGCTGATCCGCACCCTGCCCAGGAATTGCCTGATGCTGCGCATCCAGTAGGTGCGGTTGTAGTCTGCCAGGTAGGAGGTGGCGGTCAGGACCTCCTCGATGTGGCGGTACATTCCCTCCAGTTGATGGGAGTTGGCAAAGTCGGTTTCCCGGACCTGAGGCGACGAGGGGTGCCGGATGGCCATGGTCAGCTCGTAGCAGTGAATGGCCACGGCCTGGGCCAGGTTCAGGGAGGAGAAGTCAGCAGTGGGGATGGTGGAGGTGAACTGGCAGAGGTCCAGTTCGCTGTTGGTCAACCCGGTGTTTTCCGGGCCAAACATCAGGGCCACCCGGTTGCCGCCAACCAGCGGCGCAAGATCAATCATCACCTCGCGCGGGGTTCGCTCCGGGATGCGCTGGCGGCCCTGGCGGGCGGTGGTGCCCACGACGAACTGGTAGGATGCGGCGGCCTCTGCTGCATCGCCGCACAGGATCATGTCATGGATCAGGTGGGCGGCCTTGTGGGTGGCCATTTTCAGCATCCGTTCCTCCTCGGGCTGCTCGTCGGTGACCACGACGAGTTGGCTGATGCCGAAATTGAGGGCGATGCGGGCGGAGGCGCCGATGTTTTCCGGATAGCGTGGATGAATGAGGATGATTGCCGTTCCGGGCAGCAGGCAATTTGGCTGCCGGTTCTCAGACATGGAATCGGAGTGGGAGATAACGGCTGGAGGGGACTCAGGAGTCGCTTTTCATCTCCAGGGCCTTGCGCCGTTCGCTTTCGTAGTCCTCGTGGCTTTTCGACTGCGAGCCGGTCATCCGCTTGAAAAAGGGGATGATGCCCCGCTCGGCGTTCAGCATCTCCTCCTCCGCCTCCTTCAGGGTGATCTGCCAGGCCGGGGCAAAGCCCGGGGCCTTGGCAAACATGATGTCGATGGCCCGCTGGTACACCTGGGCCTGGCGAAGCTCCTGCCGGCCCGGTTTCTGGTTCATCACCTGAGCCATGTTGCGCAGGTTGTCTCGCTCCTCCTTGAGCTTCTCAATTTCCTGCTTGCGGCGCTCGTTTTCGGCTGAATCGATCTCAAGCTTGGTGTGCAGGTGCTCCCGGAGCTTTTTGATGTTGCCGGACAGTTCGCGGAGCCGCATTATATAGCGGACCCAGAAAAAGAGCCAGAGGATGAGTCCTATTGCCAGGCCGCGGAAAAAGGGGCTTGCCAGGATGCTCATGTACCAGCTTGTCTCTTCCATATTCACCTCTCAGCCTTGCCTGGACTTGAACGTTTCGGCCAGGGTATTTCGGAATATTTTTATGCTGCTGATATTCTTGACCTGAATTTCATCTTTATTGAATATGGAGAGGTTCGTCAAGGGAAAGAAGCCGGGTGACCGGGTCATGAGGCTCCCTGCCGCCGGATCTTGACTGCAAAGATGCTCCCCAGGTACAGGAAGCCGGCGAGCATGACGATGGTCGCCCCGGCCGGCAGGTTGGGCCCATAGCTGATGACCAGACCACCGGTGGTGCTGACCGCGCAGAGGAAGATGGCCAGCAGCATCATTGCCGGAAGCCGGGTGGTCATCTGGCCGGCTGCCGCCGCCGGCAGGGCCAGCAGGGCTACCACCAGGATGATCCCCACCACCTGGACCAGCAGGACCACGGTCAGGGCCACCAGGCAGAGAAAGAGCGTATTGTACAGGTCCACCCTGATCCCCGAGATACGCGCGAATTCTTCGTCAAAGCTGATGGACACCAGGCGGTTGTAGAGCAGGAACACCATTCCGACCAGGATCAGGTCCAGGACGCTTATCAGAATCAGGTCCTGGTCGGAGACCATGAGGATGTCGCCGAAGAGGTAGCTCATCAGGTCTTTGTTGTAGCCGCCGGTCTTGCTGATGAAGATTATGCCCACCGCCATGCCGATGGCCCATACTGCGCTGAGGATGGTGTCCAGCCGCATGGTTGAGCGGTGGAGCATGTAGGAGATCACCAGGGCTGCCACCAGCGCGGCGCAGACCGCACCGGCGAGGGGGGAGAGAAAGGTCAGCCCTTGCTCCTTATTGAGGTAGCCGGCAATGCCCATGCCGCCGAGGGTGCAGTGGGCGATGGCCCCGGCGATATAGGTAATCCGCCGTACAGTGACATAGCTGCCGATGATCCCGCAGGCCACCGAGGCCATGAGCCCGGTGAGCAGGGCGTACTGCAGAAAACGGAACTGCTGCAGGTCGCTCAGGAACTGGAGCATTGGTGGCCTTCCTGGGCGCAGCGGTGGTCGTGGCGGATCAGGGAGATGTCGTTGCCGTACAGGTCGATGATGTTCTGGCCGGCCAGGGAACTGGTTGGATGGACTACCACCTGATGGTTGACGCAGACCACGCTGGAGATATGGTGATTGACAAAGCCGATGTCATGGGAAACGACGAGGATGGTCATTCGCTCATTAAGTTGCCCGAGGATTTGGTAGAGCTTTTCGCCGGCCGAGGTGTCGACGTTGGCCGTAGGTTCATCGAAGAGGAGCATGTCCGGTG
Source organism: Desulfobulbaceae bacterium (assembly GCA_003508005.1). Classification (GTDB taxonomy): domain Bacteria; phylum Desulfobacterota; class Desulfobulbia; order Desulfobulbales; family Desulfobulbaceae; genus UBA10518. The sequence continues at coordinate 8,397 of DNUE01000073.1, forward strand.
AGGCGGCCAGCGCCCGGGCGATCAGCACCCGCTGCCGCTGGCCGCCGGAGAGTTCGGCAAAGGCGCTGTTGCGGAACTCGCTCAGGTTGACGGATGCCAGGGCCTCCTCGGCCTTGCGCACAGCGGCCCTGGCAAAAGGACCGAAGCCGCTCTTGCCGGTCAGGCCCATGAGGACTACGTCGAGAACGGACACCGGGAAGCGGTTGTCGTAGAGCATATGCTGCGGCACGTAGCCCAGCCGGTGCGAGGACTTTTCCGGAGGCTGGCCGAACACCAGCACCTGGCCGCGCCGGGGTTTGAGCAGGCCGAGGATCAGGCGCAGCAGGGTGGTTTTGCCGCCGCCGTTCGGACCGACAATGCCGATCATCTCCCGTTCGTGAATTTTCAGGTTCACGTCCTGGAGCACCAGCTCCCCGTTATAGCTGAAGTCAACCCCGTTAAGGCTGATGACGATTTTCCGGACAGGCGCTTGCATAGTGGGTGGAATTTACTCAGCGGGCGGCAGGGGCGCAAAGGTTATTTTTTTGCTCTGCATGTCCACGTGCACCAAACGTACCTGGAGCAGCCCGCCCATCTGAAATACCCGGCCGGTGCGTTCGCCGACAAGCCGATGGGCGCGGCTGTCCAGGATGTAGTAGTCGTCCGCCAGGTCGCCCAGCGGCACGGCCCCGCTGATGAAGGAGTCCAGCAGCTCGACGAACATGCCGAAGGAGCTGACCCCGGAGATGATGGCGGCAAACTCCTCGCCGATGCGGCCCTGCAGGAACAGGGCACTGAGACGGGACTGGTTGTTGCGTTCCACGTCCACAGACACCCGTTCCCGCTTGGAAAGATGCAGGGCCGCATCATCCATGCCGATGGCGTCAGCAAGGACCGGCGGCCGCTTGTCCTTGTCCCGGGAGCGGGCCAGAAGCTGCTCCAGCACCCGGTGCGCGACCAGATCCGGGTAGCGGCGGATGGGGGAGGTGAAGTGCAGGTAATACTCTGCCGCCAGGCCGAAATGTCCGGCATTGTCCGGTGAGTAGCGGGCCTGCTGCATCGTCCGGAGCATGAGGTTGTTGATTACGTATTGGGCCGGTGAGTTCTTGGCCTTTTCCACCACCCCAGCAAACCAGGAAGGTGTGGGTTCGAAGGGCGGCAGCTGCAGGCCCATTACGATGGTGGCCTGGGTGAACTGCTCGACCTTGAGGGGGTCGGGATGCTCATGGATGCGGAAGAGAACAGGCCGCTGCTCCCGGTCCATTGTTTCGGCCACGGCCTCGTTGGCGGCCAGCATGAATTCCTCGATCAGCTTGTGGGCGAGGTTGCGTTCCGCCCGGTTGATGGAGGCAACCTGATCCCCCTGCAGGAGTATTTCCGGCTCCGGGATGTCGAAGCCGATAGAGCCGCGCTTCATCCTTCTCAGCCACAGCAGATGCGCCAGGACCTTCGCCCCCTCCAGCATCGGCAGCAGGCCGGAGAACTCCTTCCGGGCTGCCGGCTCCCGGTCGTAGAGGATGCGTCGGACCGTGGTGTAGGTGAAGCGTTTCCGGCTTCTGATCATGCTCTTGCAGAATTTCGCGCCGGTGCGCTGGCCCTTGGCGTTGAAATCGAGGATGGCGGTGAAGGCCGGCCGGTCCTGGTCAGGCACCAGGCTGCACAGGTCGTTGGAGAGACGTTCCGGGAGCATGGGAATGACCAGGCCGGGAAAGTAGACGCTGGTGCCGCGGCGGTAGGCCTCCCGGTCGATTTCCGAGCCGGTGCGGACATAGTGGCTGACATCGGCGATGGAAACGTAGAGCCGCAATCCCTTCGCGGTCTCTTCCACGGCAATGGCATCGTCGAAGTCCTTGGCGGTCTCGCCGTCAATGGTGACGTGCTGGATATGGCGCAGGTCGCTGCGCTGTCCCCTGCACTCGGTCAGGGGCTCGAGCCTGCCGGTTTCTTCCTCCACCGTGCTGGAAAAGGAACGGGGCAGCTCGAACTGCTCGATGGCCATCCGTATCTGCACCGGGGCGGTCAACGGGTCGCCGAGGATTTCCACGATTTTGCCCTCCGGCGGCCGGCCGGCTTCACCGTAATCGAGGATCTCGGCGAGCACCGCCGTGTTGCTGCGGGCGCCCAGGCTGTTGTTGCGGCGAATAAGGAGGGTGAACGGCAGCCGGTCGTTGTCCGGGGTGATGTAGCCCGACTTGCCAGCGGCAGTATAGATGCCGCACAGCCGAGTGATGCCCCGGTGCAGTATCTTGACCACCCTCCCCTCGGGCCGGTCCTTGGGGCCGCTGATCATGCGGATGAGGACCGTGTCGCCGTGGCTGGCCCCATTCAGATTGTTCCTGGCGATAAAGGGGTCCTTGTCCTTTTCCGCCGCACCTTCGACCTGGGCGAAGCCGAAACCCCGGCTGTTCAATTCCAGGCGGGCCTTGATCAGGCCCGAGTCACCGGAAAGTCTGTAGGTATTGCCCTGACGCTGGATCTTTCCTCTTTTTTCCAGGGCGACCAGCAGGTCTTTGATGGTTTTGCGCTCGTGCCGGGGCAGGTCGAGGCCGAGGATGATCTCTCCCAGGCCGGCAAAGCCCTCGCGGCCGGCAAGGAATTCGAGCAGGCTGTCGGCCAGATGGTCGGTATGGTCAAGATGTTCGGGCCTGCCGCGGCGGGGGTGCTTGCGCAATGTCGGTTTGGTTTGATGGGTGCTGAAACGTTTTTTAACCATGCGTATGTGTTCGTGCTCTTCGCCCGGGGGAAGATCGTAGATTTTTCTTTGTTCGCCCGATAACTTCTGCTACAGTGTCCAGGATAAGCAGGTGTCCCTGCCTGGGACCGATTTTCTCTTATCCGCGAGCTGTCGTCATCGCAAAAAGTGCTATTTCGCCGCCGCCATTCTATGTAAATTATTGACAGAACAACGACGGAGGGTCAGGGTTGTCACTTTACAAGTTTATCACTCTTTGTGGGTCAAGGGAAGAAAAACGGCATCATTCTGACAAAATAGTACATGCAATTCAAGAAATTTGATGTCGATTCATATCGCGCCGTGATGGCGGGCCTGATCGGGACCGGACCGGAAACGGAGGTGTTCTGGCAGGCTCTGGATTTCGCCCTGGAGGCGCATGGCGAACAGTGGCGCCGCTCCGGGGATCCCTATATCAGTCATCCCTGCAATGTGGCCCGTATCCTTGCCGAGGAGCTCGACATCCGCAATGCCGAAATCCTGGCGGCCGCCCTCCTGCATGACACCGTGGAAGATGTGCATTATGTGACCCCGGCCCTGATCCGGGAAAAGTTCGGCCCCAATGTGGAGGCCATTGTCGAGGGCTGCACCAAGGTGACCCAATACAGCGGTGACCGGCAGAGCATCAAGAAAATGGTCCACCGGAAGATTTTCACCGGCGCCGCCGCCAAGCCCGAGGTGGTGCTGGTCAAACTGGCCGACCGGCTGCATAACCTGCGGACCCTGTCCTCCATGCCCAAGGACAAGAGGCAGCGGGTGGCGGACGAGACCCTTGATATCTATGGACCGCTGGCGACGATCCTCGGCCTTTTCAACATCAAAAGAGAGATGTACAACCTGGCCCTGGCCTATAAGTTTCCCCGGCAGGGCAACAGGCTGCAGTTGCATATCAACAAGATCAATCAGGACGTCACCGCCCAGGAAATTGTCGCCCGCCTGCAGGCAGCACTCGGCGAGGATGGGATCACCTGTCAGGTGACCATTCGGACCAAGGGGCTTTGGGGCTACTACGACCCCAGGCACCGCATTCTGATCAAGGAAATCGAAAGTCCCCAGGAAATTCTGGTGGTGGCCGAGGAACGCAAGATCTGCTATGAGGTCCTGGGGACGTTGAACAGGATCTATCCGCCGATCCCGCGGTCCATCCGCGATTTTATCGCCAACCCCAAGCCGTCGGGGTATCAGGGGCTGCATGCCCGGGCCAACATAGACGGCAAAAAGTACCTGTTCAAGATCCGCACCGAGGACATGGCCCGGCGGGCGCAGCGTGGCCTGGTGCGCTACTGGACGGACGAGAGCAGGAAGCGGGGTCAGTTCGTCAAGGGGCTGCAGGAGATGTTCGACATCCTCGGCAGCGACGAATCGGTTTCCTACCGGGACATGATCGTCACCAGCGGCCGCAAGAAGATCTATACCTATACCCCTCACGGCGACCTGGTGGGCCTGCCGGTGAACTCCATCGTCCTTGACTTTGCCTTCAACGTCCACACGGCCATCGGCCATACCTGCATAGCCGCCATGATCGGAAATCGGCGGGTGGAGCCTGACCATGTATTAAGCGACGGCGATGTGGTCAAGATCGTCCGTCAGAGCAACCCGGTCAGTTTTGACCCTGACTTCCAGGAGCGGTGCCAGACCACGCGGGCAAGGTCGGAGTTGGCCAAGGCCTTCAGGATTCGGCGCAATGCGGTGCTCCAGGAGATCGGCCGGTCGGTGCTGCAGCAGGAAATGCGCCGCTACGGCATGCCCATGGAGATCATTCACCGGCAAAGCATGCGCTATCTGCTGGATTATTATAACCTGGAATCCCTGGAAGATCTGTACCTGCAGGTGGGCATGGGCAAGCGCCGGCTGCGGGAACTCATCTTCGAAATAAAGGACTGCCTGTACGGCGAGCAGGAAACCCTCGAATATCCGACCGGGGTGTTCAACCGGGTGGAGTTGTCCACCCTGGACCCGGTGGTGGTCAAGTCCTCTGCCTGCTGCAAGCCTACCCCGCTCGACAAGGGCATTTTAGGGCTGCTCAGCGAACGGGGCCTGTCCCTGCACCGCAAGGACTGCGCGCGGCTGCAGAAGATCGGCTTTCAAAGGGAGGATGCAGTGGAGATCAGGTGGGATTCCAGGAATACACGGGTGGCCAAGTCGCAGAAAGTGGTGGTATTCGACGCCAACCGCCAGCGGCTTTTCATGCTGCTCTCTGTCGCCCCCAGCGAAATGAAGATCATCGACATCATCGCCCTCACTGACCGGCCGAACACCACTCCGGCCTGGGAGGTCAACTTCAACGCGCCGAATCTTTACGCCCTCCGCAAGATCTTCAGGCATCTCGACCGCTCCGAACTCACCTACGAATTCGTTTTGGAACAATAGAGAGAGGTTGAAGCTGTAGAGATTCTGAAGGCTGTCAGGTGAACATGGGCAGGGCGTGGTCCAGGTATATGGGGTTTACGGTTAAAGGTTTAAGGTGTAAGGTGTGCATATGATATGGACTCTAGTTGGTGCGGAAATTTTTTTTTCTATGCGTGAAATGTTCAAAAGCAGAGCAGATCAGGACTTGAAAGCCTTCAGCCTAAACCCCTAGACTCCTTAACCCCTATGTTTGGCATTGGCCTCCCTGAAATGATCGTCATCCTGGCGGTCGCCCTGATCGTTATCGGCCCGGAAAAGTTGCCGGATATGGCCCGTTCCCTGGCAAAGGGGGTCTTTGAGCTGAAAAAGACCCTGAATCAGGTGAAGACCAGCCTGGCCGAGGAGGAAAACCTTCTCGGCTCGGTTCAGTCCGACCTGCGCAAAACGGCTGCCGATCTCCAGAGCAATCTTTCTGAGAACCCGCATTATGAATCGCCCGGGTCCGGCTCCGGGGCCCATGAGGGGGCGGTCCAGGACGGCGATATCATTGACGTGGAAAGCGAAGTTATCTCGGAAGTGAGCCCGGCGGCCGAGGCCGTTGCCATACCCCAGGACGCGGCGGAGCAGGGGGAAGGGGCAGGCCAGGGCCAGGAGCTGGAAGGGCAACCGGCAGAGAACCAGCCTGCCATACCCAAGCAATGAGCGTGGCTTTCGCGCCGATTGTTGCCGGCCCGGCAGCGGAGTAGCATCTTGGGCGTTGCCGTGCGTATACTTCCTGGCCATTGTTCGGGGGCGCCATGCTAGCCGCCCTGGAACATTTCGCGCCCCATCATCAAGAGCTGCGCCGGCGGCTGATCCGCTGCTTTCTGGCCATTGCCCTGACATCATGCCTGGCCTACCTGGGGATCGAGCGGATCGCCGAGTTTTTAATGCAGCCGCTGTTCCATGCTTATCCGCCCCTGCATAAACTGGTTTACACCCGGCTGACCGAGGCCTTCATCACCTATCTGAAACTCTCCCTGCTGGTGGGAATTATTTTCAGCTTTCCGTTTCTGATCTACCAGGTCTGGATGTTTGTCGCCCCGGGCCTGATGGATGACGAGCGGCGACTGGCGCGCAACATCGTGTTCTGGTCCTCGCTTCTCTTCGCCAGCGGCGCGATGTTTGCCTTGTTTATTGTCCTGCCCCGGATGCTCGCCTTCTTTATGAGCTATGCAGGCCCGAATCTTGAGCCGCTGCCCCGCCTCGGGCTGTACCTCACCTTTGTCGGACGGATGGTGCTGGCCTTCGGCATTTCTTTTGAAATTCCGTTTCTGATGTTCATGGTCAGCCGCGCCGGCCTCGTGTCGGCGAAATACTTCGCCCGCAAACGCCTCTACTTCTACATCGCCATCGTGGTTCTCGCCTTTCTCCTTTCCGCAGGCGAACTGACGGCCACGGTCCTGCTCTCCCTGCCCCTGTTCGGCCTCTACGAAACCGGTATCCTGCTGGGCAGGGTTTTCGGCGGCAAAAAAAAAGAGCAGGAACAGACTGGCTGAAGCTGTTGTTCCGTTTCCCTCCCCTGTCGTGAGAGGCTTTCCTCCTCTTTTCCGCGCAATTCCAATTTTCTTTACATGCGCAGGGTAAGTTGATATAACTCCCTAATGTTATAAGTATATTTTGCGCATTGAGCAATGGGGCGAGAAGGTACCTTGATGAGTTCTTGGACGACGGCTGAATACTTCTTCGTGAACCCTTTCCTCCTTGGGATACTATGAAGCCTGAACATGCCTTAAACGTATTTGTCTGCGGAGACGACCTCCTTGGCAGCAGGGACGTTCAGGACCGTCTTGCGGAACTCGGCCATGCTGTTGTGACAGGCGGAGCAGGCGCTGAGGATATTGCTGGTTCCGTTGCGGCCGCCCGGCCTGATATTGTGCTTGTCGCGAGTTCATCGCCTCTTGAGCACGGTCTTGGCGTAATCCGGGAAATAGAACGTTTCCTCCCGGTTCCTCTGATCCTGCTGGCCGAAGAGGCTTCCTCTGCGTTATTGCATAAGGTCGGTTCCGCCGGGGCAAGCTGGGTTCTGAAAGTGCCGGCCGATGGCGCGGCCATTGGCTGCGCCATCGAATTTGCCCTTGTCCGCCACCAGGACCTCCTCGAACTTCGGAATCTTCGGGAACGAATGAAGAAGATCGAAAGGGAGTTTGTGCACAGGGTCAAGAACGACCTGTCCGTCATCACGTCACTGCTGCATTTTCAGGCGGATTCCAGTAGTCATTTTGAGACGGCAACGGCAATCCTGGAGGGGGCCGACAGGATCAAGGTTATCTCGGCGCTTTATGACAGTATCAGGTCATCGAAGTCCAGGGATCTTCTCCGTCTCGATCAGTATATAGAACTGCTGATCAGAAAAATAAGTCAGGGGTCCGACGAGAGAGGAATCTCCATTGAGGTGTCCGTCGATTCAATTTTTGTGGACGGGGCAAGTGCCTTCAACTGCGGCCTGATTATTCGAGAACTGGTTGCCAATGCGATAAAATATGCATTTCCGGTCAGTGGCAAGAAGAAGCGTATCCGCGTTACAGTCCACAAAGACACCGACGATGACATCGTCGAAATCTGTGTGCGTGACAATGGAAGAGGCCTGCCGGCAGGTATTGATCCCGCCCTGGCGACGACCTTTGGTTTTCAGCTGGTTTCATTTCTGGTGGGTCAGCTCAAAGGGACGATGAAAGTTGCCCGGTCAGGGGGCACTTTGCTGAGGATAAGATTCAAGGCCCCCCAGGAAACCAGAGCCGTTGCCTGAGATGGAATCATGCGTTTCCTGTGGTCCGGAAGGCACGGCCAGTATTCCCGGGGGATAAACCACCAGCACGGGCTTCTGGCAGTTTCTGCCGACGAAATTGGGCAGAGCGCCCGTCCTGGTTGCGGCTATCAGGATCAGGTCATGATACCTCGCTTCGCCCGTCTGCTTCCAATTTCGGTATAATCAATTTGCGAAACAGCAGAGGGGTAATTATCGTTGTCACCACTCCCATCAAGACCAGCGTGGAGAATAAATCCTGACCTATGAAACCTCGTTCATAGGCGATGTTTGCGATGACAAGCTCCATGACCCCCCGCCCATTCAGGATGATCCCGATTCCGAGCGATCGTGTATGTGAAAGTTGAATAAGGATGCCTCCCAGCCAGCCAGCGAGAATTTTTGAGCCGATGGATACCGCCAACACGGTGATAACAAATCCGTACGGCTTCATGGCGAATATGTTGAATTCAAGCCCCAGGTAGGCAAAAAAGACTGGCGCCAGAAAACCTTCGGAGACTGAGCGAAGCGTGTGATCCAGCTCATTATAGCGTGAGGGGAAAAAATATTTTCGGTCGATCAGCAGAGCGCCGAAAAACGCACCTATGACGAAATGAAACCCCAATGCTTCGCTGATAGACCCGAAGGCCAGAACAAAAAGGACGAGGATCCCGAACAAGGCTTCGTTGCCGAGGAGATTAACAATCCTCTCCGAGATTTTTTTGAGGTGTACACCCCTTTCGACCAATTTTTTGAGAAACCAGTTGCAACCCAATATGAAGCTCCCGAGGGCGATAAGCTTCCAGCTTGTGCTGATGATCGAGATCCCTACGGAGTGAAAGGAACGATGCTCCGGAAGGTTCAAAATGGCCCCAAGCGCCAGGAGGGCAACGACATCATTTAATATGGCTGTTGCTACCGAATACCGTGCGATATCTGAATCGAGCAGATTAAAACTCTGGAGAATGCGAACAGTAACGGGAAGCGCGGTAATCGACACACAAAGCCCGAGAAAAACCGTCCTCATCACGTCTAATTGAAAAGCGGTCCCTACGAGAATGCCCCCGGCCAGGGGGATGATAAAGCCAAGAACGGCGATGACAACCCCTCGGCCACGCAATGCATTGAGGATATCCTTGAAATTCATCTCCAGCCCCGCGGAGAGAACAACGAGAAAGATGGCAAGTTCTGAAATGCCGGCAAGAGCGGTGTTGGCCTGGATCAGGTTGAGGACACTGGGTCCCAGGAATATGCCGGCGAGCATTTCGCCAACAATGGCGGGCTGGTTGAATCGCTGGAAAATTTGTCCCAGAAGCCGGGCAACGACGATAAGGACAAGTAAACTGGTCAACAGTGACATGGTTGAACGACTCGGTCCTCCAGTGGATCCTTTGCATCTACCACAGTGGCTTTATTTCCACCCTAGGAATATGTTGCACTGTTGCGCGGCACAGACGCGGGACGTTCTTTCGTCGTTCTCCCGCAGAACCAGTCCATGACGAATGTTCGCTTCGCTCATTGTCTCCTCCGCAGCCATTTTTCCGCTTCCACGATGAGGGCGGACACGATGCCGGCGCAGGCGATGTATACCCAGGCCCGGCCGGAGATGGGGGCGCTTTGGAAAAAACGGTTCATGACCGGGAGATAGGTGTACAGGACCTGGATCAGCAGCATCAGGGCCGACCCGCCCAGGACCCAGGGGTTGTTGAAAAAGCCCACGGCAAAGGGGGATTTGGTCAGGGAGCGGCAATTGTAGAGGTAGCAGAGTTCGATGACCACAAAGGTATTGACCGCCACGGTCCTCGCCTGCTCGATGGTTGCGCCCTGACGCAGTTCGAGGTTAAAAAGGATGAAGGCGCTGACCATCAGCAGCAGGCTGACCAGGGTGATCAGGATCAGCAGTTGCCTGGTAAGGATCGGGTCATTCGGGCGGCGGGGCAGGCGGAGCATGATCCCCGGCTCCCGGGGCTCAAAAGCCAGCATCAGACCGAGGAAGCCGGCGGTGGTCATGTTTATCCAGAGGATCTGCACCGGCAGGATGGGCAGGGTGATGCCGAGAAAGATCGCCGCGACGATGACCAGTCCCTCGCCGATGTTGGTGGGCAGAGTCCAGACGATGAACTTGGTCAGGTTGTCGAATACGCCCCGGCCCTCTTCCACCGCCGCCTCGATGGAGCTGAAATTGTCGTCGGTCAGCACCATGGCCGCAGCCTCCTTGGCCACCTCCGTGCCGCCCACCCCCATGGCCACGCCGATATCAGCCCGTTTCAGGGCCGGCGCGTCGTTCACCCCGTCGCCGGTCATGGCCACCACATGGCCCTGGGCCTGCAGGGCCATGACCAGCCGGAGCTTCTGCTCCGGGGTGGTCCTGGCGAAAACCGCGGTATTCTCAACGACGCCGACCAGTTCCTCATCGCTCAGCAGGGCCAGCTCCCGGCCGCTGATCACCCTCACCGCCTCGGCGTCCTCGGCAGCGGTGTTGCGCAGGCCGATCTTGGCGGCGATGGCCTGGGCGGTCAGGGCATGGTCGCCGGTGATCATCTTGACCATGATCCCGGCCCGCTGACAAGTGCGGACCGCCTCCATCGCCTCCGCCCGCGGTGGGTCCATCATCCCCTGCAGGCCGAGAAAGGTGAAGCCGGCTAATTTCTCCTCCCTGGCGATCTGGTCGGTGCCGGCGGTCACCCGTTTGACGGCAAAGGCGAGCAGGCGCAGACCCTCGGCGGCCAGCTCCGCTGCCTGCCGGTGGATTTTTTCCGGGTCCAGGGAAGTGGTGTCGCCGGTCCCATCGCTCTCCCGGTCACAGGCGTCCAGTACCACTTCCAGGCCGCCCTTGAGATAGAGGCGGGTTTCCTGCTTTTCCTCATCCCTTGCCAGCACGGCCATGTACTGCTGCTGGGAAGCAAAGGGGATGGAGTCCAGCCGCTTGAAAGGGAGGCGGTCGGCGCGCCATGGCAGGCCGGCCTTGCCGGCGGCCACCAGCAGCGCTCCTTCCGTTGGATCGCCCTGGACCTGCCATTGCCCCTCTTTCTGGACCAGGAGGCTGTCGTTGCAGACGATGCCGGCCAGCAGACATTCGGTCAGGGCTGCGTCCGCCGGGACGGTAACCGGGACATCGTCTCGGGTCACCTGCCCGTCCCGCGGGTCATAGCCTGAACCAGTTACGTGATAGACCCGGTCTCCGGCCACGATGGCCTGGACGGTCATCTTGTTTTCGGTCAGGGTTCCGGTCTTGTCCGAACAGATCACCGTGGTGCTGCCCAGGGTCTCCACGGCCGGGAGCTTGCGGATGATCGCCTTGCGTTGCGCCATGCGCGAAACCCCGATGGCCAGGGTGATAGTCACCGCCGCCGGCAACCCCTCGGGGATGGCTCCCACCGCCAGCGCCACCGTGGCCATGAACATGTCGAACGCCCCCATGCCCCTGATGATCCCGACAACGGCGGTTACTGCCGCCAGGCCCAGGATCAGGTAGAGGAGCAGCTGGCTGAAGGCCGCGATCTTCCTGGTCAGCGGGGTTTCCAGTTCGTGGGCCGAGGCCATGAGCTGGGAGATGCGCCCCACTTCGGTGCCGTCGCCGGTGGCGACAATGATGCCTCGGGCCTGGCCGTGGGTCACCAGGGTGGTGGCGTAGGCCATGTTCTGCCGGCCGGCCAGTTCGGTACCGGGGTCCAGGGGCACCGTTGCTTTTTCCACAGGCACGGATTCGCCGGTGAGGGCGGATTCGTCTACATGCAGGCCTTGTTCGTGCAGGAGGCGCAGGTCCGCCGGCACCTTGTCCCCGGAGTCCAGAAAGACGATGTCGCCGGGTACCACCTCCAGGGAGGGGATGCGCCGCTTTTTGCCCTGGCGCAGCACCGTGGCCTCGCTGGTCATGGTCCGGGCCAGCGCGGCCAGGGCGTTGACCGCTTTGGACTCCTGGAGATAGCCGACGATGGCGTTGGCCAGCACCACCGCGAAGATGACCGAGGAATCGATCCATTCCCCGAGCAGGGCGGTGATGATCCCGGAGACGATGAGAATGTAGATCAGGGGCTGGTGAAACTGGCGGAGAAAGCGAATCAGCGCGCTTTCCCTTTTCTGGGTGGTGATGGCGTTGGCGCCGAACCGTTGCCGGCGCTCATTTACCCCCGCCTCGTCAAGACCGGTTTCCGGATTGCTTTCCAAGAGTTCAACTGTTTGTTCGCCGGAAAGATGGTGCCAGGGATGCTCGGTGGGAAGCTGCATGCAGCGTATCTCCTCAGGGTAAATGGTAGACGGTCGGTTCTCGCTTGGCCAGGGGACGCCTGGACATTATACCTGTCCGGCCGGAAAAAAAAAGATGATGGTGTCGCAAAAACACCCCATTTGCGGCGTCGGAGTCTACGCTTACCTGCGCTGCATCCTTTACTCTCATCCGGAAACGGAATTGAATCCGGTCCCCGACTAATTCGTCCTGGCAAACACGAAAAGAGATCCGTCGATGCGCCCGTCCCCTTCCCGGCGGACATCGGCCGGGGCGGAACGCAGTTCCCGCCAGCCGTTCTCCCTCGCTATTTTGCGGACATAATCCGGGTGATGGGCATAGCGGCCGGTGGTCTGGATAACCCAGTCCGCGGCCTCGGTCCGTTCGGTGGACAGGCAGAACAGGGCATCAGGGGTTGCCTGCCTTGCAGCCGCCGCGAACAGAGGCGTTAGGTCGCCCAGATAGATCAGTACATCCGTGGCGATAAAGAGGTCGTAGAGTTCCTGCCTATGGTTGAGAAAAGCGACGATCTCCTCAACGTGCAGGGAGTCGTAGATGTTTTTTGTCGCCGCCCGCTCAATCATCTTCGCCGAGAGATCGACCCCGGACAGCCGCCGGCAGGCGGTGCGGAACGCTTCGCCCGCCAGGCCGGTGCCGCAGCCGAGATCCAGGCCATGGTCGCGGAGTTGCTTCTCCTGCTGAATGGCGTCGAACATCGCCCGCATGTCAAGGAAGAGGGTATATTCCAGGTCCCGGGTGAGGTTCTCTTCAAAGGTCGCACTGTAATGATCGAAAAGGGAGCGGACATATTCCCGGGGCGGGACCGCCACCGGCGCGCCGATCAGGACGGCATGCATGTATCTGGCCGAAGCGTGTTCCGGATCCAGGCGCAGGATCCGGCCGTAAGCCTCCCGGGCCTCGTCATACTCGCCCAGCAGGTGGAGGAGGTAGGCGAGGTTGTTCAGGGCCGGCAGATGGTCCGGGGCCATTCCCGCAAGAATCGCAAACACCCGCCGGGCCTGCTCCAGCTCGCCGGCGTCCCGGTAGCAGCAGCCGAGGTTGTAGCGGATATCCAGGTCGGCGGGGGCCAGGACCATGGCCTGCAGGTAGGCGATCTCCGCCTCGGCGTACCGGTTATCCTTTTTGCAGGCCAGGCCGAGGTTGTACAGGATGTCCGCATCAGTGGGGGCCAGTGCCGCGGCCTGACGGCAGGCCTTGACGGCGAGGCTGAACTGGCCGGTTTCAAACAAAGCCAGGCCCAGGTTGTAGTGCACCTCGGCGGCCTCGGGCGCATGGCCGGCGATCAGGGAATAACGGCTGATGGCTTCCTCCGGCCGTCCCTGCCGGTGCAGAAGGATGGCCTCCTGGTAGAGGGCCTGCAGGTCGACCGCTTCCTGATTATCGCGCATTGTTCTTTTTCCGAGATCGGGGAACGATTTCCTGTTTAAGCAGGCAGCAGGAGATGCGGTGCCTGGGCCGGCCGTCGGCAAGATATTCGATATTCTCCGGCTGCAGCAGTTTGTTCATGACGCAGCCTTCCGGGATGTCCAGGGTAAAGAGACGGTCTTCGTTGAGGCCCTCATGGCGCAGCAATTGGTTGTCCCGGATCTTATAGCAGTGCAGGGGGTAATCCTCGCACAGGGGGCATTGATACACCCGGCCGTTGGGAAAAATAAAGAAGTTTTCGGCGACCCGGCCCGCACATTCGAAGGCTTCGTCCGGACCAAGAAAAACCTTGGGAAAAGTGACGTGAATCCCGAGGTCGGCGGCCGCCTTTGCCACCCGGGGAACGTTTTCCAGCCAGCGGTCCGGTTCCACCTGCCAGGTGATTTCATCCTTGTGCGTTTTTTCCGCCGACTTTCCCCGCAGGCCGATCACCTGGATAAAAAATCGCCTGACCCCAAGATCGGCAAGGAGGGCGGGCATCCGGTGCAGGTGCTCGATATTGAGGCTGGAGACCGTATAGATGAGGCTGACGTTGAATCCTTTGCCGACGGCCAGGCGCAGATTGTCGGTGCAGGTGCGGAATACGCCTGCCCCGCGGATGGGATCATTGACCGCTGGATCAGGTCCGTCCAGGCTGAAGCTCAGGAAATCAAGCTCGGCCGGGGTGACCCGTTCCAGCAGATCGTGGAACAGGAAGCCGTTGGAGTCCACGGTGACCGCATAGCGCATGGACTTGGCCGCGCGGATGATCTCCGCCAGGTCGGGATGCAGGGTCGGCTCGCCGCCGAGAAGCACCAGGTTGGACTCCTTCTCCGGCCGGGCAAAGAGGCGCAGCCAAGAGAGCACTGTGGTCTTCGGCAGGGTGGTGGCGCCGTGCTGGGCGGGATTGATGTAGCAGTGCCGGCAGGAGAGATTGCAGGCGGTGAGCAGGTGGAAAAAGACATTGCGCTCGCCCGGCTGGAAGCCCACGGTCCGGGCGGTCAGGTCACGTCCTTTCATGGCGTTGCCTCCTGGGCCAGGGTATACCGGGCAAGCGAGCTGTCTCCCCAGTAGGCATGACAACGGAAGAATTGCTGGAAAAGAATGAGGCTCTCATTGCGCAGGACCCCGGACACCAGTTCCACCCGCATGCCGGCGTAGAGTTCGGGCAATTGCTTGAGCGGCAGCCCGGTGCCGCCGCCCATCACGTCCTCATAGGCCCAGACGAAGCGGCGGATGCCGGAGAGGAGCAGAGTGGCAAAACACATCAGGCAGGGCTCCATGGTCGAGTAGACCGCGATATCCCGGCAGTCCGCGCCGGGAGCGGCCTGCAGGAAGGCGCGCAGGACAAGGATTTCAGCATGGTCCAGTTCATTGGTATCGGGACCTGTACTGTTTCGCCGCCGGGCGCTGGCCAGGACCTGGTCGCCCCTGACCAGCACGCAGCCGACCGGAAATTCGCCGGCCTGCAGTGCCGCTGCAGCCTCGGCCAGGGCAAAACGCATGAAGTGTTCGTGCTTTTCCATGAATCAATTTCTACCAGCGGCAGAGAAACATTCAACCTATTGTTAAGAAAAAAAATATACCATGGCCGGCCCATGGTGTCCAGTTCCTCTCCGGTTGTGCATCCTTTGCAAGGGAATCCGGCAAACAGATATTGTCGCGCACCTTGATAACCGCTCTTGCAAGTGCCGCGTGAGTGGGGTATGCCAATTACGAGCTGGTTGAGGCAGCGAGGAAGAGGCAGCGTCGAGACTTGCCCGGCAGGAGGAGCGGCACAACCTCAGCCAGCTCTACGGCGAAGATGATGTTAGCAAAACCCAGTAAGCATGCTGAGGACGGCTGTCCGTCCGCTCCCCCTTTATGATGGTTCTTGTGCGCATGAAGCATCGCGACCATGACCGGCTTCGGGACGTTGCCCTTGCCCGGGAGCCGATCGAGCTCTATCAACTGCTGAAACTCGCAGGCCTGTCCGCCAGCGGCGGGGAGGCAAAGATTGCCATTGCCGGCGGACTGGTGCGGGTCAACGGCCAGGCGGAAACCAGGAAACGGAAGAAAATCGTTGCCGGCGACCTGGTGGAATTTGCCGGGGAGGCGTTGCGCATCACCTGCCCGGCCGCAGGGCCTGAAGCGGAGTCACGCAGGCTGGGGGGATGAACCGGGGTCAGCCGGGCAGCCGGGTGCAGCACAAACCCGATCCGGGATGTGGCTTGAATGCATCTCCCTGTTTTTTTTTGTAACCGCCTTACCTTATGTGATATAAAAATTGGGACGTGTACTGGGCAGTCATCATCCTTTGGAGGATGATTGCCTATTTCGTGATTGCGAAGCGAAACGGCCGGAACATGGCCGGTTCAACAGAGGGTCTGCTTTCGGGTTTTGCGCGAAGGAGCGGGGGGATTAATGGACAGGGTGCCGGGCAGGGGCCGGGTGCTGGTGATGGATGATGAGGACACGGTCAGATATGTCACCGCCAGCATGCTCGAATTGATGGGATACGAGGTGGAACAGGCCAGGGACGGCCGGGAGGCCATTGACATCTACGCCAAGTCCATGGGGAGTGCCGCGCCGGTGGACGTGGTCATCATGGATCTGACCATTCCCTGCGGCATGGGCGGGGCAAAGGCCGTGCGCGAGGTTCTGGCCCTGCATCCGGAGGCAAAAATCATTGTCTCCAGCGGCTATTCCGATGATCCGATTATGGCCGGCTATAGCCTGCACGGGTTCTGCGGCGCCATTGTCAAACCCTACCAGCTGGATGACCTTGAAAAGGCGATCAGGGCGGTGCTCAGCAGCAGCGGGTAGGTTCACCGGCCAGATTCTGGCCCGCTGGCCTGGCGCCAGG
The DNA here is from genome assembly GCA_003508005.1 of Desulfobulbaceae bacterium. Classification (GTDB taxonomy): domain Bacteria; phylum Desulfobacterota; class Desulfobulbia; order Desulfobulbales; family Desulfobulbaceae; genus UBA10518. Next base: position 24,736 of record DNUE01000073.1, read on the forward strand.
GCGGAAGTTTATTCCAGTTCGTACAGTGTTTCGTCCCGGTTCGGCGGCTTTTCGCCGCTTCGCCTTTTTTTTCGCAGTTCTTCAAGGGAGAAGGGATTGTCTCCCTCCAGCAGGTCGCCCATGTCGCGTTCCACCTCGTCCGGATTCTCGCCCGCCTCCAGGCGGGACAGGGCCTCCTCTATATGGTCACCGAGGGAAATCCCGGTTTTTTGGGAAAACTTGCGCATGAGGTTGGCCATCTGCCTCGGGTCCTCTTCGTTCAGGTGCTCGGCCTCCCGCATCAGCCCTGCAAGGGCCTGTTCCATTCTTGCCTCGTCCAGGCCGGCCAGGGCGTCGCTGTCTTCACTCTCCCTGGCCTTGCCGATGTTGGCGAAGGCAGACACCATCCGCTTTATTTTCCTGCGGCCGCACCTGGGGCAGTCCGGCTGCTTGTCCGTGTTGATGCGCCGGGAAAGGAAGTTGTAGATGGTGTTGCAGTCCTGGCAGAAGAATTCGTAGATAGGCATTTTTTTAGACTGTTAGGCTATTAGGCTGAAGGCTGTTAGGCCGAAGCCTGTTGGCTGTTTAGTGTCTTACCCAGCGGCGCGACGATTCGTTATCATGTAATTATTTAATCAATTATTGCCATTGAGCCAAGAAAATAGAAAGACAAAATATCAGACTGTTGGGTGAAGTTACGCGAAAAGGAGAAAATAGCCCTAACAGCCTTCAGCCTAATATCTCAACAATATTCTCCTCAGCCAGCTGGTCGGAGATGACCACCTTGCCGATGGCCGTGGGCAGCACAAAAAAGACCCGGCCCCCGACGGTTTTCTTGTCCGTTTGCAGGTAGCCCTTGATGCGCCGGCGGTCAAGGTGCGCGGGGATGGCGGTCGGCATCCCGAAATCGCGCAGCAGATCCCTGAGCCGGGCGGCATCGTGCTTCGGCAATAGGCCGGTCCGCACGGCCAGTTCGGCAACGGCGGCCATGCCCATGGCAATCGCCAGGCCGTGAATCAGGGTAAAGTCCGAGGCCGCCTCGATGGCGTGACCGATGGTGTGACCGAAATTGAGGATGCGCCTGAGGTCGGCTTCGCGCTCATCCTGTTCGACGACCCAGGCCTTGATTTCGCAGCACCGGGCAATCAAGCCGGGCATAACTGCTTCGTCAAGCCGCAAGATCCCTTCCCGTTCTTTTTCCAGGAAAGCAAAAAAAACAGGATCGGCGATCACGCCGTACTTGATCACCTCGGCAAGCCCGCCCAGCAGTTCCTGCCGGGGAAGGGTGTGCAGGACGTGGGTGTCGATATAGACTGCCCGCGGCTGATGAAAGGTTCCCACCAGATTTTTGCCTTCGGGAATGTCAACGCCTGTTTTGCCGCCTACCGAGCTGTCCACCTGGGCCAGGAGCGTGGTGGGCACCTGGACAAAGGGGATGCCGCGCATGTAGATTGAGGCCAGGAAGCCGGTGATATCACCGGTCACCCCGCCGCCAAGGGCGATCAGGCCGTCCTTGCGGTCAAAGTTCGCGGCCGCCAGGGAACTGGCCAGCCGGGCAATGGTCTGCAGGTTTTTGTTTTCCTCGCCGCGGGGAAACGTCATCATCTCTGCCGCAAGACCACCTTCGGCCAGCGACTTAAGGAGGGTGTCGCCGTAGAGCGAGGCGACATGGTCGTCGCTGATCACGCCGTAGCGTTTGGCGATGTTCCGTCGTTTCAGGTCCCTGCCGACCAGGCCGATCAGACCTTTTTTGATGAGAATGGGATAGCTTCTTGCACCCAGGCCGACCTGGACCGTTTTATTCTCGGATTTCGTCGTCATCGGCGTATTGCGGAAAAATAAAAAAGGAGATGCTCCGCATGCGGAGCATCTCCTTCCATGGATTCAGCCTTACGAAACTCGGCTTACATCTTGGAGGCAGCCGCGTGGCTCTGCATCTTGATCTCGACCTTCTCGGTGAGACCTTGATAGTATTCGCGGAGGATGACCAGAACTTCCTCGCGGCCGAAGTGATCCGCAACCGGGGCACCCTCGGACAGGGCCTTGCGCAGCTTGGTGCCGGACAGGACGACGCGGCTTTCCTTCTTGTGCGGGCAGGTCCGCAGGGAGGCCATGCCGTCGCACTCGAAGCAGTAGAAGGTCCAGTCGATCTTCATCGGCTTGCAGAGCAGGTCTTTGCTCGAGTCGCCGGTTACCGGGATGCGGTCAAAGATTTCCTGGGCCTCGAACAGGCCGTAGAAATCGCCGACGCCGGCATGGTCGCGGCCGATCAGCATGTTGTTGACGCCGTAGTTCTGCCGGAAGGTCGCATGGAGCAGGGCCTCACGGGGACCGGCGTAGCGCATGTCGAGCGGGTAACCGGCCTGGATGACGTGATCCTTGACAAAGTATTTCTCCACCAGGGTGTCGATGCACTTGACGCGGACATTGGCAGGGATATCACCTTTCTTCAGGTTGCCGATCAGGGAGTGGATCAGTACGCCGTCGCATACCTCGATGGCGATCTTGGCCAGGAACTCATGGGAGCGGTGCATGGGATTGCGCAGCTGCAGAGCGGCAACGTTGGCCCAGCCGCGGTCGTCGAACATGCGGCGGACCTGGGCGGGGCGCAGGTAAATGCCGGAATACTCTTTCGGATACTCGCCCTCGGACACGACCTTGACCCGGCCGGCGAGGTTGAACTCTTTCTGCGCCATGACCATCTTGACGCCGGGATGATCCTCCATGGCAATCTTCCAGAACTTGTCATCAGAGGATTCTTCCCCCTGTCCCTTGAAGACCTTCTCGCATTCAAACTTCTTGTCGGCATCGGTCATCTGGTATTTTTCCGCGATCTTCATCGTCGCGTAGATTTCGCCCTTGTTGACCAGGGCGATCTCGTCACCTTCTTTGATGCCGGAGGCGATATCGGCGGCGACGTCGAGGGTGATCGGAACGGGCCAGAAGGTGCCGTCGGCCATCTGGAAATTTTCACAGACGCCTTTCCAGTCCGCCCTGGTCATGAAGCCGTCCAGCGGCGAGAACCCGCCGATGCCCATCATGATCAGGTCGCCTTTGGCGCGGTCAGATACCTCGATCTGCTTGAGGGTTTTTGCCCTTGCCAGTTCCGCTTCACGCTCCGAACCAGCAAGCAGTGCACATACAAGACCTCTTCCACCATGGGGGGGTACCAGTTTTGAAAACATACTTTCCTCTCTTTGTTAAATTACCGTTAAAAAAAATGACCGACCCTTAGAGTAATCTGCTCTTGGCGCGATACCCAAGCGCAGTTGGAACGACCATCAGAAAATGAATCATTATTCAGCAGAAGACAGTGTTATATATAGGCACTTAGGCTGAGATGTCAAGCAAAAATTAATATTGATTACCACCAATCTCAGCTTGATCGAAATGAGTCATTCAATTTGCGTGACTTGAGGGCAACGATTTCCGGCATGGCTCGTTTCGACGCCGACGCCGACCCCGACCTCGAAAATACAGTACGCCAATGCCGAGAGAGGTGAACGCCACACTTTTTCTTTTCCGATGCGCGCAGAGTGAAAAAAGAGATGCAAGGCATGTCAATCCATCGGGGTCGGTATCGGGATCGGGATCGAAAAAATTGACCGGGGAGCAGAGGAAATCAGGCCGGCGGGGTAAAAAAACGCAGGCGCAGGGCGTTGGTGACGACGGAGACCGAGGAGAGGGCCATGGCGCCGCCGGCCAGCATGGGGTTCAGGGCGGGGCCGCCGAACAGGGTGAGCATCCCGGCGGCCACCGGGATGCCGACGACGTTGTAGACAAAGGCCCAGAAGAGGTTCTGGCGGATATTGAGCATGGTCGCCCGGCTCAGGCTGACAGCGGCAACCACCCCGTCCAGGTTGCCGCGCATGATGACGATATCCCCGGACTCGATGGCCACGTCGATGCCCGTGCCCATGGCGATGCCCACATCGGCCTGGGCCAGGGCCGGGGCNNCGTTGATGCCGTCGCCGACCATGGCTACCCGCAGGTTCCGCCCCTGAAGCTCCGCGATCCGGGCGGATTTTTCCCCGGGCAGCACCCTGGCGATGACTTCGGTGACTCCGGCCTGCTCCGCGATGGCCCGCGCGGTCTGCTCGTTGTCGCCGGTGAGCATGATCACCCGGAGGCCGAGTTCCCGCAGGCGCCGGACCGTATCCGGGGCCTCGTCCTTGATCCGGTCGGCCACGCCCAGCAGGGCGGCTATTCTGCCATCCACCGCCAGGAAGAGGACGGTGCGGCCGCCAGCGGCCAGGCGGTCGGCCTCCCGCTCCTGGGCGGGCGCGAGAACAGTCCCGGCAATTCCCTGCACATGTTCCCTGTTGCCCAGCACCAGAGCATGGCCGGCCACCGTGGCGTTGATCCCCAGGCCGGGGACGGCTTCGAAGGCCGAAACCTCGGGAAGGACGAGGCGTTTCTTTTGGGCGGCGAGGACAACCGCCTCGGCCAGGGGGTGCTCGGACATGCTTTCCGCCGCGGCCGCGAGCCGGAGCAACTCGTTTTCGTCCAGGTCGAAGTCCAAGGGGATGAGGTCGGTCAGTTCCGGCCGGCCATGGGTCAGGGTCCCGGTCTTGTCGAA
>DNUE01000029.1 GCA_003508005.1 Desulfobulbaceae bacterium
TGGTTGATATTGCTTATAAAGGGCGAAAAACGCCATCTTGCTGGAATGTCAAGAATTTTTTTATTAATATCGAAAATTTACCACATGTTTACGAAAGCAATTTGCAAAAACTACGTTATTCCTTCATTTCCGGGGTATCCGGGAATTGCTGGTCTGATATCATAAAAAGTGCCAACGCCAAGTGCGTCCGGATCAGGAAATCTGAACATAAGCGGGGGAGGACGCCCCTGCTAAGTCCCCGTCAGGCGGCCAAGGCTTACAGCTTTGGCCGCCTGTTTGCATTTGTGGAACAATATTTCCTACTCTTTGCCGGTAAGCCGGAGGATCACGGCGTTGGCGATGACCAGCCCGAAGATGCCGGTCAGGGTGGGCAGGCTGCCAAGACTGCGCCGTTTGCGGCCCCGGTCGGCATAGGGCGTATCAGGGATAGGTGTTTCTTCTTCTTGTTCGTCATAGCGCCAGGTCACGGCCTCGGTGGAATAGACGCAGGAGATGCCCCGGTCGATGCCGGCCCGCCGGAGTTTCTGGCGCAGCCGTTTGGCCAGGGGACAGTTGCGGGTGTCCATGAGATCACCGGTGCGGATCAGGGTTGGATCTGAGCGCAGGGCCGCGCCCATGGATGAGATGACGGGGATGCGGCGGCTGTGGGCGGCGGTGAGCAGTTGCACCTTGGGGTTCATCGAGTCAATGGCGTCGATGAGGATGTCGGGAGCCGGGGCCAGGATCTGCTCCACGGAGGTATCATCGGCAAAGAGTTGCAGGGCCTCCACCCGGCAGCGGGAATTGATGGCTGCAATCCGCTCTTGGGCTGCCTCCACCTTGGGTTGGCCCAGGGTGGACTCCAGGGCCATGATCTGGCGGTTGATGTTCGACGGCTGGATGATGTCAAAGTCCACCAGGCGCAGGCGGCCAACCCCGGCCCTGGCCAGTCCTTCCGCGACATGCCCGCCCACCGCGCCGATACCGACGATGGTGATGAAGCTGCGCTGCAAGAGGGTGAAGCCATCCTCACCGAGGAAGGATCGTATCCGCGAAAATCTCTCCATTGCTCCAGATCCGTTGGTTAAATTCTTGTTGTTCTATTCCCCGCGTGGCCGCGGCCCAGGCGTACAGGCCGATGATGGCGGCGGGTTCCTGGCCAGTGGTTTGCGCTTCTTGCGTGCCTGCGTCCGTCTCCAGGAGCAGGCGGTCAAGCGGGGTCTCCAGAAAGCAGGGCTGGAGTTTGGGCTCTGTCATGATCCGGCGGGTATACGAGATGAAACAACCGGCCTTGAGCAATCGGTGCAGGGTCTCTATTGATCCCCCGTAGGAGTGGATCATGGTGGGCGGCAGCCGCTTGTTGGCCGCGAATTGTTCCAGAGTTTCCAGGAGCGCCCCCCAGGCCTTGACGCAGTGGATGACCACCGGTCGCCGGAGCTCCGAGGCTATTTGCAACTGGGTCAGGAAGAGCTGTTGCTGCCGGCTGAAATTGGCCCGGCAGCGCCGGTCCAGGCCGATCTCGCCAATGCCGGCCGGATTCTGCTGGAGCAGGGACATCAGCCGTTGCTCCCATCCCGGCCCGGCGGTTTCGGCAAACCAGGGGTGGATGCCGAGAAAGGGGATTATCTCCCCGCCTCCCGCCGCCAGATCAATGACCGCCTGCCAGTCCGCCTCCCGGGTGGCATTGCAGAACATCCGCTGCACACCCATTTTGGCCCCTTCGAGCAGGTTATCCAAGTTTTTTTGAAGGTGAAGGTGGCTGTCAAGGTAGCCGGTGGATGACATCATGGCAAATGCTACGGGAGAACTCACTCATTCCAGGAGAAGAGCCGGGCGGCGATGATCAGGCAGAAGATGGTGGTCAGCACCAGGATGAGGCATTCCCCCTGGATATCGGCAAGGGTCGCGCCGTCATTCATGATCTTGCGGGCTCCGGTGATCAGGTGGGTCAGGGGAAAGACCTTGGCCAGGGAATGTACCCAGGCCGGAGAGCCTTCCAGGGAAAGCCAGACCTCGGAGAGAAACATCATCGGCAGGGAGATGAAGTTGAGGATGCCGCTGGTGAATTCTTCGCTGGTGCCGCGTGCGGCCAGCACCAGGCCCATGGAGCTGAGGCTGAGTCCGCCCAGGAAAAAGATGAGGACCAGGGCGCCAAGGCTGCCATGGACCTGGAAATGGAAGATGAGGTCGGTGCCGATCCAGACCACAATAATGGTGAACATGAGCAGAAAGATGCGGGAAAACATCTGGGCGCTCAGGTATTCGAGAGGGGTCAGCGGTGTGGCCTTGAGCCGTTTCAGGGTGCCGTTTTTGCGGTAGCGCACCACCACGTAGCCCACTCCCCAGAGGGCGGAAAACATCATGTTCATGGCCAGGATGCCGGGGAAGAGCCAGTCGATGTAGCGGATCTGCGCCCCCTGCACAATCTGCTTGTTCGCCACGTTCTCCCGGTCTTGCAGGAAGGAGGCGAGGAAGATCTGCTCGGCGATGGCGCCCTGGGGCGAGGAATCGTTGATCCAGTAGCGGTGTTCCGGCGACCGGGCGTCAAGGAGCAGATCAATCTTGTGATGTTGCAGTTTTTCTTCTCCCTCCGCCTGACCGGGAAAATTGATGAACTGGAGGTATTTCCCCTGTTGGAAGAAGGGCGGCACCGTGCTTTCCCGCGCATCCACCTGGATGTCCGCCGGAAAGACGCCGATCTTGAATTGCTGGTGCTCCTTGCCCCCAAAGATGAAACCAAAGCCGACAATGATGAGAAAGGGAAAGGCGAAATTCCAGCCGAATGCCGCCTTGTCCCGGAAAAACTCGT
>DNUE01000039.1 GCA_003508005.1 Desulfobulbaceae bacterium
AGGCCAGTTTGAGTTCCAGTCCCTGGCGGACCTGAGCTTGACTGGCCACGAAGATCCCTCGCAGGCTGACATCGGAACTGGTCCCGATGAGGGTGTTGCCGTTGATTTCACAGACTACCGGGGTGCGGCAGGGGATCCGGACGCTTGCGCGCTCGGGTTGGGCGTCGCCCAAGGTCATGGCACGAAACTGGTCGGGAAAGGCCTTTTGATAATAATCCAGGAAGGCTTCGACGACACGCGGATCGAGGCGGCAGAGACTTTCCTCCTGCAGAGCCTTATAAGCAATGGCCGGCGGCATGGGGCCCCGGTAATGACGCTGGGCGGTGACGGCCTCAAAAAAATCCGCTACGGCGATGATTTTTGCGCCGATGGGAATGTCGCCGTGGTGCAGACCCCGCGGGTAGCCGCTGCCGTCCATTTTCTCATGGTGGGCTCCGGCCAGCGCCGGTACGCCGCGATAGATGCCGTCAAAACCGATTTCTTGCAGAATCTGTTCGCTGTGCAGGGCATGAGTCCGGACGATCTCCCGTTCTTCCGGGGTCAGGGTTCCGGTTTTTTTGAGGATGGCGTCTGGCACTGCAATCTTGCCATAGTCGTGCAGCAGGGCCGCGACCCGCACCATTTCCGTGTATTCGGTGGAAAGACCCAATTCCCGGCAGATGCCTTGGGAGTAGGCCGTGACCCGGGTGGAGTGGCCGCTGGTCATGGGATCGCGGGCATCGATGGTGGCTGCCAGGACCTGCAGCATGGAATCGAATTGCCGACTGCATGAGGTCAATAGCTGGGCATTGTTAAGGCTGGCGCCGATGACATTGGCCAGTCCCTCCGTCAGGCGCAGATCGCCCTGGGTCAGGCGGCGACCGGAACGCAGGCTGTCCACCACGAGCAGGCCGTTGGCCCGGCCATCGCAGGTTATGGGGCAGCAGAGCAGGGATTGGCTGCCGGTGCGAACAAAGAATTGCAAACTGGCGGGAGGCAGGCCCGGCGGCGGGTTGTCGACGTCCGCCACCAGGATGCCCCGCCGGGAAGTGAAGGTCTGCCGCAGAAGGTCCGGTTCCGGTTGTTCATCCAGCAATACCGTGGTGCCCTGCAGCAGGGCCTTGACGGTCGGGTCGTAACCGAACCCGGCCCGAAAAAGCAATATCCTGCGTGCCGGATCGACCAGCAGAATCATGCCGCGGTCAAAAGCCAGGCGTTTGTCCAGGGTTTGGGCAACGCTGTCGAGCAGATCTTCAAGACAGGTTTTGTTGCTGGTCGTTTCGGCGATTTCATTGAGGAGCAGGGCATTGTTGTAGTTATGATTGATCTGCTCGACTAAGGCTTCGCTGGTGGAACGCAGGTGGTCGATACTGCGAACCAGACGTTTTTTGTTGAGATGGGAGGCTACGAGATCCAGGAGCAGGGTGCTTCCGACGGTAAGGGGAAGAACGTGAAACAGGGCCCATTGCGGGTCCATGGTGGCTGCGGCTCCCGGCAGCAGCACTGCCAGGGGCACCACCCGGGCTTTCAGTTTCTGGAGCTTTTCTGCCAGGGAGGGCTGCCAGCGAACCAGATAGCGGCATTGCTGTCGCCCATGGTGAAGGCAGTCCGGATGCTCGACCTGGGCCAGATCCAGGTTGAAAAGGAAGGTCAGCGCCTCCAGCAGGCCGAGCCGAAACTGACAGTCGTAGGGTGCTTCTGCCGCATGGGCTTCGTGCACCGTGGTAATTTCAACCAGATTCGGAGCCAGTTGCCGGGCCTTGAGCCGCACCCCGCGGGTCAGGCCGGCGGCAATTCTGGGGAGGGCTCTAAGGGCGCTCAGCGGAGAAGTGCTGCTGTCGATGAGATGGTGGGAGGCCCGAAACACTTCTTCGGAAGCGGCGAAACTTCCAGCCTCTTTGGCCAATTGCGCCAGGCCGCTGGCGTGTTGCAGGGCCTGGTAGAATACTTCGAATTGGCAGCGACTGAACCAGTGACGGCGATCCGCGACCTGAGTCGCGCTGATTCCCGCTACGTCGAGCAGGTCTTGAAGATTTATGGCGGGAAATTTGTGCTGGAAGAAGCGAATGTAGTGGGCAACGATACGACTGTTGTAGAGCGTCTCATGGCTCATCGCGGTTCGCTTCCGGAAGATTGGATGGCAAAGCTCTGCCGTCGACCTTTACTGCCCTGCACCGGCATGTTTTGTCGTATTTTCAATGTCCGACGTTGGGACGGAGTGGATGCTAATCAAGCTTGACGTCGAAATTGTGACAATTTCCAGCCTGTTGGTCAAGAACAAAAATTAGAATACCGATCAGATGATCGTAAAAGGGTGGGATTTCAGGTGGCCATAGCCGTCGGGCCGGGCTCGTGCAGGGGGGGGGCGGCCAGGTCACAAAGCCGTGAACCTGGGTGGCTGCCAATAGCCGGGTTTATTTGCCGGTTTCCGAATCGTCCCCTTGGGCAGAGGTGGCAGGGCGAGAGGAAGCCTGGCGCCGGTTCAGGAATTCGCCCATGCGTTGTTCGTAGCCTCGCTGGTTGAGGGCCACGAAGCGGCGGCCCCGCAGAGCATCGGGCAGATAGTGCTGGG
>DNUE01000093.1 GCA_003508005.1 Desulfobulbaceae bacterium
TGCCGAACTTGGTCGGCCGGTCCTCATCGGAATACAGGGCATGAATCGCCATCAGCAGCGGGAACATCGTCGCCGCCACCGCGGTGTGGGCCATCAGGTGGGTCAGGGCGCCGGTCATCACGAAGCAGCCGAGGTAGATCATGCTCGTCTTCTCGCCGACGATGGAGAGCATCTTGTAGGCCATCCGCTTGGTCAGGCCGCTCTTGGTGAAGGTCAGGCCGATGACGATCGAGCCGAAGATGAAGAGGACCGAGGGATCCATGAAATCCTTGAAGGCCACCTCGGGCTTTCTGATCAGGAACATCGCCTGGGCCACGCCGATGGCGATGCCGGTGACGCCGATCGGCAGCACCTCGAAGATCCACCAGGTGGCGGCCAGGGCGAAGACCGCCAGGGCGCCCTTGCCCTCGTTGGTCAGGGTGAAGTGATTGCCCTGCGGATCGATGGCATCCGGCCAGGGCGGGGCATAGTAGATGATTGCAAACAGGACGACCCCGAGCACAAGAAAAAACAACCGCTTCCAGTCGATGGGCTGCTTTGCCGCGGCCATCGTTACCTCCATTGGTTCGTTGGACATGACTTTCTCTCCGCCTGATATGGTCAACTTGATAATATACCGGTTACATCACTACAGTCTGCACTGGTTGGTGATGGCATTGAATATCTCCTCCAGGCGAATGACTCCGGCCACCCGGTCGTTGTCCACGACCGGAAGGACGGTTACGTTTTCGCTCAGCATGATGGACAGGGCCTTCAGCAGGGAGTCGCTCCCCTTGACGGTATGCTGGACCGGCGACATGAACTCCCGGACTTTTTTCGTTCCCCTCTTGGAGCATTCTTCGAAGAACGAATCCTCCCACAGGGTGATCAGGTTCGTTACGTCGATTTTCTTCCCCTCGAATTTATCGACTTTGGCCAGTCCGTTGAAACGGGGGTCAATGCCGCGGATGATGTCCCGCAGCCTCGCCCAGCCCACCAGCCGGTTGTTGCTGTCCAGGATGAACAGGGCGCTGTAGGCGAGGCGCTCCTCGGGGGCATGCGTGTAGGATTTGATGATTTCCACGGCATCATGCAGCGACTGGTCCTCCTTGAGATGCGGATACCTGTCGAGGGTGATTATGTGGTCCCTGACCACCGGATGATCGGTCTGCACTTCGTTCCTCCTCTCTTGTTGGTTATCTCAGCGGGGATTCTCGACGTGTTGCGCCGAGACCGCCCCGGATCGTCTCTTCGCGCAGGACGCACTTCACCTTTACCGGATCCTGCTCACTATGATGGTTGGGGGGTTACCAGCTTTTGCTGTGGATGATTTTTTTAACCTCTTCCTGGCGCTTCTTCTCCACCACGAGCATCCTCTTGTGTTTTGCCTCGCCGATTTTTTCAAGCAGGGTCTTCAGGTCGACGGGCTTCTCGATATAATCCTCGGCGCCCATTTTCATCGCCTCGATGCCGCTTGTTACCGTGGCGTGACCGGTCAGCATGATGATTTCCAGGTCCGGTCTTTTCGCCTTGATCAGCTTCAGGGTTTCGAGGCCGTTCAGGCCGGGCATGGCAAGGTCGAGGACTATCGCGTCAAAATTTTTCCCTTCAATCAGTTCAACCGCGTCTTCCCCGGTGGTTACCGTGTCGACACGGTAGCCGCGCGTTTCCAGGCGGCTGGACAGCGCCTCCAGGAACTGCTCTTCATCATCCACCAGCAAAACGTTCGCCTTGATCTCTTCGGTCATGATTTCCCTCTCCGTTCAGATGTGATAATTTGAAAAGGTATTTTTTCCTTTATGCCGCGGGCGGTTTCAAATTCGCCTTCCTCGGCAAATGCGGCGGCGGCCATGGCATTCTGGATCTTTTCCTTATATGCGCCCTTAATCCGGTCGCTTGCAGTCCCCTTCCTGGAACGCGATAGGAACGGTGAACCTAAAGACACTTCCCTTGCCCTGATCAGACTCGACCCAGATCGTCCCCCCATGGGCACGGATGATCTCCTTGCAGATGGCCAAACCGAGACCGGTGCGGCCGCTTTCCTGTCTGTTGACCCGCACGAATTTCTGGAAGACCCTGGTCTGGTACTCAGCAGGGATGCCAATGCCATCGTCTTCGACCGCAACCTGGATATGGTCACCCGCCTGTACTGCGGCGAGCCGGATATGTCCGCCTTCCTCGACATAGCGCAAGGCATTGGAGACCAGGTTGGAGAGGACCCAGATAATCTTGTTGGCATCGGCGACCACCGGCGGCAGCCGCTCGCTATTGTCGAACAGCAGATTGACCCGCTTCATGCTGACCTGCCCCTTGAAGATATCCTGGACGTGCTCGAACAGGCTTGCCACCGGTATCTTTTCGAATTCGAGATCGATCCGTCCTACTTCGATCTTCGAAAGATCAAGCAGGTCGTGGACCAATACCTTCATCCGTTTCACCTCATCGTGGGCGGCCCTGAGCAGATCCTTTTCCTTCTCCGGCAGATATACGGCGGCATGTTCCAGCAACAGGTCGATGCTCATCCCCAGGCTGGTCAGCGGGGTCCGCAACTCGTGGGAGGCCGCCATCACGAACTCGCTCTTCAGCCGCTCCAATTCGCGCAACTCAGTGATGTCTTTGAGGAGCAGCACGACCCCGCCGAACCCCTCTCCCTTCTGGCCGATGGCCGTCGCCGAAAACAGGAAATCCCGGGTTTCCGTGCCGCAGGGGAGGGCGATGATCCGCCGGTCGTCGGGAATATCCGGCTGGCAACCGGTGCGGACGGTCTCGGCAATGACCTCGCAGACGTTGCGGACCGGCAGGATCTGTTCGCAGGGCAGGTTTTCCGCTTGCTGCGACCCCACGTTGAGGATGCGGCAGCCCGCCGGATTGATGCCGGAGACCTTCCGCTCGGTGTCGAAGACGATCAGGCCGTCTTCGATGCTGGCAAGGATGGCGTCGGCCTTTTTCTTCTCGGCCACGATCCGGTCAATGTTCATCAGGTGATAGCGCCGCAGTTTTGCTGTCATCCGGTTGAATTCAGCAGCAAGTTCGCCGACCTCGTCACCCGTTTCCGCGGAAACCTGTACAGAAAACTCACCTGCTGATATCTTCCTCGACGCCTCGACGAAGCGCCGCAGAGGTAACACCAGTTTCTCGGCGAAGAGCAGGCTGAAGACGAAGGCGAAAAACGCGCCGATCGAGGCGATCAGGACGGTTGACCAGATTGCCCAGCGGGCGATCTGGCGCTCATGCTCGCTGACCGCATACATCGTCTTTTCGTTCATAATCCGCAATTCGAGGCACTGGGCCTTAACCTTGTTGTACGCTGGCAGAATGGTCTTCCGATAGCTCTCCAGCGTCAGCGTCGAGGCGGAACCGGCAATCCCCCAGCCAGGCGTCAATTGTTCCACTTGCCGACGGAACTCGCTGTAGCCGGCTTCGATGGCCTGGATCGCCGCCGATTCACCCTCCACGGCGATGCTCTTCTTGGACCGCCCCAGCCACTCGAGGAAGAGAGTTTCGTTCTCCCGATACTGGGCAACTCCTTTGTCCACATCATCCATCAGTATCAGGAGAATGCCGCTGTCCTGTCTCCCGAGTGCGTCGACCATGTTCTCGACTGCCTGGATGCTGCGGTAGTAGTTGCGTAGGATCTCATCGGTCGCCGTCGCCAGTGACCAGAGATGAAAGATCGCCCAGGCCACCACCACCCCCATTAGGGAAAAGGAGACCCCGTAACCGACCAGTATTTTCTTTTTCAGGCTCATGCCAACGATCTCCCTTCAACCATCGGTTGGTTGCGGCTTACACCTCAAAGGCAAAAGGCGTGCCAGTTTATATATTATTGAAATCACGATGATCATCGTAAAGAAACTGCGGAAGAACGTGCAGAATGAAATACCCAAAAAATGGTAATCGTGCATTTTGCACGATCAATAAAAGAAAAATGGATCAGATGCCGTAGGCTTTCCGGCGACGCCACAAGGTGGCTTGGTCGATGCCGAGCACGGCGGCGGCCTCATGGATAGATGAGGTGGTCTCAAGGATCTTTTTGATGTGGATCTCCTCCAGGACAGAGAGAGAAATGCGATCGCCGACCAAGGGCAGGCCGACCGTGGGGACGATGCTCTCCGGCAGATCGTTTTTGGTGATATGGTCGCCGGTTCCCAGGATTACTGCCCGCTCCACGGCATTGCGCAGTTCCCGGACATTTCCAGGCCAGGAGCAGGACAACAGAGCTTTCTGTGCCGAGGCATCGAAACCAACGATATGTTTGTGGTTGGCCAGACAGAAGAAATTGCGGAAATCATCGGCGATCGCCATGATATCCTCGCGTCTCTCCCGGAGCGGCAGGACATTGACGCTGATCACGTTGATCCGGTAGAACAGATCCTCCCGGAACCGCCCGTCGGCCACCCGCTGTTCGAGGTTGACGTTGGTGGCGGTGATGATCCGTACGTTCGCCCGGCGCGACATGGTTTCGCCGAGCCGCTCATATTCCTTGTCCTGGATGAAGCGCAGCAGCTTGGCCTGGGTCGCCAGCGCCATATCGCCGATCTCGTCGAGAAACAGCGTCCCCCCTTCGCAGGCGGAGATCCGGCCGGGACTCTCCTTCACCGCGCCGGTGAAGGCACCCTTGGCGTGGCCGAACAGCTCGCTCTCCAGCAGTTCGTTGGGGACCGCCGGGCAGGAGACGATCATCATCGGCTTCTTCGCCCGCGGACTCCAATTGTGAATGGTCCGGGCAAAGATCGACTTGCCGGTGCCGCTCTCTCCACGAAGCAGGATGATCGCTTCCGAGAGCGCCGCCCGCTGGAGGGTCTCGATGATCCGCTGCATCTCCGGATTCCTGCTCTGCATCAGGGATTCCGGAGCGAAACGGCGGCGATCCTCCTTGAGGACGGTGATCTCGTTTTCCAGATCGCGGATGTGCCCCAGGGTCCGAATCAACAACCGTACCTGGGCGCTGGTGAAGGGTTTCTCGATATAGTCGGCAGCCCCCCGTCGCATCGCCTCGACCGCCGTTTCGATGGTCGCATTGGCGGTGATCACCACCACCTTCATCCATGGAGTCTCGGCGAGGAGCGGGGGGATCAGGTCCATGCCGTTCTCTGTCTCCAGCCGGAGGTCAATGAAGGCGATATCGAAGGAGCGCCGTTTCGCCTCCCGCAGCGCCTCTTTGGATCCAGCGACCGCGACAACGCTGTGGCCTTCGGCCTCCAGGCAATAGGAAAGGGTTTTGCGGATGTTGCTCTCATCATCGACGATGAGGATATTGAGTAGGCCACAGGGAGAGGTCATCGTCCGGTCGCATCAACAAAATGCTTGAGTAACGCCCGGGGACAGCCGTGTCTCCGAGCCGTTCTGCCGCCGGAAGGATGAGGCGCTCCGGCACGGTGAAACAACGCTAAGCAACACTACCATGTTTTTTTCCTCTTCTCCATATCTTCTCTTGAGGGAAATAAACGGCAGGGGATCGGCGGGTAGGTTATCGACATCCGGCAAGGGCATATTCGCCGGATTCAGGAACGGTCAGGCCATCTTCGCCGAAGAAGACACTTTCGACATCGATCTTCGCAGGGAACAGATTGGTATATTCCGGAGGGACGAAAGTTGTCCACAGGCCGGGCAGTCCAGTTCCGGTGCAGAGCACCCGTGATTACTTTTGTTAAAGGTGATCGGTGACCTCATTTGAGATTGCCGGTAGCATGTTGGTTAAATTGGCGGCAGATTAATGTTGGGTTGTTCTGCGACCAGGTTATTATTGTTACGTATATTTACGATCAAGCTCAAGTTTCCCTTCCTTCCGGCAGGTTGAGATTGCCTGGAGCATAAACATGGGTTAGAGTCAAATCTGGTGTATGGGATTTCTGCTGTTCTCGCTCAATCTTAATTGTCATTGAATAGAATAAAGTAGGTGGTCTTATGTTACAAAGAATATTGAATGATTTTACCATATCATTTTGTTTAATTGTTTCAATTTTTATTATAAATATAACTTCAGTAACGGCTGCAATTCTCACCGTAGATACTCTTGCCGACGAAGAGGCTGACAATGGCAAATGTTCATTAAGGGAGGCGATTACCAATGTTAACGGGGGTGACCAGTCGGGTTCCACTGATTGCCCGGCAGGGGACCCTTCAGCAGCAGATACAATTTCCTTCAGCGTTACCGGTACGATCACACTTGTCGCAATGCTGCCGGCAGTGACTCAGGATTTAACCATTGTTGGGCCAGGGGCGGCAAGTCTGATAATCAGCGGCAATACTGCCAATAGAGTGCTGCGCATCAGTAGTGGAGTCAATGCCGTTGTCCAGAACCTTACAATTGCTGACGGGTTGGTTACCGGAACCGGCGGCGGCGGGATATACAACCAGGGCAACCTGACTGTCGCCAACTGCGTCATGATCAACAACAAGGACTCTGGGGCTTCAGGTGCCGGGGGGGCAATATTCAATGACGGAGGTATAGTGCCTTAACCATCAGCGAGAGCACGATAGCAGAGAATTCCTCAGCATATGGCGGTGGAATTTACAATTTTGGCTCGGTTATTCTCGAGAGATCGACCCTGAGCGGAAATAGCGCGACGGATTGGGGAGGGGCACTCTATAATAATAATAGCGCCTCTTTGACGAATGTTACCATAAGCGGAAATGTATCAGGGTGGGGAGCTGTCTTAACCCAACCAGGAACAACAAATTCGTTTACAAACTGCACGATTGTCGATAATCAATCTACAACTCCTGGAGCATCTGCCGGAATTTCAGGCAATGGTTCTTCTTATCACAATGTTCGCAATACTATTCTTTCTAACAACATAAATACGAACTACGGAAGTTATAATTGTTCTCAAGTACAAAATTCACTTGGTTATAATATCAGCAGTGACGGAAGTTGTTTTTTCAATCAGACAGGCGACTTGCAGAATACTGATCCTCTTCTTGCCAACCTGCAGGATAACGGCGGGCCGACCTTTACCCATGCATTAACTGAAGGGAGTCCGGCAATCGATGCAGGAGACCCTGCCAATTTTCCTGCCACCGATCAAAGGGGTATTGCCCGCCCGGCAGACGGAAATAAGGATGGGAATGCTGTCTGTGATATCGGTTCGTATGAATTGAAGACATCCTACAGTGTAGGCGGCATGGTAATGGGTCTGGCACCCGGGAATAACGTTGTCTTGCAAAACAATCTGGGGGATGATGTAACGGTCACGGCGGACGGCAGTTTTGTTTTCTCGACACCCCTTGATGACGGCAGCACTTATGCCGTCACTGTCTTAACGCAACCTGCCGATCCCGATCAGTTTTGTAAGGTAACGAATGGCACGGGTACAATATCTGGCGGAAATGTAACTGATGTCAATGTTGAATGCATTGACAGATTTTTCTGGCCCATGTTCCTGCCGGCGATAACAAACAACTCAGAGCCTTAAATACCATAGGACAGTAGGCAACCTGTATCAGTTCAACTGGCGCAGGTTGCCTTCCTTGTCATTGCCAGTGTTAATCTCATCCAAATATCAACCTTTCCTAGATTGAGCTTTTTTTGCGAGGAGAGGTGGTCTGACACACCAATTAGACATAGAAAAATGATCTAACCATTGTCATAATTAAAGGAGATTTTTATGTTTCAAAACAAATTGATGATTGTTGCTTTCCTCTTCGTATTGTTTGATATATGTGTAGGTGTCGTTCCGGTTTATGCGCAGATTTATGTAGTCAATCAGTACGGCAATGGCATTACGACATTACCCAATAATGCCTCGGGTGACACCCCGGCATTAACAAACATTGTTGGGGCAAACACTACCATATCTAATCCGCTTGGGTTGGCAGTGGACGGAAACTGGATTTATGCAGCCAGTATAGATGACGATAGTATCGACATTTTCCCCATAGATGGGTCTGGAGATATCGCGCCGACCCGTACCATTGCAGGAGCGAACACAACCTTAGTTTCAGCTGCCGGGGTTGCGGTTGATAAGAATTGGATTTATGTGGCAGACGCGATAGGGAACAAGATTCTTGTATTTCCCATAGATGGGTCTGGAGATATCGCGCCGACCCGTACCATTTCCGGCGGCAGCACTACATTAAATGACCCTCTCGGGGTTACGGTGGATGCAAACTGGATATATGTGGCAAATGCCCTTGCCCCCAGTATTCTGGTATTTCCTCTCGACGCTTCAGGTAATATCGCGCCGACCCGTACCATTTCCGGCAGCAGCACTACCTTGAGTATTCCTTACAGTACTGCTCTAAAGGGGGATTTTATTTATGTTGCCAATTATGGCGGCCGCAACATTCTTGTATTTCCTATTGATGGAACAGGGAATTTTGCCCCAACCCAAACCATTTCGTCGACCATCTCTGAGATGTATGAACCTGCAGGAGTTACGGTATACGAGAACTTGATATATGCAACAAATCGTAATAATCACAGTATCCTGGTATTTCCAATCGACGCTACAGGGGATATAGAGCCTGCATATTCCATTTCGGGGCCAAAGACGACCTTGAGTGGACCTGCCGGAATCATGATAAGGACCCCATCTTCTTCTTTTCCATGGATCATGTTTCACCATCTCTTTCACAATAAAGAGATGCGATAAAGGTTGAGTGAGGAAACAGGTAGTGTTTAGCATAAATAATGCCAAAAGAGATATGATACATCAATATGTTATGAAAATACCGGGGTTCAAATCCTGCGACCGGTTTTCAAGTTTAATAGAGATCATCAGGTCATGACAGGCCTTTAGGGCATTGGCTCAGGACAGTAATATGATATTTTTCCGCATGAAAAAAATAATTTGTACATCAGTGTTTTTTGGTAGCTTACTTTTCACTTTTTCTTTTGCGCAAGCTGCTCCCGCCCGTTGGGGAATTGCGTTGAATCATGAGGCAAGAGAGTGTGCTGGCTTTTGGCCAGGAGACGAGTTTGTTGCATATGATTTACCAGAAGGATGGAAAGCATATTTCCCCGACTATGACCCGAAAACCGGAACAACGGCACTGGTGACGGAAATTGGGAGCTGTGATTTCAAAAGAAAAGGTGACGAGGAAAAATGCTGCAGTCAACTTGGATATAAATACGTAAGTGACAATATCGGCAAAGGTCAGAAAACCATTCTGCGCGACAAGGAGGAATTTCTAAGGGGAATGAAAAATCGTTAACCAGGGTACCCCTGTCGCCTGTGGATTCTATCGATCGCGACCTACCAGTGCTTGGTTAAGCTTTTCTGAGAATCTATCCTTTTTGTTGCTCATATCGGAGGTTGGGAGCAGTCAATATTGGCTTACTAACACGCATCAGCGGTATCGAGCTCCTTCCATCGTCACCTGGTCGATCGTATCGTCCCTCCATTTTTTAAAATTTGCGCGCTGTGCTCCTGGAGCTATTTGCTTGCCCATCTCCTTTGACGGCCCTAGACGAAGCCATCATTTCTGACCTGACAAAATAAATATTTGTTCTTGACAGCCGTTGGCATTTTGTAGTTATATTGATAATTCTGCCAACCAAGCATATTGACTTGAGCTTGTTCTATATGGAGGACTTCATGTACGCTATCATTCGCACCGGCGGCAAACAGTATCAGGTGGCCCCCGGCGACAAACTGCGCGTGGAAAAACTGGCCGGCAATGTCGGCGACACCGTGGAACTGTCCGACATCCTGATGGTCGTCAACGGCGAGGATGTGAAGATAGGCACCCCGGTGGTTGCCGGCGCCAGGGTGGTAGCCAAGATCGCCGAGCAGGGAAAGGCCAAGAAGGTCGTCGTCTTCAAGAAGAGACGGCGGCAGGGCTACCGGCTCAAGCGTGGCCATCGCCAGCACTTCACCGCCCTGATCATTGAAGATATTGCAGCCTGAGCACAGAATCGAGACCCGAGAGGACATCAGCATGGCACATAAAAAAGCAGGCGGCAGTTCACGGAACGGCCGCGACAGTAAAGGGCAGCGGCGCGGAGTGAAGAGGTTCGGCGACCAGGTGGTCAAGGCCGGCAACATCCTGGTGCGCCAGGTGGGGACCAAGATTCATCCAGGCTCCAATGTGGGCTGCGGCAAGGATTACACTTTATTTGCCAAGATCGACGGCGTGGTCAAATATGAATCCTTTGGCAGCAACCGCAAACGGGTGAGTGTCTATCCGCAATAATTCTGTCCGGTCCGCGGTCAGGAAAGGTACCTGCAAATCAGGCCCGATGGACCTGGTTTGAGCAAGAATGAAAAACTCGACCTCAAGCGTGCTTGATGGTCGAGTTTTTTTTTGGCGGCATACATTATGGCCTTTATCGACGAAGCGAAATTTTACGTGAAGGGCGGCGACGGCGGCAACGGCTGCGTCAGCTTCCGGCGGGAGAAGTATGTGCCCAAGGGGGGGCCCAACGGCGGCGACGGCGGGGCTGGTGGCAGCGTCTACCTGGAGGCGGATCCGCGCAAGATGTCCCTGCTCGACTTTCGCTTTGCCTCGCATTTTAAGGCTGAGCGGGGGCAGAACGGCGGCGGCAAGGACATGCACGGACGCGGCGGCAAGGACTTCATCGTTCCGGTGCCGCTGGGCTCGGTGATCCGGGATGCCGAGACCGGCGAGCTGCTCATCGACCTGACCGAGCCCGGCGCCAGATTTCTGGTCGCCCAGGGGGGAAAGGGCGGACTCGGCAACAGCCGTTTTGCCACCTCGACCAACCGGGCGCCGCGCAAGGCGACCCCAGGCACGCCCGGCCAGGAGCGCTGGCTGAAGATCGAGCTGAAGCTGCTGGCGGACGTGGGGCTGATCGGCCTGCCCAACGCCGGCAAATCAACCCTGCTGTCCAAGCTGTCGGCAGCCAATCCCAAGGTCGCTCCCTATCCCTTCACTACCCTCGAGCCGCAGTTGGGGGTCCTTGCCTTCAAGTTTTGCGATCCCTGCATTATTGCCGATATTCCCGGCCTTATCGAGGGCGCGCACGCGGGCGTCGGCCTGGGCCATCGTTTCCTGAAGCATATTGAGCGGACTTCGATCCTGCTCCATGTCATCGACTGCAGCAGCGAGGGCGACCAGCCCCTGACCGATTTCCGGGTGCTGGAAAATGAACTGGCAAAGTATAACCAGGAGCTTCTCAGCCGCCGGTATGTTATTGTCCTCAATAAGATTGATCTTATTGATTCCGGGCGGTTGCGTGCGCTCAAGAAGCGTTTTGCCGGCGAGGGGCTGCAGACGGTAGCCATTTCGGCCGAGACCGGCCAGGGCCTGGACGCCTTGATCCATCTCCTTGCAAAGCTTCTTGATAAATCAAGTAAAAGTGAAAACACGGATCATCCGCCGCAGTGATTGTGAAGAAATGCAGAGATTGCCGGCGTCGGTATCGCATGAACAAATTTTGATCAGGGCGGAATGAGGGAGCAATGACTTTCCAGGTCAACAGGGACGACGGCCTCTACTACCGGCAGACCCTTTTCGATCAGGCCAGGCGGGTCGTGGTCAAGGCGGGCAGCGCCGTGCTGACGGACAGCAGTGGACTCAAAGCCGAGGTCATCGACAACCTGGCCCGCGAACTGACCTTTCTGCGAAGCACCGGCCGGGAGGTCATCCTGGTCAGCTCCGGCGCCGTGGCAGCGGGCCGGCAGCGGCTTGCCGGCACCCACAAGCCTGCCCAGGGCCTCAAGGTCAAGCAGGCCCTGGCGGCGATCGGTCAGAGCCTGCTGATGCAGGCCTATGAGCAGGCCTTCGGCAGGCTGCAGCAGGAAGTTGCCCAAGTCCTGCTCACCCATGCGGACCTGTCGAGCCGGGACCGCTATCTCAACGTCCGCAACACTATTTTGACCCTCTTCGATTTCGGGGTGATCCCGATCATCAACGAAAACGACACGGTGTCCGTGGAAGAACTGCGCTTCGGCGACAACGACACCCTTGGGGCGCTCATCGCCAACATGATCGGTGCCGAGATGTTCATCATCCTTACCGACGTGGGCGGCCTCTTTACGGCCAACCCCCAGGAAGATCCCGCCGCCCGGCCGGTGTATACCGTGGCCAGGATCGATCGCGAGGTCGAGGCCATGGCCGGCCACAGTCGCAGCGCCCTTGGCACCGGTGGCATGCAGTCGAAGATTCGCGCGGCGAAGATGGTCGCCGCCAGCGGCGGCAGTTCCTTTATCGGGCCGGGCAACCGCAGGGATATCCTGCGCGACCTGTTCAGCGGCAATCTGGTGGGCACCTTTTTCCTGCCCAGCCCGGACAAGCTTCCCAGCCGCAAGCACTGGATCGGCTATGTTCTCAAGCCGCAGGGATTTCTCGTCCTTGACCAAGGTGCCTGCCGTGCCCTGGTCGAGCGGGGCAAGAGCCTCCTGCCCTCGGGGATACTCGAGGTTGAGGGGAGTTTCGGGGTCGGGGCCCCGGTGCAGTGCCGGGATGCGGGCGGCCGGGTCATCGCCGCCGGCCTGACCAATTACAGCACCGCCGATATCGAGCGGATCAAGGGGCATCGAAGCAGTGAGATCAAAGATCTGCTGGGCTTCAATGACAGCGAGGAGGTCATTCATCGCGACAACCTGGTGCTGCTGGACGCCGGCGGTACGGCATATTCTCCCGGCAAAGGCGGGGGAGAGGAGTAGGACATGGACAAGAAGGACATCAGGACAACGGTGATCGAAATGGCCAGGCAGGCGCGGGCCGCTTCCCGCCCCCTGGCAGCCATTCCCACGCAGGTCAAGGACAGGGTGCTGCTCAGGACCGCGGAGGCGCTGGTCGCAAAGCGCGAGGCGATTGGTGCGCAGAACGAGCTTGATCTCGCCGCCGGCCGGGCCAAGGGCCTCTCCGCCGCCATGCTCGACCGGCTGTCCCTGAGCGACAAGGTCATCAATTCCATGGTCCAGGGTCTGCGCGAAGTGGCGGCCCTGCCCGACCCGGTGGGGCAGGTCGAGCAGCTGAAGCGGCGGCCCAGCGGCATCACCGTGGGCCGCATGCGGGTCCCGCTCGGGGTGGTGGGGATGATCTATGAATCCCGGCCCAACGTGACCATCGACGCGGCAGCCCTGTGCCTCAAGGCTGGGAATGCGGTGCTCCTGCGCGGCGGTTCCGAGGCAATCCATTCCAACCTGGCCCTGGCCGAAGTGCTGCAGGAGTCCCTGGCCGCCGAAGGCCTTGCGCCGGCCTGCGTGCAGGTGATCCCCTTTACCGACCGGGAGGCGGTGAATGCGCTCCTGGCCCAGGAGGAATTTATCGACCTGATCATCCCCAGGGGTGGGGAGGGGCTGATCCGCTTTGTCGCGGAAAACTCCCGGATCCCGGTGCTCAAGCACTACAAGGGCGTCTGCCACGTCTATGTGGACCAGGAGGCGGATATCGACATGGGGGTCAGGATTTGCATGAACGGCAAGACCCAGCGGCCCGGGGTCTGCAACGCCCTGGAAGGGCTCCTCGTGCACCGCGGGATCGCCGCCGTCTTTCTGCCGGCCGTGGCCGCCGCCCTGCAGGGGGCGGGGGTCGAACTGCGCGGCTGCCCCAGCAGCCGGGCTGTTGTCCCGACCATGACCGAGGCGCAGGAAAGCGACTGGGGCACCGAATTCCTGGACCTGATCATGACGGTCAAGGTGGTGGACGACCTGGACGAGGCCCTGCGCTATATTGAACGCTACGGCTCCCAGCATACCGAGTCCATCGTTACCCGCTCCTATGCCAATGCCCAGAGGTTCCTGCGGGAGGTGGATGCCTCGGCGGTGATGGTCAACGCCTCGACCAGGTTCAACGACGGCGGCCAGTTCGGCTTGGGTGCCGAGATCGGCATCTCTACCACCAAGCTGCACGCCTACGGCCCCATGGGCCTGGAAGAGCTGACCACCAGAAAGTTCATCGTCTACGGCGACGGGGAGGTTCGGGCGTAGACCCCGTCTCAATGTCGGTATCGCTATCGGTATCGGTTATCCACCGGAAGGCGTTCGCGCATCCGGACGAAACCGTTTCTTCATTACGTGAAGACATTTTTTTCGATTTCGATACCGACCCCGACTCCGATGGTTGTCGGTCAGAGAGGGATACGGCGAATGGATTCTGAAAAGGCACACAGGATCGGCATCCTCGGCGGGACCTTTGATCCGGTGCATGAGGGGCATCTGGCGGTGGCCCACACCGTGCTGGCCCGCTGCAACCTGGATCTGCTGCTGTTTGTGCCAGCGACCGGCCCCCCGCACAAGGAGCGCCCCCTCACCCCCTTCGGCCATCGGCTGGCCATGCTGGAGGCCGCGGTGGGGGAGGACCCCAGGCTTGCGGTATCCCTCATGGAAGCGGAACGCCCCCCTCCCTCCTATACCGTGGATACCCTGCGGGAATTGCATCGCCGCCTCGGCCCGAGGCAATTCTTTCTCATCATCGGCGCGGACATGTTCGCCGAGATCAGGCTCTGGTTCCGGTATAGTGAGCTGTTCCGTTTGGCCCATCTCGTCGTGGTCGCCCGCCCCGGCTTTGCCCTTGATGACATGGGGGCCCGGGTCGCCGCCCTGCCCGGAACTTTTCAGCTTGATCAGGCGAGGCAGGTCTGGCAGCGGGAGGATGGTTTTCGGATAATCTATTTACCCGACGTGGCGATTCAGGTATCATCGTCGCAGGTGCGTTCCCTGCTCGCCCGGGGAAAGCCGGTGGCTGGCCTCGTCCCGCCGCCGGTCCTGGAATATATCCGGCAGCACGGGCTCTACAAAGCGGCGGGCGGGAACCGCCGCAGCCAATAACATCCAGCCATGAAGGGGCGGTTGCGTTGCGCTATATAGCAGACCTGCACATCCACTCCCTTTTTTCGCGGGCAACCAGCAAATCCAGCAATCTGCAGGGGCTTGCCGCCTGGGCCGCGGTCAAGGGGATCCAGGTGGTGGGCACCGGCGATTTTACTCATCCCGGCTGGCTGCGCCAGATTACCGAAAGCCTGGTCGAGGCCGAGCCCGGTTTTTTCCGGCTGAAGCCGGAGCAGACTGGCATCCCCGACAGCGTGCTTCTCCCTGGCCTGCATGCTGATGTCGGCCCTATCCGTTTTGTCCTGACCGCGGAAATCAGTTCCATCTACAAACGGGGGGGGCAGGTGCGCAAGGTGCACAATATCCTCTTTGCCCCTGATTTTGCCTCGGTTAAGCGCATCAACAGCGTCCTGGCCGGCATCGGCAATATCGAGGCAGACGGACGGCCCATCCTCGGCCTGGACAGCCGGGACCTCCTGGAAATCGTTTTGGAGAAAGCGCCAGAGGGATTTCTGGTGCCGGCCCACGTCTGGACGCCCTGGTTTTCCCTGTTTGGCTCCAAATCGGGGTTTGATGCCATCGAGGAGTGCTTCGGCGATCTCAGCGACCAGATCTTTGCCCTGGAGACCGGCCTCTCCTCTGACCCGGATATGAACCGGCTGGTTTCAGCCCTGGACCGCTTCACCCTGATCTCCAATTCAGACTGTCATTCACCGGCCAAGCTCGGCCGGGAAGCCAACATCCTGACCACCGGCTTTGATTTTCCCTCCCTGCGC
This sequence comes from Desulfobulbaceae bacterium, assembly GCA_003508005.1. Classification (GTDB taxonomy): domain Bacteria; phylum Desulfobacterota; class Desulfobulbia; order Desulfobulbales; family Desulfobulbaceae; genus UBA10518. Next base: position 15,440 of record DNUE01000093.1, read on the forward strand.
GAGGCCCTGCGCGAGCCGGTTGGCGAGAGCGGCGAACAGCGCTTTGCCGCAACCATCGAATTCTACCCGGAAGAGGGTAAATACCACTGCGACGGCCACCGCAAATGCGGGGTCTGCATGGAGCCTGCCGTGACGCGGCACGCGAAAGGGATCTGCCCGGTGTGCAACCGCCCCCTGACCGTCGGGGTCCTGAACCGGGTCATGGAACTGGCGGACCGGGACGCCCCGTTGTATCGCCCCGGATCGCCGCGGGTGCACAGCCTGGTGCCGCTGGCGGAACTGCTTGGCGAGATGCTGGGTGCCGGCCCTGCAACCAAGGGAGTGAACGAGGCCTACGTTAGGCTGGTCCAGCAGTTCGGCTCGGAGCTTGCCCTGCTGCTGACGATTCCGACGGAAACGATTGCCCGGGAGTCCTCGCCCCATCTCGCCGAGGCCATCGCGCGGGTGCGCAGCGGCCGGGTGATCAGGAAGGCGGGCTATGACGGGGAATACGGCGTGATCAGGGTGTTCACCGAAGAGGAGCGCAGGGCATTTGGCGGCCAGCGCCATCTTTTCGGGCAGGTGATGGCCGCCCGGCCCACAAGGGTCAGGCGGACCAGGTCCGGACCGGCGAAGGATAAAAAGGCGGTTTCCCCGAGCGGGGGCGCGAGAGAGCTAAACCCGGAACAGCAGGCGATAGTGGCGAGCAGGGCCCGCCATATTCTGGTCAAGGCCGGCCCCGGCACCGGCAAGACCCATACCCTGGTGCAGCGGGTGGTCCGGCTGGTCAGGGAGGGTCAGTCCCCGTGCACGGTGCTCACCTTCACCAACCGGGCCGCAGATGAGCTGCGGGAACGGCTGACGGCGGCGCTGGGGCCTGAGGCGGCCCTTTTCGTCGGCACGCTGCACGGCTACTGCCTGCACTGGCTGCGGGCGGAAAACCCGAAGCTGCAGGTGGCCGGACCGGAGCAGCGCCGCTTGCTCATGCGGGTCCTCTGGCCGGAGGCAGGCACCGGGCAACTGGCGGACCTGGAGCAACAGCTTCAGGAGCATCTGCACACCGGCGCCCCTGCCGGTTCCCTGCCGCAACCGCTGAACCGCTATGGAGACCGGCTGGCGGCGGAGGGGCTTGTCGACATCGACGGCGTGGTTCCGGCGGCGCTCGCGCTGCTGCAGCGGAAGGGCGGAGCGGCGGCCATGCGCCGCGGCACCGGGCACCTTCTGCTTGACGAGTTCCAGGACCTGAACCAAGGGCAGTATCACCTGGTCCAGAGCCTTGCCGCAACCTCGCCGGTCTTTGCCATCGGCGACCCGGATCAGGCCATCTACGGCTTTCGCGGCTCCAGCCCCCGCTGGTTTTTCCAGTTTGCCCAGGATGCGGAGGCCGAGCAGCATGCGCTGTGGCGCAACTATCGCAGCGGTGCAGCGATTGTTTCCGCCGCCGCCGCCCTAATTGCCCGCAACAGTCACCCCGGTCCCCAGGTCCGCAATGAAGCGGTGTCTGCCCGGCCGGGTGAGCTGCATGCATTTTGCGCCGACACCCCGGCCGGCGAGGCCGCGTTCCTCATCCGCCGGATCGAGTCCCTGATTGGGGGCTCATCGCACCGCGAGGTCGAACGTCTCGGCACGACGGGTGGCAGCCTTGCCCTTGGTGACATCGCGGTGCTGTACCGGACGGGCCGGCAGGCCGAGATTCTGGCCGCGGCCCTTCTTGACCACGGGTTTCCGGTGCAGGTCGTCGATGTGGTCCCCTTCTTCCTTTCAGGACCGTCCTCGCTGCTCTATCTCTGGACGCTGCTGGCCGCCGGCCAGGCGGAGAGCGCCCAGCTGCTGTCCCTGCTGCGGCATGAGAAGGGCATCGGCAGGGCGACCCTGGCCCGTGTTGAACAGCTTCTGGCTGGCGGCGGGGACCCATGGGAGACGCTTGTCAGCTGCCGGAAAGCTCTGCCGGGCCCGGTGCAGGGACGCCTCGCGGAGTTGGCCGAGTTGCTGCGGGCAATCCGGGAAGTTGCTGCGACCCAGGGCATTGTCCCGGCGCTCCGGCTCGTGTCTTCCCGCTACAGTTTTGCCCGGGAAAACGAGGAGATTGATCGCCTGCTGCGGCTGGCCGACGCCTTCGGAACATCCTTGGCGGACTTTTCCTCCCATCTGCAGCGCTACAGCGATTCGGTTGTGTATGATCAGCGGGCGGACGCCTTGACCCTCATGACCCTGCACGCTTCCAAAGGGCTTGAGTTTCGGGTGGTTTTTCTCGTGGGCGCGGAAGAGGGGCTGTTGCCCCTGGCCCCACGCCGGCAGCTCGCTGCTGAAGAGGAAGCAGAGTACCTCGAGGAGGAGCGGCGGCTGTTCTTCGTGGGCATGACCAGGGCCCGGGAGATTCTCTATCTCGGCCATGCCCGAACGCGGAGCATCGACGGCACGCCTTCCGCTCGCCAGCCCTCCAGGTTTATCCGGGAAATCCCTGAAGGGTATTTTGCCGCCGCCGACGTACCTCGGCCAACCAGGCGCCGGAAACCATCCGGCCGCCAACTCTCACTCTTTGATTGATAATGGGCGCTGAATTGGAACATCTCCGGAAACAGGTGCTTGAACTGCGGACCGATCTTGCCGCCCTCAGCGAAGAAAATGCCCGCCTGCAAAAGCTCTCCAGGCAGGCGGACGCAGCCAACAAGGCCAAGAGCGACTTCCTGGCGATGATCAGCCATGAAATAAGGACCCCGATGAACGGCGTCATAGGTCTGACCGAGCTGCTCCTGGATTCCAAACTCGACCCCAGGCAGGAGAAATTTGCCAGCCTCATCCTTGCCTCGGCCAGGAACCTGCTGACCCTGATCAATAGCCTCCTTGATTTCAGCAAGATCGAAGCGGAGATGATGGAGCTGGAAATCGCCGAATTCGACCTGAGCGGTCTGATGGAGGAGCTGATGACCTTGTTCGGCCTGGCCGGCAGGAAAAAAAATGTACGGGTTTACGCAGAAATTGAGTCCGGGCTGGCCCAGCGCTATCTCGGCGACAGCTTCCGGATCCGGCAGATTCTTCTCAACCTGGTGGGGAACGCCATCAAATTCACCGAGCGCGGCGACGTGGTTCTGCGGGTGAAAAGCATCCGGTCCGACGGTGACAGGGAAACCCTGCGGATGGAGGTGCAGGACAGCGGGCCGGGGATACCGGCAGACAAGATGGACCGCCTGTTCAAGCCATTTTCCCAGGTGGACAGCTCGTCCACCCGCCGCTATGGGGGCACCGGTCTCGGCCTTTCCATCTGTCAGAAATTGGTTGAACTGATGGGCGGCGAGATCGGGGTGGAGTCCACCCCCGGTCAGGGCAGCACGTTCTGGTTCACCCTGCGCCTGTCGGTTGTCGCCAGGTCTGATTCGGCCGGCCGGGGAAAAGTTACCGTGGAAGCCAGGACGCTGCAGGAACCGGTGTCGTTTGCGGAAGCTGAACCAGCAGAGATGGAAGGGGGGGTATTGATCCTGATCGTCGAGGATGACGAAGTCAACCAGTTCGTACTGAAGATGATCCTGCAGGGTGCTGGGGCCAGGGTGCGCATCGCAAAAAACGGTCGAGAGGCAGTGGAAATGACCTCCAATGAGGTGTTTGATCTTATTTTTATGGACTGCCAGATGCCGGTGATGGACGGCTTTGAAGCCACCGGCAGGATCTATGCGCAGGCCGCGGAGCTTGGACGGAAGCGGCCGCAGGTCGTTGCGCTGACTGCCGACGCCACCTCGGCAACCCGCCAGCACTGCAAAGAGGTGGGCATGAATGACTATCTGGTCAAGCCTGTCGATTTCGGCAAACTGCAGGGGGTACTTGACAACTGGCTTCCCGGATCAGGCCTCAAGGTCGTTTCGGCCCGGCACGAGACGATGGAAAAAGAGGGGGAAAAAGTCCATCCGGCAACAGGGGAGCCGTCTGTCCCGATAGATGCCACGGTTTTTGCCAAATTGAAGCAGAATATGGGGAACATTGATCCGGTGATCCGGGTCTTTGTCGATTCCCTGCCGCAGCGCCTTCGCCAATTGGAAGAAGCGGCCGGCCGCTTGGATTTTGAAGTGGTGCGCCGCACAGCGCATACTCTGAAGGGCAGCAGCAGCCAGTTCGGGGCAGTGGGCCTTGCCGGTCTTTGCCAGAGGGTGGAGAACATGGCCAAGAACAAAAAGCTGGAAGAAGTCGGCCCCTTTCTGGCGCAAATCAGGAAGGAAGCCGGGGCGATGACGGTTTTTCTGACAGAAGAGCTTGATAAAAAATGAGTTTTCCCTCACTATAAGAATGTCTTTGCTTGTTAACCAGATGCCCCGCTGGAAGCGGAACGGAGATGACCTTGGCAGTTAGCCGCAAGTGCCCTTCGATACTGATCGTCGATGATGACGAGATTATGCGGATGCTGCTCAGGCAGTTTCTGGAGGGGGAAGAATACGAGGTTACCGAGGCGGTCAATGGCGCGGAGGCTTTGGTGAAGATTTCCTCCACTCCCTTTGACCTGGTGATCATGGACATTGCCATGCCGGGCATCGACGGCCTCTCGGTCTGCGAGCACCTCAAGTTTTCCGAGGGCACTCCACCTCCGGTGCTCATGATCACCGCCCTGAATGACGAAGAGTCTATCGATCGCTCGTTCAGCGCCGGCGCGGTCGATCTGATCCGCAAGCCCATTCAGTGGTCGGTGCTGCGCAACCGGATCAGGTACATCATCAACGCCTACCATGCCCGGCGGGAAATCGAGGATTTGACCCGCAACTATGAAATGATCCTGGATGCGGCCGCCAACGGCATCTGCGGGGTGGACGGCGCGCAGCGGATCAGTTTTGCCAATTCGGCCGCCCTCAGGATGCTGGGCTATGACCTGGATGAGGTCTTCGGGCGCTCCTACCGGGAAATTTTCAAGGCGTCCAAGCCCGGCACCGATGATTTCGAGGTGGACTGCTGCCCTTTTTTTCAGGACGGAGCGCCGAAGGAGTCCTTCCACTACGATGAGCTCCGTTTTCTGCGCAAGGACGGCACCAGCTTTCCCGTGGACTGCCGGTCCAACCCGATCATCGAGAACAACCTGCTGACCGGCGCGGTCCTGGTGTTCCAGGACGTGACCGACCGGCAGCAGGCTGCGGAGCTGATCAGGTACATGGCCAACCATGACTCCCTGACCAACCTGCCCAACCGGAATTTCTGCAACAAAAGGCTGCCCCAAGCCATTTCCCTAGCCAAGCGCCATAACCGGATTATCTGCCTGCTGTACATCGATCTGGACCGCTTCAAGCCCATCAACGACAAATATGGCCATGCCGTGGGGGACAGGGTGCTGCGGCTGGTCGCCGACCGGCTGAAGCAGATGCTCCGCGCCTCCGACAGCGTCTGCCGGCTGGGGGGGGACGAGTTCGTTATCCTCCTGGAGAGTACCAATTCAGTGGACGGCGCAAAGTATGTCGCCGAGAAGACCATCGAGATCCTCAACGAGCCTATGGTGGTGGATGAGCACACTTGCTCCATCGGGGCCAGCATCGGCATCAGTATTTATCCTGACGACTGCGAAGATGCGTATACCATGCTGCAGCACGCGGATATCGCCATGTACGAGGCCAAGAAAAAAGGCCGGAACCGTTACGAGCTCTTTTCAGCAACAATGATCGGCGCCAACGGCGGGTGATCCGTCCTCACGGTCGGTCTTCCAGGCTTGCCGCGGGGACTGGCGGACACTATGCGCATTTCCGTGTCGAGTGGTCAGGAAAGGTCGTCCTTGGTCGTGGCGATTGCTGGTAACTGCAGGAATCAGCAGAGAATTTCTCTGTATTTGGCGATCTGAAAGTGGTCACAGGCGTTAGAAATAAGATGCGGATGCACGAGGTGCGTTGTGATCGCATTCTGTCTCCCGCTATAAAAATAATGATGGCCTCGCGAAAAGGGACTTGGGAGTGTTGATTATGGACAGCGGCGGTGCGGATTATCGTCGGTACAGGCGCATTTATTTTCCGGATGAACTGGCAATCAGTGGGTTGGTAGCCGAGGTGGATACCCATAAGGAACATCAGGTAAAGGTTCTGAATCTGAGTGAAGGCGGTCTGTTTTTTACTCTCGCCAGGGAGGAGGCCGGGAGTTTTCGGGAAAAAGGGAGCGTCCTGTTCATAGGGTTGCGCGGACCGGACCCGTTTACTTTTTCTCAGATACTGAATATGGAGATCAAGTGGGTCTGTGACAATGAAATAATGGAGAATATCGGTTTCGGCTGCGAGTTTGTTGATCCCCCATCCGGCTTTGTCAAGCAGATTCGGGATTTGGTCGCCGGTTTTCCCATGTATACCGGTTGAGCATTCATGAGATGATGCAACACATGGCGGGCTTGCAGGACTTGACCGGCGTGGTTCAAAAACACAACTAATCCCTTTTGGCCGCCGGTTGCCGATCAACTCCTGATCACGCCGGTGTCCATTCCTTCCTCCCACCTTTCCGTCTGTATTTTCATGTCACCTGCTCTTCCAATGTTTCAGATTGTTGCATCGGGCAGCGGAAAAATTTCCCGCTTTTCACCGGGTTAATATTGTCCGCTCTCCGGATGAAGCAAAGCGCAACGTGCCATTTTGTCCCTTATTGCAAAGACTTATCGCAGTCTGGATCCAGTTTTTTCTTGACAGAGAGAGCTGGAAAGCATTAATGATTCGGGGATTTGTCAATGAACGGCTATTCATATTGCCGGTTCCGGAAATAAAGTGTTCTACCTGTTTTTGCTAGACCGGCAAAGAGATATGCCTGACGTGGTGACACGCCTGCCTGGCTTAGTTATTCAGGCCTATGAAGAGATGAATTAATTTATCAAGAAGGAGGGGGAGTTCATGGTCAAGAGGATGGTTGAGAAGTTGGGCAGGATATCCATCGCCTGGAGCATCCTGGCCCTTGTTCCAGCAATGGCCTGGGCAAGCGAGGCAATGGCGCAGGCCCCGGTCCCAACAGCGGACGGGACCGCCTGGTGGGTATGGCCGGTCGTCCTGCTGGTGGTAACCTTTATCATGGGCATTGTCGCGGTGCTCGGCGGCGTCGGCGGCGGCGTGCTCTTTGTGCCGATCATCAGCGGCTTCTTTCCCTTTCATCTCGATTTTGTCCGCGGTGCCGGCCTGCTGGTCGCCCTTTCCGGCGCCCTGGCCGCCGGGCCGGGCCTGCTCAAGGCCAACCTGGCCAGTCTCCGCCTGGCCCTGCCGGTGGCCATGATTGCCGCTTCCATGGCCATTGTCGGCGCCATGGTCGGGCTGGCCCTGCCGACCCATATCGTGCAGCTCTCCCTGGGCGGCACCATCCTCGGTATTGTCGCTATTATGCTCACCGCCAAGAAGTCCGCGGTTCCGGATGTGCCCCAGGCCGACAACCTGTCCTCCGCCCTGCGGATCACCGGCATTTATTATGAGCCGAGCAGCAAACAGGACATCAACTGGAAGATTCACCGCACCATCCCCGGCCTGCTGACTTTCATCATCATCGGCTTCATGGCCGGCATGTTCGGGCTCGGCGCCGGCTGGGCCAATGTGCCGGTTCTGAACCTGATGATGGGCGCGCCGCTGAAGATCAGCGTCGCCACCAGCAAGTTCCTGCTGTCCATCACCGATACCTCCGCCGCCTGGATTTACCTGAACCAGGGCTGCGTCATCCCCATGATGGTGGTTCCCTCGCTGATCGGGATCATGCTTGGTTCTCTGGTCGGGGTCCGCATCCTGAAGGTGGCCAAGCCGACATTCATCAGATGGATGGTTATCGCTATTCTCACCTTCGCCGGCCTCAAGGCCCTGCACAAGGGCTTGTCGGTCATGGGCATTTTATAAGAGCAACGTAAGAGGAGGAATCATATGTCTGAAATAAAGAGAGAAGCGACCCCCGAGCAGCTGCTCTATGCCAATATCCTGGAAAAGGGCATGCTCGTCGGCCTGGGGCTCATGTTCATCACCTTTGCCCTCTATGTTCTCGGCATCATGAAGCCCGTGGTGCCGACGGACCAGATCGCCAGCTATTGGAGCATGCCTGTGCACGACTACCTGGTTGCCATTAACGCCAACTTTCTGCATGGGGATACGCTGCCCACCGGCTGGTCATGGCTCAAGCTGATCAGCCGGGGCGATTTCCTGAATTTTATCCCGATCGTCATCCTGTCCGGCGTCACCATCATATGTTATATTGTCATTATTCCGGGGCTCTTTGCCCGCAAGGACAACGCCATGGGCGTGATCGCGGTGATGACCTCCCTTATCCTGATCCTTGCCGCCAGCGGCATCCTTACCACCGGCGGCCATTGAACCGGCCTGAAGGACGAATTCATCTCCGAATAAGAAAAGGCAGCGTGCCCGCTGGGTGCGCTGCCTTTTTTTCTGCTTCCGACGCGGGCCTGCTGTCCGGCAGGATCGGCCTCTTCCTCCCCCGTTGAGCCCCTCCTACACCCCCAGGGTTTCAACCGCCCGGAGGAAGTCCTCCTCCTTCACGTAGATCAGGTAGCCGAAGCTTCCCTCTCCGTCCGTTACCCCGCTGGAGGCAAAGACGTTGATATTCGCCTCGAAGATCTTCTGGTGGATCCCGGCCAGGGCGCCGAGTTCGTCATCACCTTTGATCAGCAGGGCATGATGCGGTCCGTCCAGGTGGATGCCGCTGTTCTTTGCCTCGCTGACCAGCTTTGCCTTGTCCTCTGGAAACACTGCGAGCTGGGTGGAATCGGGGCCGATCGGAATGGCGGAAAAGGCCAGTTGTTTTACCCCCAGCTGGGCAAGAAGATTGAGCAGCTTGTAGGCCTCGCCGGGCTTGTCCTTGACTACGGTGTAGTAGTATTCGACACTGCGGATGGTAAACGCCATGAGTCTTCTCCTTATGTATCAGGTCAACGGAGGTTCTATTTTATTCTCTTGGATTACTTATTATATGATGGTGCTCGGGGACTGTCAAATTGTCGGCCAAATTCGCTCGCGGCGCGTCCCTGCCTCATCAGCTCTGGCTACCCTTCAGGCGGGCATCGAAGCGCCGTTTCGATGCCCTTTGCGCTTCGCCGATCTTGCGGCACGGCGGGCCGACGGGATGCCCGTCCGGGCCGCATCATTCGGCCGCCATTCGTTCATTTCCGGCAAAGTGCAGCCCGAGAGGGAGTGCGGCATATTTTTTTCTCTTGCCCGGGAATCAGAGGCTTTGACAAAAGAAATGATTTTGACTTGGACACGCATGGCATTATAAGAGATGCAATGAATCGCCACCACGTCTGAATCCTGACCGGGCAGGGTCCTGCCGGCAGGGGAGATGCGAAGGAGAAACCATGAACGGCCCCCCCCCCAACAGCCGAGTTACCTTTCTGCCGACGAACCGCCAGGTGCTGGTGGCGGCCGGGACGACGATCATCCGCGCCGCCAGGGAGGCCGGACTGCATATCAATGCCTCCTGCGGTGGCATCGGGGTCTGCGGCAAATGCCGGGTCAGGGTGGAGCAAGGCTCGGTTGCCGGCGGCATCTCCGAGCGCCTGACCCCTGCAGAGCAGGAACTGGGCATCAGGCAGGCATGCACCGCGCAGGTTTCAGGGGACGTAACCATCCGGATAGAGAACGCTGGCGGCCTGCGCGACGGCCGCCTCGAGTCCGGCGTCCCGGAGCGCCACCGCGCCCGCATGCAGGCTTTCGACCTCGGCGAACTGCGGGAGGAGGGGGGCTTCACCTGCCCGGTGGCGAAATTTTATCTGGAATTGCCCCATCCGGACCAGGGAGACCGGCAGGCCGATGCCGGCCGGCTGCTGCGGACGCTGGCCGAACAGCACGGCGAGCGGCAGGTCATGATCAGCTTTGCCGTTCTGCAGCAGTTGCCCAGGATCATGCGCGAGGATGATTTCAGGGTGACCGTCACCCTGGAGCGGCCGGTCAGCCGGCGATTTCGCACACGGTTGCTGCATATCCAGCCCGGCAACCGGGCGGCGCGCAATTACGGCATCGCCGTGGATATCGGCACCACCACCATCTATGCGCAGCTCATTGACAAGCAGAGCGGCAGGGTCCTGGCGGAGCGGGGCGACTACAACCGCCAGCTGAGCTTCGGCGAGGATGTCATCTCCCGGATACTCGTTGCCGAGCAACCCGGTGGACTCAGGCTGATGCACGCCCTGGCCGCGGAGAGCATCAACGGCCTGATCGAAGCCATGCTCGAGGAGGAACACCTCGACCGCGACGAAATCACCTCCATTACCCTGGCCGGCAACACCACCATGACTCATCTGTTTCTGGAACTGGAACCGCGCAACATCCGCCGCAGTCCCTATGTGCCTGTGTCCACGATGTTCCCGCCGGTCAGGGCCGCGGATATGGACCTGCGCCTGAGCGACCGCTGCATGGCGTTTTTCTATCCGGCGGTTTCCAGCTATGTCGGCGGTGACATCGTGGCCGGGGTTATGAGCTCGGGCATGTACCGCACCGACAAGCTGAGCCTGTTCATCGACATCGGCACTAACGCGGAGATCGTCGTCGGCAACCGGGAGTGGCTGGCCTGCGCCGCCTGCTCCGCCGGCCCGGCTTTCGAGGGGGGCGGCATCCTGCACGGCATGCGGGCAGGCGAGGGGGCCATCGACGACTTCAGCCTCGACCCGGTTACCCTGGAGCCGATGATCATGACCATCAACGCCCGGCCGGCGGTGGGGATATGCGGCTCGGGGCTGCTCATCATCATTGCCGCCCTGTTCGAGTGCGGGGTCATCGACGAGAGCGGCCGCTACCTTCACGGCCTGGACACGGACCGCGTCCGTCCGGGAGGCAGCGGCTGGGAGTATGTGCTCGTCCGGGCGGAAGAGGCCGGCATCGGTCGGGACATCGTTCTCACCGAGGTGGACATCGACAATTTCATCCGGGCCAAGGGCGCCATCTATGCCGGAGTGACCACGCTCCTGCGCGAGGTGGGACACGCGGTCGGCGACCTGGAGCAGGTCATCCTGGCCGGGGCCTTCGGCTCATTCCTCGACCTCGACAGTGCCATGACCGTGGGCCTGTTGCCGGAGATAGAGGCTGCCAACTGCCTGTACCTGGGTAACGGCTCGCTCATGGGCTGCCGGATGAGCGAACTCAGCAACCGTATCCGTCGGGACGTGGCCAGGACCGCCCGGCGGATGACCAGTATAGAACTCTCCGAGGTCCCGGCCTACAAAGACCAGTACATGGCCTCACTGTTCCTGCCGCACACCGACGGCTCGCTTTTCCCGAAGGCGGCCGAGCGCCGCCGTCTGACAATCGACAGGCGGTCGGCTCCATTTCGCTCCTCCCGCACAAGGTGAATGAGGTGCCGGTTGCACCGGGCTTGCCCGCTCCTGTCGAGCTGTTTGATCCGGGAGTTTTTTGGTCTTTTCGCCCGAATCCTGTGAATTTTTTCTGAGAGTAGGATATAATATAATATTCATGTTGATAGATGTGTTTCTTTCATGGAGTTTTATTTTATTTTTTCAAGTAGTTCTACCCTGGGGCCCTGGTCGCTCCGATCGGGGATACTGAGAAGAGCATCCGGCGCGCATGAGTGTAATGGAAAACGATAGAGATTCTGAGGGTCATCTGCAGCATCCGCTGGTCCTGCTGCCCGAGGACAAGAATCTTCCAGCGCTCAGCAATCCGGCGCTGCATCGCTATCTGCAGGAAATCAGCCACTATGAGCTCCTCTCCCGGGAGGAGACCGAGGAACTGGCCATGCATTTTCAGGAGACCGGGGACCCGGACGCAGCCTATCGGCTGGTTTCTGCCAACCTGCGCCTGGTGGTCAAGGTGGCTATGGATTTTCAGAAATACTGGATGCAGAATTTCATGGACCTGATCCAGGAGGGCAACGTGGGGCTGGTCCAGGCCACCAAGAAGTTTGATCCCTACCGCGGGGTCAAGTTTTCCTATTACGCCGCGTACTGGATCAGGGCCTATATCCTCAAATTCATCATGGATAACTGGCGCCTGGTGAAGATCGGCACCACCCAGGCCCAGCGCAAGCTGTTCTTCAGCCTCAACAAGGAAAAGAAGCTCCTTGAGGCCCAGGGGTTCAAGCCCGAGGTCAAGTTGCTGGCCGAGCGTCTGCATGTCAAGGAAAGCGAGGTGGTGGAGATGAACCAGCGGATGGACAACTGGGAGGTGTCCCTGGAAAGTCCGGTCCGCGGCGATTCCGAGGATGAACAGAAAAGCTTTCTCCCCCATGACGGACCGGATGTCGAGGAGCTGGTGGCCAGCCAGGAGATCCGCGATCGGCTGGTGGGAATCATAGCAAATCTTCGCAGCCAGCTGAACGACAAGGAGCAGGCCATCCTGGAAACTCGGCTGCTCAATGACGAGCCCCAGACCCTGCAGAACATTGCCGACCAATTTGCCATTTCCAGGGAACGGGTGCGCCAGATCGAGGCGAATTTGCTGAAGAAGCTGAAGAAGCATTTTGAAAAGGAATTGCCGGACGTGAAGGATTTCTTCCATGGCGACCATATGGTGCTCAAGGCTGATTCCGGCTTTACCGATTCCTGAAAGGCATTCCGCCGGATTCACGTCCTCCGTTCCCATACCCATTTATTTTGTGTGATGAAACAGTATGAAAGTACCCCTGCTTGATCTGCACCAGCAAATGAACTCCCTCCGCGATGAAGTTATGACGGCGGTGGCGCGGGTAATCGATTCGACCCAGTATATTCTCGGCCCGGAAGTCTCCCGTCTTGAGGCATCCGTAGCCGGATACTGCGGCGCGGAGCATGCGGTTGGAGTCTCCAGCGGTACGGATGCCCTGCTGGTGAGCCTGATGGCGCTTGGCATCGGAACAGGCGACCAGGTGTTGACGACACCTTATTCCTTTTTCGCCACCATGGGTTCCATCATCAGGGTGGGTGCTCGGCCTGTTTTTGCCGACATTCGGCCCGACACCATGAATATCAGTGCGGAACGGATGGCGGAGGCGCTGGCCAGGGACAGACGGAATGGCCGTCGTATCAAGGCCGTCATCCCTGTCCACCTCTTTGGCCAGTGCGCCGACATGCAGCAGATAATGGCACTGGCGGCGGAGTACGGGGTGCCGGTCATTGAAGATGCCGCCCAGGCGATCGGGGCCGACTGCCCAATTTCCGAGGACGGTCGGACATCCTGGCGGCGGGCAGGGTCCATGGGCATTGCCGGCTGCTTTTCCTTTTTTCCCAGCAAAAATCTGGGCGGCATCGGCGATGGCGGGATGGTAACCACCTCTGACGGCGCGTATGCGGAACGGTTGCGGGTCTTCCGCAACCACGGTGCCAAGCCGAAATATTACCACTCCCATATCGGCGGCAATTTCAGGCTTGACCCGATCCAGGCCTGTGTCCTGGAGATCAAGCTGCGCCACCTGGATGCCTGGCACCATGCCCGGCGCGCCAATGCGGCCGTGTACCGGCGACTGTTCGCCGAGGCAGGTCTTGCCGGCGAGACCGTGGCGCTGCCCGCGGCCGTGAATGAGACCGCTGACGGCAGCGCGGCGCATAATCATCACATCTACAACCAGTTTGTGATCCGGGTGGCGCGACGGGATGCGCTCCGCGATTTTCTCGCCGGCAACGGGGTCGGCAGCGAGGTCTATTATCCCCTGTGCCTGCATCAGCAGGAATGCCTGCGGCCCTTTGGTTTTTCCGGACAGAGTTATCCGGAGTCCGAGCGGGCGGCACGGGAATCCCTGGCCCTGCCGATCTATCCCGAACTGACCAGTGACCAGTTGGCTTATGTGGTAGCGACCATAGCCAGGTTCTTCCATTCATGAGCTCTCTTCGTTCTCCAAGACACCTGCGGAGGTTGCGCGGATGGCCCTTCGTGGTTTTGCTCTGCGGCGCGGCCGCTGTCAGCGCGGTTGTTCGTCCGGCCTGGGTGATCGATGAAGCCCGGGCAGGCATCCCGGATCATGAAATCAAGTACGAGGACAAGCTGTCGCCGGCGTGGAAGGGGACATGGGATATGGCCCGGCAGTTGTACCGGGAGGGCAAATACCGGGAATCCCTGGTCCAGTATGAGATCCTCCTGGCGCAAAAGGAAAACGTTGCTGAGGCGCGCTGGGAATACGTTTCAATCCTGTTTGGCTTGCAGCGCTGGCAGGAGGCAGGCCGGCAGCTTGAATCACTGTTGGCGTTCGATCCTGAAAACCGTCAGTACCAGATGGCCGCCGCCCGCGTTGATCTCGAAGCCGGCAAGGCGGATAAGGCGGCCGGCCTCTATCGGCGGCTCTATGAATCCGATCCGTCGGGGCCCGAATCGACAGAGGCGCTGCAGGGGCTTGTCCGTGCCCTAGAAAGAAACGGGGCAATCGGAGAGCTGGTTCCGCTCATGAAGCAACTGGCAGCCAGGAAACCTGCAGACATCGAACTGCAGAGAGAGCTGGCCCGCTTGCTGCTGGAAGTCGGCCATTATGATGAGGCCGGCGCTCTCCTGAAGAGGCTCGAACAGGCTGCTGCCGAAGATAGGGCGGTAGATGACCTGCAGGCCCGGGTTCATGCCAGGGCCGGTGATCGGGAGGAGGCGGCCCGCTACTGGCGGAAACTGGCTGCCAGCGACCAGGACAACCTTGAGGCGCACCGCTGGCTGCAGGTCTATTACGCCGGAAAAAGCGATTGGGCAATGAGCCTCCGGCATCTTGAGGAGGTCATGCGCTTCACGCCCAACGACCCGGTTCTGCTTGAACAGGCCGCCGGCCTCAATATGAAGCTTGGCCGGGTTGACACGTCGCTGCACTATTATGAGTACTGCCTCGCTCATAAGCCGAAAGATCTGAATCTGCAGAAAAGAAAAGGGGAAGCGCAGCGGATCATGGCCCGCAACCTCCTGCCGTTGGTTGAGAACGGCGCCAGCAACAAGCTGTGGCACGATCTTGCCCAAGTGACTCCGGACAGAGCCGGCGTGTTCAGGGAAATCGCAACCCTGCTCCGGGAAAAGAGCCAGACAGAGGAACTTGTTGAAGTCCTGGCTCTCCTGTATCGGGAAAATCCAGGGGACCTGCCCGCCTACCGGGAGCTTGTCTTTCTTCTGGCCAACGCAGGTCGGGACGACGAGCTGAAGAATTTACCGCAGCGCAGTTCAGTGGAATAATTCGGTCGCGGCCGAAGAACAGAGCCGTACCTGATTGCCTGTCAGCAACAAATCTGATGGAGGAGGAATATTTTCTGATGGTTTTGCGAATTCCGATGTCAAGGGCTGGATATCAGCAGCTGCGCCATGAACTCGACCGGCTGGAGAGGGTTGAGCGCCCTGATGTAGTCCGGGCCATTGAAGTCGCCAGGCAGCATGGCGATTTGAGCGAGAATGCCGAGTATCATGCGGCCAAGGAGAGGCAGGGGATGATCGAGGGCAGGATCAAGGAGCTCAAGGACAAGGTCGCCCGCGCCGAAATTATTGACTGCACCAAGGTGAATTGCTCCCGGGCCGTCTTCGGCACGGTGGTGACCCTCCTGGACATGGATTCGGAGGAGGAGATTACCTATCAGCTGCTCGGTCCGGAAGAGGCGGACGTCAAGAAAGGATCCATCTCCGTGCTGTCTCCCCTCGGCAAGTCCATTCTGGGCAAGACCGTGGGCGATGACGTGAAGGCAAAAACGCCTGGAGGCGTACGGGAGTTTGAGGTGGTTGGGATCACCCTGTCCAGCGTGGCGTAGAGGGGGCAGGAGGAATCCTTCGGCCGGGGGCTGCGGAAAAAGCTACTGCGACGTCTCCCGATTCTGGAGGACTCCCACGAGAAAGATTCTGATGACCTGGAGTTCGGTGTCCTCGATCTTGTACTTGGAATCCATATTGATATTCCAGATCCTGGCAATCTCGTCCATCGCCCCGAAGATAGCCCGCTTGGCAATGCCGGGCAGGATATCCTTGCGAAAGACGCCCTTCTCCTGTCCCAGCATGATGATGGTGGCGATGATGTTCAGGTACTCGCTGAACTTATTGTTGCGAAAGTCCCTGATGATCTTGTTGGTCTGGCGGAGCTCGATCTGGATGACCTCGGCCAGATTCTTGTTTTTTTTCATCTCCCGCAGATGATTGACAATAAAGATCTCCAGCATTCGCCGGGGATCCTCCTCTTTTTCCAGCTGCCCATTGATCTGTTCGACAAGCCTGCCGATCTTCTCCTCAAAAACCGAGAGGAGCATATCGTATTTGTTGTTGAAATACAGGTAAATCGTGCCGTCGGCGACCTTGGCCTCCTTGGCTATGTCGGAAATCCTGGCATTGAAGAATCCCTTCTTGGCAAATACCTTGGTCGCGGCGCGGATTATTTTGTTGTGCTTATCTGCTGATTTCATAGTAATTTTACGAAGTGAATGGCACAAATAAGGAATGAACATTCATTCATTTTTATCCTTAACAGGCAGGTTGTCGGATGTCAAGTCAATTGCCAAATAAGACATGTTTTATACCCCCATACCGTAGGAGTTGGCGCGAGCTGACCTGGGCGGTAAAAGAGCATTTTTGTCGCAAAATAAGGTGCGATCCCGCCATGCCGGGGATATAATGCAATGCTGGCGGCAGGTGTCGGGCAGATAGCGAAAAGATGCCTTTGGCGATAGAGATATGCAAGGATGAGGTGGCTATGAAGATTCTGGTAATCGGCTCTGGCGGCCGTGAACACGCCCTGGTCTGGAAGCTGCGGCAAAGCCCGCGGGTGGACAAGATTTTCTGTGCGCCAGGCAATGCCGGAATCGGCAAGCTGGCAACCTGCGTTGCCCTGAAGGTCAACGATATCAAGGGGCTGACCAGATTTGCCCAGGAGCAGAAGATCGACCTGACCATCGTCGGGCCGGAAGAACCCCTCACCCTGGGCATTGTTGATGCCTTTTCCCTGAAAGGGCTGCGGATTTTCGGTCCCACCGCCGCTGCCGCGGAACTTGAGGGCAGCAAGGTCTTCACCAAGGATTTTCTGAAAAAATACAATATTTCCAGCGCCGCCTACCAGGTCTTCACCAAGGCCGCGCCCGCCAAAAAATATCTGCAGACGGCCGCCATGCCCTGCGTGGTCAAGGCCGACGGCCTGGCCGCCGGCAAGGGGGTGTTGATCTGCCGGAACAAAACCGAGGCGGAACAGGCAGTTGACCTGATCATCAAGGACAAGGCCTTCGGCAGTGCCGGCAACCGGCTGGTCATCGAGGAATTTTTGCGCGGCGAGGAGGCGTCCTTCATCGCCTTTGCCGACGGCGCCACGGTCCTGCCGCTGCCCTCCTCCCAGGACCACAAGGCAATCTTTGCCGGCGACCAGGGCCCCAATACCGGCGGCATGGGCGCCTATTCGCCGGCGCCGGTGCTCACCGAGGCGCTGAGCCGGCGGGTCATGGATGAAATCATGCTGCCGACCCTGCGGGGCATGGCCGCCGAGGGCCGCCCCTACAAGGGGATGCTCTATGCAGGGCTGATGATCGACGGCGAGAAGCTGAATGTCCTCGAGTTCAACTGCCGGTTCGGCGACCCTGAATGCCAGCCGCTGCTGCTGCGCTTGAAATCGGACCTGGTCGAGGTGATCGAGGCGGCCATCGACGGCAGACTGAACAGGATCAAGCTGAAAATCGATCCCCGGCCCACGGTGTGCGTGGTCATGGCCTCTGAGGGGTATCCCGGCAAATATCCGTTGGGCAAGGCGATCTCCGGCTTAAACAAGGCCGCCGGGATGAAGGACGTGATGGTCTTTCATGCAGGCACTGTCCTCAAGGACCGGCGGGTTGTCACTGCCGGCGGCCGGGTGCTGGGGGTAACCGCCATCGGCGCCGATATCAGCGCTGCCCTGGATAACGCCTACCGGGCGGTGGCGGCTATCAGCTGGCCGGGCTGCTATTTCCGGCCGGACATCGCGCACCGGGCCCTGAGCCGGATGCAACGGAAGTCGCCGGCGGTGGGCATCCTCATGGGCAGTGATTCCGACCTGCCGGTGATGCAGGCGGCCGCTGATTTCCTGAAGTCCGTGGGCATCAGCTACGAGATGCGGATTGCCTCGGCCCACCGGACCCCGGAGCAGACCGTCGAATATGCCCGGACCGCGGCCGCCCGGGGCCTGAAGGTCCTGATCGCCGGGGCGGGGATGTCCGCCCATCTTGCCGGGGTGGTCGCCGCGCACACCACCTTGCCGGTGATCGGCGTGCCGCTGGATGCCTCGGCCCTGAACGGCCTGGACGCGCTGCTGTCTACGGTGCAGATGCCGCCGGGCATTCCGGTGGCCACCATGGGCATCGGCAAGGCCGGGGCCAGGAATGCCGGGGTCCTTGCCGTCAGAATCCTCGCTCTCGCCAGCCCGGAGCTGACCCGGGAGCTGGTCGCCTTCAGCGAGGAGATGGTGCGGCAGGTTGCGGAAAAAAACAAGGCGCTTGGCAACTGAGTGAGGCCATCCGCGGTCAGCGGCCGGGAAATCGAGAAGGCCGCGTCGCTCCTCCGGGCGGGCGGGATCGTTGCCTATCCCACGGAAACCTATTACGGGCTCGGCGCCGATCCCTTCAATGCCCAGGCCCTGGCCCGGCTCTTTCAGGTCAAGAATCGGCCGGCGGTCAAGCCGGTCCTGGTCCTGGTGGCCGAGCCGGGGCAGATCGGCCTGCTGGCCCGGGAAATATCGGCAACCGCCCTGCGCCTGATGGACAGGTTCTGGCCCGGCCCGCTGACCCTGGTCCTGCCGGCCCTCCCTTCCCTTTCACCGCTTTTGACCGGCGGTACGGGCACGGTGGGGGTCAGGCTTTCCCCGCACCCGGTGGCCGCGGCGCTGCTGCGCGCCGTCGGCTCGCCCTTGACCGCCACCAGCGCCAACCGTTCCGGGCAGGACCCGGCACGCACGGCCGGGGAAGTGCGGGCCGCGTTCGGCAGCGAGGTGGATCTGGTCCTCGACGGCGGCAAGACGCCCGGAAAAAAGGGCTCGAGCCTGATCGGCGTCAGCGGCAGCCAGGTCACCTGCATCCGGGAGGGGTGCATCAGCTTTGCGGACGTGCTGCAGGCAACAGGAACATCAGCCGGCTGACCGCCGGCCAGGACACGCGGCATGGAAACCCCTTTTCAGCTTGTTTCGTCATATATGCCCGCCGGCGACCAGCCCCGGGCCATCGACCTGCTGGTCAGCGGGCTGGAGCGGGGTGAGCGCGATCAGGTGCTCCTCGGGGTCACCGGTTCGGGCAAGACCTACACCATGGCCCAGGTGGTGGCGCGGGTGCAGCGGCCAGCCCTGGTCCTGGCCCCCAACAAGACCCTGGCCGCCCAGCTGTTTGCCGAGTTTCGCGAGCTGTTTCCGCACAACGCCGTGGAGTATTTTGTCAGCTACTACGACTACTACCAGCCCGAGGCCTACATCCCCCAGTCCGACACCTATATCGAAAAGGACTCCTCCATCAACGATGCCATCGACAAGATGCGCCACTCGGCCACCATCTCCCTCCTGACCCGCCGGGACGTGCTCATCGTCGCCTCGGTCTCCTGCATCTACGGCCTGGGCTCGCCGGACGAATACAAGAACATGCACCTCTTCCTTAAAAAGGGCGAGGAGTATCCCATGGAGCAGGTACAGCGCCGCCTGGTCTTCATGCTCTACGAACGAAACGAGGTCTCCTTTCACCGCGGCACCTTCCGGGTCCGGGGGGATGTCATCGAGATATATCCGGTGCACCAGGATGACCATGCGGTGCGGGTGGAATTCTTCGGTGACACGGTGGAGGCGATTTCCATCATCGACCCTCTGCGCGGGGTAGTGGTGGCCGATCAGCAGGAGCTGGCGGTTTTTCCGGCCAGCCATTTCGTCACCAGCCGGGACCGGCTGCAGGCGGCCCTGCGGCTGATCAGGGAGGAGCTGAAGGAGCGGCTCGAAGAGCTGCACCGCCAGAACCGCCTGGTGGAGTGCCAGCGCCTTGAGCAGCGGACCATGTTTGACCTGGAGATGATTGAGGAGCTGGGCTACTGCAACGGCATCGAGAATTACTCGCGGCATCTCACCGGCAAGCCAGCGGGAGCGCCGCCGCCCAACCTCCTCGACTATTTTCCCGAGGACTACCTCCTGTTCATCGACGAGTCCCATATCGCGGTGCCCCAGATCCGGGGCATGTACAACGGCGACCGCTCGCGCAAGAAGACCCTGGTGGAGTACGGCTTCCGCCTGCCATCTGCCCTGGACAACCGGCCCCTGCGCTTTGACGAGTTCGAGGCCCGGGTGAAGCAGGTCATTTATGTCTCGGCCACGCCCGGCGACTATGAGATGGAACGGGCGCAGGGCCGGATCGTCGAGCAGCTGATCCGGCCCACCGGCCTCCTTGACCCGGTGATCGAGGTCCGGCCGGCCACCAATCAGGTCGATGACCTGCTGGAGGAGATCCGAACGCGCACCGAGCGGGGCGAGGCAGTACTGGTGACCACCCTCACCAAGAAGATGGCCGAAGACCTGACCGAGTATTACCAGAATGTCGGGGTCAGGGTCCGCTACCTGCACTCGGACATCGACACCCTGGAACGGGTGGAACTGATCCGGGGCCTGCGCAAAGGCGAATTCAACGTGCTGGTGGGCATCAACCTCCTGCGCGAGGGCCTTGATATCCCTGAGGTTTCGCTGGTGGCGGTGCTGGACGCGGACAAGGAGGGGTTCCTCCGCTCCGAGCGCTCCCTGGTCCAGACCTGCGGCCGGGCGGCGAGGAACGTCGGCGGCACGGTCATCCTCTACGCCGACAGCGTGACCGGTTCGATGCGCTTCACCATGGACGAGACCGCCCGTCGCCGGGAGATCCAGGACCAGTTCAACCGGGAGCACGATATCACCCCGCGGACGATCACCTCGGCCATCAAGGATTCCCTCACCGAGCACCTCAAGGCCACCGGCTGGTTCCCGGAGGAGGCCGGGGAGAAGGCACCCGCCTCAGCCGAGAAGGAACCGGCCTATCACACGGTTGACGACCTGCGCGCGGAACTGCGGGAGCTGGAACGCGAGATGTACCGGGCCGCCGAGGCCCTGGAGTTCGAGGAGGCGGCCAAATTCCGGGACCGGATCAAGGAATTAACCGAGCTGCTGCTGGCATGCTGACTGATGGCTGAAATGGACCTCCTGCACCGCATCTCCCTGGCCATTGTCCCGCCACTGTACATGGCGCTTTCCCGGCTGTGGTTCTCCACCTGCCGCCTGGGTGTCCGCGATGCGCACTATCTGGACGAGGCGATGGCCCATGGCGCGATGATCGTCTCGTTCTGGCACTACTCTATTTTCTACATGTTCCACCACATGCGGCAGTTCCCTGGCGTGATCCTGGTCAGCGCCAGCCGGGACGGCGAGTATATCGCGAGGGTCGCGCATCTTTTCAATTTTGCCACGGTCCGGGGGTCCTCCCACCGGCAGGGGGTGCAGGCCCTGAAAGGGTTGCTTAGGGCGATGAAGGAGGGGCGGCATGTCGGTCTGGTGGCCGACGGCTCCCAGGGACCGGCCCGCAGGGTGCAGCCCGGTCCGGTTTTCCTGGCCTCGAAGACAGGGGCACTCCTCATCCCGATGGTCTGGGCGGCGGACAGGTGCAAAATATTCGGCAGCTGGGACCGGACAGTCCTGCCCCTGCCGTTTTGCCGGATCATCATGCGCTACGGCCGGCCCATGCATGTCCCGAACAATCTGGATGACGAGGGGATCGAGCAGTACCGGCTGCTTCTGGAGGAGAAGATGAACGAGATGTACGAACAGGTCTGGCAGGAATTCGGCAGGGCCCGGCATGACAATGGCCCAGGAGCAGCGGCAGCGATATGAGCGGGAATTGCAGGGGGATCGTGGTGGCCGGGCTGAGCGGCGGTTCCGGCAAATCGGTGGCCGCGGTGGGCCTGACCGCCTATCTGCGCGGGGCAGGTCTGCGGGTGGTCCCTTTCAAGAAGGGGCCGGACTATATCGATGCCGGCTGGCTCGGCCGGGCGGCGCAGCATCCGTGCTACAACCTTGATCCCTTTCTGATGACCCCGGAGGCGATTTGTTCCTCCTTTGGCCGGCATGCGGCGGGGGCGGATGTCGCCCTGGTGGAGGGCAACCGGGGCCTCTATGACGGGGTGGACGCGGGCGGCGCCTTTTCCACGGCGGAACTGGCGGTGCAGCTGGGCCTGCCGGTGCTGCTGGTGGTCAACTGCAGCAAGGCCACCAGGACGGTGGCCGCCATGGTCCTTGGCTGCAGGGAATTCGATCACCGGCTGCGCATTGCCGGGGTCATTCTCAACCATATTGCCACCGCCCGCCAGGAGCGGGTGATCCGGGAGGCGGTGGAGAGGTATACCTCCATCCCGGTGGCGGGCGTCCTGCCCAGGCAGGGCAGGGACATCTTTCCCATGCGCCACCTGGGCATCACCCCGCACCAGGAGGCGGAGTCGGTCCAACTCGCCATCGAGCGCCTGGCCGGGATCGTGGCGGAGCATTTTGACACGGTCATGATCCGCGGCCTGCTGGCCCCTGTCGAGGTGCCTGCGTTCCCGGGCGCTTCCGGCGGGCATGCGCAGCGGGTCGCCATCGGGGTGCTGCGGGACCGAGCCTTTCAGTTTTACTATGAGGAAAACCTGGAGGCCCTGCGCGCGGCGGGCGCCGACCTGGTGATGATCGACGCCCTCAGCGCCAGCGCCCTCCCGGAGGGGCTTGACGGGCTGTACATCGGCGGCGGCTTTCCCGAGACCAGCGCCCGGGAACTGGCCGCCAACAGCGGTTTCCGGGCTTCGGTGTGTTCTGCGGCGGAGCAGGGCCTGCCTATCTACGCAGAATGCGGCGGCCTTATTTTCCTGGGCCGCTCCATCGTCCTTGAAGGCGCGGAATATCCGCTGGCCGGAGTCTTTCCGGTCACCTTCGGCATGGGGAAGAAGCCGCAGGCCCACGGCTATTCGATTTTCACCGCGGACCGGGACAATCCCTATTATTCCCCCGGCACCACCATCAAGGGCCACGAGTTTCGCTACTCAACCGTGTTGCAGTGGGACGGCAAGGCAGAAGACCTTGCCCTGAGGATGGAACGGGGCACCGGCTTCATGGGGGGCAGGGACGGCCTGGTCAGGAACAACGTCCTGGCCCTCTACACCCATGTCCTGGCACCCGGCTCGCCGGAGTGGACGGAAGGCATCGCGGCCGCGGCTCGAAGGTACCGGGCCGGGAAGGGGAATCCTGTCTCCGGCTTCAGACCGTCCGGTTCCTGACAAGGAGGGAAAAATTATGGTTGACGTCCGCCCGGCACGAGCCGCTGATCTTGATGCGCTGGTCGAGCTGCTGCGAGCGCTCTTCGCCATCGAGGAGGATTTTTCCTTTGACGGGGCCAGGCAGCGCCGGGGGCTGCGCATGCTGCTGGACAGCGACCGCGCCTGCCTGCTGGTTGCCGAAGGGGAGGCAGCGGTGGTCGGGATGTGCTCGGGCCAACTCCTGGTTTCCACCGCCGAGGGCGGCCTGTCGCTCCTGGTGGAGGACGTGGTGGTCGCGGAGCAGTGGCGCGGCCTGGGCGTGGGCCGGCTGCTGATGGAGGCAATCAGCAGCTGGGCGGTGCAGCGCGAGGCCACCCGCCTGCAGCTTCTGGCCGATCGCAACAACATGCCGGCCCTCGACTTTTACCACCACCTGGGCTGGCAGAGCACCCAGCTCGTCTGCCTGCGCGCCTCTGTTCCTTCGGGTCCGGCCGCAAGGGAGAAATGACCCGCCTCGTCGGAGAACCGAAAGGAGAAATGCATATGAAGTTCATGCCGTCGCAGTTATCCTTCTTTCTGGTCAACAAAAAGGCTGTGCGCAACCTGAGGCTTCTCTCCAGATTTTTCCTGATCCTCGGGGTTTTCATCATCGCCTACAGCATCCTCTTCCACGTTCTGATGCTGTACGAGGGCAATGACTATTCCTGGCTTACCGGGGTGTACTGGACGCTCACCGTCATGTCCACCCTGGGGTTCGGCGACATCACCTTCGCAAGCGACCTCGGGAGGTTTTTTTCCATCGTTGTCCTGCTGACGGGCATAGTTTACCTGCTCGTCATGATGCCGTTCACCTTTATCCGGTTTTTTTATGCCCCCTGGCTCGAGGCGCAGGCGAAAGCACGGACCCCGCGCGAATTGCCGGATGACAAAGCAAATCATGTAATCCTGACCAATCTGGATTCGATGACCGAAAATCTCATCGATAAACTCGCCAGGTACGGCTATGCGTATGTCATCCTGGTGGATGACCCGCAGAAGGCGCTCAAGCTCCATGATCTCGGCTACAAGGCGGTGGTCGGCGACTACGGGGATCCCGAAACATACGAACGCCTCCGGGTCCGCAAGGCGGCCCTGGTGGTGGCCACCAGCGACGACCTGATCAATACCAGCGTCACCTTCACCATCCGGGGCATGTGCGGGACAGTGCCCATAGCCGCCAATGCCGACGAGGAGCATTCCGTCGACATCCTGCAGCTTGCCGGCTGCACCCATGTCCTCCAGTTCATGAAGATGCTCGGCATGGGGTTGGGCAGGAGGACGCTGGGGGTGTGCATGGGCGCCAGCACCATCTGGCGGCATGGAGAGCTTCTGATCGCCGAGGCTCCGGCCATGCGCACTGCCCTGGAAGGAAAGACCATTGCCGAGACGCGCCTGCGGGAAAAAACCGGCGTCACCGTCGTCGGGCTGTGGGAGCGGGGAAAGTTCATGGCGGCGCACCCGAAGGCCCTGATTTCGGCATCAACGCTGCTAGTCCTCGCGGGATCGGAAGAGCAGCTGAAGAACTTTGACGCCCATTTTTCGATTTACTGCGAAAATTCGATCTATGTCGAGCAGCTCTCCGCCCGGACCCATGTCCTGATTCTGGGAGGGGGCCGGGTCGGCAATGCCGCCGCCGAAGCGCTGGAGGAGAACCGGATTCCCTACAAGATCGTGGAGAAAAGCCCGGCGATGATCAGGGACGCGGAACACTTTATCCAGGGCAATGCCGCGGATATCGCCGTGCTTCACAAGGCCGGCATCATGGAGGCGCGTTCGGTTCTCATCACCACCCACAATGACGACATGAACGTCTATCTGACCATCTACTGCCGCAGCCTGCGGCCGGATATTCAGATCATCAGCCGGGCCAACAACGAGCGAACGGTCTCCAAGCTGCACCGGGCCGGGGCCGACCAGGTCATGTCCTACGCGTCGATGTCCGCGAACAGGATCCTGAACCTGCTGATGCCGGACCAGATCCTCATGGACGTGGAAGGCCTGAGCATCTTCCGCGCCGCCCCCGGACCGATGCTGGCCGAAAAATCTCTTGGCGAGAGCCACTTGCGGGAAACCACGGGGTGCAGCGTGGTCGCTCTGACCAGGTCGAATGAGCTGATCCTCAATCCCGACCCCCGGATGCCCCTTGCGGAAGAGGATGAACTCATCCTCATCGGCACCGTGGACGCGGAAAAAAAGTTCATGGAGCACTTTGGCAGAGAATGAGGGGCTTCGCCCCTTTCCTACCTCCCCACCGGCAGGATATAAAGTGGCGCCTCGTCTGGGGCGAGGTTGAGGACCTCCCTGACTCCATCGTCGTCAAAGGCGCCGACCATGACCGTGCCGAGGCCGAGGGCTGCGGCCTGCAGGCACACATTCTGGGCGGCGTGGCCTGCCTCCATGTGCACATAGCGGATGCCGCGCTGGCCGTATTTCCCGGTTGTCCTACCGTAGATGGCCGTGAGGAGGATGACCGCCGCGGCGTTCTGGACAAGCGACTGCATCCGTCCCCTCTCGGCGAGGGCAGCGCGCACGTCTCCCCGCGCGGTCATGAGGAGTGCATGGGTATTCGGCGCGTAGCGATAAACCCCGGTCTCCAGGTCCTGGACATTCCCGGCAATGACCAGGAGCTCCAGTGGGTAGAGGGCACCGGCCGACGGGCAGGTGCGCTGCTCCATGTCAGAGGTTATCCCCTGGGCGGCCCAGGCCAGTTGCGATATTTCCTGCAGGCCCAGTGGCAGGGCGGAAAAATCCCGGCGGCACCGCCTGATATACAGGCTCTGCTCAAGGGAGACGGGGCCGGCAAGGGCCGGAGCGGGAAGGGCGATTTTCATGCGCGTTCTTCCATTCGGGCCATGCGGCACATGAAGCTCCGGCCCGACGGGGTGCCGATCACCGGGTTGCGCTGCCCGTCATCGGTCAGCCGATTGAGGCCGCACTCCGGCTCCAGGTCCCCCCAGCCCCAGGCGATGCGGATCGACCCCTGGTGCACGATCTCGGAAAGATGGGCGGCCATGACAACCCAGCCCCGGGGGGTCTCCACCCTGACCCGGTCGCCTTCGCCTATCCCGTAGGTTTGGGCGTCGGCCGGATGGATATCGACCGTGCAGCCCATGCGGTTCATGGACAGGGAAGGAATCTGGTGAAACTGGGTATGGGTGAAGCGGTTGCTGCGGGCGCCGCTTATGCCGAGAAGGGGAAAGCGCTCCGACTGGCTGCTGAAGCTGATTGGTTCCGCGCGGAAGCCGTCGGCGAAGGGGACCGGCGCATACCCGTTCGCCCGGAGCTGTTCGGAAACAAATTCCACCTTGCCGGAGGGAGTCTTGAAGCCGCTGCTTCGGTACTTTTCGAACTGCGGCTCCGCCGAGCGCACGCCGCCCGGATTTTCCCGAAGCTTCGCCACCGTGATCCCGGCCGGCGCCAGCTGGTAGTCAATCGCCTCCTCCGCGCTTCCCCAGGGGAACTCCCGCTCCAGGCCGAGCCTGCGCCCGAGGGCAAAAATGATCTTCCAGTCCGGCCAGCTTTCTCCAAGCGGGTCGATGACCTGGTTCTGGAGGATGACCAGGCTGTTGCGCAGGGCCGCGCGGTTGAGCTGGGTTTTTTCAAAACAGCTGCAGGCCGGGAGCACAACATCGGCCTGCTGGGCCGTCCGGGTCATGAACATGTCGATGACCACCAGGAAGTCGAGTTTTGCCAGCGCCCGCTGCACCCGGCCGGAATCCATCAGCGTCACTGCCGGATTGCCCGACTGGGAAACAAGCATTTTGACCGGATAGGGTTTTTCCTCCAGGATCGCGTCCACCACGCAGGACTGCACCTGGTTGCCCCAGGTCGGGCTGAAGTTGTTGAACTGCGGGTAGTCGCCGGTAATCGGCCTGAGGCCGGCGGGCAGCCGCTCCCGGAGCTGAAGGTTGCGGGCCGGCACCGGCTGCGGCAGGAAATCCCCGCCCCTGACGTCCAGGTTGCCGGTCAGGGCTCGCAGCATGCACACCGCCCGGGTGGCGTCAAAGGAGTCCAGCTGCATGTCCAGGCCATTGCCGTCAACAATGCAGGCAGGTTTTGTCGTCGCGTAGAGGCGGGCCGCCTCCCTGACCGCCAGGGGGTCCAGCCAGAGGTCCCCGGCAACCGCTTCCGCCGGGAACTGCGCCGCCGCCCGGCGCAATTCCTCGAAGCCGACGGTCCACTGCGCGACAAAATCGGCATCATGGAGATCCCGCGAGATGATCTCATGGATCATGGCCATGGCCAGCAGGCCGTCATGGGCCGGCTTGATCTGCAGCCAGATGTCCGCCCTCGCGGCCAAGGCGGTCCGGATCGGGTCAACCACGATCAGTTTGGCGCCGTTCTGCTTGGCCTGGAGGATCGCCTCGGCCGCGGCCGGGTTGGTGTCGCGGTCGTTCTTGCCCCAGACCAGGATGCAACGGGCGCCTTGCGTCTGCGGGATGGTCATGGTCCCGTAGGTGACGGTGTGGGCGAACTCCCGCCCCACGTGGCAGACCGAGCCGTTGCCGATGCTGTTGGGCGAGCCGAACGCGTTCATCAGGCGGTTGGCATAGTCCCAGGGTGCTCCCCAGTCGGCGGCCATCCCCCTGAGCCAGCAGACGGACTGGGCCCCGTACTCCTTCCTGAAGAAATGAAACCGCTCGGCGACCAGGTCTAGCGCCTCGTCCCAGGATGCCTCCCGGAAGCTGCCGCGCGCATCCCTGACCAGCGGTTTCAGCAGCCGCTCGGGCGCATAGACGATATCGGCGGCGGCTTGCAGCTTCGGGCAGGGCAACTGGCTGCCGGCAGGCAGTGATGATATTCTGCGCGCGGAAAGGAGCCGGTTGCCGCCGACTTCAACCTCGATGGGACAGCATGAGGAACAGAGGCGGCAGATGGTCTGTGCGTGCATGGAGATCTCTCCTGGTTGTGTTGAACTATCTGTGGGCTTTGACATAACAGCTGCGGATCTGCTCGAAATGGTTGGCATGGGTGCGGATTTTCCACCAGATCTCGCCCCGAGAGCGGATTTCCCAGCGCGGCGGCAGGCGGGCGGGGTTGCCGGCCAAGAGGGCGATGACATTGTCCAGGCCCCTGCCGGCAAAGGGGCCGCTGGTCCTGCCGCCCAGCCATTCGTCCTCGTGGGCGGCCTCCTCGGACCAGGAAAAGGGGTCGGAGAGGAGAAACTGGGCCCCCGCCGCCCGGGCCACCCGGTTCATTTCCTCGAGATGGCGCAAGGGGCGGGGCACCTTGTCGATCAGGTTCAGCGAGGCCAGCGAGGCCGCGCTGCCGGCGCGGAAGGGCAGGGCCAGGGCGTCGGCGACGATGAATTCCACCCGGTCGCTGTCCCATTCGGGCGGCAGGGAGAGGACGGACTCGCTAAAGATATTTCCCTCCTGCTTCAGGGGCACGGCTATGCCCCGGCGCTGCATCAGTTCCCTGGCCGCCCGGATAAAGGCGCGCGAGTTGTCCACCCCCACTGCGAGATCGCATTTCCGGCTCATCTCGAAGGTGAACCGGCCCACCGCCGCCCCCGCATCGACGGCGAGGCCGGCGTGCGGCTCCATCAGGGAGGCCCAGCGGCGGTAGGCGTCGGAAGCGCTTTCGTCCTCGAGCATATCGGCGTAATGGCTCCAGAGATACGAGGAGAGCACCGGCGGGGTTTCATACTTGTTTGCGGCCGGCTTTCCTGCCGGTCCTGCGTTCGGGTCCAGGTCGGCGACGCCGCCTTCGATGGGGTAGACCCTGCGGCACTGCGGGCAGAGCAGCTCCCCGGCCTCGATGTCCCCCCGCGATATCTCCCGCACGCTTACCTGCAGCTGGACTTCTTCCGGCAGGCAGGCCGGGCAGATGAGCAGGCTGACCAGTTCCTTTTTCATGCATGTCTCCCTTGCTGGGCTCCTTGTTCCTTGATCGGCGCCGGGCCGCCGGTGCGCCTTTCCCCTTGCCTTTGTTCGCCGGCAACCCTTTCCAGGTATGCCCGTGCATTTGCCTTGGATATTTGGGATAATTTCCGCATCAGGTCGAATTCCACCCGGTTCAGGCCGAACGAGTTTTTGATTTCTTCGATCATCGAAATCCAGAGCCGGCCGGTCATTTCCGCATCAACCAGCGCCCGGTGAAATGTTCCATCGGTATCTA
Organism: Desulfobulbaceae bacterium; assembly: GCA_003508005.1. Classification (GTDB taxonomy): domain Bacteria; phylum Desulfobacterota; class Desulfobulbia; order Desulfobulbales; family Desulfobulbaceae; genus UBA10518. Next base: position 44,638 of record DNUE01000093.1, read on the forward strand.
TGCCGCAGTAGCGGACCAGGGTCCCGAGCCGATGATTGGGGGCGTGCGGATACACCCTTCGCGCCGCCAGCATGGAGCAGGCCATGTCGCTGCTTCTCGATCTCCCGATAAAGCCGAGCTCTGCGTCGAGAAATCGGCTGTCAAAGGATGCGTTGTGGGCAACCAGGGGATAGTCGCCGATGAAGTACGCGAAATCCTCCATCACCTCTTCACAGGGCGGCGCCGCTTCGACCATGCTGTTCGTGATGCCGGTGAATGCCTCAATGAAGTGGCTGATCCTGAAACCCGGATTCATCAGGCTTTGAAAGCGGGCGGTGACCATGTTGTCTTCGATGAGGACCGCCCCGATCTCGATGGCCCGGTCACCGCAGTTCGGCGAGAGGCCGCTTGTCTCGAAATCGAGAACGATGATCGGAGAGGTGCTCATAGGGTTCGCGCTGGGGCTTCTTTTTTCTCAATTATCCTGCATGCCGGAATCGGCCAGGCAATCAGCGGTTCCGGCTTTCATTTATTTCGGCATAGCACTGTTGATAATTATTTTACGCCAATAATGCAAGTCCGTCCCCACCCATTCGGTTGCGGCAGACGGTGTTCTCCTCGCGGTGACCGCCTTCGCATCAAATCCATCTTCACCCCTTGTCCAGGACTGATGCAGATGGCGGCCGGAATTTCAGGGCATCCTCGGCGATCGGCCAGCAACGAATCTGCCGCACGAGCGTCTACCAGGCATCATCCCCCGGAATACGGTGGATAAGCTCTATGGAGTTGGTTCGTTATGGCATGGGAAAGCGGGTTTTCAGATAGAGGGCCTCTACCTTTTTTCTGGCCCACGGGGTCCGGCGCAGGAGCTTGAGGCTCGAGTTGACGGTGGGGTCCTTGGTGAAGCAGTTGATGCGGATCTTCTCGCCCAGCCGTTCCCAGCCGTAGTGGGAGACCAGGCGGGTGAGCATCATTTCCAGGGTGACGCCGTGCAGCGGGTTGTTGGCCTGGGGCGTGTTCATGGCGAGTGCCGCTCCATAACCTTCTCCAGGGCCAGGTAGAGGCGGCGACCCACCCAGGCGTCGGTGGCCGCATACTGGATCTGCTGCGGGGAGAGCACATCCTTTGCCCAGTTGGAGACCTTGGCCGCCTTGGAGATGCGGAAGCCCAGGAGAACGGCGGCCAGGCCGCGCAGGCCAAGGTTCTTGATGCCCGCCTTCCTGGCCAGGGCGGCCAGGTCTGCAAAGCCGGCCGGCCTGAAGGGGTGCAGCTTTTTCAATTCGCGGAGGTCATGGTCCAGGCCTACCCCGGCCTTGATAATGGCAGGATCGGCCAGGATCTGGCGCAGGGGCGCGGCCAGGCCGAGGTATTTGAGCTGGAAGATGAAGACCTCGGACTCGCCGGCCAGCTGCAGGAGCGCGGGCGGGTAGCATTCCCCCTTCGCATAGGCGGAACGGGTTTCCGTATCAAAGCCGAGCGGGTTTTGGCCGGCAAGGCTGTCCATTGCCGCGGCCAGCTCATCCTTGCTCCGCACCACGCGCACCGGCCCTGTCCATCGCCCCATGGGACAGGTGTTAATCTCGTCCTTGCTCATCCGCCGGTCAAAGCCCGGCCTGCCTGTTTCTTCTGTCATTGGTCCTGGAAGAGTCCTGTTCAGCTGGTCATAATGATGAATTGTATTCATACCCTGAAGCAGAGGCGAGATCATGCTTTTTTTCCGGGGGCTGGGGCAATGCCCTGTTCCATGCCCACCGGCCGGCAGCCGCATTTCGCGCCCTGCAGGAGAGATTTCGGAATTTTCTGGAAGAGGAAGACCGCCGGTTCCTGCCGGAGCTGGAGCCGGACAGAACGTCATGAGCATCATGGTTCCCCTGTTGTTGACCCTGAAGGTGGCCGGGATCGCCACCTTGGGCGAATTTATTTTCGGAATGCTGCCGGCTGCCCGCTGCCACCTCCCGGCGCACCCTGGAAACGTCCTTGCCAGAAGGATGAATAAGGGATAATATATCCTTTATGAAAGACCAATTTCGCCAAATAGTGCGCCAAAAGATCATTGATGGGCTTGCCGCTGTCCCGCCTTCTCTGACCCGGCGTGATATCTGGCTGCCGGTTGTCGCCAACAAGGCAACAGCCGTGATCGGGATGCGGCGGGCTGGTAAAACCAGCTTGCTCTGGCAGATTCTTGCTGACCGCCTCGCCCAAGGGGCACCGAGGGAAGGTCTTGTGTATTTCAGTTTTGAGGATGAGCGCCTGGCCGGCATCCAGGCAAAGGATCTGGACCTGCTCGTCGAAGAATATTATCGATTGTATCCGCAATGGCGGGATAGGCAGCGGGTCGTCTTCTTTCTCGATGAGATCCAGGTTGCCCCCGGTTGGGAAATGTTTGCCCGCCGCATCCTGGACAGTGAACAAGTCGATCTGTTCCTTTCCGGCTCCTCAGCCCGTTTGCTCTCGCGCGAAGTTGCGACCAGTATGCGCGGTCGTGCCATGGAATCCGTTGTCCTGCCGTTCAGCTTCCGTGAGAGCTTGCGTCATGCCGGGTGCGAACCTGAAACAAGGACGGATCGCCTGACCAAAACAGAACGATCCATGCTTGCCAACCGGCTCCTCAACTACCTGGAACAAGGCGGTTTTCCTGAGGCACAGGGACTCGACATGCGCAATCGCACGGAATTGCTGCGCAGTTATATTGATGTCGTGCTGCTGCGGGATGTAGTTGAGCGTCATTCGGTTTCCCAGCCCCTGGCTCTTCGCTGGATGGTCCGCCAATTGCTGGCCAACGCTGCCGGGAGCTTCAGCGTCAATAAATTTTATGTCGAACTCAAGTCACAAGGTTTTGCGATCGGCAAGGACACGCTGCACAGCTACCTGGGCTATCTGGAGGATGCTTTCCTGCTGCGCGGCCTTGCCATCGCCACAGGCTCGGAACGGCGGCGACGGGTAAACCCCCGCAAGATCTATCCAATCGATACCGGCCTGATACCGATTATGGACCGGTCCGGCAAGGCAAACCTTGGCCATCAGCTTGAGACCGCGGTGTTTCTGGAGCTTATCCGTTGCGGTTCCGAAATTGCTTATGTGCGGACCGCCAAGGGTTTCGAAGTGGATTTTCTGGCCCGCTATGTCGATGGCCATGAAGAACTGATTCAGGTCTGCGCCAATATAGATGATCCGGCCACCCTTGCCCGGGAAGTCAGGGCCTTGCAGGATGCCGCCACGGAATTTCCCCGGGCGGAGCAGGTTTTGATTACAATTGACAAACCGGCCGTGCTCGATATCCAAGCCGGAATACGAGTCACCGAAGCCCGTGAATGGCTGCTGAATAAGAGATGACCCTTGCTAAACTTTCAGATACGCGCAACGCAAAGGAGAGGTCGACGCACGGCACAGTCGCGCCCTTATGGCCCTCAGCCGCAAAGGATTTAGCCTGAATAACTGATAACTGCCAACTTATGAGGAAATAGTATGAAACAACTCAAGAAGCTTGAAAAAAAGGTTGCCGATAAATCCCTCACTGTTGGGGTCATCGGTCTCGGCTATGTCGGCCTGCCCCTGAGCCTCACCTTCCTGCGCAAGGGCGTGCGGGTCATCGGTTTCGACCTCGACCCGGCCAAGATCAAGGCCATCGCGCAAGGGAAAAGCTATATCAAGCATATTCCGTCGCATGATCTGGCGGAATTCGTGGCAAAAAAGCGATTCTCGGCGACCACTGACTTCGCGCGCCTCAGCGAGCCGGATGCGCTGCTGATCTGCGTTCCCACGCCGCTCACCAAAAACCGGGAGCCCGACCTCAAGTACATTGTTGCCACGGGCCAGTCCATCGCGGCGGCGCTGCGTCCCGGCCAGCTGGTCGTCCTGGAGAGCACCACCTATCCGGGGACCACCGTCGAGGTGCTGCAGCCGATCCTGGAGCAGGGCGGCCTGAAGGCCGGGATCGACTTCGCCCTGGCCTTTTCGCCGGAGCGGGAGGACCCGGGCAACCCGAATTTCGGCACCGCCGACATCCCCAAGGTCGTCGGCGGCATCGATCCCCAATCCACCCGCATCGCGGTGGGCCTCTACGCCATCGCCATGAAGCAGGTCGTCCCTGTTTCCTCCACGCAGACGGCGGAGCTGACCAAGCTGCTGGAAAACATCTTCCGGAGCGTCAACATCGCCCTGGTCAACGAACTCAAGGTGCTCTGCCTGACCATGGGCATCGATGTCTGGGAGGTCATTAGGGCCGCTTCCACCAAGCCCTTCGGCTACATGCCGTTCTACCCCGGTCCCGGCCTTGGCGGCCACTGCATCCCTATCGATCCCTTCTACCTCACCTCCAAGGCGCGCGAGTTCGACATCCCCACCCGCTTCATCGAACTTGCCGGCGAAGTGAACGCCAATATGCCCTATTTTGTCGTGCAGCGGGTCATGGACGCGCTCAACGAGCAGGGCAAATCCCTCAAGGGGGCGAAGGTGCTCCTCCTCGGGGTGGCGTATAAAAAGAACGTGGACGACGACCGGGAATCCCCCTCCTACAAGCTGATGGAGATCCTGCAAGGGAAGGGGGCGGAGGTCCTCTACAACGACCCCCATATCCCCAGGCTCCGTGCCGGCCGCAAGTACGACTTCAACCTGGCCAGCACCAGGCTCACCGCCAAGGCCCTTGCCTCGGCCGACTGCGTCCTGGTGGCCACGGACCACGCCGCCTACGATTACGATTTCATCCTCAAGCACGCCCGCCTGATCGTGGACACCCGAAACGTCTTCGCCGGCAAGGACACCCGCAGCAAGGTCTTCATGGCCTGACAGTGCAAAAGTGCAAAAGGGGTCAGGTCTTGCAATCACGCAATTTGACTGCCTGGACGTCTACAGCGGACGTCTGTGGGCGGGTGCTGCCTTCTTCGAAAGGGAGCAGCGATTGCGGAATGTCACGTAAAATTGGTTGGTTGCAACAGAAATTTATAATTTTATGGACGTCCCCAATAATAAATGTTTTGCATTTAATTTCTTGTTTTGATTAAATGTTCATAACATGAACGCAGAAAACCCCGAAATCCGCTACCGCCTCCTCAAGCTCCTCGCCGGCAACCCCAACCTCACCCAGCGCCAGATGGCCGAGGAAATGGGCCTCAGCCTGGGCAAGTTCAACTACTGCCTCAAGGAACTGGTGAAGAAGGGCGCGGTCAAGATCGAACGCTTCACCTCCTCCGACAACAAGGCCGGCTACATGTACATCCTTACCCCGCATGGGATAGAGGAAAAGGCCAGGATCACCGTCCGCTTCCTGAAGCGGAAAATACTGGAATACGAAGAGCTCCAGCGGGAGATCCAGGAACTGCGCCGCGAGGCGGAGCTGGAGCCCTGCAGCACCCAGCCGCCAGCTGATAACTGGCGGCGGCTGACTGTCGACTGATAATTCCCGGGCAGCCCGGTACTCCAGCCATGCACCGACCCGGAGGTGAATAAAATGATTCTATCCCGCCAGGAAAAAGAAAACATCAAGAAGGAATTGGCCGCCTGTTTCCTCCACGAGCCCGAGGTAAGGAAAGTTGTCGTTTTCGGATCTTTTCTGACCGATGATAACCCCAATGATCTCGACATTGCCGTTTTTCAGGACAGCAATGAACCTTACTTGCCTCTGGCGATGAAGTACAGGCGCATAACCCGTCCGTTGGCCCGCAGGATTCCAATGGATATACTGCCGCTCAGGACTGGATCATCAGGAGTAATGCTTGACGAAATCACTCATGGAGAAGTGGTTTATGAGAGATGAGACAAGAAAATGGATAGAATTTGCAGATGAAAATCTCGCTTCGGCAAAAATTCTGCTTGAGCAAAATCTGTTCAACGCCTGTCTTCAAAACATCCAGAAAAGCGTTGAGAAATATTTGAAAGCACTGTTGGTCGAAAAAGGGCATAAGGTGCGCAAAACTCACAGCATCAATGAGTTGGTGCAGCTGCTGGCTGATCTCCAGCTGGACATGGAGATTGCCGATGAAGATTGCGACCTGCTCGATGCTATTTATTTGCCGACAAAATATCCTCTGGGAGGTGCATTGCCCGCATTTGAGCCTGATATCCCTCTTTGTCGCCGCTGTTTAGATATTGGCGAAAAGATAGCTGCAATATCACACAAAATCGCGCAAGGCTGAAACGAACCATGCCCTCATTTGCACCGCTGCTGGCAAATTATTGGGGGTCAGGTCTTGCAATCATGCAATTTGACTGCCTGGACGTCTAAGGCGGACGTCTGTGGGCGGGTGCTGCCTTCTTCGAAAGGGAGCAGCGATTGCGGAATGTCACGTAAAATTGGTTGGTTGCAACAAAAATTTATAATTTTAGCTGATTACCAATGAAACTCAGCC
>DNUE01000038.1 GCA_003508005.1 Desulfobulbaceae bacterium
ACTGCCTGTCGCAACCACTTCTCCGGCGGCATCGATACCCGGAGTGTGGGGAAATTGCCTGGTGACCCCCGGATGCCCGCTGGCCGAAAGGGCATCCTTGTAATTGAGGGAGGAGTAGTGGACTCGAACCAGCAGATCTCCTTCGGGGAGATCGTCCACGGAGCGCGTAACGATGCTGCGCACGAATTGTTTGTCCGCGGTTTTTTCGACTTGCAATGCGACAAATTCCTGGGCGCGATGCGGATTTGCATTGCCTTCGGTAACGGTATTCCCTGACATGACTGCCTCCCTTGGTTATGGTGAACAAAACCTTTTTTGCGTCTCTGTAACAGATTATCCCTTTGTGACCTGTCCGCAAGACTACCTATCAATTGGTAGGTCGTTTGGGAAAATTTTTTTCACGCCTCCCAGCAGGAGATCAAGGACTCGGTGGCACGTCGAAAGGCATTGAGCCCGCCATGTGCCCGTGCGGCGATCTGGGTCCCGAGCAAAAATGTGAAAAAAGCATAGGCCGTGTCCTCGACCTTGCCGGCGAAAGACAATGTCCCCTCCGCGAGCCCTTGCTTGAAGGCCACGGAAAAAATATCGACCGTATTCTGAATCGTGTCTTCAAGAATGAGACACGAGCCATTTCCAAGCGTATTCAGGTCGGCACTGATGGTACCGACCAGACAGAGTTTCTGATTCTTCAGGCCATCTTCAAAAACCCCTGCCAACTGTCGCAATTTTCCCGGAGCACTGCCCGCGGATTCGACGATTTTCTGGTAATGATCTCCGTAGGAAACCTGGCAGCGCCGCAGCAGTTCGTCAACCAGGTTTTCCTTTTTCGGAAAATGGTGATGAATGCTGGCCTTACGAATCCCAACACTGTCGCTGATATGCTGGTAACTCATGGCGTTGAGGCCCACCCGCTGGATGAGGTCTTCGGCAACATCAAGAATTTTGGTCCGCGTATCGTTCATGGCAACAAACCTATCAGTAGGTAGATACACTGTCAATCCGAAAATGCTTTGAGCGTTGCTACAGATACCAACGCTGGATTGGAAATGAAGGGTTGACTCTATTACGAAAATCGTATACGTTTTTCGTTATGAAATTACAGTATCCCGACATGGCTGCGGTCAACAAGGAAATCCTGCTCGGTTTCTGGAAAATTCACATCCTGCACCACGCAGCCGAAGGGCCGGTGGTGGGACAATGGATGCTCAGGGAACTGTGCCGACACGGCTACGAGGTCAGCCCGGGAACCCTCTACCCGATGCTCAAACGGATGGAGGGGCATGGCTGGCTGCGCAGCGAGGTCGATTCGGCACGGGGACCAAAGGCTCCGCGCAGCTATTTTCTCACCGAGCAGGGCCGGGAGGTACTGACCTTGGTCAGATCACAGGTCGAGGAATTGTGTCGGGAGTTGCAGGACGGGTTTTAGCCGCCGGCACGACTCATTGCCAATCGAAACCATGACAGGGAGTTTTTTCATTGACCATACCGGCGATTGATATCGACAACCTCACCGTCAATATTGACGGAAACAGAATCCTCTCGGGCCTCTGCCTGCGTCTGCTGCCAGGGCGCAAGATGACCTTGGTCGGCCGTTCGGGCTGTGGCAAGTCGACACTGCTGCGCTGTCTGCTGGGTTTTGTCCCCGCCGCGGACGGCACCATCCGCATATTTGGCCGGGAACTTACCGCCGCTTCCATCTGGCAACTCCGCACCCGCATGGCGTATGTGGCCCAGGAACCCGAAATGGCGGCGGGCCGGGTACGCGACTTTCTGGAGCACCCTTTTACCTTCAGCAGCAACCGCCATCTGCGGAACAATCTGGCCGACGCGCCGACACTCCTGGATCGTCTCCTGCTGCCCCACACGCTGCTCGACAAGGAGATTTCGACCCTATCGGGAGGGGAGAAGCAGCGCATCGCACTGCTGTCGGCGCTGTTGCTCGACCGGGAGATCCTGCTTCTCGACGAGGCCTCCTCGGCCCTGGATCCGGCCGCCAAGCTGGCCGTCATCGAACTGCTGAAGGCCCGCGAAGCGCTGACCGTTCTGTCCGTATCCCATGATCAGGAGTGGATGGGTTGTTCCGATGAGCTTTTCGATCTTTCCAATACCCACGGGGAGTCCGCCTCATGAGCATTATCGATATCGGCGCCTGGCGCCTGGCCGCCGGGTATCTGCTTCTCGCCCTTCCGCTGGCCATCATCCTCTGGCTGCGACTGTCCATGTTGAGCCAGACCCTGGTTGCCGTAACCCGCATGACCCTGCAACTGCTTTTTGTGGGCTTCTACCTGCAAGTCATATTCGACCTGAACAGTCTCTGGGTGACGGGTGCCTGGGCCCTGGTCATGATCGGGGTTGCCGACCTTTCCATCGCCCGTGGCTGCCGCCTGCGCCTGAGCAGACTCGCCGGCGGGCTGTTTCTGGCTCTGCTTACCGGAACCCTGGTGCCGCTGCTGTTTTTCGTATTCCTGGTATTGGAGGGCTCGGCGGCCCTGGACGCCCAGTACCTTGTCCCGCTCTGCGGGATGATTCTCGGCAACTGCCTGCAGGCCGACATCATCGGCCTCCGCACTTTTTACGAGTCCCTGCG
>DNUE01000078.1:0-2470 GCA_003508005.1 Desulfobulbaceae bacterium
ACCGTATGCCATTTAGACAGTCTGGAGCCGGAAAATCGGGAAGGGAGGTGGTGGCCGCCAGCTATTCGTTCTCCCGGACCAGGGGTTTGGCAGGACGATCTTCTTTGACGAGGGTTTTTTGCCGGTCGGCGGAGGGCAGCCGCAGGTCCATGATCAGACCCTGGGTGGAGAGGATGAGGATGCGCGGTTCGTCATCGATCCTGACCGGCTGCGGCAGGATGCGCAGTTGCAGCAGGGCCTGAATCCGCCTGGGCGTGAGCGTTACCCCTCTGTGCTCCGCTTCAAGCACAAAAGGACAACCTTCTTCCCAGCCGGAGCAGCCGTAGGCCCGTTTCCCCTTGATAACCTCCTTGCCGCAGAGAGGGCAGCTGCCCCAGCGGGCGGGGTCGAGCCGCCGAGCGGAGCTGTGTTCGATCAGGCTGCGGATGTAGCCGCTGATCCCGGCCATGAAGATATCGGGGGCCAGTTGGCCGCGCTCGATTTTTTTCAGGTTTTCCTCCCACTCCCCGGTCATCTCCGGCGATTTGAGCAGGGGGTCCTGGATGAGGGCGATCAGGCAGCGGCCCATGTCGGTGCAGCGCAGTTGTTTTTTCTCGCGCTGGATATAGTCGCGGCGGAGCAGGGTTTCGATGATGGCGGCGCGGGTGGCGGGCGTGCCGATGCCGCGCTCCTTGAGCGCCTCACGCAGGGTGTCGTCTTCGACAAACTTGCCGGCGGCCTCCATGGCGCCGAGCAGCGAGTTTTCGGTGAAGTGACCGGGCGGTTTGGTCCTGCCTTCGCGCAGGGACGGCTCATGCGGGCCGCTTTCCCCTTTGCTGAAGGCCGGCAGGGCCTGGTCGTCGGCAGCGTCCTGGCTCAACCTCTTTTTCGGGAAGAGGATGGTCCAGCCTGGCTCGATAATCCGCGTTCCTTTGGCCTGAAATGGTACCTGCCGGCTGACGCCGTCAACCGTGGTCACCTGTTTGAGGCAGACAGGATAGAAGGCGGCGATGAACTGGGTGGTGATTGCGTCATAGACGAGCTGATCATTGTCGCCCAGGTTACGCGGTCTGACGCCGGTGGGAATGATGGCGTGATGGTCGGTCACCTTGGTGTCGTCGATGATCCGGGTGGTGAACGGCAGTCTGGCGAGGTTGAGCGGCGCGATCTGTTCGGCTCGGATGGCCATGAGCTTCTCCATGATCCTGGCAACGCCCGGTTGCAGATCTTTGCTCAGATAACGTGAATCGGTACGCGGATAGGTAACGAGTTTGGCCTCATACAGATTCTGGGCGGCGGCGAGGGTGTCGGCCGCCGACAGGCCGTGCTGCTTGTTGACCTCGCGCTGCAGGGTGGTAAGGTCGAAGAGCTGCGGCGGTTGCTCCTTGTGCTCTTTTCCGGCGCTGCCGCTGATAACAAAGGGCTGGCCGGTTATGGTGTCGAGCAGGGCCCGGGCCTTCTCCGCTTGTTCGAAGCGCTGGCCGCTGTACTTGAACACCACCTCGCGATAGCGGGTAGTGAGTTCCCAGAATGGCTGGGGACGGAATTGGAGAATGGTATCGTCACGTTCGACGATCATGGCCAGCACCGGCGTCTGCACCCGGCCGATACTCCAGAGGACGCGGTCGCTGCCGCCGATCTGGCCGTGGCGGACGGTGTAGTAGCGAGTGGCGTTGAGGCCGACAATCCAGTCGGACTCGCTGCGGCAGCGGGCGGCGGCATAGAGCGCGTCGTAGTCGTGGCCGTCCTTCAGGTCCTTGAACGCCGCCTGAATGGCCTCGGGGGTCAGCGAGTTGAGCCAGAGCCGGCGAATCGGTTTGTCTTCGCAGCGGCACAGCGCCAGAATGTAGCGGAAGATCAGTTCTCCTTCCCGACCGGCATCAGTGGCGCAGACGATTTCCTCGGCCTGTTCGCACAAGGTCCTGATCAGCTGGAACTGCTCCGCCACGCCGTGGTTTTTGATCAGGGTGAGCTTGAATTCGTCGGGCACAAAGGGGAGGGTGTCGAGCGACCAGCGCTTGAGCGCCGGATCATATTCGCCCGGTTCCTGAAGGGTTACCAGATGCCCGAAGGCCCAGGTGACCGCGCAGCCGCGGCCCTCGATATACCCTGTCTTCCTGGCGGTAATATTGAGAACCTTGGCAATATCGCGGGCCACGGACGGCTTTTCGGCAATAACAACTTTCATCGGACGATTTTCTCGCGATCTTTGATTCTTTCGGTGACCAAGGGGGGCAGCATGATAACCGACCTCCCCTCGGTGAGCAGCAAACCTGGCTGCTGGCCGGGGGTATCGGTAAGCCGTTGTTTAAAATAACCGTAACAGTGGATCGTCGTTACCGGCATAAGGGGCCGTAACGAAATGGATGAATATGTAATGGTTATTTCGTAACGGCCCCTAAACGGTTGCAGAGACAACACCATTTCGATGGTTGGCATTTTCATGGAACGTAGAGTATTAAGAAGAGATAGTCTATGCCAAAGGGATGTT
>DNUE01000078.1:2505-2802 GCA_003508005.1 Desulfobulbaceae bacterium
TCTGACTGACAAGAAAAACATGACCGATAACAAGAGTGTAGAATTAACCCCGTTCCGTGCCGATCTGATCCGTTCCCTGTCCCGCCGGGGCGAGCGGATTCTGGCTGCCGCCGACCTGGCCGAGGANNGCAGCCCTCGAACCTTTGGAGGCCTATTATATTGCCAGAGAGATCGGTCTGGACCAGGCCCTGCCCATCCTTCTCGAGTTGAGTCAGGAACAACTGGAGGCCTGCATCGATCTGGATTGCTGGGATCGTTACGACTTTGCCGTCGACAATCTTGATGAATGGCTGACGG
>DNUE01000082.1 GCA_003508005.1 Desulfobulbaceae bacterium
TTCGGCTTCGCGCTGCAGGTCACGGCGCAGTTCGGCAAGCTTGTCGTTGAACATTTTGACGATATGAAAATGATCGAAGACGATGGTTGCTCCCGGCAGGTTGGTTGAGACTGCCGAGATATAGGATGGGGACATATCCATGGCAACGGCATCTATTTTGGCCTTGGAGCTTTTCAGCCTTTTCCAGAAAGGAAGCAGCGCGTCCGCTCCTTTGCCGTCCCCGACAAAAACCACCGCGCCGGTAAGCAGATCCAGGACGACAGTTAGATAGCGATGGCCGCGGCCAATAGAAATCTCGTCGATGGCGATGAGTTGCAGGTCTTTCAGCCTGGGCTGGGAATACTGCTTTGCGAGATATCGTTTCTGGATATCCTTGACAACATCCCAACTGACTCCGAGGTGCCCGGCAACGTCTTGAATGGTCATATGACGCGACAGCTCCAGGGCATAGCGTTCAAATGCTTTGGTATAGGTGCGGCGCGGTTCGGCAAACCCGATTTCGATTTGCCGGATAATGCCGCAAGACAGACATTCAACGCGAGGAACATGAAGGGCGATGTATACCTGTTTCCTGCCAATCGGTAACGTATGAAACCAGCGAAGCGCTCCGCCGCGCCTGATGATATGCCAGCCTTTGCAGCAGGGACAACGAAGCGAAGAAGGATTTTTCTCAATGGAAAAGACAATATCACCCTCACAGAAATATGAACGTGTATAGCGATAGCCGCGAATGCCAAAACCATGATATAATATGCTCGTGGACATGCTGGATCTCCTTTCCAAAGTTGATTGGTCTCTTCTTTAGAAAGGCACAGTATGTCCACTTTTTCAATTAAGTACGCTCAAACCGGATGAGCCATCTTTATGATATTGATCATGTTTTGAACTGTTTTGCAGGGAAGCCGCTGGGTATCGGCATGATTCGTGCCTTCAGCATTCCGGTATTGAATGACTGCCTGCTCCAACGCAAGTTCCGGAATGTCTCCTGAATATGGAATTCCTGCATCTTTAGGGGTATAGTAACCCGAAAGTTGCAAGTTCATAAAGGCACAAGTTCGTCAGGTTTTGATGGGTTGCACCCGCGCACCCTATCTGCCTGGCTATGGTCCTCGGCCAGGGTCAAAGTATAAGTTAAGCTTGCACCCCAGGACGAGCATCATTAGCCAATAACTGCGGTTCAACGCATGAGGAAGAGATATGCATAACAACATCGTCCGGTATCTGGCCCTGCTCCTGGTTTCGCTTTTGCTCGCCGCCTGCGCGGACAAGCCGGTCCCCGGCAAAGGAGGGGGCGACGACCGGCTTGCCGTGACCATCCTGCAGATGAACGATATCTATGAACTGACCCCGGTGAGCGGGGGGCGCGAAGGCGGACTGGCCCGGGTCGCCGCAATCCGCAAGGAACTGCTGGCAAAGGACCCGGGAACCATCACCGTGCTGGCGGGCGACCTGTTCAGCCCCTCGGCCCTGGGAACCGCCAAAGTGGAAGGGCAGCGGCTGGCCGGCCGGCAGATTGTGGACGTGATGAATACGCTGGGGCTCGACTATAGCACCTTCGGCAACCATGAGTTTGATCTCGACGAGCAGAATTTTCTTGCCCGGCTGCGGGAGTCTCGCTTTGCCTGGATTTCCGCCAACGTTTTCGACCGGGAAATGCAGAGTTTTCCCGGAGTTGTGCCCGGCAAGGTGCTGACCCTGCGCGACGCGGGGGGCAGGGAGCTGCGGCTTGGTCTGTTCGGGCTGACCGTCAACGCCAACCGGAAGGACTATGTCCGCTACACCGACCCCTTTGCAGCTGCCGCCGAACAGGTTGCGGCGATGCGGGATAAGGTGGATGTCCTTATCGCCCTGACCCATCTGCCGGTGGAGGTGGATATCTCCCTGGCCGCTACCGTGCCGGGCATCGATCTGATCCTGGGCGGGCATGAGCATGAGAATCTCCAACTCCGGCGCGGAGAGGCCTTTGTCCCGATCTGCAAGGCCGATGCCAATGCCCGGACCGTGTACGTGCACCGCCTGTTTGTCGACCCGGAAAGCAGGGAAGTGGAGATCCGCTCTGAACTGGTGCGGGTGACCGACCAGGTCAGGGAGGACCCGGAAACAGCCGTGGCTGTCGCCCGCTGGCAGGAGATCGGCTTCCGTGCGTTTCGCGCGGAGGGATTTGTCCCGGAGCGGGTGGTGGCGTCCATCCCCTTTCCCCTGGACGGGCTTGAGGCCAGCGTCCGCAATCGAACCACCAGCCTGACCCGGCTGATCGGTGAGGCCTATCTCGGGGCCGTGCCCGGCGCTGAGCTGTCACTGTATAACAGCGGCTCGGTCCGGGTTGACGACATCCTGCCGCCGGGACCGATCACCGAGTATGACCTTATCCGCATCCTGCCGTTTGCCGGGCAGGTCTGCGAGGCGACCCTCCAAGGCGACCTGCTGCGCCAGGTTTTGGACCAGGGGGCGGCCAACCGGGGTACCGGTGGCTATCTGCAGACCGTCGGCGTCAGCAGGGAAGAGAAACAGGGATGGCTGGTGAACAACTCCCCCCTGGAGGGCAAGCGCTTCTACAAGGTGGCGGTCAACGATTTTCTCCTGTCCGGCCGCGAGGAGAATCTGGGGTTTTTTTCCGTAACTAACCCGAAGGTGAAGGCGTCATGCCAGGAGAGGAGCGATATACGCATGGTCCTCAAGGAGCATCTGGCCCGCTCTTATCCGGCCACTAATCCGGCGGCTCCTGCCGATCCGAAGGGGCAGGAGCAGGGCGTTTCCGGCGATACACCCGAAAATAGACAAGACCATTGAGAACAATGACCGCAAGGCCAAGGGTGATCTGCAGACCCCGGGTCAACACCTCGGGATAGAGGAGGGGCAGAAGGTACTGTTCGACGAAGCTGGAAGTGTTGGGGACTCCGCCGCCCTGGAGCCGGAGCCAGTTTTCCAGGGGAGTGAGGGGGCAGAGCCAGCCGGTGAACTCGACGGTCGCCGCCCACAGGGCCGCCGGCAGGTGCACAAATGCCCATTTGCTGTTCCTGAGCACCAGGAATCCGCCGGTAAGCACGAACAGGATGAAGAGAAGATGAAGAACCGCCAGGCCGTCGGCGGCGAGTTGATGCAGCATGGACGCCTGCGCGGTCATCATATCTTCTTCATGCGGGAAACTGATTCTCCCTGGCCCTCAGTCCTTTTTCCGATCCCTATTCCGACACCGGCCCTGATACCGTCGCCCGGCTACTCATGGCGCAGGGCGTCGATGGGGTCGAGGCGCGCGGCCTTGCGGGCCGGGAAAAAGCCGAAGATCACGCCCACCGCCGCGGAAAAGAGAAAGGCGATCAGCACGATCCCGGGGTTGAAGATAAAGGGGACCTTCAGCAGCCGGGTCAGGCCGATCGAGCCGCTAAGTGCCAGCAGAATGCCGACCAGGCCGCCAAAGGATGAGAGCACCACCGCCTCGACCAGGAACTGCAGCAGCACCTCGCGTTCCATGGCGCCGATGGCCAGGCGGATGCCGATCTCCCGGGTGCGCTCCGTCACTGAAACCAGCATGATGTTCATGATGCCAATGCCGCCCACCAGCAGGCTGACCGCGGCCACCGCGCTGAGGAGGGTGGTGAGGATCTGGGTGGTGCCGGTGAGCATCTTGGTGATTTCCTTCATGTCCATCACCTGAAAATTATCATTTTCCGAGCCGGTGATCTTCCGGCGGTCGCGCATGAGGAACTCGATGTCGCTCTTGGCCTTGTCCGTGGACCTGCCATCCGTCACCGACACCTGGATCAGGCTGATGTCCTGGTTGCCGGCGATCCGGCGCTGGAAGGTGCGCAGCGGCACCAGGACCAGGTCGTCCTGGTCCGAGCCGAAGGTGGACTGGCCCTTGGCTTCCAGTACGCCGATCACCTGGCAGGAGAAATTGCCAAGGCGGACCTGGCTTTCCAGCGGTGACTGATCGCCGAAGAGTTCCTTGTGCACCGTGGCCCCGACGAGGCAGACCGCCTTGCCTGCCCGCAGTTCGCTGTCGACAAACTGGCGGCCGGTTTGCACCGTCCAGTTGCGCACCTTGAAGAACTCATTGTCGACGCCGGTGACGGTGGTGGACCAGTTTTCGTTGCCGTACACCGCGACCAGCCGCTGGGAAGAGGAAGGCGCCACCGCGCTGATGGCCGGAATATCCCGGAGGATGGCCTGGGCATCGTTCAGGTCGAAAGCCGCCGCGGCCGATGATGCACCGGGACCCCGGTGCTGGCCGGGCCGGACCATCAGCAGGTTGCTGCCCATGCTGGCGATCTGTTCGGTGACCTGGGCCGTCGCGCCGCCGCCGATGGTGACCATGGCAATGACCGCGGCCACGCCGATCACGATGCCCAGCATCGTCAGCAGGGATCGCATCACATTGCGCCGAATTTCCCGAAGCGCCAGCAGAAAGGAATTCCAAACCATAATGCGTCCTTGATCTAATCCTGACCTTGAATGACGCCGTCCATGAATCGGACAATTCTTCCGGCATACCCGGCCATATCCGACTCGTGCGTCACCATGACGATGGTGATGCCCCGGTTGCGGTTAAACTCGCACAGCAGTTCCATGATCTCGCGGCTGCGCGCCGAATCCAGATTTCCGGTGGGCTCGTCGGCCAGAAGCACGGCCGGTTCCGTGACAATGGCCCGGGCAATGGCGACGCGCTGCTGCTGCCCGCCGGAAAGCTCTCCGGGGGTATGGCGTTCCCAGCCTTTCAAGCCGACGGTTTCAAGTGCATTTAAGGCCATCTT
>DNUE01000065.1 GCA_003508005.1 Desulfobulbaceae bacterium
TGCGGTTGCGGGTTTG
Organism: Desulfobulbaceae bacterium; assembly: GCA_003508005.1. Taxonomy (GTDB): domain Bacteria; phylum Desulfobacterota; class Desulfobulbia; order Desulfobulbales; family Desulfobulbaceae; genus UBA10518. The sequence continues at coordinate 17 of DNUE01000065.1, forward strand.
GGGGAAGTTGGCCGGGGAATGGAAGCCGGAACAGTTGGCGGACCTGGTCGAAGAGGTATCCCTGGCGGATATGGAGAGCCGGATTCAGCAGATTCTTGCAGGCGGCATAAGCGGGCGAGTGGTGGTAAGATTGTTTTAAAAAACACCAAGTCAAGGAAGGGTGTGGTCAGGTTAAAGCAGATCTTTTTTTTCATTCGTGTAGAAGTGCTGGAAATGGGCGATGAGGGAGTCCAAGTGGTTTCTGGAGGCGAAAAAAACATTCCTGGCCAGATCAGGTTCATTTGGCCATCGGTGTCAAGCCCAGTCACACACCTGCCGATACGATAAAACGCCAATATGCCTTTGACATTCTCGGCGATGCCGCCACCGTAGGAAAATTGTTGGACGGCATGACCAATGCGTTCGAGGCTGCCAACAGAATCTGAGCCAGCCTGCCTGTAGAATTTGGGGGAAAGGTCGGCAGCATATTACACCGTTGGAGTTGAGCATTGCCTGTTCATACAGGATGCCAAAGTAACAAAAACTCTTGGTTTGTAATATGCTGCCTTTCTTATTAAGTAGTGCTGGAAACATTTGGCATGGAAAGTATTAAATATTGAAGAATCTATTTATGCATATTAAGGTGTTCTTTCCATTGCTCCGGAGAAGTGATGTCCACGCCACAGGTCGAGCATCTGATCAAGGGAGCTGCCTTATGCTCGGGGTGCTCCTGCATGTGTTGTTTCAGGCCTGCAGCGGAAGTAAAAACCACTCCACAGGTGGCACATTGGATCAAAGGGGTACTCGATTTGGTAAATTCATGTTCAGGATGTTCGGCCATGTGTTCGACCGCCGCTGCCCTGGAGGTGAATTCCACCCCGCAAGTGGCACATTTGATTAAGATCTTTTCGCTTCCCTGGTCGTGGGCATGGTCATGCCTGGCCATCGGCGTTGTTTGGCAGCCAAACACGAACAATGCCGCAACAAAGATTGCTGCTAGAATCAGTCTTGACATTTTCGTACCTCCCCTTGAGTTGCTGAAATTTAAAAATGCTTTCCCTGGCCGATGGAACAGCTTTGCAGGATTGGCTCTTGGTAGCTTTATCACCTCCTCCTGATTGGCTTCCTCGAAAGGTAGTAATTGGTATGCATGGCTGGTACAATTGAAAATCATTTGCCTGATGTTTGAATTCTTACAGGTTGTGGCCTGTTTTCAATGGCCCGGCAGGTAATTTTTTCAACCGCTCTTATCTTGGGAGAAACAAATCTATGCTACTTGCTGCCCGGATTGCGTTGATCGGATGGTTGCTGCTAGCAGTCCATGTTGTTCCTGCCGCGGCATATCTGGCTCCCGGTGAACCGGCTCCCGATGTGGCATTGACGGATTTGACCGGCAAACGCATGCGACTTTCCAGCTTTAGAGGACGGAACCTTGTCCTCGTTTTTGGCGCAACCTGGTGCCCGGCTTGCAAAGCCCAAGTCGACGACCTGCTGCAAACCCAATCCTTGCTGAAAAAAAAGCAGATAACGGTTCTGACAATCTTTCTGGACGACAAGCCCAGGCATATCAAGAAGTATGTTGCCGGGAAACGGTTTCCGGTGCCTTTTCATGCTTTCCCTGATAACGGGCAGGCCCAGAAGGCTTATCGGATTTTCGTTGTTCCGCGCGTCATTATTATCGATCCCGATTTCAAAGTCGTCTATGACGGCATGCAGTTGTCCTCCAAGGATTTGAACGAAAAATTCGCAGTCTTGCCTGAAAAGGCCAAAGGAATTGAGTGATCGAGCCAGCTTCTTGGTCTCGCTAACGCTGGCCAATCTCACCAAAGCCATGGCCGAAGTCAACGAGACCAAGAAGCGACCCGCAGGGTGCTCTCTGAAAATGAGGTTGCCACGTGGATCGAGCAGGCCAAAGCTTTGCCGCGAATGCTGAAATACTGATACGATCGGCTATCGTGGGGGCTCGCCCCCTCTCACGTTTAGGAATGACGGCGATATTCGGCGGCGTTTTGCTTCTCTTTCCGCGCGCTTTGGGCGCATCCGCGGTTGTGTCTCGCGAAATCGTCGTCGAAGGTGTCGAACGTCCGATGATGAAAAAGTACTGGGCCTGCAGCCGCGGGTTGAAGGCCTATCCGGACGCGNNGGAGTAGAGTGTGCGGCGGTCTGAAGTTTTCGCGCTGTACGGACCGTTTTTATCCACCCTTATTGGAGTTGCAGATGGACGAAGGCAGTAGTTACGGCTTCTGGCCGCAACACCCTAAGATCTCTCAGTCCGCTTTCGCCCTAACAGGGATTCCGCTGCTTTTGAACCTTTCCGCCTGAATCGGTCCTGGTTCGTCTTCGGAATTCCGCTTTGCGCGGGAGCAAATTTCCGGAGGTGACTATGGAACTTTCCCCTCAGATCCACACCGAAATCCTGAATCTTATTGGCAGTGGCGACCGGCAGGCGTTGCGCGAATGGTGCGTCGCCTGGCATCCCGCCGATCTTGCCTCCTTGTTGACCGAAATGGAGCCGGCGGATGCCGGAAAGGTTCTGGATGCTCTCAAGCCTGAGCAATATGCTCTTGTCTTGGCTCATCTGGAGCCGGAAAACCAGGTCGAATTCGCGGCTCTGCTGTCCAACGACCGGTTGGCCCGTATCATCTCGCACATGGATGCGGACGACCGTGTCGACTTCATCCAGTTGCTTCCCGAAGAACAGCGCGAAAAAATTCTGCATTTGCTGGCGCAGGCCGAGCGTGAGGACATCCGCAAACTCGGTTCCTATGAGAAGGGCACCGCGGGTGCGGTGATGACTTCGGAATATGCCACCCTGAGTCCGGACCTGATGGTTCGCCAGGCACTGGACAAGCTCAGGCTTGAGGCTCCTGACAAGGAAACCATCTATTATGCTTATGTCATCGATGCCCAGCGCCGCCTGCTTGGTCTCGTTTCCCTGAAATCCCTGATTCTGGCGCGTCCCGACACTCGTATCGAGGACATCATGTATCGGGAGCTGATTACCGCCAAGGTCGAAGACGATCAGGAGGAAGTGGCCAGGAAAATGGCCAAATACGACCTCATCGCCATCCCGGTTACCAACGGCAACGAGGCGTTGGTCGGCATCGTCACTTTCGACGACGCCCAGGATGTTGCCGAAGCTGAAGCGACGATTGACTTTCACCGCATGGGCGGCTCCGCCTCCCTGATGAACACTAGTCTGCGCGAGGCGGGAATCGGGTTTCTGGTAGCCAAGCGGCTGCCGTGGCTGTTGGTGCTGGTCTTTATGAACATCTTCTCCGGCGCAGGCATCGCTTATTTCGAGGATACCATCGCGGCAGCCGTCGCTCTCGTCTTCTTTCTCCCCTTGCTTATCGACAGCGGTGGCAACGCCGGCTCGCAGTCGGCGACTCTCATGGTGCGCGCCCTTGCCGTCGGCGACGTCCGTCTGAAGGACTGGCTGGGCCTGCTCACCAAGGAGGTTGGCGTCGCCCTCGGCATCGGCCTGTGCATGGGGGCCGCCGTTTCCCTCATCGGCATGTTCCGCGGCGGACCCGACATCGCCGTCGTGGTGTCTATAACAATGGTGGCGGTGGTCCTCGTCGGCAGTCTTATCGGCATGTCCCTGCCGTTCCTTCTCACCCGCCTGCGCCTCGATCCGGCTACCGCCAGCGCTCCGCTGATCACTTCGCTTGCGGACATGGCAGGGGTTATCATCTACTTCAGCATCGCCACCTGGTATCTCGGGCTGCAATAAGGTCTTTGCAGCAGGCCGTGGCCGGTGCCATCCGTTCTTGCGCGCCCCTTTGCAAAAGGGGGCGCGAAAACCGTTCTTTTTTCGGCCTTCAGTCATCCTCCGCCTGCCGGTTTCAACTTCTCTGACGGATATCTGACGGTACCTTCACCTTCTCTTTGTTTGCTCAGCTTTGCACTGTGATGGCGGCACGGAGGGAGGGCATCAGACCTTCCGGTTCGTCCCGCCTCATGCCACGAAGCCGACCCATTCCACATTCAGGGTCGCCACGCCGAATTCCTCTTCGACCTTGCCCTTGAGCAGATAGGGCCGGTGGCGGGTGAGCTGGCGGCAGAAGCGCTCGTAGGCGCGGGGGAAGAAGGTGACGTCGAAGAGGGCCGTGGTGTCTTCGAAGGAAACGAATTCCATGGGCCGGCCGTCCTTGTCCTGCACCGTTTTGCCCGTCACCCACCAGCCGACCATGGTCACGTAGCGGCCCGCCCATTGCCGGAGCTGGTTGGCCGGCACCGGCTTGAGGCGAGCAAGTTCCCGGCGGTGCAGCAGCAGGGGGTGGCAGGAGAGCAGCATCCCCAGGCATTCCCGCTCCTGGCGCAGTATCGTCTCGTTGTCGTACGCCGGCGCGTCGGGTACGGCGACCGGCTCCGCGAACAGCAGGCCGCCGCCGTCGCAATCATGGCGGTCGGCCAGCAGCTGCCAGAGCAGGGTCGGCCGCCTTTCCCGGCCTTCCAGGACGTCGAAGCAGCCCGCCTTGATCAGCAGCATGACGTCGGCGCTCGCCATCCGCACCCGTCGTAGAAAATCCCGGAAGTCGACAAACGGCCCGCCTTCGCGGCGGGTCCGCAGCAGCAGATCCAGGGCCTGGCGGCCGAGGCCCTGGATCTGCATCAGGCCGACGCGCAGGTTATGGCCCTGCCCGGTGTAGGGTGCATCGCTGGCGTTGATATCGGGGGGCAACACCCGCAGGCCCAGGCGCCGGGCT
>DNUE01000020.1 GCA_003508005.1 Desulfobulbaceae bacterium
TGAGTTTCATTGGTAATCAGCAATAAAAAAACCAGGCGCAATGCCCAGGGTTCGGAACGCTGGGGTCTGAGAGGATTATGCGATTGAGGAGCGGTCAAAGACGGCAAAAAGCCGTATACGAGCACAAAAGATTAATTTGTGGGTAAGCTTAAATTATCATCCGTTTTCTCCTCTTGTCCTGATCCTGGTTCATCGTAATCCTGTCTCTTTCGCTGCTTGTGCAATGAATAATAATGATTATCATTTTAACATTCGTTCAATGAGATCAGGGTTTGAAACAAATGATTTGGTCAGGAGGTGCTTTATGATGATGAAGATTCTCATTATTTCAGCGATGTCACTGCTTTTTTCCTCCGTCCTGCCGGCCCAGGCAACGAGGCAGAAAACGGCAATATTTGCCGGCGGGTGTTTTTGGTGCATGGAGCCGCCTTTTGAGCAACTGGAGGGGGTAATCGAGGTAACCGCGGGCTACACCGGGGGGCGGACAGAAAATCCCACCTATGAACAGGTCAGCTCCGGAAAGACGGGACATATTGAAGCGGTGCGGGTCAATTACGATCCTGACCGGATCAGCTACGATGCCCTCCTTGATGTTTTCTGGCGGCAGATCGATCCAACCGACCAGGGCGGTCAATTTGCCGATCGGGGCACGCAGTATGCCACCGCAATTTTTTATCTCGACGAGGAGCAGCGGCTCCAGGCGGAAGCGTCGCGGCAGCGGTTGAGCGAATCGGGTATTTTCGATCGCCCGGTGGTCACCGCTATCCTTCCTGCTGCCCAATTTTATGAGGCGGAGGAGTACCATCAGGACTATGCCCGCAAAAATGTTCTGCATTACAGCATGTACAAGACAGGTTCCGGCCGGGCCGGGTTTGTGCAGAAGACCTGGAAGGAAAGGCAGGGTGAGCAGGCCGGGGGCAGGCAGTACAGCAAGCCGACGGCCCAAGAGCTGCGCAAGATCCTGACGCCACTGCAGTACTCGGTCACCCAGGAGGAGGATACCGAACCGCCCTTCAGCAACCCTTACTGGAACAACAAGGAGGCGGGAATTTACGTGGATATTGTCTCCGGCGAACCGCTGTTTTCCTCCAAGGACAAATATGATTCCGGCACCGGTTGGCCGAGTTTCATCAGGCCCCTGGCAGCGGAGAACATTGTCGAAAAAAAAGATTTCGGGCTGTTCTCGGTGCGGACCGAGGTCCGCAGCAGGCACGGCGACTCGCACCTGGGACATGTTTTTCCTGACGGGCCGCAGCCGACAGGACTGCGCTACTGCATCAATTCGGCCGCGCTCCGATTCGTGCCCAAGGCCAGCATGGCGGAAGAGGGCTACGGGGATCTCCTGGAGCAAGTGGCCGATAAATAGAAAGCCGAAATCCGCGTGCCTGCAGATTTTTTCTGTATTTCCACCAGTTCCATGTTAAAATAATCCTGCACCTATTTTTTTGTCAGTCTCGCAACAAGTGCGAGACTGACGCCGGCCGCTGATACCGTACTTCAGGGGAAAAGGCATGTGGACTGGGTTGGTCATTCTCTTCATGGGCATTTTCACCGGCATGAGTTTCTATATGGCCTTTCTCGGCTTGCGGACCGGCGAGGACAGCTGGTATTTTTTTGCCGCCTCCGGCCTGTTCTGCGCAATGTTTTTCATCATCGCCATCGTGAGGTTTTTTGCGAAGAAAAGCGCTTTTGGAGACAGGATTGGCAGGACCATAGCCGGAGATTCCCGACCGGTTTCGTTTGTGCCGCACTGGTTCATGATGGCGGCGCTCACCCTTGCCGGGATTGCCCTCCTTGCGGCGATACTCATTCCGAGGTTTTTCCGGTGAGCGCAGGGCGTGACGCGGCCGTTCGATGCACGGCGGGGGAGGGAAATGTGTGATCCTGCACGCCCTGCCCAATCTCCTATCTACTGTTCGCTTGCTGCTGGCGGGCCTTTTCCCGTTCTGTCCGGCGCAGGAATGGATATGGCTGGTCCTTGCCGCCGGGGCAAGCGATTTCCTCGACGGCTGGATTGCCCGGCGCTGGCATCTGGAAAGCTGGCAGGGCGGCCTGCTGGACGCGGTCGCTGACAAGCTGTTTGTTCTTTCTGTCCTGGTCACCTTTGTTCTGGCAGGAAAGTTTTCGCCATGGTGGGTTCCCGGTCTGCTTGCCCGGGACCTCACCGTGGCCATGATCGCGCTCTATGCCTTTTGCCGCAGGGAATGGGCCTCCTTCCGCAAAATGGAGGCCAGCGTGTCGGGAAAGCTGGCCACCGCCGGGCAGTTTCTCTTCTTCGCGACTGTTGTGCTCGCCCCCGCCTCTATCCCTTCCGTTTTTGCCGTTGCGGTGCTGTTCAGCTTTCTCGCGGCGTTTGACTACAGCCGGCGATTCGTCCTGGCCCTTCGGCAACGGGCTGCGGAACGGGCGATGCCTCAGCCTGAATAAGGAGAACCGGCGAGAGGAAAAGAAGTTGTTTCCCGGCGTTGACTTTCCTGTCGCCGCTTGGCTATACTTAAAATAAACGTGTGAATATCCTGGGTGCAGAAAAGCCGAACCGGTCCGGAGGCCAGCGCCGAAAGCCACGGGTCTTGCAGCAGACAGCCGGGTTGCCGAACTGAAGGGAGGCGACCCGGCTGTTTTTGTGATTACCGACTATGTCGGTGAGGGGACTGATTTAATTATTCCTTTGTATGCCGGGGACAGAATGATTTTCGCCAATACTTCGCGAAAAAAAATTCAGTCCCCTGAGGTTGGCGGAAAAATTCAATCTGTCTCCCCGAATAAAAACTCGACAGGAAGACCGAGCAGAGGAGGGGATGGCATGAATATCGAACGCAGGCTTGCAGGTTTTCTCATCACCATTGTGCTGTCAATGACCCCCGCTGCCGGCTGGTCCGTCGTAGTCAGCAGCGTCGGCGCATTGCAGAGCGCCGTTCTCAGTGCCAACAGCGGCGGCGACAAGACCATCCTCATCGCCAACGGCAATTATGATTTGAGCGGTGTGGCCCTTTTCATCACCGCCGACGGGGTCACGGTCCGCGGCGCCAGCGGCAACCGGAGCGCTGTCGTGCTGGACAATCACTATGTCGAGGGAGGCACCAGCGGCATATTCCGCATCGTCTCCTCCGGCGTCACCATCGCCGATCTGACCCTGAAGCGGCCCTATTATCACGCCATCCATATCAGCCCGGCCGCGGGCAGGAGCACGCAAAACATCCTGATCCAGAATGTCCATATCATCGACCCGGGCGAGCAGGCGATCAAGATCAACGCTGACGATACCGTCTCGGCCACCTACACGGTCAACAACAGCACCATCAGGAACTGCCTGATCGAGCTGACCGACGCGGGCAGGGCGAGCCTGACCAACCCCGATGATCCTTGCTACACCGGCGGGATCGACGGCCACTGGGCCGCCAACTGGAAGGTGCAGGATAACGTGATCAGGGGGTTCTGGTGCAGCGACGGACTGTCGGAGCACGGCGTCCATTTCTGGAACCACTCCAGCAACATCCTGGTGGAGCGCAACCAGATCATCGACTGCGACCGGGGCATCGGCTTCGGCCTGGGGGAGGACAGGGGCAACACCGGCGGCATCATCCGCAACAACATGATCTGGCACGGGCCTGACCACGGATTCAGCGATGTCGGCATCAGCCTGGAGTCGACCCCGGACGCCCAGGTGTACAACAACACCGTTTTCCATGAGCATGCCTACGCAGCCATCGAATACCGCTTTGCCGCGACCACGACCACCCTCATCGCCAACAACCTGACCAACCGGGCCATCAGCCAGCGGGACGGGGCCACCGGGGTGGAGAGCCACAACCTGACCACCGCCCAGGCCTCCTGGTTCGTCGATGTTGCGACGGGCGACCTGCACCTGGCCTCCGAAGTCGGGAGCGTGGTCGATCAGGGTGAGGCGGTGCCGGGGCTGATTGATGATTTCGACAAGGGGGCCAGGCCCTTCGGCGCAGGCTATGATATCGGGGCTGATGAATACGGGGCAGGTCCGCCTCCTCCTCCACCCCCGCCGCCTCCACCTCCGCCTGAAGGGGTCAATATGGCGCCGGTGCTGCATCTGCTGGGAGACCGGGACGAGCGGGAGGTCCTGCACGAGGATTTCGAGAGCTGGCCTCCCTCCGGTTGGTCCATCGTGAACAATGGCGGGGATTGCGTGTTGCAAAGCAACACAAGCATAGTCAAACCCAACTATGCCGGAGGTGACGGCAAGGCTACCGCGGCAAGTGCTGACGATTGCGGGCCCGGTACGACGATGAATACGGACCTGCTGAGCCCGGTCTTTGATCTGTCCATGGCGGAAGAGGCGACCCTTTCTTATATCGCCGTATACAACGATTGGGCCGGTCATGCTGATTATGCCGAGGTGTCGATCAGCACGAATGGTGGTACTTCGTGGACATCGCTGCTGCGTTGGGAGGGGGTGGATCATAACGCCTATGGTCCGGGTGAAGCAGTAACCCTCGATCTGAGACCCTATGCAGGGTCCATCATGACCCGTCTTCGCTTCCGCTATTATGCTCCAGACTACGATTGGTGGTGGATGATTGATCAGGTGCGGGTGACCAGGAAATAGGCGGGAGAGCGCTTCCTGGGAAATGCGCCAACAAGCGTTCTCGGCATGTGCTCCGGGGCACGACCCTCGATTTGGGCGCAATGCGAGTGCATGCGGCAGATTCCCCGCTCTTACTTATCAGGCCCTATCCCTGGTCGCCTGCAGGGCATGGCAAGGGCTGAGCAGGAGTGCGATCTACATGATCAGGGAGTTTTTGTCAGATTCCTCGGTGGGGCCCTTGCGGTAGCGGTTCAGCACCCCGTAGAGCATATCCGGAAGGTCGTTCTTCTGGCGCGAAGAGCGCTGGATCTGCTTGAGGCACTTGTCCAGGGTCAGCGGCTCGTACAGGAAGATATGGCGAAGGATGAGGGAGATGAGGCGGGTGATGGTGGTCAGGTTGGAGATGCGCGACTGCAGCTCATGGTTGCGGTCAAAGGCAGTGGAGGCGAACACCTCCACCGGGTTGCCCTCCACCTCGCTCACCGAGAGGTACCACTTGTTCTGCTCCCGGTCCACGGTCCGGTAGCGTTTGCCGTCCACCACATCGGGCAGGTCGATGGGTTCCAGGTTCGCAATATTGTTGGGCTGGGGCAGGATCGGCTCGTCATGGTACAGGTGCCACGCCTTTCTGATCGCCTCGGGATGGTTTTTGACGGTCATCAGCACTGTTCTGCAGGTTGAACAGACAGCAACATTGTCCACGGACTGCGTTTTTTTCGCATTGCCGCACAGCTGACAGCGAGAATCCTGTTTTTTTTCCGTCACGTCCTTCCCTCCGGATTTCTTTTGCCCTCCCTGCAGGTTTCTGCCGCAAAAGCGAAATGCATCCTCATCCGCACTCTACGGATGGTTGAATTTCTTCTCCTGACAGGGTACAAGCTGTTCCGTAGACCATACCCCGGTCAGGGGGCAAAAGTCAATGCGGTCAGGGGCGGTTGGCCTGCTCGAAATCCCTCTGCCCGCGAACGACGGAATGAAGACCATGGACACCGAACAGGAGAGAAAAAAGAGCCTGCTGCTTCTTTTTACCGGCAACGGCAAAGGGAAGACCACCTCGGCCCTCGGCCTTGCTTTCCGGGCTTTGGGCCACGGTTTTCCGGTCTGCATGATCCAGTTCATCAAGGGGAGCTGGCAGTGCGGCGAACTGGAGTCCGCCAAGCATTTTCCTTCCCTGTTCGAGATCCATGTCATGGGCCGTGGGTTCACCTGGCGGTCGGCCGATCTGGACAAGGATATCGCCGCCGCCCGCGAAGCGTGGGCCTTTGCCGAAAAGACCATCCGGGAGGACCGCTTCCGTTTTCTGATTCTCGACGAACTGACCTACCTCCTCACCTACGGAATGCTCCCTGAGCAGGCCGTTCTTGCCGCCCTGGCCTCCCGATCCGATACCATGCATATCGTGGTGACCGGCCGGGCGGCGACGCCGGGTCTGATTGCTGCCGCGGACCTGGTAACTGAAATGCACGACATCAAACATCCGTATGCCAACGGGGTCATGGCCCAGCAGGGGATCGAGTTCTGAGCGGAGGGGCTCGCTTCAACGGGACTAATGCGCTTTGCCCTTGCAACTTTTCCCCTGCTTGGTATTATTTTTTGTTTGCCAGCCAGCGCCGAAACGGCTCAGGATCATTTCAACTATTCAAAATCTGATCCGCAGTGCCGGGAGAGAAAGGCTCAGAACCGCGGCTGTTCATTGTGTGGGGAATTTTCAAATAAATGATTACCATCAATCCTCAGTCAGCGAAAAGGGTAATCCTTCCTGCTCCGGTGAGATTTTCGCACAATATTCCCTGTGGGAGAGGGCATTATTGGGGATTTTTCATTGGTTCACTGAGGATCATTGGTAATCACATTCAAATATGAGTGTTTTGTTCCGGAGATCGAGTCATGGAGTACCGTGATACCTTAAACCTGCCGCAGACCAAGTTCAAGATGAAGGCCAACCTGACCCAGAAGGAACCCGAGTTCCTCAAGCGCTGGGATGCGGAGGGCCTTTATTTCAAGCTGCAGGAGGCCGCTGCGGGCCGGCCCCTCTTTGTCCTCCACGATGGCCCCCCCTATGCCAACGGCCATATTCACCTGGGCACGGCCTTCAACAAGGTGCTCAAGGATATCATCCTCAAGTCCCGGCGGCTTTCGGGATTCAATGCCCCTTATATTCCGGGCTGGGACTGTCACGGCCTGCCCATCGAGCACAATGTGGACAAGGAACTGGGCGAGAAAAAGCAGCAGATCCCCATCCTGGCCAAGCGCGGCGCCTGCCGCAAGTACGCCGAGAAGTGGGTCAAGTCCCAGAAGGCGGAGTTCCGGCGCCTGGGGGTCCTCGGCGACTGGGACAACCCCTATCTGACCATGAATTATGCCTATGAGGCGGCCATTGCCAGGGAATTCAACCGATTCCTTCTCTCCGGGGCGGTGGTCCACTCCAAGAAGCCGGTCTACTGGTGCGCCACCTGCGGCACCGCCCTGGCCGAGGCCGAGGTGGAATATCACGACCATACCTCGCCTTCCATCTACGTCAAATTCCCGGTCGCCGGCGACCTGGGCGATGTGGTCCCGGAGCTTGCCGGCCGCGCGGCCAGCGTCCTGATCTGGACGACCACCCCCTGGACCCTGCCGGCCAACCTGGCCATCGCCTTTCATCCGGATTTTGTCTACGCGGCGGTGGAGACCGGCGGCGAGGTATGGATCGTGGCCCGCGACCTGGTGGCAAAGTGCTTTGCGGAATTCGGCATCCGGGAGTACCGGCAGCTCGCCACTTTTTCCGCCTCAGTGCTCGAGGGGCGCAAATGCCGGCACCCCTTCCTGGAGCGCGACTCGCTCCTGGTGCTGGCCGATTACGTCACTGCCGACAGCGGTACCGGCTGCGTGCACACCGCGCCCGGCCATGGCGCGGACGACTACCTGACCGGGCTGCGCTACGGCCTGGAGATTTTGTCGCCGGTGGACGACCAGGGCCGCTTCACCGAGGAGGCGGGCCGTTACGCCGGCCAGCAGGTCCCGGCGGTGAACAAGGTGATCAACGAGGACATGCGCGCCGAAGGCTCCCTGGTGCACCAGGCGCCCCTGCAGCACAGCTATCCCCACTGCTGGCGATGCAAGAAACCGGTCATGTACCGGGCCACGGAGCAGTGGTTCATCTCCATGCAGGAAAACGGCCTGCGCGACAAGGCCCTGGCCGCCATCCGCGAGGTGACCTGGACCCCGGCCTGGGGCATGCAGCGCATCTACAGCATGGTGGAGAACCGGCCGGACTGGTGCCTGTCCCGCCAGCGCTCCTGGGGGGTGCCGCTGACCGTGTTCATCTGCGAGGAGTGCGGGCAGATCCTCCGCGACCCGGCGGTCTGCGCCCGGATCGAAGAGATGTTCGGCAAGGAGGGGGCCGATGCCTGGTTCCGGCATGAGGCGGATGTCTTCCTGGGGCCGGAGACCGCCTGCGCCGGCTGCGGTTCCCGCCGCTTCCGCCAGGAGAAGGACATCCTCGATGTCTGGTTCGACTCCGGCGTCAGCTATGCCGCGGTCTGCGAGGAACGCCCCGAGCTGGTCGCCCCGGCCGATCTGTATCTGGAGGGCAGCGACCAGCACCGGGGCTGGTTCCAGAGTTCGCTGCTCTGCGCGGTGGGTACCCGGGGCACCGCGCCCTACAAGGGGGTCCTCACCCATGGTTATGTGGTGGACGGCCAGGGCAAGAAAATGTCCAAGAGCGTGGGCAATGTGGTCGCGCCCCAGGAGGTCATCGACAAGTACGGCGCCGAGATCCTTCGGCTCTGGGTGGCCAGTGAGGACTACCGCGACGACGTCAAGGTATCCGACGAGATCCTGCGCCACGTCTCCGACGCCTACCGCAAGATGCGCAATACGGTGCGCTTCATGCTGAGCAACCTCTATGACTTTGCGCCGCAGCGGGATTCGGTGAGCCTGTCGGCCCTGACCGAACTCGACCGCTGGGCCCTGGCCGAGTTCGCCCGGCTGGTCAAGAGGGTGGTGGACGCCTACCTGAAGTATGAGTTCCACACGGTCTATCACAGTCTGCATAATTTCTGCGTAACCACCATGTCCAGCCTGTACCTTGACATCATCAAGGACCGCCTGTACGCCTCTGCCCCGGCGGCGGAGGGGCGCCGGGCCGCCCAGACGGTGGTCTACCGGGTACTGGAGGGTCTGCTGCGGTTGATGGCGCCGATTCTCAGCTTTACAGCGGCCGAGGCCTGGGAGCATCTCCATGCCGGGGGGGAGGAGATCCCTGTGAACAAATCGGTTTTTTTTGCTTCGTTTCCCGAGGTGAAAGACCTGGAGGCCGATCCGGCCTTCATGGCCGTATGGGACCAGCTGCTCGCCATCCGCGGCGAGATCACCAGGGTGCTGGAGGCGGCCCGCCGGGACAAGATCATCGGCCTGGCCCTGGATGCCGAGGTCCTGGTGCAGGTCGAGGGCGAGAACGCCGGCTTTCTGGCGGAGCGCTGGGCGCTGCTGCAGGAGATCTGCATTGTCTCAAGCCTGGTCCAGGTCGCCGGCTTCGACGGCGACCTGGCGGGCAGCGCCGTGACCGCGGCGGAGGTCCCCGATCTCAGGGTCGCGGTCAGGCCGGCGCCGGGCGCAAAGTGCGAGCGCTGCTGGACGATTGCCACCTCGGTGGGACAAGAGAGCGATCATCCCACGCTCTGCAGCCGGTGCGCCGGAGTTGTCCGCGCCCTGGGCGCCTGAGGCCCGGCCATGCTCTTAGTTTCCCTGATTTTCCTGGTCGTTTTCCTGGACCAGGCCAGCAAGCTCTGGATCGTCGGCAATTTCGCCCTGTACGAGTCCCTGCCGGTGGTCCCGGGGCTGTTCAGCCTGACCTATCTGACCAACACCGGCGCTGCCTTCGGCCTGCTGGCCGGCGACCACGGGGTCTGGCGCCAGGTTTTTTTTACAGGGGTTGCGGTAGTGGCCCTTGCGGCCATCGTTTTTCTCTATCGGAAGCTGCGGACCGTGTCTGTCTGGTACGGCGTCGCCCTGGGACTCATCGCCGGCGGGGCGATCGGCAACCTTATCGACCGGCTGCGCCTGGGTTCGGTGATTGATTTTCTCGACGTATATGTCGGCGTCCATCACTGGCCCGCCTTCAACCTGGCCGATTCGGCGATCACCGTGGGGGTGGCCATCTTTTTGTTCGTCAATTTCTTTGTTGATAAAACTGCCGGCACAGGGCAGCAAACGAGTCAGAAACCGATATGAAAAAGACAGCGATCATTTTCCCCGGCCAGGGTTCCCAGTTCGTGGGCATGGGCAGGGAGTTCCTCGAAGCGGACAGCGCGGCAGGCGAGCTGATGGCCATGGCCGAGAGGCAGAGCGGGTTTCCCTTGCGGGGGCTGTGTCTGGAGGGTCCCCTGGGGGAACTGACCCGCGTCCTGCACCTCCAGCCCGCGGTCACGGCTGTCAACCTGATCTGCTGGCAGGCCCTGCAGCGTGCGTTGCCCGAACTGCAGCCGGCATTCTTCGCCGGCCATAGTCTTGGCGAATACAGCGCCCTCTGTGCCGCCGGGGTGGTCAGCGCCGAGGACTGCCTGTCCCTGGTCACCCGCCGCGGGGAGTTCATGGAGCGGGAGGGCGCTGCCCATTCTGGCGGCATGCGGGCGGTGCTCGGACTGAAGGTGGCGGAAGTGGACCAGCTGCTTGCCGAGTATGCAGGCGAGGGCGTGGTGGTGGTCGCCAACCACAACTCGGAAAAACAGGTGGTGGTCTCTGGCGATGCAGCCGGCCTGGATGGGTTCAGCCTTGTCTGCGAGGATAGGGGCGCCAAGGTCATTCCCCTCAATGTCAGTGTGGCCAACCACAGCCCCCTGGTCGCCGGCGCGGTGGAGGACTTTGCCGCCTTCATGGCCGGGATAGAGTTTCGCCGACCGCAGGTGCCGGTACTGTTCAATGTCACTGCCGGCGAAGAGGATGATCCGGCGGCCATCCGCACCATCATGGCGGAGCAGATAGCGGCCCGGGTCCGCTGGTTCGAGGTGGTCAACCGCATGATCGGGGCCGGGGTGCAGGTCATCGTCGAGGTCGGTCCGAAAAATGTTCTCACCGGCCTGGTCAAGAAAATCGTGCCCAGGGGCGAGGTCACCTGCGTGCAGTTCGACACCCCGGAGGGCCTCGCCAGGGTCATCGCCGAAATCGGGTAGCGGCTGTTTCCTTCAGTGTCGGGGCCGGTATCGGAATCGGTATCGATTTTGTTATGAATGCAACCCTGCATTCTGCGCAGAAATGATGGTTTTTTTCCCCAATCAGACGGCCTGGCGTTGACCCGATATTTTTTGAATCACCCGGTTTCCCGAACTTTCGATCCCGATTCCGATACCGACCCCGACCCCGATTGTTTTCCGCCAACGCGGAGGGAGGGGGAAGCGCAGCAAAACTCAACATTTTCCTTCCTGCTTGACATTCCCTGGCATTTCGATTAAAAATTAAAATTTTTCTGTAGCTTAAAGAGATTGTTGCTCTTGCCCGCAGGGCGGGCAGGAGTTGAGCTTTTCATATCGTACTATACCGGAATGTTTGAGAATCTGACAGACCGCCTCGAGGGCGTTTTTAAAAAGCTTCGCGGTCACGGCAAGCTGACCGAAGAGAATATCCAGGAGGCCATGCAGGAGGTGCGGCGGGCCCTCCTCGAGGCTGACGTCAACTTCAAGGTCGTCAAGGATTTTGTTGCTGCGGTCACCGAAAAGGCCATTGGACAGGAGGTCCTGTCCAGCCTTTCGCCGGGCCAGCAGGTCATCAAGGTGGTCCACGACGAATTGGTGGAGCTCCTGGGCAGCCAGGCCTCCGGCCTGCGTCTTGACGGCCGGCAGCCGGTGACCATCCTGCTGGCCGGCCTCCAGGGTTCGGGTAAGACCACGACCGCCGCCAAGCTGGCGCACCGCCTGAAAAACCAGGGCCGCCGGCCGTTTCTGGTCCCGGCCGACGTCTACCGGCCTGCAGCCATTGAGCAGCTGCACGTGCTGGGCGCGCAGATCGAGGTTCCGGTCTTTGCCTCCACTCCGGAGGACAAGCCGGTGGAGATCAGCCGCCGGGCTCTGGCCGAGGCAACCGAAAAACAGTATGACACGGTCATCATCGACACCGCGGGCCGCCTGCATGTCGATGAGGAACTGATGGAGGAGCTGAAGGCGATCAGCCGGGCGGTTCCCCTCACCGAGGTCCTGTTTGTTGCTGATGCGATGACCGGTCAGGACGCGGTCACGGTGGCGGAAAAGTTCAATGCCGATTTGGAGATCACCGGCGTTATTCTGACCAAGATGGAAGGTGATGCCCGCGGCGGCGCGGCCTTGTCGGTGAAAAAGGTGACCGGCCGGCCGATCAAGTTCGTCGGCATGGGCGAAGCGGTCGACGCCTTGGAGATTTTTCACCCGGACCGGGCTGCGTCCCGCATCCTCGGCATGGGCGACATGCTGTCGCTCATCGAAAAGGCAGAAGCGGTCGTTGACGAGAAAAAGGCCCGGAAACTGGCCGGCAAGATCCAGAGGAACGCCTTTTCCCTGGAGGATTTTCTCGACCAGATCCAGCAGATCAGGAAGATGGGCAACCTGGAGCAGCTGATGTCGATGATCCCCGGCATCAACAAGCTCAAGCAGCTCAAGGAGGCGCCTAAGCCCGATGAGCGTGAGCTGACGAAGACCGAGGCCATCATCCGGTCCATGACCTTCAAGGAGCGGCAGAATTACCTGATCATCAACGCCAGCCGCCGGGTTAGGATCGCCAAGGGGTCAGGGACCTCGGTCAACGAGGTGAACCGGGTGCTCAAGAGTTACGCGATGATGTTGAAAATGATGAAAAAACTGAAGGGGAAGCCCGTTCTGCAGGGCGGCAAGCGGCGCAAGCTGCCCAAAGGGCTCGTTCGCTAAGAGTCAATGCACCGGGAGCCTTTTCCCGGTGATCACAGGAGGAAAAGAAAAGGAATGGCAGTACGAATTCGTTTGACCAGGATGGGAAGGAAAAAGAAGCCCTTTTACCGGATCGTCGTCTCCAACAGCGAGGCCAAGCGGGACGGCAAGTTTCTTGACGTGGTGGGTACCTACGACCCCATGCAGAAGCCGGCCGCGGTCAATTTTGACGCGGCGAAGCTGAACCACTGGCTTGGCCAGGGCGCGGAGCCGACAGTGACGGTCCGCAGCCTGCTCAAAAAGCATGGAGCCGTTCCGGTCGAGAACGTCTGATGAAGGACCTGGTCAGCTTTATTGTCGCCAGGCTGGTCGATAACCCTGACGCCGTTACGATAGAGGAGCGGGAGGAAGGGGACACCATCGTTGTCGAATTGCGGGTCGCCAAGGAGGACCTTGGCAAGGTGATCGGCAAGCAGGGCCGCACTGCCAAGGCAATGCGCGCAGTCCTTGCCGCTGCCGCGAGCAGGCTGGAAAAACGCTCGCGTCTGGAAATCATGGAATAAATTGGCATGGGCTCGACCGGTGCTGCCGCCGGCAAATGCGTCCTGCTGGGCAAGATAACCCGCCCGCACGGTATCCGAGGCGAGGTGAAGATCCATTCCTATTCGGGGCAGCCGGAGAATTTTCTGGGGTACCGGGAAATCCTGGTAAGCTTCGAAGGTCAGGATGAACCGATACCTTACCGCGTCGAGCAGAGCAGGGTGCAGGGGAAGCTGGCGGTCCTCAGGCTGGCGGGCTGCGACAGCCGTGCCGAGGCTGAGGCCCTTGCCGGCAGGGAGATCTGGCTGCGCCGCAGTGATTTTCCCGAGCCGGCCGAGGATGAGTATTATCTAGCCGATTTGGAGGACAAAGAGGCGGTCAGCACAGACGGGCTGAACCTGGGCCGGATTACCGGTATCATGGATACGGCCGCGCACCCGATACTGATTGTGACCGGCAGGGGCCGTGAATATCTGGTCCCGGTCCATAAAGGGGTCGTTGCCGGTTTTGATGAGAAGCAGGTGGTGCTGCGGTTGCCGCCGGGGCTCGTCGAAATGAACGATCATTGAGCAGCCCGTAGTGGTCAGGGGACATGCAGTTTGACATTCTGACCATTTTTCCGGAGCTGTTCGCTTCGCCGTTCGAAGAGGGGATCCTGCGGCGGGCCATCGCCGGCGGGCACATCCGGGTCAATCTGCACAATATCCGTGACTATGCCACGGACAGGCACCGGATGACCGATGACCGGCCGTTCGGCGGCGGCGAGGGCATGGTGATGAAGCCCGAGCCCTTGACGGCCGCGCTTGAGAAGGTACGCTGCGACGGTGAACCGGGACGGGTGATCCTCCTCTCCCCGCGGGGCGAGCCTTACCGCCAGCGGACAGCGGAACGCTTCGCCGGGCAGGCGCGGCTGATCCTGGTCTGCGGCCGCTATGAAGGTGTTGACGAACGGGTTGCCCGCTGCTGCATTGACGAGGAGGTCTCCTTGGGGGACTATATCCTCACCGGCGGGGAACTGGGGGCGATGGTCATTATCGATTCGGTGACCAGGCTGCTTCCCGGGGTGCTGGGCTCTGAAGACTCGGCAAAAAACGATACCTTCAGCCGGGGATTGCTGAAATATCCGCAATATACCAGGCCGCGGGTCTTCATGGGCATGGATATCCCGGAAGTGCTGCTCTCCGGAGACCATGCGGCCATTGAACAGTACCGGTTCGTGGAGTCGGTACGGGAGACACTCAGGCGGAGGCCGGAACTCTTGTGCGGCAAGACCTTCTCCGCGCCGGAGCGGAAGCTGCTGCAGCAGGTTGGCCTGCTGGCCGAAGTTACTGCAGCGGCGGAACGCCATGCCCAGTAGCCGGCCGCAGAGAATTGACATCGCCCTGATCCATCATCCGGTGGTCAACCGCGTTGGCGAGATCATCGGTGCGGCTGTCACCAACCTGGATCTGCATGACCTGGCTAGGACGGGAAGGACCTACGGGGTGGATACCTGCTGGATCGTCACCCCTTATGCGGATCAGCAGGAACTGGCTGGCCAGATAGTCAGACACTGGACGGAGGGGTATGGCGGCACGGTCAACCCTGATCGGAAAGAAGCCCTGGCCCTGCTCAGAATCCGTGCCGACCTCCAGGCGGTCATTGTTGAGGCAACGGAGAAATGGGGCGCGCGGCCGCTGGTTTTTGCCACCTGCGCCCGGCCGCAACCGAACAGCCGAGGGTACGGCGAGGTTCGCTGCCTTGCGCGGCAGGGCCGGCCGCTCCTTCTGCTTTTTGGCACTGCCTGGGGGCTTGCCCCGGAGGTGCTTGCCGGAGTGGACGCTACCCTGCCGCCGCTCAGGGGAAGGGATGATTTCAACCACCTGCCGGTGCGCTCGGCAGTGGCCATCATCCTGGACCGGTTGCTGGGTGACAGAAGACAGAGGACAGAGGCCAGAGGACGGAAGACAGAAGAAAGCTTGGAGTGAATAGGGGCGCAGTTAATATGCGCACGAGTTGCGAAAAAGCAGGTGGTTGGCTGGCAGCCTAACAATCTTCAGCCTTCAGCCTAACAGGCTATATTTTGTAGAATACGTGGATGGAGTGGAGGCATCCTTCGGGATAATCCCGAAAAGCAAGGAACATGGCTATGAATATTATTGAGAAGATTGATCGGGAGCAGATGCGGTTTGATCATCCTGATTTTCGTCCTGGCGACACGGTCAAGGTGCATATCCGCATTGTTGAGGGCGACAAGGAGCGGGTCCAGGTTTACCAGGGGGTGGTGACCCGGCGCAAGCGCGGTAACATGAATGCGACCTTCACTGTCCGCAAGATTTCCAACGGCGTTGGCGTGGAAAAGACCTTTGCCACGCATTCCCCGCGGCTGGAAAAGGTGGAGCTCGTCTCCCGCGGCAAGGTGCGCCGGTCCCGCCTGTTCTACTTGCGCGAGCGTCGCGGCAAGGCTGCCCGTATCAAGGAACTCGGCATCATTTAACACCATTTGAGGCTGGAGACAGTGTCCATGGACTCTGTCTCCCGCCTCTTTAATTCTCGCCATCAGCATCGATATTGACACATTTCATTTCGAACGGCTTTTGACCCGATCCGGATACGGATGCGTGGCCGGGGTGGACGAGGCGGGCCGCGGTCCCCTTGCCGGCCCGGTTGTTGCAGGCTGTGTCGTGTTGCCCCTTGACTGTGCCTACCATCGATTCAAGGATTCCAAAAAGCTTTCGGCCGCTGCCCGGCAGGACCTCTTTGCCGAGCTGCACGAGTGCGGCGCCGGGATCGGCTATGCCGTGGTCTCTTCGCAGGAAATCGATCAGTTCAATATCCTCCGGGCGTCGCTTATGGCGATGGCCAGGGCAGTAGCCCAGCTTGCCGGGAAGCTTGCCGCCGGCCCGGATTACCTGCTCGTGGACGGCACCTTCACCGCGCCGGTCAGCCTGCCGCAGAGGGCCCTGGTCAAGGGTGAGTCGAGGAGCGCCTCCATCGCCGCCGCCTCCATTGTTGCCAAGGTTGTCCGTGACCGGCTGATGGAAGAGTATCATGCGGAGTTTCCACTGTACAATTTCCAGCAGAACAAGGGCTATCCGACCGCAGCCCACCGCCGGGCCATCGAGTGTTTTGGCCCCTGTGCCATTCATCGCCGCACCTTCAAGGGAGTCCGTGAATTTGTGTGCGGCGCAGCGGCAAATCCGGCGCCCCGGCATCAGGGATTGTGGTGATTAGGGATGCGCGAGGGCCGGAAATTTCCCCTGTTTTCTTTATTCGACAAAGCTGGAAGCCGGCAGTTGCAACGTTCGATCGGCGGGAGCGGGGAGGACATTGCCGCTGTGTTTCTCCAGAGGCTGGGCTATGTCATCCTGACGCGGAACTACCGCAGGAGATTTGGCGAGATCGACATTGTCGCCGAGGAGGGCGACATTCTGGTCTTTGTCGAGGTCAAGACCAGAAGCTCGGCCGCCTTCGGCAGTCCGCTGGAGGCGGTGGATAGCCGTAAGCAGCGGCGCATGGCCAGGGCGGCCCTGGATTATCTCAGCCGCAGCAAGCAGCACGGGCGGCAGGCCAGGTTCGACGTGGTGGCGGTCCTTCTGCAGCCGCAAGGGAGCCCGCGCATCGAGCATATACGCAATGCCTTTGACATTCAGCAGTGAGGCGGAAGAGATCGGATGGAACGGTTGCTCGGCATAACCATGGGGTGCCCGGTTGGGATCGGGCCGGAGATCATCCTCCGCTTTTTTGCCGACCGCCCCGCAATTCAGGGATATGCGCCGGTCGTTCTTGGCGATATCGGCGTGCTGCGGTATACGGCCGCAACCTTAAAGCTGCCGGGAACTGTCGTCCCCTGGGAGCCTGAAGGGCGGCTGCGGCCGGGCACAATCCCGGTCTGCAATCTGTCGTCGCTTCCCTGCCGGGATTTGCTTTGGGGCAGGCCGGATGCCCTGACCGGCAGGGCCATGGCCGGGTATATCGAAGCGGCGGTCGGCATGGCCCAGCGAGGGGTACTTGCCGGGATCGTCACCTGCCCTATTACCAAGAAGGCATTGAATCTGGCAGGCTTCCCCTTTCCCGGCCATACGGAGATGCTGGCGGATCTGTCCGGGGCAAAAGGGTATCTGATGATGATGGCCGGCAGCCGGCTCCGGGTCGCGCTGGTGACTATTCATGAGCCGCTGCGCCGGGTTCCTGACCTGGTCACCAGGGAAAGCGTGACGGCGTGCATCCGCATCACCGCCCGGGCCCTGCGTGGCGATTTCGCCCTGATGCATCCCAGGATCGCGGTTGCCGCACTGAATCCGCATGCAGGCGAGCAGGGAATGTTCGGCCTGGAGGAACAAGAGATCATCGGTCCGGCGGTCAGTGAGTGTGCCGGCGAGGGGGCGATCAGCGGGCCCTGGCCCCCGGACACCCTGTTTCATCGGGCCGCCGCCGGAGAGTTTGATGCGGTGGTGGCCATGTATCATGACCAGGGGCTGATCCCCTTCAAGCTGCTGCATTTCAAGGACGGGGTGAACGTGACCCTGGGCCTGCCCCTGGTCAGGACTTCGGTGGATCACGGCACGGCCTATGATATTGCGGGGAAGGGCAGGGCGGACTGCACCAGTCTTGCCGCCGCCTTTTCCCTTGCGGCCGAGATCGCCGGCAACAGAACGCAAAGAGAGAGTTGATGAACGGGGCAAACAAGGGTATTCTGATCGCTATCGAAGGGATTGACGGCACCGGCAAGTCAACCCAGGTGGGCCTACTGGCGCAGTATCTGCGCGGCAGGGGCTGCGAGGTGGTCGTGACCAGGGAGCCGACCGATGGCCCTTGCGGCCGGCGGATCCGTGAACTTTTTGTGAACAGGAGCCGTTGCACCCCGGAGGAAGAACTCACCCTGTTCATCGAGGACCGGCGTCAGCATGTGCGCGAGCTCATAGCCCCTGCCTTGGCCCAGGGCCACGTTGTGCTGACCGACCGCTATTACTTTTCCACCGCGGCCTACCAGGGGGCTGCCGGCATGGACCCGGCGGAAGTCTTTGTCAGAAACCGGTTCGCCCCGCGGCCGGACCTGGTGATCCTGCTGACCATGCAGCCGGAAGCGAGCCTGGCGCGTATTCGCGAGTCCAGGGGCGAGCAACTGAACGACTTTGAGCAGGAAGACCAGTTGCGGAGGGTTGCCGAGCTGTTCGCTTCCTTTGACGACCCCTGCATCACCAGGATTGCTGCCGACGATTCCCTTGAAAACGTAGCCTGGGAAATACAGCGGGCGGTGGATCGCCTGCTCCTGGACAAACTCCATCAGTGCCCGCGTCCGTGAATGCTATGAAGAACCTCTTCCTCCTGCTGTATCTGCTGCCGGCCCTGCTTCTTGCCGGTTGCCAAGCCAAGGTTCAGCAGTCTCAGTTCCAGCCGCCTCAGAGCCAGCCTGTCGAGGAAACTGCCGAGGAGCCTGATTACAGTTGCGCCTATTTTTATTTTCTCTGGGGCCGGCAGGCGGAACTGGCCATGCAATTTTCCGAGGCTCTGGATGCCTACGAGAAGGCCCTGATCTGCGATCCAGATGCTGATTACATTATCCGCAAGATACCGGTGCTGCTCCTGCGCCTGGAGCGGGGCGACGAGGCGGTGAGCTTGCTCAAATCCTATTTGAAAAAGAAACCGGCTGATGCCGGCATCAGGATGCTGCTCGCCCGGGTGTTCATCGGGCTTGCCAGGTATGACGAGGCCGCCGAGCAATACCGGGCCATCCATCGGCAGGAGCCTGAGGAGATCACCGCCCTTATGCTGCTGAGCGAGCTCTATCTGAACCAGGACAAGTTGCCGGAGGCGGAAAAGACATTGCAGGAGGTTATGCGGGTTGACAGCGAGTCCTACCCTGCCCATGTGCTGCTGGGGCGGATCTATCTGAGCAACAGGCAACTGGACCAGTCCCTGGCGGCCTATGACAAAGCCCTGGAACTCAACTGGTCCTCGGAACTGCTGCTGGAAAAAAGCGAGGTGTACCGCCTCCAGGAACGGTACGAGGAGATGAATTCCATCTACCGGGAGATTCTGAAGGATGATCCGGGCAACGAAAGGGTATCGCTCTCTCTGATCAATTCCCTGCTCCTCCTGAATCAGGAGGAGCAGGCCCTGGCCGAGCTCGAACGGTTCAAGGCAGAATCGGATCATTCCAACAGGGCGGACCTGTCCATGGCCAGGTTTTACGTCAGGATGAAGAAATATGAGCAGGCGATCGACCTTCTGCGCTCCTCTCTGAGCAAGAACAGCGCCCCGGACACCCGCTATCTGCTGGCCGTGGTTCTGACGCAGACGAAACAGTACGAGAAGGCCCTGGGGGAGCTGCAGCTGATCGGCAAAGATACCGAGGAATATGAGAACGCGGTGGGCCTGCAGGTCAGGATCCTGCGGATCATGGATCGGACGGAACAGGCCATCGAACTGCTTGAGCGGGTGGTGCAGGATGAAGAAACCCGCAGCCCGGATATGTATGTCATGCTTGCCGCCCTCTACCAGCTGCAGGATAACACCGAACTCGGGCGCAGCACCTTTGACCGCGCCATGTCAGCATTTCCCGGGGATGAACAGCTGCTGTACGAATACGGCCTTTTTCTGGACACGGCCGGGAAGCAGGACGAAGCCCTGACAGTGATGCAGGAGGTGATCAAGCGGCAGCCGGAGCATGGCGAGGCCTTGAACTATGTGGGCTATTCCTGGGCCGACAGAAGCATGAACCTGGACCAGGCCCTGGAGTACATTCGGAGGGCAGTGGAACTGAAACCGGAGAACGGCTATGTCCGCGACAGCCTTGGCTGGGTCTTCTACCGGCTGGGCCGCTATGAAGAAGCCCGTCAGGCTCTTGAGGAAGCTGTCCGTCTCTCCGAAGAGGACCCAACTATTTTTGAACATCTCGGCGATGTCTATTTTGCTCTGGGCCGGAAAGAAGAGGGGCTGGCGGCCTACCGCAAGGCGCTTTCCCTCCTGGAGGAAGGTGGTGATGCGCGAAAAAATCTCGAAGAGAAAGTGAGATATCTTGCGGGGCAGGAGAAGAAATGATAATGGGGATGTATCGAGAGGCGTGCTGGGGTGTTCTGGTGCTCGCGGTTCTGCTTTTGGCAGGTTGCGCCGGCAAGATTCCGCAGACCACCCCCCTGGAAAGGAGCGAGACGGAGCGGGTCGAAGCCTCTTTTGCCGAATTTTCGAAGAGGGCCTGTCCGCTGTCTCTTGACGCGGATATCACCCTGGAAATGCAGCTGCTCGGCAAGACGGAAAAGTCGCCAGGCATGCTGCTGTACGAAGGGCCTTCCTCATTCCGCTATGCCATGGTTGATCCTCTGGGAAGGTCGCTTTTTATCATGGCGACCGACGGCGCCACCTTTAGCATGGTGTACAACCGCGAGGCAAAGGCCGTGACCGGTTCTACCGCGTCCCGCTTCTGGCAGGATTACGTGCCGCCTGGCGTGTCTGCCGACGACATCGTGCTGCTGCTGGCCGGCCGCCTGCCTGCGAACCTGCGGCTTCTTGACATCCGCGCCGACAAGAAAGGGGCCGGCTACTGGCTCTATGGGGTAGGGACCGAGGGTATCAGGCACGAGATTCTTTTTGCCCTGCAAACTTCCCGTGTCCTCCGGCACATTCTCAAAGACGGATCAGAGACTGTTCTGTTTGATGTCAGCTATGACCAGTACGAGGAGACGGATGCGCTGTGTTCGCAGCCGTCGGTGCTCAGCGTTGAGGGGAAAACCATCACCGGTACGGTTATCCTCCGTTTAGACCGTTTTTTTACCGACCAGGCAATCCCTTCACAAGCTTTCCAAATCACCCCTCCCGGCCATTTCCTGGTGCAGAAGGTCGAGTGAGGCAATGCTTGATGCCGGGCAGAGAATCCCTGCGTGCTGAAACCGGTTGTATTCTTTTCCAGAAAAGGAATTATGCGCTGGCATCGGTTTGACGAATCATGATAACCTCGCAAATACTCAAAGCACTGAGCATCAGCCACTGTGATTTCAACAACTTACAAGGGTTGCCGGTGTCAGGCCCGCGCTTTTTGCGGGACTGACAATTATGATTGTATTCATTCCTAGCGGAGCTGATCAGAGTCCATGACCTCGATCATTTTCATATTTTTTCTCGCCCTGCTTGCTTCTTTCTTTCTGACTCCTTTTGTCGGCAAGGTTGCCAAACGCTTCGATATCGTTGACCAGCCCTCAGATCGCAAGGTCCACACAGCGCCGATTCCCCGGGTTGGCGGCGTAGCCCTGTTTCTTGCCTTTTTCACCTCCCTGCTTCTTTTTTCGTTGAATAAATACATGCTCAGGGACCTGATCGAGCGTGAGCAGAGGGTTTCGGTATTTATTATCGGGGCAGTTCTTATTTTTGGTCTGGGCCTTTGGGACGACCTGCGGCGTCTGCCGTCTTCGGCCAAGTTTGCTGGCCAGATTGGGGTGGCTACCCTTCTCTATTTCGGAGGATTTCAGATCCATGCGGTGTCGCTGCCCTTTGCCGGTGCCGTCCAGTTGGGGATTTTTTCGCTGCCGATCACAATTTTTTGGTTTATCCTGGTAATCAACGCCATAAATCTCATCGACGGACTGGATGGGCTGGCCGCCGGGGTCACTCTTTTTGTATCGATCACCATGATGGTCACCTGCCTTGCCAACAAGCGTCTGCTGGAGGCCCTGTGCTTCGCCTCCCTGAGCGGCACCCTGCTTGGTTTCCTCCGCTACAACTTCAACCCGGCCTCGATCTTCATGGGGGACTGCGGCAGCTATTTTCTCGGTTATCTTCTGGCCTCCCTCAGCCTGCTCGGCTCAATCAAGGGCCAGTTTGCCACGGCCATGCTGATCCCGGTGATCGCCCTGGGCGTCCCGCTCATTGATACGCTTTGGGCGCCGCTCCGGCGATTTGCCCTGGGCAGAAAGATGTTTCAGCCGGATTCCGGCCATCTGCACCATCAACTCCTCCGGCTCGGCTACTCCCAGCGTCGAGCGGTACTCATTCTCTATGCCTTCACCATAGTGCTCGGTTTAGTCTCCATCGTCATGGTGCATGCCAAGGATGAGGCGGCAGCTCTCATCCTGCTGGTCGTCGGCTCCGGGGTAATTTTTACCGGTCGTTTTATCGGACTGAGGGTCTTTTTCGGGTCGGGCAGGGTCGGTCATTGGCTGCATGAGGTTTCAGACGTCACCGGCATGACCCATGAACGGCGCAGTTTTTTCAATCATCAGCTTGCCATTTCCAGCGCCGCTACTCTTGACGATCTGTGGGCGGCTCTGTGCCGGGCCGTGGCGGACCTGGATATGGATCTGGCCGATCTGGTTCTTTATGCCCAGCCGCCGTCGAATCAGTGCACAGAGGGCGGCGCCGGTTCAGGGGAACCCCGGTTGAGCTCGGTGACCTATACCTGGAAGAAGAGGGACCAACCTTCGGTCTCATGGTTGAACGACAGGGGCCTGATGAAGATAGAGCAGCCCCTGTTGATCCAGGAAGGAACAAATGTTCGCTATTTCGGCTTGCTCATCCTTGTCAAGGACATGCACGGCCAGGCTGCCAGCCATTTCATGCTGACGCGCATCGAGCACCTGCGCCGCGCTCTCATCACCGCCCTGGAACAAATTTACGCCTGATCCTCTTTTGCCTCCGCCAGGACATGGTCGGTAATTCTTGCTGCGTCTCTGAGTATATGCTACGAGTTTCAATATGGCATCTGCATGGTCCTTTTCGCCGCGTCGGTGAAGAGCATTGCGAGTCCGTGAAAATAAAGGCAGGGAGATATGAATAGTGTCAACGAAACATAAAAGGGCACTCATTTGCGGGATATCTGGCCAGGACGGAGCCTTTCTTGCAGACTTCCTGTTGCGGCAGGGGTATCAGGTTTTTGGTACTTCCCGCGACGCCCAGGTTTCTTCATTTGCCAATCTCGTTACTCTGGGAATCAGGAGCAGGGTTTCTCTCGCCTCCATGGTGCTGACTGACTTTCGCAGTGTTCTGCAGGTCCTTGCGAAAAGTGAACCAGATGAAATATACAACCTCGCCGGGCAGAGTTCCGTCGGGCTCTCCTTTGAACAGCCGGTTGAAACCCTCGAGAGTATTGCCACGGGGACGCTGAATCTGCTAGAGGCAGTTCGGTTTTTGGCCAGGCCTATCCGCATCTACAGCGCCGGTTCCAGCGAATGCTTTGGCGACACCAACGGCAGGCCGGCGGACGAATTAACCCCGTTTCGACCCCGCAGTCCGTATGCGGTGGCTAAGGCGACCGCATACTGGCAGGTCGCCAACTACCGGGAGGCGTACGGTCTTTTTGCCTGTACCGGAATCCTCTTCAACCATGAGTCTTCATTGCGGCCAGAGCGATTCGTCACTAGAAAAATCATTGCTGCAGCCAGTCGCATTGCCCAGGGCAGCAAGGAAAAGCTCAGGCTGGGCAACCTCGCTGTCCAGCGTGACTGGGGCTGGGCGCCCGAATATGTTGAGGCCATGTGGCAAATGCTGCAGACAAAGGAAGCGGCTGATTATGTGGTCGCCACAGGCGAGGCGAACCGGCTGGAGGATTTCTGTGCGGCCGCTTTCGCGGAAAAGGGATTGAACTGGCAGGATCACGTTGAGATCGACCGGCATCTCTTCCGCCCCACCGAGATCATGTACGGCTGCGGCAATCCTGAGAAGGCAAAAAATGATCTCGGCTGGGCGGCGCGTGCAAAAATGCGCGACGTCGTCCGAAAAATGCTTGCTGTGGAACAACAATTGCCTGATTCAAAACCAGAAACAGGGCAATCCGGACCATAATAGTTAGGAAACAATTTCTGCACATGAATGGTTTTTGGTCGTAGGTGCCCAGACAGTATAAGCGTGCTCCGGGCAAATGAGCGTAACGAAATTCTGAATCTGGAAAATACAAAAGGGGGAACCATTGCTGGCTCCCCCTTTTGTATTTATTCTTCGGCAGCCGTCTAAAAAGGCCTTATGGTCCAGATGCCGCAGGGACAGGTATCGGCGCAGAAGCCGCAGGCAATGCACTTGCTGTCGTCCGATACGTATTCATAGTCGACCCCGTCCATGCCCGGGACCACCTCCTGACGGTGGATCGCATTGGTGGGGCAGATGGTCTCGCACAGGTGGCAGTCCCGGCAGGAACCGCAGCTCAGGCAGCGGGCGGCCTGCTCTTCCTGGGTAGCGCCCTTGTTTGTACTGGGGTCGTAGTGCGCGGTGGTAAGGGACTCGTAGGTGATCACCTTTTTGGCAAAAGGCTGCCAGGGCAGGCCCTTCAAGGTGGCGGCGATGTATTCGGCGGCCCGCTTGCCGGCGCCCAGGGCGTTGGTGGCCAGGCCAGGGCGCTCCACATCTCCCACCGCCAGGATCTTGGCGTCGCTGGTGCGGCCGGCCTCATCGGTCTTGACCCAGGCGGCGCCGCCCACAGTGACGCATTCCACGGAATCGGGGAGAAAGCTAAGCTTCGGCACGTCGCCGATGGAGATGATGACCGTATCGGCCGGGTAGAGGGTGCCGTCGTCGCCGACCAGCCCTTTCCCGTTGACCTCCCTGGTCATGACCGGCCATTTGAACACCGCGCCCAAGACTTCGGCGGCATCTTTTTCCTTGCCGAAGGCCAAGGGCTTCTGGATGTCCACCAGGGTCACCTGGTCCGCGCCGAGACGGTAGGCCTCGGCGGCTACGTCACAGCCGACGTTGCCGGCGCCGATGATCACCACCTTCTTGCCGGTGGGCATGGGCTTCCGGCTCTTGGCCGCCTTCAGGTAGTCCAGGGCCGGAATGACCCGCTCATGGCCAGGAAAGGGGATGATCCGCGGCTGATGGGTGCCCACCGCGATCACCACATAGTCGAATTCCTTCTTCAACTTGAGGAGCTTGTCCTTGCTCATCGCCACCCCGGTCTTGATGAAGATATTGGGGGTGTGCTTGAAGCGGGTGATTTCCCGCTCCCAGACGGCCCGGGACAACCGTTCCCAGGGGATGGTCTGGCTGAGCTTGCCGCCGATGTCGTCGGCCTGTTCAAAGATATGGGCCTCCACCCCGTTCAGGGCCAGGTGCCAGGCCGCAGCCATGCCTCCGGGGCCGCCGCCGATAATGGCGACCTTTCGGCCGGTGGAAGGCAGCACTGCCGGAGGCTCGGCGGTATTGACTGCGCGCCCCAGAATCGACACATCGATACTGAAGTCCACCTTCTGGCGCGAGCAGTTCTGCATGCACAGATTGGGGCAGATGGTGCCGCAGACCGATGCCGGCAGCGGGGTATAGCGCAGGAGCATCTCGTAGGCTTCGTTGAGTTTGCCCTCGCGGATGAGCCGCAGGCGGTCGATGGTGGGAATATGGATCGGACAGTAGAAGGTACAGGGCGCCGCCGAATCCCGGTTGACCCAGAACGGCTTGCGTCGCCGCAGATCGCCGGTCTCGATCATGCCGATCACCGTGCGGTCCAGCCCCGGCGCGATGTCGCGAAGCGGGTCGCCGCCGCCGAAACCCTGGTCCCAGATCCGTTTTCGGAACTCGGCCATGGGCATGGGACCGGAAAACATCAGGGCACGCTCCTGGGGAGAAATGGCCATCAGGATCTTCCATTCCTCGCGGACGCTCAGTTTCTTCAGCAGGTTTTCCCGGCCGATGGCCTTGAGAAACTCCGGCATCCGATCCATGAGCCACTGCCATTGCGCGTCGTCCGGCTCAAAGAGCTTGACATTGGTGCGGGAATAACTGTCGTCGGTTTTGCCGCGGAAATAGATCCAGCCGCCGACCATGCCGACGCCGGGCCGGTAGCCGAGGATGTTGTCGGGATTCTTCGGTTCTACGCCGCAGACCACGGCGATGCCGCCGCAGTTGAACTCGGCGAAGGTGTCGCCCACCGAACCGAGCACCCACAGCTCCGGCCGGGTATAATCCGGGTTCCATTTGGTCATGGTCAGGCCCCGGGCGCCGATGGAGCCGCCGATCATCACCCGGCCGCCGGCCATGGCGTTGCATGCGCCGTTGGTGGCATTGCTCTTGACGATGATATCCGCGCCGATGTTCAGGTAGCCGACATCATCCGAGGCTGGACCTTCGCAGATGATGGTCGCCCCGGGTTGGCCCATGCAGCCAAGCCGCTGTCCCACCGGCCCGGTGATCCGGATATTGATGGGGTAATCGGGGGTCCCCAGGCGTATGCCGATATTGTGCTGACCATAGGATTCAAGAATGAGCCCTTTGGCCATTGCGGCCGCCTGCCGGACCTTTTCCTCGAAGATCTTCGAGGTGAGGCGCATGCCGTTTGCATCCTTGCCGCTGACCGTTTTTATTTTCGTGCTTTTCTTGCTCATGTTCCGCTGTGCTGTGTTAAGTAAGAGTTTAGCGCCGTTAACAGACATACTTGATCTGGAGTCTTTCCGCCGCGGCATGGTCGTCAATGCCGAGGGCATCCGACATGCCGATGGGCAGCGACTGGGAGCGTCCCAGCGGCGCCATGATTTTCTTGATCTCGGTGTTGATGGTCATGTATACGTCCACCACGCGCTGGGCGACCTCGTCCGGGTCGAGCCGCCGGAATAGTTTCGGGTTCTGGCTGGTGATCCCCTTGGGGCAAAGGCCGAGGTTGCAGACGTTGCAGCGGCCTATCTCGTTGCCCAGGCAGCCGGCTGTGGACTGCATGATATACTTGCCGATGTGCACGCCGGAGGCGCCGAGCATGATCAGGGCCATGCCGTTCTGGGTGACGTTGCCGTTCTTGCCGATGCCGCCGGCTGCAAACAGCGGGATCTCGTTCTGCCGGCCCTGGGCGACCAGGTCCAGGTAGCATTCGCGCAGGTTCGAGGCGATGGGGTGGCCGGTGGCATCCATGCTGATGTTGTAGGCGGCGCCGGTGCCGCCGTCCATGCCGTCGATGAGCAGCCCTCCAGCATAAGGGTTGCGCACCAGGTTGTTGAGCACCGACTTGGCGGAGGTGGAACCGGAAATCTTCGGGTAGACAGGCACCCGGAAGCCGAAGGCCATGGACATGGTCTGGATCATTTTCATGACGCTTTCCTCGATGGAGTAGAGCGTCTGGTGCACCGGCGGGGAGGGCAGGTCGACGCCCTCGGGCACGCCGCGCAGCCGGGCGATCAGCTTGGAGACCTTGAACCACATCAGCAGGCCGCCGTCGCCGGGTTTCGCGCCCTGGCCGTATTTGATCTCGATGGCCGCCGGGTCGCACTGCATCTCGGGAATGGCGCGGATGATTTCGTCCCAGCCGAAGTAGCCGGAGGCGATCTGCAGGATGATGTATTTGAGGAAGGGGCTCTTCAGGACCCACGGCGGACAGCCGCCCTCGCCGGTAGCCATGACCACCGGGATGCCCAGCACCTCGTTGCAGTAGGCCACGCCTTGCAGCAGGCCCAGCCACATGTTGGGGGAAAGCGCCCCGAACGACATGGAGCCGATGATAAAGGGAAAGATCTCGCGGGTCGGCGGAATCCACTCGCCCGCGGCCTTGCGCCGCAAAAATTCCTCGGGAGGGAGTATCCGCCCCAGGATGGTGCTGGTGGAAAATTCGTGGCGGCCGGCATCCAAGGCCGGATCGGTGAGCATGGAGATCCGGTCGAAGATGATCCGGTCGAGGATGGTCCTGCCGGACACGTTGCGCCGGCCGCCGCGCTTCCAGGCTTCGCCCTTCTGGTTGATGTGGAAGAGCGACCGGTCCTCGTTGCTGTTCGGCGTCGGCGTGATCGCCTCGTTGGGGCAGACCATGGAACACATGCCGCAGCCGATGCATTTGTTCTCAATGTTGGTTCGCTGCCTGATGCCGACGAAATGCCGGTAATCGCTGCCGCGCTTTTTCTGGAGGATGTCCAGTTTCGGCATCCTTTGCCGGCGGTAGGTGAGGTAGATGGCCTGAACCGGGCAGATGGAGGTGCAGCGGCCGCAAAGGGTGCAGCGGTCCTCACGGTGCTGGACGATCCAGGGCAGATCGTGATAGGTTAGGCTGCTTGGGGAAGTGCAAACTGATTGAATTGAGACCATATCACCATCTCCTTACGATGGGGTGGAATAATAACAGTGTGCTCGCGCATGGGCTGAAAATCAAGGGAACGGTCCCGGTCGGGGATCAGGGCGTCCACGCCGCAGATCTCCGAAGCGAAAGCCCAGGCACCCGGCCTGCCGCCTACGGAGGCGGGCCGCATTTTCTTGTGGTCCATGACCAGCAGGGAGGTTTCGTCCGGCAGGGTGCCGATGACCGCATTGGGGCCGTCGATGATCAGCCGCCGGCAGGCGGTGCGCAGGCCCTTGAGGAAATCGCCCTGGGGGTGGACGTCCAGTTCGCTGGTTTTCAGCGGGGTGATCACGTGCTTGTACGTCTCAAGAGGCAGTTTCAGCTTTTTGAGGACATAGTGGAGAATATGGGTGAAGACCTCGGAGTCGCTCTGGTAGCCGAGGTAGCCGGGAATCTGTTTGCCGGTGAGCCATTCCTTGATCGGGACAAAGGCGGTGTTCTCGCCGTTGGTCATGGTGGCGATGCCCTGGATGAAGAAGGGGTGGCAGGCATAGAGGTTGATGCCGTAATTGGTATTCTGCCGGCCCTGGGCCATAACCACCCTTGCCTTGATCCGGCCGTCATGCAGACCCAGGGCGTCGCCGACCGCGAGCGGCCAGCCCACTTCCTTGATCATCACCACCTGGGGCCAGAAGGAAAAGACGGTCAGGTCCCCGCCGTGCTCTTCTCCGTCCCTGCGCAGATCAAGACGGACCTGCATGTAGCGCTGTTCGGTCGCTTCCTGGGATGGCTCAGCCCCAACCGGATCCTTGTAGACCCGGATGATGTATTTTTCCCGGTCCTGGGCCTCGACAATGCCCCTGGTAATGGTAAACTCGTGGTCGTACTTCAATTCGTAGCCCTGGCCGGCCATGTACTCGTCGAGCCGTTGCAGGGCCTCTTCCGTATGGGCGATGCCGGAGAGGATCGGCTGGTCGATCCGGTAGTTGAAATCGTCGAAATGGATACCCCGCAGCAGCAGGCCAAGGCCACTGCCGTCGAACCCTTCCTGCATGGCCTCCATGGCCGTCAGCACTTCATAGGGCGAGAAGGGCGTATCCGCGGTTTTCAAGGCAAGTCGGCACATGAATAGTACTCACGTTGGTTCATTCTGGTTGTAGACGGATTGCAGATTGTGGTGAAAAAGTACAAGGAAATGAATGGGTAATTTGTTGTTCATGCAGTATTGATCCTGACAGGGGTGCAAGAAAAAACGATTACAAGGAAAAAAAATCTCTGTCAAGGGAAAGGACGCTGATTGTGGTAATTTTTGGACGGGTGCGAGGACAACTGATTGGCGGGTCGCCAGCATGGTGCCTAGACTGAAGGGATCCCGTGGCACCATGCGGCCCGGCATTGGCCGGGCTGGGCGAAGGCCGCTACTCTGCGGCCTGAACACGTTCTGGCATTAATTTTTTTCCCTGGACAAGGGGCGATCAGTTCACGAGGTCAGTGATCTCCTCTGGCCGCAGGGGCCGGCCAAGCCGGGTCGCCAGGCTGCGGATGCGTCCGGTCAGTTTCGGAAGGATATCCGGGCTGACTGGAGTCCCGAGACGGGAAAAATAGCCGGAGACGGCCTTCCTGCCGGATTTTGCTCCCAGGAGGATGGTCCGGCTGCTGTTGAGTATCTCCGGCGGAAAGGGTTCATAGGTGGCAGGATCGGCCAGCAGGCCATGCACGTGCAGCCCGGTTTCACAGGAGAAGACAGTATTACCCACCAGGGGTTGGTTGGCCGGGATCGCTCTTCCCGAGGCCTCGGCGACGAGTCGGCTGAGGGAGGCCAATTGTTCAAGGTGGTACGATTTGGTGCCGAGGACCAGGGTGAGCAGCGCGGCTACTTCCTCCAGCCGCGGGCAGCCTGCCCGTTCCCCGAGTCCCAGTACGGAGACGTCCGCCCATTGGGCACCGGCCTCCAAGGCGGAAACTGCATTAGCCGTCGCCATTCCGAAATCGTTGTGGCCGTGGAAGGCAAACTCGATGGCCGGATGGAGCTGGCGCTGCCGGGCAACCAGGGCGGCGGCCGCGCCGGGAGTCAGGACGCCGACCGTGTCCGCCAGGCGTATCCTTTCCACCCCGGAGGCAGCTGCTGTGGCGATCAGTTCGGCAAGAAAGGCTTCTTCAGTCCGGCTCGCATCCTCAACGCCCAGCGACAGGTGCGTAATGCCCATGTCTCTCGCCAGACGCATCGATTCCTTCAGGCGGGTGAGCACCCAGGCCCGGTTTTTGCCCAGACGGGCGCGGATATGCCGCTCCGAGGACGGAAGCGACAGGGACAGGACATCTGGCCGCAGCTTGCCGGCATGGAGGATATCCTCGGAACGGCAGCGGCACCAGAGGGCGAGGCGCGGCGGAAATTCCATGTCCCGGAGCGCTGGCAGGAGCTCCGCTAGTTCGCCGTCCAGGGCGGTCGCGGTACCCGCCTCGATCTCCTCGATGCCCACCGCGGCGACCGCCTTGCCGATGGCGATTTTCTGCATCAGAGAAAAGAGGACCCCGGGTGTCTGCGCCCCTTCGCGCAAGGTGGTATCGATCAGGTTTGGCATGCAACTTCCTTCCCCGGGTCAGGCAGGGCAGGGTTGCCGCCATGCCAGCTGCGTGCTGACGCGGGAACTCTCCTTCTCAGTCTGATAATTGCGCACTAGGCTGCGTACCCGGCCCATGTCGTAAACCACCAGGGTTTCGGCAAAGAGGTCGATATCTTCCGGATCGTGGCTGATCAGCAGTACCGGGACGTTGAAATGCTTCTTGATCTCAAGCAGCCTCAAACGAAGCCGGGAGCGAAGGCCGGGATCAAGGGCGGCAAAGGGCTCGTCGAGCAGGAGCAGATCCGGCTTGCGGACGAGCGCCCGGGCCAGGGCGACCCGCTGCCGCTGTCCACCCGAGAGTTCGGCGGGTATGGCGTTGCGCAACCCGGCGATATTGAACAGAGCGAGGGTATCCTCGACCCTGTGTTTCTCCCCGGTGGAGAGGCGGCCGCAAAGGGTCGGCTGCAGGGCAAAGGCGATGTTTCTTTCCACGGTCAGATGCGGGAACAGGGCGTAGTCCTGAAAGACGTACCCGATGTTTCGCCGCCGGGCTGGGATGTTGATCCCCCGGGCGGAATCAAAGAGCGTCCTTCCGCCGGCAATGATGCGTCCGGAGTCCGGCTGTTCTAGGCCGGCCACCGTTCGCAGCGTGGTCGTCTTTCCCGAGCCCGAGGCGCCGAAGAGAACAACGAACTGCTCCAGTGAGCTGAACGCGCAGTTCAGGTCGAAGCGTCTCCCGCCCCTGGAACGCAACTTTTTCGTGATGTCGATGACGAATTCCATAGTCTTTGTCCTCCGGTTTTCTAGGGCAGCTGGAAGCCTTGATCGGCTAGAATGGTCCGCGCTGCATCCGTTGCAAGATACTGGAGAAATTTCCCGGCCTCTTTCCGCTCACGGCTAGCGGCAACCAGGGCTGCCGTATATTCAACCCTGCAATTCGCCAGTTCGGCAGCAATCCGGACCTGGTCCCGGGCGACTCGGACGTCGGTGGCGAAGACCAGGCCGGCGTCAATCTCGCCGCGCCGCAGGTAATCGAGGATCTGGCGCACCGAATTGCCCAAAATCAACTTTTCCTGCACCCTGTCCCATACCCCTGCTTCGCGAAGTGCCTGTTTCGCATACTGGCCGGCGGTAACGGTTTCCGGCTTCCCGATGCCGATCCGTTTTACCAGGCCCGAGGCTAAGTCCTGCAGCCCGGTGATGGGGATCGTACTGTCGGCCGGCCTAGCCAAAACCAGGATGTTGCCGGCAAAGGTTAGGCGGCTTGCTGGATCAATGAGCCCACTGGCTTCGGCCTGGTCCATGTGCGCGGCGCTGGCCGAAACAAAGAGATCAACCGGCGCACTCTGGGTAATCTGCGCGAGAAGATCCCCGGTGCTGCCGAAATTAAACGTTGCCGAAACGTCGCGGTGCCGCTTGTTAAAATCCTCGCCCAAGGCCTGCATGACATTGGTCAGGCTGGCCGCCGCCGAAATGACGATATGTGCAGGCGCAGCAGCGGTCATTGCGGGCAGGGCCGTGAAAAAGAGGACCGCAGCCATTGCCGAAACAAGCAGCCTGCTGATTAGCGTTCGTTCCATCTTTTCGTTCTCCTCTTTGCTCATCGCAAATCACCCCCGGCATGGTTAGCGCCATGAGGTCTGGAGCAGCTTCGCCGAGCCGTAAAGGATTACGGTGCTGACCAGTGTGATGAGCAGCACCAGAAAATTTGCCTGCCGGAAGTCCCCGGCCTGCACCGCGTCATATACCGCCATGGACAGGGTCTGGGTCCGGCCGGGCAGGTTGCCGGCCACCATCAGGGTGGCGCCGAATTCGCCCATGGCCCTGGCGAAGGCCAGCATGCCGCCGGCGAGTATTCCACGCCAGGCCATGGGCAGGGAGACTCGAAAAAATATGGAGAGACTTGATGCGCCCAAAGTGGCGGCCGCCTCCTCGCACTGCCTGTTCATCGATGCGAATGCGGCCCCGGCCGACTTGAACACCAGGGGCAGGGAGACGATCAGTGCCGCCAATACCGCCCCCTGCCAGGTAAAGATCAATGAGACGCCGAAAGTATCTTCAAGCCAGCGGCCAATGGTGCCTTTTCTGCCGATCGCCACCAGCAGGTAATAGCCTAGAACCGTTGGCGGCAGGACCAGCGGCAGGGAGATTGCCGCCTCCACCAGGTCCCGTCCCCGGAATCGGGCCCGACCGAGCAAATAGGCGCCCGCCACCCCGGCGACCATTGCGCCCGCCGTGGCGAGGCAGGCGACCTTGATCGTCAGCAACAACGGTGCAAGGATGAGGTCGAATCGGATCATGGAAAAATCACTGTCGGATCATTGCGCAACACCCCGGTTACCCCTTCCTTGTTCCCTGTCCGGCGGGCCGTCAGGCGCAGCCGTCGCCGCTGCAGGCACAGGTGCGTTTCCCGCAGGAGGTGTTCCGGCTTTTGAACATGGCCGGATTGCGGCCCTCGTAGATCGCGGCCAGACCCGCCTCGATGAAGCCGCTCATGACCACGCTCTTCAGTCCTGATTTTTCGAGGGCCTCACGGGGCGTTTCGCCGATGCCGCCGGACAGGATCGCACGGCAGTCGCCCAGGACCTCGGCCAACCTGAGCCAGCGCTTGAGACCCCCGCCGGGTGAAGGAGCCGGCCTGTCCTCGATACGCGCGAATCCATCGGCATTTTTGGTCCAAATTTGAAAAACCGTGGTCTCACCCAGATGTCGGTTGACCAAAACTCCCTCGTTGCTGGCCACAGCCACGTGCGGACGTTCCGGATGGGCCACCGGCGAGCTCCTCGCGTGTTCCCGCAGGCATTCCGCCAGGGAGTAGGAATGATCATAATCAAGCAACCCCACGGCGTCGGACCGGCATCTCTTGCAATGCCGCATCTGAGGCAAATAGACCTCGGCCTTGGAACGCAGTGTTTCCATCAATTCCTTGCTCGGTTCAGTCAGGTCGGCAAAGGCCGTGTCCTCCGTGGGGTAGAGGGCGATCAGATTGTGCAGGTCCACTCCAAAGTCGGCCACGGTCCGGGCAACATCCTCCACGTGCGCATCATTTATCCCCGGAGCCACGATGGTGTTCACCTTCACCGTTATCCTTCGATCCTTGAGACCCCTCAAGGCCTCCCGTTGCCTTTTTAGCATGAATTCTGCGGCCTTTAGCCCCGAATACAGGACCTTACCTTCTCTTACCCAGCGATAAAATCTTTGCCCAATGACCGGATCCACGGCATTGATTGTGATGGTCATGTGGGTCACGCCCAACTCCGCGATTTCGTCCAGGTGGGCCGGAACGCCAAGTCCGTTGGACGACAGGCAGAGCAACAAACCAGGAAACCGTTCTTTGACCAGCCGGATGGTCTCCAGAGTCTCCAGGGTGTTGGCGAAGGGATCCCCGGGCCCAGCGATCCCAGCCACCGTGATTTGAGGAATTTTGGCCAGCACGTCCCCCAAGTAGTTGGTGGCCTGCCGGGGGGACAAAACAGCACTGGTCACCCCTGGTCGAGACTCGTTCTGGCAATCGTATTGCTGATTACCAATGAAACTCA
>DNUE01000033.1:0-13183 GCA_003508005.1 Desulfobulbaceae bacterium
AGCGCAGGCTGGTCTGGGCCAGCTGAATGGCGGCGTACCGGTAATCCTGCACGCCGTAGGCGGACTGCTGGGCATTGATCACCTGCAGGTAGAGGACTCCGTCAACCTGCATGGTGACATTGTCCGCAGTGATGCAGGACTGGGCCGAAATATCGATGGGTTCCTCCTTCAGGTTCCGTTTGTAGGCGACCTTGTCAAAGAAAGGGATCAGGATGTGAAAGCCAGCTCCCAGGGTGGTCCGGTACTTGCCCAGGCGCTCCACCACATATTCGTTTCGTTGCGGCACCACCACCGCGGTTTTAATGAGCACGACCACGACAAAGGCGACCAGGGCGCCAACACCTGCCAGCATTTCCATTACTGCACCTCCTCGGTTTCAGATAGGGGACTGACCTTGACCTCAAGATTTTCCTGCTGCACGATCTTCACCATTGTTCCCCTGGGGATCGGCTCATCCGCCCGCGCGGTCCAGAACGTGCCGCCGTATTTGACCTTGCCCGGCGCCGGCGGCAGGATATCCTCGGTCACCACCCCGGTGGTAGCCACCGGCTGGGCCTGGGGCGAGGCCTCGTCCAACTGGAACCTGCCGATAAAGATCTTCTGCAGATAGGTTCGGAGCAGGATCAGCGTGGTGAGCGAGGCCACCAGAAACACGATCAGCTGGGCGGACAGGGAGATATCGGCCAGGTATGCGGCCAAGGCGGTACACCAGGCGCCGATGCCGAAGAAAAAAAGGATGAAGCCGGGCACGGCCAGCTCGACGACATAAAAGGCGATGCCGACGAGAAACCAAGCGAGAACAGGAGAAATATGAGGCATACGATTCTCCGGGCAGGAATGTGCAGGCAGGCACTACGCCTCCCTTCCAAAAAAAGACAAGGTCGAACAATTCGCGACCTGTCAGAACGTCATTGCCAATGAAGTGAAAAAATTTTGAATTTCAGCAGGTTATTACAATACAAGATATACCCGCCGGTCGAAATACTCTCTGTGCAAATTCTGTTTGGACTTCATTAAAAAATATAGCACACATTGAAGGGATAAGGCAACAGACGGATACTCCTCCCTGCAGCGGCATCGCAGGAGACTTTTTTTCATGAAGGGCTGGAACGATGCCCTGGTGCAATTTTTCCTTCTCTCTTGCGGATGTTCTCTGCTATCCTTAATGTAGACATCAAAAATGGAACGGACATATGCTTAACGAGCAGCAGGGCAAAATCCTCATAAGGCTTGCCCGGCAGACCATCGAAGATCAGCTTGGCCTGAAGCCTTCTGCACCGGTCAGCCCGGAACTGCTTGCTGACCCGGCATTGCAGGCGCAGCAGGCGGTCTTTGTCACCCTGCACAAGCGCGGCCAGCTGCGGGGCTGCATCGGCAGCCTGACTGCCTCGGAATCCATCATTGCCGGGGTCCGCCGCCACGCGGCCAATGCCGCATTCCATGACCCCCGCTTCCCGCCGGTGACCGGCGACGAGGTGCGGGACCTGACCGTCGATATCAGCGTGCTCACCGAGCCCGAACCTCTGGAGTATGCGGACAGCGCCGACCTGGTCGGCAAGCTGCGGCCGGGCATCGACGGGGTCATTCTCCGCGATTCGGCTTGGGCCAGCGCCACCTTTCTCCCCCAGGTCTGGGACCAGTTGCCGGCCGCTGAGCCGTTTCTTGGCCACCTTTGCCGCAAGGCCGGGCTGCCGGAGAATGCCTGGCAACAGCGCCGGATGGCCATTCAGACCTACCAGGTCCAATATTTCAAAGAGTAGCAGGGACCCTGTCCCGCGGGAACCCATGCAGGAAATCCTTCTTTCGCCGGCGCAGTCCAAAACTCTTTCCGCTCTCTACCGGGCCATGGAAGAACGTTATGCCGCCGTGGCCGAGGAAATCGGCCTGTCCTGCGCCGGCTGCCCGGACAACTGCTGCGACAGCTATTTTCTCCATTACACCTATGCGGAATGGGCCTATCTGTGGCAAGGCCTGCGGACCCTGGACGAAGCCCTTCTTGCGCGGATCAACGACCGGGCCAGGCGCTATCTTGCGGAAAGCCGCGCCCTGCTCGCCCGGGGCGAGCGGCCCCAGCTCTTGTGCCCGTTGAACGAGGAAGACCTGTGCACCCTCTATTCCCACCGGCTGATGATCTGCCGCCTGCATG
Source organism: Desulfobulbaceae bacterium (assembly GCA_003508005.1). Lineage (GTDB taxonomy): Bacteria > Desulfobacterota > Desulfobulbia > Desulfobulbales > Desulfobulbaceae > UBA10518. The sequence goes on from DNUE01000033.1 coordinate 2,147, forward strand.
GCATTCCGGCGGCCATGACCCGGCCCGACGGACAGACCCTGCGCTTTCCCGGCTGTTTCCGCTGCCAGGAAATCGTGCAGGCCAAGCACGCCGGAGAAAACGACATCCCCCGGATGAACCGCACGGATCTCCTTGCCCGGATGGCCGAACTGGAATGCGAACTGCTCGGGGGAAAGCGTCACCTCTACCCAAAGGTCAAGCGGACCATTGCCGAGATGATCGCCGGCGGACCGCCCCGGATTGACAAACCCTTCTGCGAACGATAAGTTGTCAGCCCCCCAAAAAGAACAGGACTGAGCCGGCAATCCTTGTAGCTTTTACAAATCACAGGGGCGGATACTCAGTGCTTGGAGTATTTGCAAGGTTATCATACGATCGGCCCATGTCAAAATTTATCGAAAAGGTTGTCAACGCCACCCTGCATGGCGGCCGCATTGACCGGGAAATTGCGCTCCGTCTTGCCGCCGAACCGGAACAGGAGGAGCTGTGGCGCGGCGCCGACCGCATCCGCAAGCATTTTCACGGCTCCCGTTTTTCCCTGTGCGCGATCATCAATGCCAGAAGCGGCCGCTGCCCGGAGGACTGCCGCTTTTGCGCCCAGTCGGCCCGGTATCGGAGCAGCGCCAACGAATATGAGATGATCGATGCGGAAAAGGCCCTGCGCCTTGCCGCCGAAAGCGACCGGCACGGGGTGCACCGCCTGTCGCTGGTCACCAGCGGCCGCAGCGCCGATACCACCCTGCTCGAGGGGCTGGCCGAAATCTACCGGAAGATCAAGGAATCCTCCCTGCTCCGCCTCTGCGGCTCCATGGGGCTGCTCACCAGGGACAGGGCAAGGCGCCTCAAGGAGATCGGCGTCAGCCGCTACCACTGCAACCTGGAGGCCAGCCGCGACTTCTTTCCGCGGGTCTGCACCACCCACACCTGGGAGGAAAAGGCGGAAACCCTGCACCTCGCCCGGGAGGCGGGACTGTCGCTTTGTTCCGGGGGAATCATCGGCATGGGGGAGAGCATGGCGGACCGCATTGACCTGGCCCTGGAACTGCGGGACCTGGAGGTCGACTCCATCCCCCTCAATATCCTGACCCCCATCCCCGGCACACCGCTGGCGGACCTCCGGCCGCCGGCCAGCGAGGAGGTCCTGACCACCATCGCCCTGTTCCGCTTCATCAACCCCGGGGTGACCATCCGGATCGCCGGCGGCCGACAGCAGCTGGACACGGACCAGTACCGCTGCTTCACCGCGGGCGCCAACGGGGCCATGGTCGGCAACTACCTCACCACCTCCGGCAGCGCCATCGAGAATGACCTGCGCAACTTCACCGCCCTGGGGTATTCCCTTGCCTAAGGATATCCTCGACTTTGACCGGCGCCATATCTGGCACCCCTACACCTCCATGGCCGATCCCCTGCCTGTCTATCCGGTGGCCTCCGCTGCCGGGGTGCGCATCCGGCTGACCAACGGCCGGGAACTGGTGGACGGCATGGCCTCCTGGTGGGCGGCGATTCACGGCTACAATCATCCGGTCCTGAACCAGGCCCTGGCTGACCAGGCCGCCAGCATGAGCCACGTCATGTTCGGCGGGCTGACCCACGCCCCGGCAGTGGAGTTGGCCCGGCAACTGGTCGCCATCACCCCGGCGCCGCTGACCAGGGTTTTTTTCTCGGATTCCGGCTCAGTGGCGGTTGAGGTGGCCCTGAAAATGGCCCTGCAGTTCTGGCACGCCCGGGGCAGGCCGGAAAAACACCGGCTGCTCACGGTCCGCGGCGGCTACCATGGCGACACCTTCCACGCCATGTCGGTGTGCGACCCGATCACCGGTATGCACCATATCTTCCAGCACGCACTGCCCAGACAGGTGTTCGCCCCCATGCCGCGATGCCGGTTCAATGACGACTGGGAAGGAGCGGATATCGCCGAGATGGCGCGGCTCATGGCCGAACATCGGGAGGAGCTGGCCGCGGTCATAGTCGAGCCCGTGGTCCAGGGGGCGGGGGGCATGCGCTTCTACCACCCGGAATACCTGCGGCGGCTGCGCTCCCTCTGCGATGAACATGACCTGCTGCTGATCTTCGACGAGATCGCCACCGGCTTCGGCCGCAGCGGCAGGCTCTTTGCCGCCGGGCATGCAGGGATAGCGCCGGACATCATGTGCCTCGGCAAGGCCCTGACCGGCGGTTATCTGACCCTGGCCGCCACATTGACCACTGACCGGGTGGCCGAAACCATTTCCGCCGCAAAGCCAGGGGTCTTCATGCACGGCCCCACCTTCATGGCCAACCCGCTTGCCTGCAGGGTGGCAATCGCCAGCATCAGCCTGCTCCTGGCCTCTCCCTGGCAGGATCGCCTCTCGGCCATGGAGAGCCTTCTCCGCCGGGAACTGGCCCCGGCAGCGGCGCTGCCGAAGGTAGCCGAGGTCAGGGTGCTCGGCGGAATCGGGGTGATTGAAATGAAGGAACCGGTCAAGGTGGCCGGACTGCAGAAATTCTTCGTGGAGCGCGGGGTCTGGATCAGGCCTTTCGCCCGCCTGATCTACATCATGCCGCCCTATATCATTGAGCCTGATGACCTGAGCCGGCTGACCTCGGCCATGGTCGCCGCGGCGGCGCAATAAGCCGCTGACCAGCCATACCGTTCCTGTTGGAAAGAAAAAGATCAATCGAGCATGGAGGTTTATGCATGGACAGAATCACGATTGAACAGCTTTGGCAGACATTTGTGAACAGGCACCCCCGCTTCTGTGTTTCTCTCTACATGCCGGCACACCGAGCGGGGCGGGAGACGGAACAGGATCCGATCCGTTTCAAGAACCTGCTGCGTCAAGCTGAAGAGCGACTTCTGGCCGAAGGCCTGAAGTCGGCGCAAGTGCAGGATCTGCTCCGAGTCCCTCAAGGATTGTTGCAGGATCAATCGTTCTGGCGGCATCAAAGCGATGGACTAGCTGTGTTTTGTTCGGAGGATATCTTTCACTATTTCAGGCTGCCCATCAGCTTCACCGAGCTGGTAGTGGCGGGGGAGCGTTTTCATATCAAGCCGCTGCTGCCTTTATTGACCACCGACGGAATATTCTTCATCCTTGCCGTCAGTCAAAACCAGTTGCGGCTGCTGGAGGGAACGCAGCATGCCGTCGATGAGATCGAGATGGAAAACATGCCGCAGAATCTTGGCGAAACCTTGCCGGACGGCTTACCGGAAAAACAGTTGCAATTTCACACTGGCACGCCATCCGGGACGGGCAACCGGTCGGCGGTATTCCATGGGCATGAAACCAGCAACGAGACTAAGAACCGCATTCGGCAATGGTTTCGCATCATCGATAAGCACATTCGCGACCTGCTGCCGGACGGGCTGTCTCCGCTGGTGTTGGCTGGGGTCGACACCCTTTTCCCGCTCTACAGGGAGGTGAACACTTACCCTCACTTGATGGAAGAAGGGATTTCGGGGAACCCCGAAGGGATGAGCCCCGAAGAGCTGAACCGGAAGGCCTGGACCATTGTTGAACCCGTATTTAAAAAAGATCGGGAAACAGCCCTTGACCGCTACCGGCAACTGGCTGGCACCGGCCAGACCACGAACGATATCGGCGAGGCAATCCTGGCGGCCCACCACGGGCGGATCGAGGTGCTCTTCGTCGCTGTCGGCGCGCAGCTGTGGGGCCGTTTTGATTCCGAGCAAAACAAGGTCGATGTGCATGACATCCCTGAACCCGGTGACGGGGATCTTCTTGATTTGACGGCCATTCAGACCCTGATCAAAGGTGGCAGAGTGTACGCTGTTTCACCGGGCGAAGTGCCTGATCAGGCATATCTTGCAGCGGTTTTGCGCTATTGAAAAGCGTCAAGATCCTTGCCTGGTACGACAACCAATGGGGCTATTCCGCCCGCCTCGTTGATTTTGCAAAGTTCATGACCGGAAAAGGATTGTCCGTGGGGAAGAAATGAACGACCCGCGGAACCGGCCCGCAAAACGAAAAAAAGGCTGGTCGTTCAGGATGGAAAGCTTTGTACAAAAGCCTGTTACCCTTCGGGACATGGCCGTCAAGGTGCGCCAGTTGCTGGAGACTTGACACGGCGAGCCGTGCCTTGCTCATGCCGACGGAGCAATGGAAGTCAGGATTGGACCATGCCTCTCCACGCCCGGCGTAACATTGTTATCGAAAAGGAGGGTTGTTTATGAAAACCATTGTAGCCTTCACATTGAATCCGGCCATCGACAAAAGCGCAAGCGTTGACCACGTCGTGGCCGAGCGCAAGCTCCGCTGCCGGCCACCACGTTTTGAGCCTGGAGGGGGTGGGGGTGAATGTCTGCCGTGCCATAAAAAAACTGGGAGGCAAATCACGACTCCTCTATCCGGCAGGTGGACTGACAGGCAAGAGACTTCAAGACCTCCTGGAAGAAGAAGGCCTTGACCACTGGCCGTTTCCCGCCGATGGCATGATAAGGGAGAGCCTGGTCATTATGGAGGAATCAACCGGCCGGCAATATCGTTTCGGGATGCCGGGACCAAAGCTCCGGAAAAAGGAATGGGAGTAATTTCTTCAGGAGCTGTCAGTGATGGAGCCTCCACCGGATTATGTGGTGGCAAGCGGGAGCCTTCCACCTACCGTGCCCATCATCAGCAAGGTCGGGGACGGGGACGGAATTGTGCCGGAGAGAGGATGCCGAACGATTATATGGGGATATGTTTTAAGATCGTTAATTATCCGGCAAGAGCATACATTCAAGGCTCCCTAATGATTTCCAGCCGCGAATGAGAATAGATGATTTTAGGTTAAGATGTTACGCTTGCCAGAACAGAAGAATTGCAAATCTCGCCTGCTGTGGCAACAAACAGAGTAATTCAGCTCGTTGCACAGCACGGCGAGTTTTCCATCAAAAAGGAAGCCGCTCGTTTTCAAAGAGCACTGATTTTTCGGAAAGGAGGTTCATGGATGAAAATCATCGCCTTTGAAGTTGAGGACTGGGAGCGCCTGGCCTTTGAAAGCCTGCAAGGGGAGCACCTGATTGAATTTGTTGCAGACCCCCTGACCCTGGAATGCGCCGGAACCTACGCCAACGCGGAGGTGGTCTGCCCCTTTATCTACTCCGATCTTTCGGCACACGTTCTCAAACATTTCGACCGGTTAAAGCTCATCGCGACCCGCTCGACCGGGTTCGATCATATCGACCTCGGGTATTGTAAAGAAAAGGGCATAACCGTCTGCAATGTTCCAGTCTATGGGGACAACACCGTGGCCGAGCACGTCTTTGCGCTGCTTTTGGCCATCAGCCACAAGATGATTGCCGCGGTCGACCGCACGCGCCGGGGGGATTTCTCCCTCAAAGGGCTGCAAGGGTTTGATCTTTGCGGCAAGACCCTCGGGGTGATCGGCGTTGGGAGCATCGGCCGATGCGTCATTGAAATCGCCAAAGGGTTTCGCATGAAGGTCCTGGCCTCTGACGTACGGCCGGACGAAGAAACGGCTTCCCGCCTGGGCTTTCGCTACGTGGAGATGGATAAGCTCCTGGCTTCCTCCGACATCATCACCCTCCATGTGCCTTCCAACGAGCACACTCACAATCTGATATCATACGATGAATTTGCCAGGATGAAAGAAGGGGTGGTCTTGATCAACACCGCCCGTGGCGATGTTGTGGACATCAAGGCCCTGGCTAAGGCCATCGGCGAGGGAAAGGTGGCGGCTGCCGGCCTGGATGTCCTGCCCGAGGAAGGCGGCATCCGGGAAGAGGCCGAGTTGCTGCGCTCGGTATATGACCGGAAATATGACCTGGAAACCATGCTGCTTAACCACATCCTGCTGCGTCTGCGCAATGTGATCATCACCCCGCACAGCGCATTCAACACCCGGGAAGCGGTGGAACGCATCCTGAGCACCACGGTGGGCAACATCGCATCCTTCAGCAGGAGCGAACCGGAAAACGTGGTATCCGGGAAGGATAGATAGAAATGATTCCACCAGGCTGTTTGAAGGCACCAGTATAGAAACCTGAAACATCACGTCCAAAAAACGGAAAGGTTGTTGCCATGAATAAAATGAGACTCATAGCCATTTTGATCCTGGTATGCACTCTGGCCGCGGTGATCTTACAGAACCGCAGCCCTGTTCAGGCCCATTTCCTGCTGATCACCGTCGAGATGCCTGTTATCCTGTTGCTGCTTCTGACGGCAGGGCTGGGTTTCGCCCTCGGCCTGCTTGCAGCGCTTTTCCATAACTCCGGAGGAAAGCAACAAGACAATGACCATAAGGAGCCAAGGCCATGAGACTGCCTGCCCATAAAACCAAAATCGTCTGCACCATCGGCCCTGCGTCCCGCTCGGAGGCCGTCCTGGAACAGCTGATGCGAGTGGGCATGAATGTGGCGCGGCTCAACTTCGCCCACGGGACCCTGGACGGCCACAGGCAGGTCATTCGGCGCATCCGTGCAGTGGCGGAAAAACTCCAGCGCCATTGCATGATCATGGCGGACCTTCCCGGCCCCAAGATACGAATCGGCAAACTTCTGGAGGAGCCGCTCCTGCTGGAAAAGGGGGATGAGGTCGTTTTGACCGTCAAAGACCTTATGGGCACCCCAACCCAAATCCCTGTCGAGTACAAGAGACTGCCGGAGAGTGTGACTCCTGGAAATCTGATTTTCCTCAATGACGGTTTCATCCAGCTTCAAGTGGTGAAGGTGCTGGGCGAGGAGGTTTTCTGCCGTACGGTCATCGGCGGCCCGCTCCTTTCTCACAAAGGATTGAGCATCCCCGGGGTGAAGGTTGTCGCCGATGCGGTGTCGGAAACAGACCTCGAGTTCGTCGCTTTTGCCCTGCAGCAGGGCGTGGATGCCTTCGGTGTTTCTTTTGCTGAAACAGCGGAAGACATTCTGAAAGTGAAAAGGTTTGTGCAAAAAAAAGGGCAATCCGCCTATGTGTTGGCCAAGATCGAACGAGCCGAGGCCATTGGAAATTTCGACGGAATTCTCTCCGCGGCGGATGCGATCATGATTGCCCGGGGGGACCTGGGGGTTCAAATTCCTCTGCAGGACGTGCCGGCCGTTCAGAAAAGACTGATCCATCAGGCGAATCTTTTGGGCCGGCCCGTGATCACAGCGACCCAGATGCTGGTCTCCATGACCGAGAACATCCGCCCGACCCGCGCCGAAGTGTCCGATGTGGCCAATGCCATTCTGGACGGCACGGACGCGGTAATGTTGTCCGAAGAGACAGCTATAGGGCGGTATCCCGTGGAAGCGGTTGAAATGATCAACAAGATCGCAATATCCGCCGAGCGGGAGAAAAAAACCATCCGGGCACTGGCCGATTTGCCCGCCTTCTTCCGGGCGGCTATGGGATACGGCAACGCCGCCGTGGAGGATGTGGTCACGCTGAATGCCGTTGAATCGGCCGACGCACTGCATGTGCGTTACATCCTGACCCATGCGCAAGGCAGGGCCGCCCCGGGCCTGATATCCAGGTTCAGGCCCGACTGCTGGATACTGTCTCATGGCGGCGATGAAAAAACGAACAACTTCCTGGCCCTTGCTTATGGGGTTCATCCTGTTCACCTGGATGGTGCAACAACCGGCCTTGCCGACAAGGCCGTCCGGTGGCTGCTTACGGCCGGCATGGTTGAAAAGGATGAAAGCCTGATCTGGGTTGAGGATGAATCGCCTGATGACAGGCGGGAAGCCTTGTCAATGAAAATCATCAAAACCTGATACTAATTTTATCAGGAGGAATAAGCCATCTCTAACCGGTTCAGGAGGATAATATGGAACAGACCGACAAAAGACAGCGCTCCGTCGCCTATTTTTCCATGGAGATTGGCATTGATGAAAAAATATGCACGTATAGCGGTGGGCTGGGGGTACTGGCCGGAGACACGATCCACTCCGCAGCAGATCTCAGGGTGCCGATGGTTGCTGTCACGCTTCTCTACCGCAAGGGCTATTTTCGACAAAGGCTGGAGGCCGACGGGTGGCAGCGGGAAGAGCCGACCTCCTGGGTTTTTGAAAAATTGCTCGAAGAGGAGCCTCCCCGAGCCCAGGTCCAGATCGAAGGGCGGACCGTTCACCTTCGGGCTTGGCGCTACGATGTCCAGGGCGTGAGCGGCTACACGGTCCCCGTCTATTTTCTGGACGCGGACCTTCCCGAAAACTCGTCGTGGGACCGGGAACTGACCCAGTCTTTGTATGGCGGGGATAAACATTACCGGATTTCACAGGAAGTGATTCTGGGGATCGGAGGCGTCCGGATGCTTCGGGCCCTGGGTTATCAGGAAATCAGCACCTTCCACCTCAACGAAGGCCATGCCGCCCTTCTGACCCTGGCACTGCTGGACGAGGCGGCGAAACAGGCCGGAAGAGAATCGATCATTGCGCAGGACCGGGATGCGGTCCGCAACCATTGCGTTTTTACCACCCACACCCCTGTTCCGGCCGGTCACGACAAGTTTCCGCTGGAGCTGGCACGGAAGGTCATCGGCGAGCGGGATGATTTCTTCGGCCTGGAAGGCGTCCTCTATGAAGGGAACACCCTGAACATGACCTATCTGGGCCTCAACCTCAGTCGTTATGTGAACGGTGTGGCCCGAAAACACGGCGAGATCTCCAGGCTCATGTTCGCCGGCTATACCATTGACGCCATCACCAACGGGGTCCATGCCGTCGCCTGGGCCTCCCCGCCGTTTCGAAAACTTTTCGACCGCACCATTCCTACCTGGAGGCAGGACAATTTCAGCCTGCGCTATGCCTTGAGCATCCCCAGGGAGGAACTGTGGGGCGCCCACATGCAGTGCAAAAAGCAGTTCATAGGGTGGGTCAACCGGGAAACCGGGGCGGGCATGGATGAAACCATTCTGACCATCGGCTTTGCCCGACGCGCCGCCACTTACAAGCGGGCAGATCTTCTTTTCAGAGACATGGAGAGGCTTAAGAGGATATCCAATGAGGTCGGCAAGATCCAGATCATCTATGGCGGCAAGGCCCACCCCCGGGACAATGCGGGAAAGGAACTCATCAAGCGGATCTTTTGGGCTAAGAACGAACTTCAACACGATATCAAGGTAACTTATCTGGAAAACTACAATATGACGCTGGGCGCGATGATCACCTCCGGGGTTGATATCTGGCTCAACACGCCCGAACCGCCCATGGAGGCTTCCGGGACCAGCGGGATGAAGGCGGCCTTGAACGGGGTTCCCAATTTGAGCGTGCTGGACGGCTGGTGGATCGAGGGCCATATCGAGGGGCTGACCGGCTGGTCCATAGGCGAGCCGGTTCAGGGAAAGGGAGAGGAGCGGGATCACTCCCAGGACGCACCTTCTCTTTACGACAAGCTGGAGCATGCCGTTGTTCCACTTTTTTATCACGATCGGGGCCGCTTCATTGACATGATGGCCTACTCCATCGCCATCAACGGCTCCTTTTTCAACACCCAGCGGATGGTGCAGGAATACGTGCTCAACGCTTATTTTAACCGATGAAAAAAGGTGCAAACACCGAACTTTCATAACAAAGAGAAGATACCTGAATCGGTCCTCCCCGGGCAGGTCCGCCATCGACACATGCTTCGGGGTCGCTTTCCTGCAAGCCTTCAATTCCGCCGCCTCATGTTCCAGGGCAAGTATCTCTTCGTGTAGTTCCGCCCTTGCTTGCTGATATTTTTTCACATGGCCGGGCTCGATCGTCTCGTTCAGCATGAGCGCGCCGAACTCCCTGCGTTTCCAGTTCAGCAGGTTCACTGTTCTGCGCACCTCGCCATCTGTCTCCCGGTACTGAGGGTTCACCACCCTCGTGGTCTCGGAAACTTCATCGGTGGCATAGTCGATCAGGCGGTCAAGATTATAATGTTGGCGCATTTAGCCGAAAAATTTTTCCTGTGAATCGCAACAATTGGTTGGCTGGACCAGCTTCAGGCCAAGGGGAATGTCGAAACGCTTATCAGGTCCCTGGCCCGGTTTTCGGAAAAGACCCTGCTCGTTCTCTCCGGCAAGATCAATGAAAGTGCTTAAGCAATCAAGATAGGGCCGGCGTTGAGGATATCGCCCTGCATCAGGTCTATCGGGACATGAAATCGGTGCTCGACGCCGGACGATCTTTCACAAGCGGGATGAGACGATCCTTGGCCATGTCTTCTGCAGCTTTCTGGCACTGGCCTTGCGCAAAGAACTGGACCGACGGGTCAAATCTGCCGAGCATGCAGGGGTAGCGCCGGACATCATGTGCCTCGGCAAGGCCCTGACCGGCGGCTACCTGACCCTGGCCGCCACTCTGGCCACGGATCGGGTGGCCGAAACCATTTCTGCGGCAAAGCCGGGGGTCTTCATGCACGGCCCCACCTTCATGGCCAACCCGCTCGTCTGCAGCGTGTCAATCGCCAGTATCGACCTGCTGCTGGCCCCCCCCCTGGCAGGATCGGCTCACGGCCATGGAAAGCCAGATGCGCCGCGAACTGGCCCCGGCGGCGGCGAAATAACCCCATGACAGGCCACACAGCTCTTGCCGGAAGGAAGAGCCTCGCTATGGCCTGTCATGGGGCAAACGTCCTTACTTCACCGTCAGCTGGACCCGTCCGAGGATCACCTTGTCCTGATCCATGATATAGCGAATCTCATAGGAACCGGGTTCCTCCGGCGCCTGGAGTCGCGCCGGCGAACCGTCCCGGGTATAGGCGTAGGACCCGTATTCGCCAGCATCGGCATCGGGCTTGACGATGGTCAGGTAGTCGCCTTCATTATTTGGCCCTTCCCACGGGACGTCAAATTCCGCCCCCACCGTCACGCTTTTCGGGGAAGTGACCTTGGCGCTGACCGGGGTCACCGTCACCGGCGCCATGGCCAACTGGCTGGTTTCCTTGCCCATGATATAGCGGACCTCATACCGGCCGGCGGCACCGGGTGCGACCAGGGTGACCGGGTTCTCGCGGGTATAGGCGTAATTGTCATAGTCGGCCGCCGGCGAACCGGATTTGGCGACGGTGAGATAATCGCCTTCGTAGCCGGGACCCTGCCAGGAAACCTGAAAACGGGAACCGGCGGGAACGGACCCCCGCGGCT
>DNUE01000033.1:13209-102732 GCA_003508005.1 Desulfobulbaceae bacterium
GTAGCGCACCTCATACTGCCCCGCCTCCGCCGGCGCAGTCAGTTTAGCCGGGTTGCCGTTCTTGCTGTAGGCATAGTTGTCATAGCTCCCGTCCTCGGCTCCCGCCTTGGCAACGCTGAGATAATCGCCCTCGTTGTTCGGCCCCTCCCAGGAAACCTGGAATTTTGCCGCCGCATTCACCGACTCCGGCGGCTGCACCTGCGCCGACACTGCCTGCACTGCCAGCGGCGCCTTGGCCAGCAGGCGGGTGCCGTGTCCCTGGATGTAGCGCACCTCATACTGCCCCGCCTCCGCCGGCGCAGTCAGTTTGGCCGGATTGCCGTTCTTGGTGTAGGCATAGTTGTCATAGCTCCCATCCGGTGAACCGGCCTTGGCGACGCTGAGATAATCCCCCTCGTTGCTCGGACCCTGCCAGGAAACCTGGAATTTTGCTGCCGCATTCACCGACTCCGGCGGCTGCACCTGGGCGCTTACCGCGCCGATGGTCATCGGCGACCTGGCCAGAATCAGGGTTCCGTTGCCGAGAATATAGCGCACCTCGTACCTGCCTGGCTCGGCCGGCGCGGTCAATTTGGCCGGATTGCCGTGCCGGGTGTAGGCATAGTTGTCGTACGTCCCGGCAGGGGAAGAAGGCTCGGCAATGGTGAGGTAGTCGATCTCATAAGCCGGTCCCTGCCAGGCCACCTGAAATTCGCTGGCCGCCGGCACTTCGGCAGGAGGCTGCACTGATGCCTGCACGGGTGTTACCTGGATATCGGCCCGGCCGATAACCCTTGTGGTATGGGCGTGCACATAGCGCAGTTCAAAGGGTCCCGGATCGCCGGGTGCAACCAGATGTGACGGGTTGCCTCGTTCCGTATAGGCGTAGTCCTTGTACTCATGATCCCTGGACCCTTTGACCGCGATGGCGATGTAATCGCCACGGCTGTCGGGACCCTCCCAGGACACCTCGAAGGCGCTGCCCGCGGCAACCGATGGCGGTCCCTGCACCTTGGCTGCTCCCGGATCTTCCACCACCGGCGGCAGGGGCTCCTGGACCTTGGCCATGGTCTGGGAGAGAGCGGCGCGCAGCGACTGGGCATCGGACGCCGCGAGGAAAAGGCCGCCGGTCTTGTCGGCCAGGCAGCGCAGCCGGCCCTGGTCCTCCCTGCTGATATCAAAGCCGATGACATGCACCTTGAAATCCACGCCGGCCCTTGCCAGTTCCGCGGCCAGGGCGCATGGGTCGGCATGGCAGGTTTCCAGACCGTCACTGACCAGGATGACCGTGGCCCGCCGCTCCGTAAAGCGCAATGCCTCGGCCGCCTGTTTCACCGCGTCGCTCAAGGGCGTCTTGCCCTTGGGCTTGATGGGGGCGATTTTAGCCTTCATCCCCGCCCGATCCAGGCGGCCGATGGGGACCAGCATCTCGATATCCGCGCAGTCCTTTTCCCGCCGGTGCCCGTATACGGACAACCCCACCTCCAGGTCGGCAGGCAGTCCGTCAATCAGTTCATTCACCACCTCCTTGGCGATGACGATCTTTGCCTTGCCCCCGATCTGTCCCCACATGGAGCCCGAGGCGTCCAGGATCAGTACCAAAGGATTGCCGCCGTCTCCCTGGGTTTTCTTCGCCGCCGCCGGCCCAGCTGCGGAGGCCGGGAGGGAAAGCAACAAAACCAGCCAGACGAGCGGCACGCCGGTCAGCACCCTTGAAATTCGCATACGACCCCCCATGAGATGAATAGTACCCGAGAAGGAACGATTCCCTTGCCCCGCTCCTGCTCTCAGCACTCGGGATAAAACGTTACAATTCTGCTTACTTTTCGCCGTTAGCCGTCAGGACAGGATTGAACATGATCCACGGATAGGAGGGCGCGGGTCCCGAACATTTCCCGCTGCCTCCGGCGTTATAGATGGCGGTGATCTCCTCTCCCTCCAGCGCCCTGCTGAATATATCCAGCTCATCAACCAGGCCGTGCCAGAAGCTCTTGTACGAGTTGGTGAACTCATTGTATGCGCCTATGCGCGAGTTGTTCATGCCGTTGTCGGCGTCATTCAGGTCCAGGTCGGGAACCGCGGTGCCGGCTTTCAGGGCGCCGTTGACCCAGAGCTCGATGTCCGTGCCGCGCCTTGTTGCCGCGACATGCGTCCAGGCCTGAAGCGCGGCCGGCGAGGTGACCGTATACCACTGCCCGTCGGTGAGCTTGACGCCGAACCGGAAGGAGGAGCCCGCCACCAGGAGTTCGTATTCCCCGCCGGTCGAGCCCCCGTACAGGATCATCCTGGTTTCGTCAACGCCTTCCGGGAAGCTTTCCGGGAAGACCCAGGCATCCAGGGTAAAATACCTGGCCGTGCTGGGGACAATGCCGTTGGCAATGACCACATAGTCGTCAACGCCATCGAAGCTGAAGGCCCGGCCGACGTAGCCGGGAGCATAGGCGACCCCGTTTGCGGGTGTCCCGTTGTATGTTCCCAGGATGTCGTCCGCGTTGCCCTCGCCCTGCCACCAGGCGACCAGGTCGGCCGGCGGGGGCGTACAGGCGCAGTGGGACCGGCAGGGCAGCAAAGATGCCAATAGTATCAGCAGCAATATCGAAAACCTGTGTGCTCGTCGCATACTTTCCTCCTTCAAGGCTGATTCTGATCTTTCGGCATAGTGTTCCTTTCCTGCCGTCTTACCCGCCAGCCGCGGAATGGATCCTCATTGCCCCGCCCCGGTGAAGATATGGTTAAAGAGGATCCACGGGAAATACGGCCTGAAGGTGGCGGTGCAGCTGACGTCCCCGGTCATGGTAACCGTCCCGTCCCCGCAGTCCCCGTCGCCGCTCCAGCCGGCAAATCGAGATCCACCCTCCGCCGTTGCATTCAGGGTCACCACCGTGCCGTAGGCAAAGGTGTCGCTGCAAGCCGTTCCGCAGTCGATACCCGCCGGGTCGCTGCTGACCGTGCCCTGGCCGCTGCCTGCCAGGATGACGTTAAGGGCGAACCGATCGATGGCAAAGGTGGCGGTCACCGTGATGTCCCCGGTCACGTTGGTATCCGTGCGCGGGTTCGCCGTTGACCCGTCGCTCCACTGCCCAAAGTGAAACCCTGTATCCGGAACTGCCGTCACCTCCGTACCGTCGGCGCCGTGTTCCACCGTCTGCGGGCTCGTACCCGTTATACTCCCGTTCGCACCCGCCGTGTAGGTGAGGGTATAGACGTTGATCGCAAAGTTCGCCGTCACCGTGATATCCCCGGTCACGTCGGTGTCCGTGCGCGGGTTCGCCGTCGAACCATCGCTCCACTGCACAAAGTGATAGTTGGCGTCCGGCACCGCCGTCACCGCTGTCCCGTCCGAGCCGTGATCCACCGTCTGCGGCGTCGTGCCGCTGATGCTCCCGTGGTCGCCCGCGGTATAGGTCAGGATGTACTGGTTCAGGGTGAAGGTGGCGGTAACCGTCTTGTCGCCGTCAAGGCTCGCTGAAGATGATGTTCCAGTCCTCGCCGTTCCAGGTCTTGTACACCCACGCCTCAAGGGTGATCGCCCCGGTGATGTCGAGTGAAGGAGAATCGGTGACCTGCACATAACTGCCGTCGGCAACGCTCAGCGAGGCTGCGGCAGCATTGAAAGGACAGATCAACATAACGAAGCAGCACAGCGAAAGAATCCTCATCTGAAGCGCCCTGGCCATATTCAACCTCCTCGCCTTCAGCAGACGGAACAGCATGTTACTGGGGAAATGATATATAAATACTATTATATCGAATCAATGGAGAATAGGCAAAATAAAGAAACGGCTGAACAGGGAAACCGTGGTTTCTCCCGTTCAGCCGGTATCTGGAACACATGCAGAGGCAGAAGGGTATTGGCCGCGCCGGACGGGCCGGGAACTTCCGTCCGGTCAGGGGATCTTCTTCATGCCGATGGGATTGGGGGCCTGGCGGGCATAGCCCTTTTCCTGGGCCACGATGTCCAGGGGCAGGCTTGCCAGGTCCGCCAGGTCCGGGGTCATCGCCTTAAGGAGCGAGCTGTCCACGACCTTCACATAGGTCTTGCAGGCATCGCAAGCGATAACCCGGAACCCAGGCTCTCCTTCCGGCGTGAGAGTGGTGAGTTTTGTCGTATTCTCTGTCCCGCAATTCGGGCAGCCGAGGAAGCGGAATGTCCCGCTGCTCCCGCACCAGGAGCAGTGCAGACGGCGCTGGGGGCCTTCTTCTATGGAGGAAAGCACGGGCCGGGCCGAGCAGACAGGACAGCGGCCATCCTCCCACGCACCGCCTTCGAGCACGCAGATCTCGCGCAACCTGAGAAACCAGGGCCTGCTCAAAAAAAAGAGGATTTTGGCCAACTCTCCCTCGGTAAGCTCGTGGGAAACGTCCGGAAGCTCGTCGAGGGGAAGCCGCATGAAGTCAAAATCGCCGGCCTGCATTGCCTGGGCTAGCGGTTCCAAGGCTTCTTTCGGGAGATTAAAGACCGTGGCGAACGAATCCAGCACGGAATCAACGCTGTCCTTTGGATAGGACTTGGATTCCGCGGGCACCAGGGTGGTCCGGTTCTTTGGCAGAATCGCATCGGCCTCGCGCTGGAACTGCTGCCACCTGGCGTAGAACTCGAAGGGTTCCTTGAGATGCGGCCACTGCTCTATAAGTTTCTCAATTTCGACGGACATCTTTCTCCTTAGGGAATCTTGGGATAGGTCATGGTAAGCGGCGCACCGACGAGGCCCTCTTCGAGAAACACCTTCAACTGTCCTTTCTCCTCAGGGGTGAGCTGGAGCGGTTTCAACACCGTATTGCCCGAACCGCCACCCGCGTTGAAAAATTCGATGACCTCGTCTAGGGTCGCGAAAATACCGTTGTGCATATAGGGGGCTGTTTTGGTGATCTCCCGTATCGTGGGTGTCTTGAACGCTTTCCAGTCTTTCATGTCCTTGGTGATCAGGTAGCGTCCGGGGTCGTCGGCCAGGGTCCGATACTCCTCGAAATGGTAAACCTTGGCGACAAAACGCCGCGTTGCCGCGATCCGTGGGTCAGTCAGGTGCTCGGGGTTCTCGGGGACATTGAGGGCGTGGAACCGGTCATCGATGAGATTGACGCCAAAGTGGCACTCAGTGCACTTGCCCTTGCCGATGAACAGGGCATATCCTTTCTCCGCCTCTGCCGAGAGGGCGCTCTGGTCACCGGCCAGATATTTGTCCAGCGGGGCGTCACGGGAAACGATGGTCCGCTCGAAGGCGGCGATGGCCATGGCAATGCGCTCCTTGGTCGTGTCGCCATCGCCGAATACCTCGGTGAACGCCGCCACGTATTCAGGCACTGCCCGAATCTCCTCCTCCACGTAATCCAGGTTCTGGTTCAGCTCGAAGGCGGACATCATGGGAAACAGTGCCTGGTCCTCGAGGGTTGCCGCCCGGCCGTCATGGAATTGGTATTTATGAAAGGCCACGTTGTACAGTGTGGGTGAGTTGCGCCAGTTCCGGGTCGTGGGATAATGAAGCGAGATCTCGAGGCCGTCGCTGTAGCCCATCTCCGGGTCATGGCAGGTCCCGCAGTTCGTGGTCCCGTCCCCTGAAAGCCGCCGGTCGAAGAACAGCTTCTTGCCGAGTTCGACTTTCGCAGCCGTCTGCGGGTTCTGTTCCGGCACCGGAATATTCTTGAACGGCTCCAGGTGACCGGCAAAGGTGTACACCGGCAGGAAGAGCACACTAAAAAATATCCACAATATTCTTTTCATGGTTTCGTTCCTCCTGATTCAATTCTTGATGAACACGCAATCCAAAAAAAACGGCCGGCCGCCCTCATCCGCAATGTCCACCGGATGAGTTTGGCAGCCGGCCAAAGGGGAAATCACGGTTATTTGGCTGCCGCCAATTCCTCGTCGATGACCTTTTTCAGGTACTCGAAGGGACGCTCGCCAACAATCTGCCGGCCGTTGATGTAGAAGGTCGGCGTATTGTAGAGGTCCATCGACTCGGCAAGCTTGATGTCAGCGTCTATATCGGCCTTGTACGCGTTGCTGTCGATGGAGGCGGTGAATTTTTTCACGTCCAGCCCTATTTCTACAGCATAGCTGATCAGGCTCGCCCGGTCAAGCTTCGGCGAGCGGGTGATCAGAATTTCGTGCATCTCCCAGTACTTACCCTGGTCATTTGCCGCAAGAGAGGCTTCGGCCGAGATCCTCGCGAAATCCCGGTATTTGTAGGGATAGTTCTTAACAACGCGCCGGATCTTGCCCGGGTAGGTTTCCATCAACTTGCTGACGGTCGGACCGGCCGCCACGCAGTGGGGTCACTGAAAATCAATGAACTCGATGATGGTCACCGGTGCGTTGGCCGGTCCGTAAGCCGGCGAATTGCCGATGGGAACATCGAACCTTTTCTCCTGCGCATGCGCGACGGAGAACAGAAGCAGCGAAAAAATGCAAATAAGTATCTTTCTCATCATATCAACCTAAAAGAGGGGATACAGTGTATCCCCTCTTCCCTCGTCATTTGTTGTCGAATGGATGGGGGATTATTACATTTTCCCCATCGCTTTCACCCATTTGGGATATCTCTTCTTGGCGAGCGCAAGCGGCACCTTGCCGGACAGCATGATCGGCAGCGTCCCCGGGTTGGCCAAGGTCGAGAGATAGATATGCACCGGCACCATGATGCAGAAGAATACAAACGCAACATTGTGCACCAGGTGCGACAGGAGCATGATCGTCGTGTTCTCCTTCATCAGCCAGATGCCGAAGCCGGAGAGCGCGATGAGTAATCCGAAAAGGGCAATCCCGAGATAATACAGCTTCTGGCCCGGATTATGTTTGCCCATGGGCGGCACCTTGACCTTGTGGGAAAGGTACCCGCCCGCCACCTTGAACCATTGTGCATCGTCGGCGTCGTATTTCAGTGAATCCCCTAAATACTGGAACATGGTGAACACAAGGGAGACGCTAAAGATCACGCCCACCCAGTTGTGCACCGTCTTCATGGTATTGAAGCCGCCGAACACCGAGCCGATCCATTCCAGATGAAACAGAAAAGCGAAGCCGGTGATCATCAGCAGGATGCAGCTTATCGCCAGCGCCCAGTGATTCAGAATTGCGCCGCCACTTTCTTTTTGTACCATCTCAGCCATATCACACCTCCTCATCCTTGTGGGGGCCTATCGCCAGATAATGAATCGCGGCGGCCGCGACCACACCGCCCAAGCCGATCCATGAGAGCGGCTTCAAATATTTGTGCCAGAAGATCACGCTGCTCGGTATGACCGGATTCTCCTTCATGCCGTAAAGTTTGGGCGCCTCCTTGAACGCATAAACCGCGCCCAGGCCGCCCAGGTCGTTTTCGCCGTAAATCGTGCTGAAGCCATCGACTTTGGCGGTTTTGACGAGCTCATCCCGGTCGCCGTACTTCAACGCGCCGGTAGGGCAGGTCTTGGTGCAGGCCGGCTCCATTCCTGAGCCGATCCGGTCAAAGCAGAGATGGCACTTCGACATTTTGCCCTGGTCGTTGTAGCGGGGCACGTCGAACGGGCAGGCATTGACGCAAAGCTTGCACGCGACGCACTTGTCGCTGTCAAAGGCCACCGCGCCCTCCGGCGTCCGGTAAATCGCGCCGGCGGCGGGGCAGATCTTCATGCAGCCAGCGTCATCGCAGTGCATGCACCGCCTGCTGACGAAGAGCCAGCGCGCAGGATTTTCCTGCGACGGCATCTCGATGAAATTAATGAGGTTGAATGCGGTATTCGACAGGTCCGGCGGGTTCTGGTACGTGCCGCTGTTATGGGTCTTGATTCCCGGCAGCTGGTTCCAGGACTTGCAGGATACCTGGCAGGCCCGGCACCCGATGCAGAGCTCGGGGGTAACCAGGATCGCTTTTCTATTTTTCGTGTTATTTGCCATGTTTCACCCCCTATGCCTTCCGGACGTTGACCATGAAGGCCTTCGACTCGGGAATCATTGTGTTCGCGTCGCCCACGTTCGGCGTCAGCATGTTCGCACTGTCGAACCCGCTGCCGTCCTCGGGGAACTGCCAGCCGAAATGCCAGGTCAGTCCGATCTGGTGGACTGTCTGGTTGGCCAGATTGAAGGGCTTGAACCGTTCGGTGACCATCGCGACCGCCTGCACTTCGCCGCGGGCGGAGGAAACCTTTACCATGTCGCCGTTCTTGATTCCCAATTCCTTCCCCAGTTCGATGCTCATCTCGCAGAAGTTCTGGGGCTGCATTTCGAGCAGCCAGGGGCAGTGCCGCGTCTTCACGCCGGTCTGCCAGTGCTCGGACACCCGGTAGGTGCTCGCCACGTAGGGATACCGCAGGTCGCAGGAGAAAAAGGCATCCGACTCGCCGCCGAAGATCTTGATGGTCGGGTTGATCCGCTGCTTGGACATCGAGTTTTCCTCGAGCGGACACTCCAGGGCCTCGTAATGCTCAGGGAACGGACCTTCCGCGAGGCCCGGCCCGAAGATCGAGGCGACGCCGTCCGGCTTCATGATGAAGGGCAGTTTGCCCGAAACCGCCACGGGCGGAGGCCCGCCGTCGACGATATCGCCCTCCCATTTCTTGTCCGTCGCGTTCCACTTCAGGAGCGGCCGCTTCGGATCCCACGGGTTGCCGTTCAGGTCGACCGAGGCCCGGTTGTAGATGACCCGCCGGTTCACCGGCCAGGTCCAGGCCCAGTTCGGATAGAGCCCGAGGCCGGTCGGGTCTTCCTTGCCGCGCCGCGCCATCATGTTGACTTCCTTGCCGTCCTTCAGGATATAGGAGTTGCAGTAGATCCAGTTGCCGCACGAGGTCGACCCGTCGGCCTGCAGGAGGGCGAAGCTGGTGACCAGGTCCCCCTTCTTGCCGATGAGCTTGGGCGGGTCTACCTTGGTGTCGTACACATCCGCGGTATAGTAGCCGTTGATCTCCTTGGCGACCTTATGGACGTCGACGTGCTTGACCTTGCCGGCCGCGTCCTTCTCGCCGTAGTCCCAGGTCAGGTTCACAATGGGATCCGGGTAGGCGCCGCCTTCCTTCTTGTAGAGCTCCTTGACCGCGAAATGCAGATCGTTCAGGATCTCTGCGTCGGCCCTTGCCTGGCCGATGGGTTCCACGGCCTTGTAGCGCCACTGCGCCAGCCGCCCGGAATTGGAGATGCTCCCCTCTTTCTCCACCGAGGAGACGCAGGGCAGCATGAACACCTCGGTCTGGATTTCCGCCGGGTTCATGCCGGGACCGCGCCAGAAGGAACCGGTCTCGTTATCAAAGAGGTTGACGTTCACCATCCACTTGAGCTTGCCCAGGGCCGCGCGCGTCTTGTTGGAGTTGGCGCCTGAGCAGGCCGGGTTCTGGCCCCAGGCGAAGAAGCCCTCGAACTGCCCCTTGAGCATCGCGTCGAAGAGGTTGAGCCAGGAACAGTTCTGCCCCACCTCCAGCTTGGGTAGCCAGGCGTAACCGAAATCGTTCTCCTTGGTCGCCGCCTCGCCGTAGATGGCCTTGAGGTAACTGGTGATGTACTTGGGCCGGTTGGACCACCAGTTGACGCCGCCCGGCTCCTTGGTTGTCGGCGTGGTCTTCTCGATGTAGGTCGCGAGATCGACCAGGGCCGCGTTCGGCGTCGGGTTGTAGCCGGTCAGGATGTGGAACAGGATGCCCTGGTCCGTGGAGCCCTGCACGTTGGACTCGCCGCGCATGGCGTTGACGCCGCCGCCGGCCATGCCGACGTTGCCGAGCAGCAGTTGGATGATGGCCATGGTCCTGATGTTCTGGGTGCCGACCGTGTGCTGGGTCCAGCCCATGGCGTAACACTCGGTTCCTACCCGGTCAGGCTTGCCGGTGGAGCCGTAGAGCTCGTACACCGCCACCAGCTTGTCCTTGGGCGTGCCGGTGATGCTGGACACCTTGTCCAGGGTGTAGCGGGTATATTGCTTCTTCAGGAGCTGGAACACGCAGTTCGGATCCTGCAGCGTCGGGTCCTTCAGGGCGATGCCATTCTCGTCCTTCTGGTAGGACCAGGTCGCCTTGTCGTACTTCCGGGTCTTTGCATCGTATCCGGAGAACAGGCCGTCCAGGTCCGCCGGCCCCCTGAAGTCCGGATTGATCAGGAATGCGGCGTTGGTGTAGTTGACGACGTACTCCTTGAAATAGAGGTTCTTTTCGATGATGTAGTTGATCATCCCGCCCAGGAAGGCGATATCCGTCCCGGAACGGAGCGGGGCGTACAGGTCCGCCTTCGCCGAGGTCTGGGTGAAGCGCGGATCAACACTGATCAGCTTGCCGCCCTTTTCCTTGCACTTCATGACCCACTTCATCGAAACAGGATGGTTTGAGGCTGGATTCGAGCCCATTGCCAGGATGACATCGGCATTTCTCAGGTCGATCCAATGGTTGGTCATCGCACCGCGTCCGAACGACTNNCTCTGCCAGAGCCGCTACAGTTGCGGAGTGTCAGATACGCGCCTGGTGTTCAACCCACACCAGGCCCCATGACCTCACCAGTTTCTGCGTCAGGTAGCACTCCTCGTTGTCGCAGGCCGCGCTGCCGATATGGGCGATGCCCTGCGTCTGGTTGAGAACCACCTCCTTCTCGACCTCTACCACGGTACCGTCTGGCTGCGTTTCCTTGACCTTGATTTTGGTGGTCGGCTTGAAGCTCTTGTCCCGGCTGTCTTTCACGAGCCGGGCGATCCTGTCGATTGCCCAGTCCCATTCCACCTCCTTCCACGCCGTCCCGCCGGGCTCACGGTACATCGGCTTCTTGAGCCGCACGTCGTTGTTCACCAACTGCTCAATGGAAGAACCCTTGGAGCAGAGCGTCCCTTCACTGATCGGATGATCAGAATCGCCCTCGCACCGGATGATCTTCCCGTTTTCCGTGTAGACGATGATTCCGCACCCCACGGAACAGTAGGGACAAATCGTCGTCGTCTGCTTGGCGCCGCTGATCCTGAGGCCTTTGGCATACGCCTTGGCCGGATCGAGGTTAACGCCGAGAGACCCGAGCACCACGGTGGTGCCCGACAGCTTCAAAAAATCTCGCCTTGAGACTCCCATAAAACCCTCCCCTTTTTGTTCAGAATTCGCTTTCGTAGCGCTTCTTCCCGACAATTTCATCTTGTCCGGCCCCTTGTGGCCCTACGTTGAACAAGACAAAAAAAAATATTGCTGACGTAAATCGTGCAGCAAAAAAAACCTGGTTGAAGAGAACAGCTGTCCGGCCCCCCTAAAACACAAAACGTTATTGAACCGAAACAGTCCTTTTCTACAAAATTCATTCTAAGCCTTTCAGTTCACTGATTGCAAGCTAAAATGTAATAAAAATACGACAAAATCTCGCAAATTGTACTTAAAGAAAAAAACACGTCTACAACTTCTTGTAATTATTAATTTTTTTTTATGCCAATTTTGGCATAGCAAGCCCTAGCGCCCCAGCTTGACCGTTGCGGCAGACGGCAAGGGTGGCCTTACAAAAGAGAGTCATCCTCTTGGCCCGGCACGGCATGCCTCTTCTCGCACCATAGTCTTCCGTTCCGAAATAGCTTCAAGCCCCCCCAAGTCACCGGGCGAAAAGTTTATGTAAAAAAAAATAGGATAAAATCTTAAATGTTGTACTCATAGGTAAAACCGTTCTGCATCAGACTCTCTTTGCGCGTTTTATATATGCCAGCATTGACATATTAAATTGTTCCGGACTTCTGCTGTCCATCGATAAAGTTGGAAAATAACCGCGACCGCGGCGGGAGGTCATCCTGGCATCAGGGACTGCAATTGCCGCCATGGAGGTCACGGGAGCCAGAGATAACCAAGCCTGGTCAAAATGACCCGGCTTGGTTTCGTCCGCTCAGCAGGCAATCAGAACGGCAGGATGTGGTAGAGAACGGTAGCGATCACCATGCAGACCGGAATGGTAAGCACCCAGGCCAGGACAATATTGCCGACGATCCCCCACTTGAGGGCATGGATTCCCCTGGTGGAGCCCACGCCCATGATCGAGGTGGAAATGATATGGGTAGTGCTGACCGGGATACCGAAGTGGGAACAGGTGAGGATAACGGCAGCGGCAGAGGTTTCCGCGGCAAAGCCATGCACCGGCTTGAGCTTGATCATCTTGCTGCCCATGGTGCGGATAATCCGCCAGCCGCCGGCCATGGTGCCCAGGCCCATGGTCAGGGCGCAGCCGAGAATGACCCAGTAGGGCACCTCAAAGGTGGGCAGGGCGTGGTAGCTGACCAGGGCGAGGGTGATGATCCCCATGGTCTTCTGGGCATCGTTGCTGCCGTGGCTCAGTGCCATGACCCCGGCTGAGAACAATTGCATCTTCTTGAAATACCTGTTCACCGTGTTGGGTCTGGCCCTGGCGCACAACCACATGATCGACACCATGCAGAGAAACCCGATGCCGAAACCAATCAGGGGCGAGGTGACCATAGGCAGCAGGACCTTGTTCGTCACCCCTTCAAACTGCACCACGTGATAGCCGGCCTTGGCAATGGCCGCGCCCAGCAGGCCGCCGATAAGGGCATGGGAGGAACTGGAGGGAATGCCGTAATACCAGGTGATCAGGTTCCAGATAATGGCCGAAAGCAGCGCGCAGAGAATGACCCCCTGGGTGACGCCGCCGGTGGCGACAATGCCCGTGCCGATGGTGCTGGCCACGTGGGTGCCCATGAAGGCGCCGCAAATGTTGAGGGCGCCGGCGTAAATGACAGCAGCCCGGGCAGTCAGCACCTTGGTCGAGACGACCGTGGCGATGGCGTTGGCTGAATCGTGAAAGCCGTTGATGTATTCAAAGATGAGCGCGGTGACGATGACAAAAATGAGCAGGGTCAGGACCATTTATTCTCTTCCTTTTTTCCGTGTCGCAATCATGGGCGGGTTCTCCCGCTGACGAAAAAAACGACAGCCGCGGCTCAGCGGTGCTTGAGGACGATGTTGACGATCAGATCGGAAATGACCGAACAGATGTCCAAGGCATTTTCGATGCCTTTGTAGATATCGCGCAGCTTGAGCACATAAAGGGCGTCGTATTTTCCGGAAAAGATCTCTTCCGTGGCATTAAACAGGATCTCGTCGCCGCGATTCTCGATGTCCTTGATCCGGGAACTGCAGGCGGTTATGTCTCTGAGCCGGGCATTGTTCTTCAGCATGGAGATGAGCGCCCGCAGCTCTTCCGCAGATTTGATCAGGATCTCCGCCTGCTGTTTGACGATCTCGTTATAGGAGTCGATCTTGTAGATACGCAGGTTGACACAGGCCTTGAGAATGACCTTGGTGCTCTTATAGAGGTAGGTGGAGATCAACTGGATATCGTCCCGGTCGATTGGGGTGATGAACGTGGCGTTGAGCAGCGCCAGACTGCCCTCCAGGGCTTCCACCGCCCGCCTCTTGTAGGTCTTGGCATGAATGAGATACTCCTCCCGCTGCCGCAGATCGGAATGGACGATCTGATAAAACAGCTGGGACGACAATT
This sequence comes from Desulfobulbaceae bacterium, assembly GCA_003508005.1. Taxonomy (GTDB): domain Bacteria; phylum Desulfobacterota; class Desulfobulbia; order Desulfobulbales; family Desulfobulbaceae; genus UBA10518. The sequence continues at coordinate 26,612 of DNUE01000033.1, forward strand.
CGCACACCTCAGCGCCATCCTCAAAATATTTATAAAATTTGTTCTCCGGCGGAGGCAGTATCTTAGCGAGAAAACCAAGTCTCATAATCGTTGAACTCCTCTCAGAATTGTCTGAAGCGCAAAAAGAGCGATGCAGACGCCGTCAATACCCATATTCCCAATTAATAAAGGGAAACAGTGGCGGATGGCCAGCGTTTTCACTTATTGCGGACCAGATCATCAGGCAAAGCAATCGATGCGCCCATGTCTTCTTCAGACCTTCTATATATCCATTTTGCCGGAAAAAACACAAGCATATTCCCTCAGACCGATGAGTTTTCCCTCCCAACACCCCCTCCCTGAAATTTTCGTTTCCCTTTGCCCCGGTCCCTGGTATTTTTTCCAGGTTATCAATCCTGTCCACCAGGTCCAGCAATGCGTTTTATCCACGCCGCCGACATCCATCTTGACAGCCCCCTGCAAGGGCTTGAGGCCCATGAAGGCGCTCCTGTCGAAGAAATTCGCGAAGCGACCAGGCGAGCCTTTACCAATCTGATAGACCTGGCTCTAGAAGAAAAGGTTGATTTTGTCCTGATTGCCGGGGACCTCTATGACGGGGACTGGAAGGATTACAACACCGGTCTCTTCTTCGTCGGCCGCATTGGCCGGCTGGCCAGGGCCGGAATCCAAACCTTCATTGTTGCCGGCAACCACGATGCCGCAAGCCAGATCACCAGGGCCATGCCCCTGCCAGCAAATGTAACCCTCCTGTCCGCAAAAAAACCGCAGTCCATAACACTTGCCCGGCTGGGCGTGATCATCCACGGCCAGAGCTATGCCGCACGCGCGGTCAACGAAAATCTGGCCGCATACTACCCGCAAGGTGATCCCAACTATTTCAATATCGGTCTTCTCCACACCTCCCTGACCGGCCGGGTGGGACACGAGAACTACGCCCCCTGCACCCTGGCTGACCTCAAATCCAAGGGCTACGATTACTGGGCACTGGGACATGTCCACCAGCGGGAAATCGTTGCTGAAGACCCCTGGATTGTCTATCCGGGCAATATCCAGGGAAGGCATATCAGGGAAAGCGGGTCTAAGGGTGCCACCCTGGTGACGGTTGAGGAGGGCCGTGTCGTGGAAGTTGAAGAGCGTGAACTGGACGTATTGCGCTGGGTGGTCTGCCCGGTGGAGCTGTCCGAATGCGAAACCAGGGAAGCGGTCTATGGGAGGGTTAGCGCTGCCCTGGAAAAGGCGCAAAGTCAGGCAGAGGGGAGGATCCTGGCCTTGCGCCTGCAACTGCAGGGGAACTGCCCCCTGCATGGGGACCTGCATGCTCGTTCCGTTCTTTGGACGGAAGAGTTCCGAGGCATTGCCACCGGCCTGGGGGATATATGGCTGGAGCGGGTGCAATTGGCTACCATGCGCAGGACCCTGCTGAACGAGGTTGCCGGCAAAGATACTCCGCTGGCCGACCTGCTGCAGGCAGTGGCTGAACTGGAATTCGCCGGCGCTTCGCTCACAACCTTGGTGCCGGACCTTGCGAGCCTGAAAACAAAGCTGCCGCCTGAGTTGCTGGCGGAAGGGTCCGTGCTGGAGGGTTCGCCAGAATGTTTGCCTGAGCTGCGGGAAGAGGTCAAGGAGCTGCTGATCGCCAAATTGATCCAGCACGGGGGAGAGGCATGAGGCTCAAGCGCCTCGATTTGAAGGCCTTTGGCCCCTTTACTGACCGGACGCTGGAGTTTGACTCCCCAGGGCCCGCCCTCCATATTGTCTTTGGCCCCAACGAGGCAGGAAAAAGTACCTCGCTCCGGGCACTGAAGACTCTTCTTTACGGTTTTCCCGAGCGCACCTCTGATAATTTCCTGCATGCCAATGACCAGCTCCTGGTCGGCGGCTGCCTGCAGGCAATGGATGGCCGGGAACTTTCCTTTTTCCGCCGCAAGAAGAGAAAGGCGGATCTGCTTGACCTTGCCGGCAACCCCCTGGACCCGGCCCTGCTCGCCACCTTTTTGCATGGCATTGAACCAGCTCTCTTTGCCTCGCTGTATGGCATCGACCATAGTACTCTGGTGGAAGGCGGCGAGGATATCCTGGCCCAAAAAGGCGAGGTGGGCCAGGCCCTTTTTGCTGCCGGAGCCGGGATCTCTTCCCTCAAGAAAATCCTGAATTCCCTTGATGCGGAGGCAGACGAACTGTTTAAGCCCCGGGGGACGAAACAGCAGATCAATGCGGCCATTTCCGACTTTGTCTCGCTGAAAAAGACGGTCAGGGAGGCCAGTCTCCTGCCCGGCACATGGAAAGAGCACCAGAAGCGCCTGCAGGAAGCAGAGGCGGAACAGGCCAGGCTTGAAGAAGAGAGCAGGCGCAAGGGTGCCGAAGTGCAGCGCCTTGACCGGCTGCGCAGGGCCATCCCTGAATTGGCAGAGCTTCACAGTCTGCAAAAGCAGCTGCGTGAGTTAGGGGATGTTGCGCTATTGCCGCCTGAATTTTCCATGCAACTCCGCCAGGTGGAGCAGGACATCCGCGCGAGCCGACTGCAGCTCGAAAAAGACCGGGACCGGCTGCACAAACTTCGGGCCAGCAGGGATGTTATCTCTCCGAACCAGGCGCTTCTCGACCAGGCCGAAACAATTGAGGATCTGCACCAGCGGCTCGGTGCCTACCGCAAGGGACAGCAGGACCGGAACAGACTCGATGGCATGCGGATCACCCATCGCAAGGATGCCGGCTCCCTTGTCAGAACGATCCGTACCGACTTGACCCTGGAAGATATTGAGTCCTTGCGGCCGCTTCTCGGCAGAAAAAGAACCATTCAGGGCCTGAGTTCCCGGCATGAAGTTCTAGCACGAGAGGTGCAGCAGGCTGTCCGGCAAAAAGATGAGGCGGACAAGGAACTCGGAGAAATTGACCGGACCCTGGCCAGCCTGCCTGCCGCAAAGAATAGTGACGGACTGGCCAAGGCATTGAAACTGGCTCGGCTTCCGGGTGATATTGACGGACAGATCCATGAGATTTCCCGTGAGATTGAAGCAGGAAACAAGGCCGCTCTGGCAGAGCTGAAGAGGTTGGGGCTATGGGCCGGGGAGCTTGCGCAATTGCTCAACCTGACGCTGCCGCTGCCGGAAACTGTTCGCCGTTTTGACGCGGATTTCAGCGAACTTGACCGCCAACGGCAACAGCTTCGGAAGGATCGTGCCCAGGCGGAAATGGAGTTGCAGGCCGCCAGGACCGATGCCAGGGAAGTGGCGTACGGGGGGGAGGTTCCCAATGAGCTCGATTTGAAGGCATCGCGGCAGAAGCGCCAGCAAGGCTGGCAGCTCCTGCGCCGGCAGTGGATCGCGGGCGAGGACATCTCGAAAGAAGCTGTGGAATATTCGCCGGGCCAGCCAGTGCATGATGCCTATGAAAGACACGTCGGCCTGGCAGATCATCTCGCCGACCGGTTGCGGAGGGAAGCGGAGCGGGTGACCAGGTCGGCTTCGCTACGGGCCAGGATCGAAAACCTCGAGGAGACGGTCTTGGAGATCGACCGGCAGGAGCGGAAGATATCCGAGCGCGGCGAAAGCCTTGCTACCGCTTGGCAGGCTGAATGGAAATCCTTAGCCATCACGCCCCTTTCTCCCCGGGAAATGCTCGCCTGGCTGACAGCTTTTGACACGCTGCGATTCAAAGCGGCGGAAACCTCGAACAGGCAGGCTGAGGTTGCCGAAAAGCTCAAAATACGGGAAGGTCACCGCAACGCTCTGCTTGCGGAGCTCAAAGCTCTTGCTGAAAACGCGGCGTTCTCCGGCAGCGAGCTCGCGCCTGTTCTGGTCTTTGCCGAGTCGGTTGCGGAGGATATTGCCCGGCACAAGGCTGACCTCGAAAAAATCCTCGACAAACAGGCGCGGGTCCGGAACACCTTGACCTCGGTTCGCAAGGAGCTGAAAGAAGCAGAAGCAGCCACCGAGGAATGGCGGACAATGTGGAACAAGGCCCTGGCCGGCCTCGGGCTGAAGGAGCAGGTCTTGCCCGCCGAGGCCGTTGATCTCCTCGAAATCCTGAGCAGCTGTTTTGATAAGCTCGAAAAGGCAAAGGACCTGCAAAGCCGCATTGACGGCATCGCCCGTGATGCGGAGACGTTTCGCGGCGATGTGCAAACCCTGGTGGCGCTGGCCGCTCCCGATTTACAGGAGCTTCCTCCCGAGCAAGCTGCCCTGCAGCTGCATATCAGGCTTGGTCAGGCTCGGCAGGACCATGAGCTGCTGCAGAAAAATCAAGAGGAGACAGCGGCGCTGACCGTCGAGAGAGAAAATGAGGAAAAAACGCTGCACAGTCTGGAAGGCAGGATGGCAGAGCTGCTGATGACTGCCGGGTGCAGCCAGGCCGCGGATCTTGCCGAAGCAATCAGCAAATCCGCCGCGCATCAGCGTCTGCAGGAGTTGACCTCCGCTGCCGAAATATCCCTGGCCAAGGTGAGCGAGGGCGTCCCCCTTGAGGAAATAACCCGCCAGGCCAGCGCAGTGAACGTCGATGATCTGCCTGGACAGATTACAGCTCTCAAGCGGCAGATCGAGGAAGAAATCTATCCCAGGATCAAAGATATTTCGAAGGTCATTGGTGAAGAAAACAGGGAATTGCAGCACATGGACGGCCGGGGGAAAGCGGCTGCGGCTGCTGAGAAGATGGCGCAGGTTGCCGCCAGGATCCGCCGCCTTGTTGACCATTATACCAGGATCAAGCTGGCCGCCAAGGTGCTGCGGGATGAGATTGAACGATATCGCGAGGAGCACCAGGAGCCGGTGCTGCGGATTGCCTCCAGAATTTTTTCCGAGCTGACCCTCGGCTCCTTCACAGGCCTGCGGACCGATGTGGACGACAACAACCACCCCATCCTTGTCGGGGTGCGACCGGATGATTCCCGCCTGACCGTTGCGTCAATGAGCTCAGGCACCCGGGACCAGCTGTTCCTTGCCCTGCGCCTGGCCACCCTGGAATGGCGCCTGGAAGGCAGCGAACCTCTGCCCTTTATTGTGGATGATATCCTCGTCAACTTTGACGACGACCGGTCACGGGCCACCCTCAAGGCCCTTGCCGGCCTCGGTGCGAGGAACCAGGTTATCCTCTTTACCCACCACCGCCGGATCGTTGACGAAGCCGCACAATTATCCGGCATGCTGGCAGTATACGTCCATGCACTGTAAGCAGGTATCGAGCAACAGGTCGCAGCGGCGAGAGGTTACCTTCTAATTCGTTTTCTGATGAGACAAAGCTGTTCGGGTTCCGGCACCGGCGGGTCTGTGGTCAACCGGACGGTCTGCCCGGGGTTTGCACGGTATATCGGCGCGCCGTCGGCCATGGCCATGCCGGTCACAGTGCAGCCGACCGTGACGAACCCGCAACCCATATATTCGATCAAATCGCCAATCTCCAGGACATTGCGAGTTTCGATGACCAGCGGGTCGGCCTGAGAGACAATGCCGACCGGCGCCCACTCCTGCTCCAGGCGCGTCCGGTCAAAAAGCATGCCGACGCCAGCCGGGGGTCCGGCAAAAAAATTCTCCGTCTGTCCCCTGGTTCCGAACTTCAAAATCTCATCTGCATAGTATTCAGGGAGGGTAAGGCCCGCGACGCTTGCGCCCGTTCCAAGCCGCTCCCCTATCCAGTCCAGGGCCGCCCGGTAGACCCGCACCACCCCCCCGACATAGCCCACCGACTTCATCCGCCCCTCGATCTTCAGGGAGTCGACCCCGGCGGCCACCAGCTCCGGCAGCCTGTTCAGCAGACACAGATCCCGGGAGTTGAAGATATAGGTTCCCCGCTCGTCCTCCTCCACCGGGAAATACTGGCCCGGTCGCTTCTCCTCGACCAGGCGGTAGGCATAACGGCATGGTTGCGCGCAATCGCCCCGGTTGGCGTCGCGGCCGGTGAAATAGGTGCTCAGCAGGCAGCGGCCCGAATAGGAGATGCACAGGGCCCCGTGGACAAAGACCTCCAAGGCGCAATCGGTGGCCGCCCGGATCTGCCCGATCTCCGCCAGCCCAAGCTCCCGTGCCAGGTTGAGGCGGCTCACTCCCTGCGCCGCCCAAAACCTGGCGCTGGCCGTGTTGGTGACGTTGGCCTGGGTGGAAAGATGCAGAGGCATCTCCGGCAATGTTTCCCGTGCAACATTCAAAACTCCCGGGTCGGCAATGATCAGCGCATCCGCCTCCGCCGCCCGCACCTGCTGAAGATAGGCCGCCAGCCCTTGCAGGTCGGAATTGCGGGCATAGATATTCACCGTCACATAAACCCTGACGCCGCGTGCATGGGCATAGGCGACCGCCCGCCGAAGCTCGTCCTCGGCGAAGTTGCCTGCCCCGGCCCGGAGGCCGAACTGCTTGCCCGCCAGGTACACGGCATCGGCTCCGTAGTGGATGGCGGTCCGCAGCTTGGCAAAGTCGCCTGCCGGGGCCAGGAGTTCAGGTATTCTCTTATATTGCCGGGCCAGAGGATGCTGTGTCATAGGTACTTCTCTATACCTGCAATGCTCCTCCCTGTAAAGTTAACTCCCCTGCCAGGTCCGATAACCTATCTCGACCGAACCGATTTCCCGGATAATAATTTCTTTGCCTGTTGCCTTCTGTTTCGCGTATACTTTTTAAATGATTCAGGGAAGCTCTCCCCTCCGGGGAGCGGGAAACGAAATACATTGCGGGATACGTTATGCGTTGGGAAAGCGGGCGCAAAAGCAGCAATATCGAGGATCGACGGGGCAGCCGGATGCCGGGTGGCTTCAAGGGCGGAGGCATCGCCATCCTCCTGCTGGCCCTGGTAGGCATGTATTTTGGAATCGACCCTTCCGTCATCCTCAACCTGGGCGGGCAGTTGCAAGGCGACCGCCCCTCAACCTCCATGGAATACACCCCGACGGAGGAGGAAAAACAGTTGGCTGACTTTGTCGCCGTGGTCCTGGCCGATACCGAGGAAACCTGGCATCAACAGTTTCAGCAACTGGGCGGCAGCTACGCCGAACCGACCCTGGTGCTCTTCAGCGCGGCGGTGCAGTCGGCCTGCGGGTTTGCCCAGGCGGCCACGGGTCCGTTTTACTGTCCGGCCGACCAGAAGGTCTACATCGACCTCAGCTTCTACCAGGAGCTGAAAGACAAGATGAACGCGCCCGGCGACTTTGCCCAGGCTTATGTGATCGCCCATGAGATAGGGCATCATGTGCAGAACCTGCTCGGCATCCTCGGCAAGGTGCAGGCCGCCCGGGGTCAGCTTCCCGAAACAGAGTACAACAAGTTGCTGGTCCGCCTTGAACTGCAGGCTGACTGCCTGGCCGGAGTCTGGGCCAATCATGCGGACCGGGCGCGGCAGGTGGTCGAACCGGGAGACATCGACGAGGCACTGAATGCCGCCAGCCAGATCGGCGATGACCGCCTGCAGCAGCAGAGCCGGGGATATGTGACCCCGGACTCGTTCACCCATGGAACATCGGAACAGAGAACACGCTGGTTCAAGCAGGGCTATGTCCGCGGCGATTTCAACAGCTGCGACACCTTTGCAGCGAAGCAGCTTTAGGCGCCACGCAGGAATAAACATGGAGCCCTTGATCGTCACGCTCATTGTCCTGATAGCGGCACCCGTTGTCTGGGTCATTGTCACCTATAACAAGTTCATCAAGTACAGGAACATGATCGAGGAAAACTGGAGCGGCATCGACGTGACCCTGAAGCGCCGCTTTAACCTAATACCCAACCTGGTCAACGCAATCAAAGGGTACAGTGCGCATGAAGCCGATGTGCTGACCAGAACAGCGCAGACCAGGTCCGCAACCGCAAGCGTCGCCGTCAGGGAAGAGGAGGAAAGCCAGATCAGCAGGTCCCTGAGCGGAATTTTCGCCCTGGCCGAGGCCTACCCGGACCTCAAGGCGAGCGCCAATTTCCTGGCCCTGCACAACAGTCTGGATGAAATCGAAGAGGAGATTCAGCAGGCCCGCAGGAGATATAACTACTCTGTTCGCAAATACAATACCCTGGTCGAATCATTTCCCAGCAATTACATTGCCCGGAAATTCCAGTTTGTCAGAAGGAATTTCTTTTCTCTGGAACTGGTGACCCAGCGTGAATTACCCCAGGTTGACTTGCGCAAATGACGCGTCCCGGGGAAGCACGCCGTAGCCCCAAGGGTGTGCGTGAACTATTAACCAAGGGAGGAAGAGAAATGCTGAAGGAATTCAAAGAGTTTGCCATGCGCGGCAATGTGGTGGACATGGCGGTGGGTATCATTATCGGCGGTGCCTTCGGCACCATTGTCAAAAGCCTCGTCGAGGACGTGCTGATGCCGCCCATCGGCATGCTGCTGGGAGGCGTTGATTTTGCCAATTTCTTCCTTACCCTTCGCGAGGGCACTGCCCCCGGACCCTACGCCTCGCTGGCCGCCGCCCGCGACGCCGGCGCGGTGCTTATCAGCTACGGGATCTTCCTGAATGCGGTGATCAGCTTCCTGATTGTCGCCTTTGCCGTCTTCCTGCTCATCAAAGGGATCAACAAGCTGCAGCGGGAAAAGGAGGCGCCGCCTGCAGAGCCGACTACCAAGGAATGTCCGTTCTGCCTGTCCACCATTGCCATCAAGGCGACCCGCTGCCCGAACTGCACCTCCACCCTGACCTCCGCCTGACCAGTATCCCTTGTTGCCGCTGCCGTGTGGGCATACCCTCACGGCAGCGGCGCTTCTCCTCCCGCTGCTTTCGGCTGCACGCCCCTTTAAACTTGTACACCTTCGTCAGGGGCGCTATACTTTTTAACGATCAACACCCTATTTCTTCATCACTCATGCGGGAACCGGCAATGACCACCTGCCCACGCCGCTGTCTTTTGGCAGCAGATATCGGCGCCAGCAAGACCTCGCTGGCTCTCTATGACGCGGCCACCGGACCGCTGGCGCCCCTGGCCGCGACCACGGTAGTCAATGCCAGCGCCCGGTCCCTGGAGGATATCATCGCGGGCTTTCTGCAGGGGCAGCAGGTCCGCCCCCGATTTGCCTGCCTCGGGGTCGCCGGGCCGGTCATCGACAACCGGGTGCGGATGACCAATCTGAACTGGACCCTGGACAGCCGGGTGCTGCAGCAGCAGTTCGGCCTGGAGCAGGTCACCCTGATCAATGACCTGGTGGCAACGGCCATGGGTACGGTCCATCTGCCTGCAGACAGGCTGCACACTGTCAATTCCGGCCATGCAGACCCGATGGGGGCGGTGGCGGTCATTGCCCCTGGTTCAGGGCTGGGCGAGGCCTTTCTCCTCCGCCGCCAACAGGATATCCATCCCTATCCCTCGGAAGGGGGCCACTGCACCTTTGCCCCCACGGATGAGCAACAGATTCGGCTCCTGCGTTTTCTTGCCGAGCGGCAGGGGCATGTCAGCGTGGAACAGGTCTGTTCCGGCCGGGCCATTCCCACCCTCTACCAGTTTCTGTGCGCCGAGCCTCCCGCCGGCCTGGAAGAACCGGCTCCGCTGCCCGGCGCGGACCGAAACCCTACCCAGGCGATCATCACCGAGGCGCTTGCCGCCCTGGCGCACGGGGAGGCTGGACATAACCTCGCCGCGGCAACCCTGAAGCTGTTCTGGAATATCCTCGCGGCCGAGGCGGCCAACCTGGTGCTCAAGGTCCTGGCCACCGGCGGCCTGTTCATCGGCGGCGGGATCCCGCCGCGCATCCTTCCCTTTCTGCACGGCCCCACCTTCATGTCCCTGTTCAGCCGCGGGGTGTATGAGGAGATGCTCTGCACCGTACCCGTGCATGTGATCCTGGAGCAGCAGACCGCCCTGATCGGGGCCGCGGCCTACGGTATCGCCAGCCTGCGGGAAACAGGACGATGAAACCAGCCCTTGGCAAAAAGCTGGCCATTGCCGGGACGATCCTCCTGCTGCTTTTCCTGGTCAAGGTCTTCGGTCTGGACCAGTACCTGACCCTCACCTTCCTCAAGGGGCAGCAGGCCCGCTTCGCTGCCCTCTACGCGGCAAACCCGCTGGTGGTGCTGGGCGCCTACGCCCTGCTCTACATTGCGGTCACCGCGCTGTCGCTGCCCGGGGCCGCGGTGATGACCCTGGCCGGCGGCGCCCTCTTCGGCCTGGTCGCGGGCACCATCGTCGTTTCCTTTGCCTCCACCATCGGCGCCACCTGCGCCTGCATCGTTGCACGCTACCTGCTGCGCGACTGGGTTCAGAAAAAGTTCGGCGACAAGCTGACGAAAATCAATGAGGGCATGGCCCGGGAGGGGGGCTTCTACCTCTTCTCCCTGCGCCTGGTACCGATCTTTCCCTTTTTTATCGTCAACCTGGTCATGGGCCTGACACCCATCAGGATGACCACCTTCTACTGGGTGTCCCAGCTCGGCATGCTGCCCGCCACCCTCGTCTTTGTCAATGCCGGCCGGGAACTTGCCCGCCTGGAAAGCCTGTCCGGCATCCTGTCGCCGGGCCTGCTCCTCTCCTTTGCCCTGCTCGGCCTGCTGCCCCTAGCCGCCAAAAAACTGCTCGGTCTGTTCCGGGGAGCGGCCAAATCCCATGGAGAAGAACATGGCAACCTATGATTTTGATATCGGCATCATCGGCGGCGGGGCCGCCGGCCTGACCGTGGCGGCAGGGGCGGCCCGGCTCGGGGCAAGGACCCTGCTCATCGAGAAGGAACCGTACCTGGGCGGCGACTGCCTGCACTACGGCTGCGTGCCATCGAAAACCCTGATTCGCACCGCGCACGTCTATCATCAACTCCGCCGGACGGTCGACTACGGCCTGCCGCCGGTGACGGCCGAGCCGGTTGATTTTCGGAAGGTGCGGGCGCGGATCCGCTCCGTCATCGCCGAGATCCAGGAGCACGATTCAGTGGAGCGATTTTGCGGGCTCGGAGCCCAGGTCGAATTCGGTGCCCCGGAGTTCGCTGACGAACACTCGGTCCGGCTGAACGGGGCCACCCGCTCCGCCAGATACTGGGTGATCGCCACCGGCTCATCGCCCGCAGCCCCGGAGCTCCCATCCCTGCAACAAATCTCCTATCTCACCAACCGGGAGATCTTCTCTCTGGAACAACTGCCCGCTACCATGATTATTCTGGGTGCGGGGCCCATCGGCATGGAGATGGCCCAGGCCTTTCAGCGACTGGGGACCCGGGTGCGGGTGCTTCAGCGCTCGGGCCAGGTCCTGAGCAGGGAGGACAAGGACATGGCCGATACGGTCATGGCGGCGCTTGAGAGCGAAGGGGTGGCTATCCATCTCCATACCCGGGTGATCGACGCTCAGGAACAGAACGGCAGCAAGCGGGTCACCGTCGTGGACCAGGAGGGAAGGCAATCGACCCACTGTGCCGAGGCCATCCTCCTGGCCCAGGGGAGGAGCGCCAACACCGGCGGCCTCGGCCTGGAACTCATCGGCGTGGCCGTGCGTCCCGCCGGCATCATCGTGGACAGCCGGCTGCGCACCAGCCAGCGACATATCTTCGCCCCGGGAGACGTCAACGGCGCCTTCCAGTTTACCCATGCCGCCGGCTACGAGGGCGGCGTGGTCATCGCCAACACGGTCTTCCGCCTGCCGCGCCGGACCGACTACACCCTGATGCCCTGGTGCACCTACACCGACCCGGAACTGGCCTCCATCGGCATGAACGAAAAACGGGCCAGAGAGGCCGGCATCGCCTATTCCGTCTGGACCGAGGAGTTCAGGGACAACGACCGGGCCAGGGCCGAAGGGAGGGCGGCTGGAAAAATCAAAATGCTGCTCAGCGACAAGGAAAAGGTCATCGGCGTACAGATCGCCGGGCCCCGGGCAGGGGACCTGCTGGCCGAGTGGGTGGCCGTGCTCGGCGGCGGGGTCAAGCTCTCCACCCTGGCCGCCCTGGTTCACCCCTACCCCACCCTGGCCGAGATCAACAAGCGGATTGCCGGCACCTTCATGTCCGGCAAACTCTTTTCCGAACGGGTAAAAAAGGGGCTGCGGTTCTTCTTTCAGCTCAAGGGGCCGGTCGACAATCCCTGCTCCCGCCTGAAGCGATAGCCGGGGTTTCCTGTTGACCGGATATCGCCCTAAAATAGCCTAAATAGGCATCGGCACGACCTTCCTTTACATTCTATTTCCACTGCCTGCTGATTTGTGCTATGATTATACACAATCAGCAATTTTCAGTGCACCGTATTGCCTGCCTCAGGGCCTTGCTTGCTGGTCGCGGATATTGAATGAAAGGGGCAGCAGCCCATGAACGACAAGCCAACCTACCAAGAGCTGGAACAGCGAATCAGGGACCTGGAACAGAACCTCGCCCAGAAGCAAGGAAGTCGCGAGGATTCCCGCCGCAGCGAACAGTACCTCAAGGCGATCCTCGACAATACCAACCTGCCCATCTACCTGAAGGATGTGGATTACCGCTACATCCTCATCAACCGGGAATTTGCACGTCTGGCCCAGGTGACCAGCGAGCAGATCCGGGGGCGTGATGATTTTGCGGTTTTCCCGGAACCGGTGGCCCGGCTGTTCCGTGACCAGGATGAAGAAGTCAAGCGGCGCAACTCCCTGGTGGAGTTCAAGGAAAGCATATTCCTGGCCGACGGGGAGCATATCTTTCTCACCGCCAAATTTCCTGTCCATGATACGGCGGGCAGGATCTACGCCATCGGCGGCGTCTGCACCGACATTACCACACAGCAGCGGGCCGAGGATACCCTCAGGGAAAGCGAGGAGCGCTACCGTTCTTTTATCGAAAACTTTCACGGCATTGCCTACCGAGGTGATATCGCGACCTTCACCCCGGTCTATTTCCTCGGCGCGGTGGCAGAGATCACTGGCTACAAAACAGAGGAATTTCTGGCCGGCCGGCCGCGCTGGGACCAAATCGTGCATCCAGCTGACCTGCCCCTGCTGCTGGCAGACAAAAACATCCAGCATACCCCGGACTACATCTTCCAACGCGAGTACCGGATCATCCACAAGGGCGGGGAAGTGCGCTGGATCTTCGAACGCGGCAAGGTCCTGGGTGATGCGCAGGGCCGGCCAGAATGGCTGGAAGGCTCCCTGTTCGACATCAGCGACCGAAAAATCATGGAAAAGGCCCTGCGGGAAAGCGAAAAAAAATACCGCACCCTGGTGCAGACGGCCACTCTGGGCATCGTGATCAGCGACCTGGAAGGACGCATCATCCTGGACAACCCGGCGCACCACAGAATCCTCGGGCACACCGAGGGGGAGATCGTCGGCAGATATGTCTGGGATTTCATCGAGGACCCGGCGAAAAGAACCGATCTCCAGCAATATTATCACTCCATCATCGCTGAGCAGCCCCGGCCCGAAGCCTATTATTGCGCCAGTAGAACGGCTTCCGGGCGCCAAATCCAGCTCCAGGTTGACTGGAATTACATCCGCGACAGCGAAGGCAGGGTTGAGGGGCTGTGTTCGATCGTCAGTGATATCACCGCCCGGGTTCGGGCTGAACAGGCCCTCAAGGACAGTGAGGAGAAGCTGAAAAGCATCATTGACTCCTGCCCCGAGGGCATCCATCTCTACACCCTTGACTCGGAAGGCCGCCTGATCTTCACCGGCGCCAACTCCTCTGCCAACGCCATCCTCGGCCTGGACTGTGCCCAGTTCACCGGCATGACCATCGAAGAGGCGTTTCCGGAGCTCAGCGAAACGGAGATCCCCGAACGCTACCGGGAGGTCTGCCTGACCGGCACTCCCTGGCAAACCGACCATGTAAGCTATGAGGACCGACAGATCAGGGGCACCTTCGCTCTCAATGCCTTCCGAACCGGCCCCGACCGGATGGCCGTTTTTTTCCAGGACGTCACAGTCAGGGAGAGGATGGAGCAGGAACTGCTGAAAATTCAGAAGCTGGAGTCCATCGGCATCCTGGCCGGCGGCATCGCCCATGACTTCAACAACCTGCTCACCGCCATCCTTGGCAATATTTCCATGGCCAAGCTCTTTGCCCAGGCCGATCAGACCAAAGCGCTGGATCGCCTGACCGATGCCGAAAACGCCTCCCTGCGGGCCAGAGACCTGACCCAGCAGTTGCTCACTTTCGCCAAGGGCGGGGCACCGGTCAAAAGCACGGCTGACCTCGGCAAGATTATCAGGGATTCCGCCTCCTTCATGCTGAGCGGCTCAAACTCCAGGTGCGAGACCCTGCTGCCGGATGACCTCTGGCCCGTGGAGATCGATCCGGGCCAGATCAGCCAGGTCATTCAGAATGTGGTCAAAAACAGCGACCAGGCCATGCCGGAAGGTGGCACCATCATCATCCTGGCAGCGAATGCCCTGGTGGACAAAGGCAGCGGCTTGCCGCTGCAACCCGGGACCTATGTCAGCCTCTCCATCGCCGACCAGGGGGTGGGGATCCCCAAAAAACATCTGACCCGGATCTTTGACCCCTATTTTTCCACCAAGCAGGAAGGCAATGGCCTGGGTCTGGCCGCCAGTCACTCGATCATCAAGAACCACAACGGGCTGATCTTCGCAGAATCCGAACATGGTTCCGGCGCAACCTTCCATATCTATCTGCCCGCCTCCAAGGACAAACCCGTTTCGAAAGGCTTGCCCAGAAAGCGGCCTCAGAGCAGCGGCGAACACATTTTGATCATGGACGACGACGACGATGTCCTGCAGGTTGCGGCGAACATGCTGAACCTCATGGGCTACCGGACCGCCATTGCCCATGACGGTGCCCAGGCCATCGCCATGTACAAACAGGCCATGAAATCTGAACATCCCTTCCATTGCCTTCTCCTCGACCTGACCATCCCCGGAGGCATGGGTGGCAGGGAAACGGTGAAACAGCTCCTCGCTCTTGACCCAAAGGTTAAAGCGATCGTTTCCAGCGGCTATGCCAATGACCCGATCATGGCCAATTACGCCGCCTTCGGCTTCAGGGGAGTGGTCAGCAAGCCCTATGACATGGAAGACCTGGGCAAAGTTTTCCGCAACCTGTTCAACTGACAACCCTGCCCATCTCCCTCGTTCCGGAATGCACCTCTCCGGGAAATTCCGCAATCCATCTTGACGGAAAGGGCCACAGGAATAATTATGTAGGAAGTGTCTTGCCTACTGTTTGCCTGTATGTTGACAAGAGGCGCTGTCCTTTCCGGGGCGGCAGAGGTGTTGAATTTTATTTGGAGAACATTCACATGTTGAGATATTCCAAGACATTATCCAGTTTGCGGTTCATGGCAGCACTGGTTTGCTTCCTCCTTCTGGTGGCGGCTTCGCCACCGGTCCATGCTGCCGAGGATGAAAATATCGCCCTCCTCGACCGCTCGGCCAAGGCCTTTGCCTCGGTGGTCAAAAAGGCCGGTCCGGCCGTGGTCCATGTCCGCGTGGAAAAATCGGTCAAGGGCCGAGGTCAGGAATTTGATTTTCTGAACGATCCTTTTTTTGAGCGGTTTTTCGGGCCGCAATTCCGCAATCCCCGCCAGAAAGAACCGAGGGAATTCAAGCAACAGGGGGCCGGCTCGGGCTTCATTATCTCCCCGGACGGGCTCATCCTGACCAACAATCACGTGGTAGGCGAGGCTGAGACCATCACCGTCCGTCTGGCGGATGAACGCGAATTCAAGGCCAAAGTCATCGGCACCGACCCGCAGTCGGACGTGGCCCTGATCAAGATCGAGGCCGAGAACCTGCCGGTACTGCCCCTCGGCGATTCCGACAGGCTGGAGGTGGGCGAATGGGTGATCGCCATCGGCAGCCCCTTTGAGCTGAACCAGACCGTCACCGTCGGGGTGGTCAGCGCCAAGGGCCGCAACCGCATCGGCATCAACGACTACGAGAATTTCATCCAGACCGATGCAGCCATCAATCCAGGCAACTCCGGCGGGCCCCTCCTCAACATTCACGGCGAGGCCATCGGCATGAATACCGCGATTTTTTCACGGAGCGGCGGCTACATGGGCATCGGCTTCGCCATCCCCATCAACATGGCCAAGGCCATTCAACTGCAGCTTGAAAAGAAAGGCAAGGTCACGCGCGGCTGGCTCGGCGTGGTCATTCAGGATGTCAACGAAGAACTGGCCAAATCCTTCGGCCTGGAAAAGGCCCGCGGCGCTCTGATCAGCGAAATTGCCGACAAGTCCCCGGCCTCAGAAAGCGGGTTGCAGAAAGGAGACGTCATCATCCAGCTGGATGGCGCCGAGGTCACCGATGTTTCGGAACTGCGCAACAAGGTGGCCCTCATGGTCCCCGGCAGCAAGGTTGACCTGCTGGTTATCAGGGACGGCAAGAAGAAAACCATGAAGATCACCATTGGCGAACAGCCGGGGGATATGGCCCGGCCGGCAGGGAGCAACGGGGATGATTCCCTTCAGAATATGGGACTGACCCTGCAGAACCTGACCGAGGAACTGGCCGGCCAGTTCGGCTACAGCCCCGACCAGGGGGTGCTCATCGTCGAGGTCGAGTCGGGCAGTCCGGCGGAACGGGCAGGCCTGAAACCGGGCCAGCTCATCGAGGAGGTGGAGCAGCAGCGGGTCCGCAACCTCAAGGAACTGCGGAAGGTACTGGACAAGGCCAAGCCTGACGACAAGGTCCTGCTTTTTGTCCGGGCCGGGGAATACGGTCAATATGTAGTGCTTATGCCTGCCAACTAACCCGTTCTTAACCCATGACGACGGCACCGGCCAGGCCGGTGCCGTCTTTGTTTTTCTATGATCAACACCCTTGCCCATCTTACCCTCATCCTCCGACGTTTCGCTGCCGAACGGGATTGGGAGCAGTATCACGCACCTAAAAACCTGATCATGGCCCTGAGCGTCGAGGTGGCTGAGCTTATGGAGCACTTTCAGTGGCTGACCGAGGAGCAAAGCTCGCGCCTTGGCCCGGAAAAACAGCAGGCGGTGCGGGAGGAGGTAGCGGACGTGCTGATCTATCTGGTCCGTCTGGCCGACAGGCTGGATATCGACCTGCTGGCCGCGGCAGAAGAGAAAATTGCGCGCAACGCCGAAAAATACCCGGTGGCCGTCTCCCGGGGCAACGCCGATCGGCCCGGCTCTCGCCAGGATCCTTCGTGAAACCGGAACTGCAGGCCGCCCTCTTCTTTGTGCCGGAGCTGAATATTGTCGATATCGCCCCGCTCGGCGCAGGCAATGTCAACGACACCTTTCTTCTCACCCTTGCCACCGGCGAAGAACGGATCCTGCAGCGGGTCAATCCGGCGGTGTTTCCGGAGCCTCTGCTGGTCATGCGCAACCTGCGCCTGGTAAGCGAGCACCTGCGGATGGCCAGCGCCAGGCAGGAAGCGGATGTGCACCCCTTTCAGCCGGTCCTCCTCTGCGGCGGCAGGGCGGGCGACGTGTATCTTGCCGAGGATGGTGCGCCCTGGCGTCTGCTGCACAGGATCAGCGGCGGCCATACCCGCCAGTCAGTGAACTCGGCAAAGCAGGCCCGTGAACTTGGACGGGGCCTCGGACTCTTCCACCGACTGCTCAGTACTCTTGACCCGACGGGCCTGGCCGACCCCCTCCCCGGATTTCACGTCACTCCGGCCTACCTGGCCTCCTATGACCTGGTCTGCGCCCGCCCTGGCAACAGTTTGCGGCCGGACAACCCCTTCTGCCGCCAATTCATCGAGCAGCGGCGGGCGACGACGCGCCTGCTGGAGGATGGTCGGGAGCGCCTGGCCGCCGGGGTTATCCACGGCGACCCCAAGGTGGCCAATTTCCTTTTCGACGAAGAGGGGGAACAGGTCATCAGCCTGATCGACCTGGACACGGTGAAGCCCGGCCTCCTGCTGCACGACCTGGGCGATGCCCTGCGCTCCTGCTGCAACACCGCCGGAGAGACACCGGTGGCGCCGGATGACGCCTTGTTTGAGCCCGGCCTGTTCACTGCCTGGCTGGAGGGCTACTGCGCCGAGGCCCGAATGCTTCTGTCCGACGAGGACCTTTCCCGGCTGGTCGATGCAGTGGCCCTCATCGCCTTTGAGCTGGGCCTTCGCTTCTACACGGATTACCTGGAGGGAGACCGTTACTTCAAGGTTGCCGACGCCGGACAGAACCTGCAGCGTGCGCTCACCCAGTTTCAGCTGACCCGGTCCATCGAGCGGCAGCGCGAGGAACTGGCACTGATTGTGGCCCTCCTGGCTGCAGAACCAGAATAGCCAGCAACCCTGAGATGGACGATATGCAGACTGCCGAAACCTCCCCCTTTTCCCTCCTCCATCAGTCCAGCGAATGCCGGGCGCGGTGCGGCGAGCTGATTACCCTGCACGGCACGATCAAGACCCCAGTGTTCATGCCGGTGGGGACCCAGGCCACGGTCAAGGCTGTCCCTCCTGAGGAGCTGATCCGGCTGGGCGCCCAGATCATCCTCGGTAACACCTACCACCTGTTTATCCGTCCCGGCAGCGAACTGATCAGGCAGTTGGGCGGGCTGCACGCCTTTATGAACTGGCCGCACCCGATCCTCACCGACTCTGGCGGCTTTCAGATCTTCAGCCTGCGGGAGCTGGCCAAAATCTCCGAGGAAGGGGCCGAGTTCCGCTCCCATTTGGACGGCAGCCGCCTTTTTCTCAGCCCCGAGGATGCGGTTCGGGTGCAAAAAGACCTGGGCTCGGACGTCATGATGGTTCTGGACACCTGTATCCCCTGGCCGGCATCCAGGGACGAGACCGAGCGGGCCACGGCACTCACCGAACGGTGGGCCGCCCGCTCCAGGGCGGTGCAGCCGCCGACCGGCCAGCTGCTGTTCGCTATCGTCCAGGGCGGCATGTTTACCGATCTCCGCCGGCAAACCGCCCGCCGCCTCGTTGACATCGGTTTTGACGGCTATGCCCTGGGCGGCCTGTCCGTGGGCGAGCCTAAGGGACAGATGTACGAGATGACCGAGGCCGGGGTGGAGAGCCTGCCTAAAGGAAAGCCTGTCTATCTCATGGGGGTCGGCACCCCGGAAGACCTGGTGGAGAGCGTCTATCGGGGGGTGGACATGTTCGACTGCGTCATGCCCACCCGCAATGCCAGAAATGGAATGCTCTTTACTTCCCGGGGCAGACTTGTTATAAAAAATTCGTGCTATCGGGACGACCCCAGGCCGGTGGACGAGGAGTGCAGCTGCGCAACCTGCCGCAACTATTCCCGGGCATACCTGCGGCACCTGTTTGTGAGCAGGGAGATCCTGGCCTATCAGTTGAACAGCATTCATAACCTGCATTATTACTGTTCACTGATGGCCCGGATGCGCAGCGCCATTGCGCAGGATAACTTTGCTGCCTTCCGCCGTGATTTTTACCTTGGGCGCAGCGACGCAACAGAACCTTATAAATCGTAACCGAACAATCAATACGGAGGATATCCCATGACTGGAATTGCCTTTGCCCAGAGCGGAGCGACGTCGCCGGCCGGAGGCGGGCTGGCTTCATTCATTCCGCTTATTCTGATCTTTGTGGTCTTTTATTTTCTGCTCATCCGGCCCCAGCAGAAAAAGGCCAAGGAGCACCAGGCGTTCCTGGGCGGCCTGAAAAAAGGGGACGAGGTGGTCACCAGCGCCGGAATCCATGGCAGAATCACCGGCCTGACCGATGCCATCGCCACCCTGGAAATCGCCGAAGGGGTACGCATCAAAATTACCCGTGGCAGCATTCTTTCCTCGGCCGAGGAGGCTAAAAAACAGGGCGAAGCCCCGGCGAAGTCCTCGGGGGGTTGAAGCATCAAGGGGTGCTGATCTCCGTCATCGTGCATGAAGGAAAATGCATTAAGGCCGTACGGCTGGCCCCGGCAGCTTTGCGGCCTTTCCTATTTGTCAAACGCCTGAAAACATTCAGGGCCTTGGCCGGTTTCGGTCTCGAGGAGTCCCCGCATTCACCTCAGAGGCAGCGTCAATTCATGCGCAAGGCACATGCCACTTTTGTCGACCCCGATTCCCTTACCGGCCCCGAGAAAATGACGGTTTCTCTGGGCGCAACCTCATTCTCCCGATCCTGGTTATGTAATTAAATCATATTTTTATACGCCAAGGGGAGCTGAACCGATGAAAAAAACTCCAGCCTCCACCGCTGTCCTGCTGAAGCGGGCGACCTATGCCTCGGTGGGCGTAGCGCTGGTGCTTATCTTCGGAAAACTTGCGGCTTGGTTGCTTACCGGTTCCCTGACCGTAATGGCCTCCCTGGTCGATTCCCTGATGGACGCCGCTTCGTCCACCATCAACCTCCTCGCCGTGCGCTGGTCCCTGAACCCGGCGGACGAGGACCACCGTTTTGGCCACGGAAAGGCGGAATTCCTCGCCGGCCTCGCCCAGGCCTCATTTATCTCCGGCTCCGCCTTCTTTCTCCTGGTGCATGCTTTCGAGAGGTTGCGCAACCCGACGCCGGTCAGCCATGTGACCACCGGCCTGATCATCATGACCCTGGCCGTTGCCGCAACCCTGGTCCTGCTGGCCTATCAGAAGCTGGTCATCCGTAAGACCGGATCCTTGGCCATCCGCGGGGATGCGCTCCACTACGCCACCGATATTCTGACCAACCTGGGCACCATCGCCGCCCTGCTCCTGGCCAAGTGTCCGGGTCTCAATCCCGCGGTTGCGATCATCATTGATCCGGTGTTCGCCATCATCATCGCCGGCTATATTCTCTTCAGTGCGGTCAGGATCGGCTACGAGGCCGGGCAGATGCTCATGGACCATGAGCTGCCTCCGGAAATCCGCGAAGAGATCATTCGCATCGCCAGGATTCCTCCCCAGGTCCGAGGGGTCCATGATGTGCGCACCCGGCAATCCGGCCAGACCATGATGATCCAGCTGCACCTGGAACTGGAGGATCATCTCCCCCTGGTACGGGCGCACGGCATCGCCAAGGCCGTGGAAAAGGAAATTCTCCGCTCCTGGCCGGGCGCGGATGTAATCATCCATCAGGACCCGGCCGAGCTGGCGAAAAAAACCGAACGCAGCAAGACCGGCGCATAACTACCGCCTTATTCCCGGCCACGGCCTCCGGGACGGCCTGATCCGCCCAGGGAAAACGTAGCAGTGAACGGCTGGATGGGGTAGAATAAGAGTAAACACGAAGGCAGGAAAACTGCACAGATCGGCATGCGAAATCAGGCGTCGGGGAAGGGGAAACCATGCACATCGAATGGGCGTATCTGCGAAAGGGTTGAGGGTCCTGCGCCAAGGCACAGGCTGTGTTGGCAGACAGGAAGACCTCCATTGGCGAAACAGTGGAGGCACGCAAGGCGCCTCTTGCCGGCGAGCAGGCTTGGGAGCTGCTGCAGGGCGCCGGGGAGGTTATTGTCGGCAAGGGTCGGAATGCTGTCGTCTTTCATCCTGCCACCGACTCCAGGGAAGAGATCCTGGCCCACTGCCTGGGCCGGACCGGCACCCTCCGCGCCCCGACACTGAAAATCGGCAAACGCTTTCTGGTCGGCTTCAACGACGAGATGTACAGCAAGTTCGTCAAATAAAATTCAATCGCAAAAAGTGAACCGCTGCCTATCCTCCCCCCGTGATTTCAATATGTTACATAGCTTGGCAGCGTCGCAATCGCGCTTTTTGCGATTCCTACACATAACTCCCTTGGCGGACAGATCAAGGCATGACGGATTTCTACCACCACCTTGCCGGACAGCTGGCGCAGCTTGATCAGGAGGGGCTATGTCGCCGCCTTATCCCGATGATCAGGGAGGACCAGGGCCGTATCGCCGCCGGCGGCCGGCTCTGCCTCAACCTGTCGGGCAACGATTACCTGGGCCTGGGCGGAAACAGGGAACTCATCGCCGAACTCTACCGCCAGCTCAGTGACCGCACCCTGCTGGAACACTTCGGCCCGGGCGCGACGGCCTCCCGGCTGATGACCGGAAACGGCGAGCTGTATGCGCGGCTGGAGGGGAAACTGGCCGAATTGTACGGCAGCGAGAGTTGCCTGGTGTTCAACTCCGGCTATCATGGCAACACCGGCATCCTCCCCTGCCTGACCGGTAAGGGAGACCTGATCGTGGCGGACCGGCTCTGCCACGCCAGCCTCATTGACGGGATGCGCCTGTCCCGGGCCGATACCGTACGCTACCACCACCTGGACTACGACCATCTGACGGAAATACTCCGCCAGAAGCGGCATCGCTTCCGCCATGTCTTCATCGTTTCCGAATCGGTGTTCAGCATGGACGGTGACACGGCGGACCTGCACCGGCTCATAGCCCTAAAGAAGGAGTTTCAGGCCATCATCTACCTGGACGAGGCGCACGCCGTGGGGGTCTTCGGCCCGCAGGGGCTTGGCCTGGCAGAACAGGAAGGAGTGCTTCCGGATATCGACCTGTTGTTCGGCACCTTTGGCAAGGCCATGGCCGGCCTGGGCGGCTTTATCGCCTGCCGGCGGGTGGTTGCCGACTCCCTGGTCAACAGGGCCCGCTCCTTCATCTTCACCACCGGCCTGCCGCCGGTCTGCCTCAGCTGGCTCCTCCTGGTACTGGACCGGATTCCAGCCATGCGCAGCGAACGGCGCAGGCTGCAGAAGCTGGCTACGGAGCTGCGCCGGGAACTGACCCGCCTGGGCCTAACCACCGACGGCAATTCGCAGATCGTGCCGGTGGTCATCGGGGAGAGCATGGGCGCGGTCCGGGTTGCCAAGCGGCTCCAGGAGCAGGGCTACTGGGTCACCGCGATCAGGCCGCCCACGGTGCCGGCCGGCACAGCCCGCCTGCGCCTGTCGCTGACCGCGACCATGGACCAGGCGGAGCTGGCCCCTCTGCCCGGCCTGATCGCGGAAGCAATGCGCGCATAATGCAGACCTGCTGGCTCACCCGCACCGGGCAACCCTCCTGCCTCCTGTTCTTTGCCGGCTGGGGCATGGATCCCGCGCCCTTTCGATCCCTTGCGCTTGAGGGGCATGACCTGCTCCTGCTCTACGACTACCGGAATCTGGACGAGCCTGACCCCGCCGCCTTAATCCCCCCGGAGTATCCGCGCCTCAGCCTGATCGCCTGGTCCATGGGCGTGTGGGTTGCCGGCAATCTGCTGGCCGGCTGCCGGCACAAGCTCAACGCTGCCGTTGCCGTCAACGGCACCCTGAGCCCCATCGATGACCGCTACGGCATCCCGGCGCAAGCCTATGCGGAGATGCTCGCATCCTTCTCGCCTCGGACCCTCCTTGACTTTTACGCCAGCATGTTTGTTGACCAGGACGGCCTGAAACTGTTCCTGAAAAATCGGCCCCGGCGGCCGACGGAGGAAATCCGGGACGAACTGGCCGCGCTGCGCGTCCATTACCTGACGCACGGACCGGCCGCGGATATCTATTCCCGCCACCTTGTCGGCAGCAGGGACCGCATCTTTGCCGCCCGCGCCCAGGTACGCTGCTGGGGCAAGGAGGGATGCCAGACCTTCCAGGGGGGGCATTTCCCCTTTTACGACCTGGGCTGGGACGATCTGCTCAAGGAAGGAGAATAAGCGGTGCAGCCTGACAAACGGAAAATCCGGCAGCGTTTTGCCCGGGCCATTGCCACCTATGACCGGCAAGCCGTAGTCCAGCGGGAGGTTGGGGAACGCCTGCTGCGGCTGCTGGCCGAACACATGGGAGAGCCGTCGCGGCGGGTGCTGGAAATCGGATGCTGCACGGGCATTCTGACCGCCGGCCTGGTGCTGCAATATCCCGGGATTACCGATCTCTTTGTCAATGACCTGGTACCCCAGTTCGAACCCATGGTCGCTGCCCGGATTCCTGCCGGAGTACGCCTTGAGTTTCTTGCAGGGGATATCGAGACCATGGCTCTGCCGGACTCGCTGGATCTGGTCATTTCCTCCTCCACCCTGCACTGGCTGGAAAACCTGCCTGAACTGCTGGACCGGCTGCATGCCCGGATGGCCCGAAACGCAACCCTGTGCTTTTCCGTCTACGGCCCGGGCAACCTGAGGGAACTGCGGGAAATCACCGGCATTGGTCTTGACTATCACTCCCTGGCTCAGCTGCGGCAAATGGTAGGACAACGCTTCGCCGTGGTGTCCTGCGAGGAGGAGCTGATCACCCACCACTGCCCGGACCCTCTGGCCGTGCTGCTCCACCTGCGGCAGACCGGAGTCAATGCCCTAACGGCAGAGCCCTGGAGCCGCCCCCGCCTGAGCGACTTCATCCGGAAATACGAGCGCCGCTTCGGTTGCCGGGGGGGGGTGGGGCTGACCTATCATCCAGTCTACTGCCTCGCCCGCAAGGGATAGGAACTCTTTCACTAGGCTGAAGGGCTCGCCGGCGTCGCAATCGAGTTTTGGCGACGCCGCCAAACCTGAACCAGAGAACTCGTTATGCCAACACTCTGTCTGTGCGGTATCGATACCGGTATCGGAAAATCCATGGTCACCGGGCTGCTGGCCCGCCACCTCATTGAACAGGGCCAACAGGTCATTACCCAGAAGCTTGTGCAGACCGGCTGCCCAGAGCGCCCGGAAGACATTCTTCTGCACCGGCGGCTGATGGAGTGCGGCTGGCTGGAGGAGGACGAAGAGGAACTGACCTGTCCTTACTGTTTTTCCTTTGCCGGCTCGCCGCACCTGGCCGCCCGCCTTGCGGACAGCAAGATTGACCCGGCTCGGATCAGCCGGGCGACCAGGACCCTGGAACAGCGCTTTGAGTGGGTGCTGCTTGAGGGCGCGGGCGGCCTCCTTGTTCCGCTCCAGGAGGAATTGACCCTGCTTGACTATCTAGCCGCCGAGGGGTATCCTCTGGTGCTTGTCACCTCTCCGCGCCTCGGCTCCATCAACCATACCCTGCTGAGCCTGGAAATCCTGCGCGCAAGACAGCTCAGATTGGCCGGCCTGGTATATAACCTGTTCCACGAGGCGCCAAACGAAATCATCCAGGACACCCTGCGCCTTTTTTCCAGGGCACTGCAGCAGTATGGCTTCCCAGACACCATTGTGGTTCTGCCTGCCTGGCCGCATCACCACCGCGTCGACTGGCAGCGGCTCATCGCCGCCTGCGCCTGAGGCAGAACAGGTGGGCAGTCTCAAAAGGCCGTGCCAAGAGCCCCGAGCTGCCGGTCATGCATCCTGCCGAGCAGGGTCAGGGCGATAACAGCCCCGGCAAGCGCCCAGGCCATGTCTGACTGGGTGTCCCAGACGTAGCCCTGGGTGCCCAGGAAGGAATCAGCGGCCTCCTGGCTGAGAAGCGCCACCCACCATTCGATCAGCTCGTAGAAGGCGCTGAAGCCAAGACAAAAGCAGACAATGAGAAAATTCCGCCACGGCGGGGTGCTGACCACCATCTTGCGGATGAGTATCTCGCGGGCGACCATGGCCGGGACAAAGCCCTGCGCAAAATGGCCGAGCTTGTCGTAGTTGTTGCGCTGCCAGCCGAGCACCTCTCCCAGCCAGTCGAAGAACGGGACCTCAGCATAGGTATAGTGGCCGCCGACCATAAGAATGATGCAGTGCAGGAGGATCAGCACCGCGATCAGCCTGGTCAGGGGAAAGCTCCTTCTGGTGGCGAGCATCACTGATGCCCCGATCAGCGCGGGAAATACCTCCAGCAACCAGATCAGGTAGTCCTTGGGATTGATCGCCGACCAGAGAAGAACGACAGAAAAAATAACGGCCCATAACCTGCTTTTATTATTCATTATCTCACCATGAACACAGAGTTTGCCCGAGGGGATAGGCGCAAAACAGTCAATGCGGCTCTACGCTTTTATAAAATCCTTACCACATGACGGGGAAAAAATCGAACTTGCCCCTGAACCGCCGGTAACACCAAGTTTTTCTTGACGCTGCAGGGCAAACAGGTAGAATGATGACTTCACAAGTTACCATAATCCGCATCCACCCATCATAGTCAAGGAGACGCCATGAAGACACTGTCCCGCTTGGTCGTTGCTTCCATGTTTGCTCTATCCCTTCCCCTGCTGGCCGGTTGCGCCAAGGATCCGGTCGCCCCCTATCCCGGAGGGCCGGGCAAGGACATTGAATATGCGCCCCCCCAATACTCCGAGGAAGGTCCCAGAGAAGAGACCCTGGACGCCAGCGGTCGCGCCGGTGGCGGACGCGGTTTGCCGGGCGACCAGAACAGCGACGAATACAAACGTCTCCATGGCCGCTCTTCGGAACAGTTCCTGCCCATTTATTTCGATTTTGACCAGGCCACCATTCGGGCTGACCAATTTGCAACCCTGGACAAAAACGCTGATTATCTGAAGGACAACCCTTCGATCCGGATTGTCATCGAGGGCAACTGCGATGAGCGCGGAACCAACGAGTACAACCTGGCCTTGGGCGAACGGCGCGCTCTGAGCGCCAAGACCTATCTGATCGAAACAGGAGTGCAGGAGTCCCAGATGCGCACCATGAGCTATGGTGAGGAGCGCCCCCTGTTTGCCGGGCAGGATGAATCCTCCTGGGCCCAGAACCGCCGCGACGACTTTGTCCTCGAATAACCACTAAACGCAGATTTACCGGGGGACGGAGCCGCCGCCCCCGGTTTCCTCCTCCCCCAATTACGTAATGCCCGGAGTTTTCCTGTCCGCATCGTCCTTTTTCTGTTGACACGAGAATAGTTATCAATTACAAGTTAGTTTTCTAACTAATGATAACTATTCCACAGACATGAAGAAAAAAATCCGGATGACCCATCAGCGTGAACTCATTCTGCAGGAACTGTGCAAATGCACAAGTCACCCTTCAGCGGACGAACTCCACCTGCGGGTGAAAAAAAAGCTGCCCCGTATCAGCCTGGCCACTGTGTATCGGAATCTGGAAATGCTTGCCGAGGCAGGAGCCATAACAAAAATCGAAATTACCGGTCGCCAGAAACGTTTTGACTGGGAGCTGCAGCAGCACAACCATATTTACTGCGTCCAATGCCATCGTGTTGACAACATCCTGCTTAAGCCCGGCATCGAGATTCTTCGGCCCGAGGACGATCAGGGCTATGCGATAACCGGCTGCAGAATTGAATTCACCGGGCTCTGCCCGGCATGTCAGAAAAAAATTCAACATGAACTGGGAGGGACCGGCATGGGGGATAAGAAATGCGTACCCGGATCGCTCAATGACCTGCAGCGCAAGGTGCTCAAGGTCCTTGCCGGGATAAAAGGAGCCTGCGGCAGCAAGGAAGTTGCCGCTTCCTCCGGAATGGACGCCAAGGCGGTGAGCACGCAGCTCACCGCCCTGAAAAAGAAAGGATATGTTGACAGTCCTGCCCGCTGTAAATATGAAATCACTCGGGAAGGGAAAAAAGCCATCGCCTAAGGAGGAATGACCATGGTGCAACTGATTGGATCGCAAACTGAAAAAAACCTGCTAACCGCTTTCGCAGGTGAATCCCAGGCCAGAAACCGCTACAACTATTTCGCCAAGCAGGCTCGAAATGAAGGATACGTGCAGATCGCTCAGATATTCGACCGCACCGCTGACCAGGAAAAGGAGCATGCCAAGAGGCTGTTCAAGTATCTCGAGGGCGGCGAAGTACAGGTGGTCGCCAGCTTCCCGGCCGGCGTTATCGGCAATACCCTCCAGAACCTGGAAGCTGCTGCAGCAGGGGAAAATTACGAGTACTCGCAAATGTATCCTGAGTTCGCCAAAATTGCCACAGGCGAAGGCTTCGCTGAAATATCCTCGGTGTTTGCCGCCATCGCCGTGGCGGAAAAACAGCACGAAAAACAATACCTGGATTTTGTTGACAACATCACCGGCGGCCGTGTTTTCAGAAGGGACAACTCGGTCATCTGGTATTGCGCCAACTGCGGTTATCTCCATGAGGGAACCGAGCCGCCCGTCAAATGTCCGGCCTGCACCCATCCCCAGGCCTACTTCCAGCTGCTTGGCGAAAACTGGTAGTTCCGGACGACAATGACGGATTGCCCTGTTAGGCTTTGATAACAAAATGTAAGCGTGATAGAATAATTGATAACACCTCAATCCATTGCCAAGGAGAATACCATGACCAAGAAAAATGAAGTCTACAAGTGCCCCCTCTGCGGTAACATTGTCGAGGTCCTCCACACCGGTGCCGGAGAACTCGTCTGCTGCGGCCAACCCATGGAGCTGATGACCGAAAATACCGTTGACGCCGCCAAAGAGAAACACGTCCCGGTCGTCTCCAAGGTGGCGAACGGCTACAAGGTCATGGTGGGCAGCGTTCCCCATCCCATGGAGGAGAAACACTGGATTGAGTGGATCGAACTGATCGCCGATGGCAAGGTCTACCGCCAGAACCTTGCCCCGGGCATGGCCCCAGAGGCCGTTTTCTGTGTCGATGCCACCTCGGTCACCGCCAGGGAGTACTGCAACCTGCATGGCCTCTGGAAAAGCTGAAACTGGGCAACAATTGCATACAAACTAGTCATCGTGAGGAGTTCGCATGAACAAATACAGATGCCGCATATGCGGTTATGAATATGATCCGGACGTCGGTGACCCGGCCAACGGAGTTGAACCAGGAACCTCATTTGAGGATATCCCCGATGACTGGACCTGCCCGGTCTGCGGTGCGTCAAAGGACGAGTTCGACGCTCTCTAAACAGCCCCCTCCTGTCTCCGGTGCTTCCTGCATGGCGCACCGGGGACAGATTTTTCCGTGGCCGGCTGTTGCTCTGCAGCTGTCGAGGAACATGTTCCAGCGAGTTTCGCACCGGACGGCCCACGTCACTCTCCGCAATTTTCCATGCAGCGCGGTCACGAACCTATCAATCATATATTGGAACGAACCATGACCAGAGTTGTTTTTTTCGCCTTCCGCTCCGATCCCCTGTGCTTCATGCACGCCATCCTCAATGCCATTGACCTGGAGGAAAACGGGATGTGGGGTGAAATTGTCGTTGAAGGGGAGGCCACCAGGCTTATCCCTGAGATGGCCCGGCCGGATCATTTTCTGAACCGTCTCTATCTCCAGGCAAAACAACGGGGGATGATCTACGGCGCCTGTCTTGCCTGCGCGACCAAAATGGGGGTGGCCGAGGCCGTCGCGGCAGAGGACATCCTTCTCATCGGAGACATGTCCGGCCATCCGCCCATGGCCACCTTCATCAAGCAGGAGTACACGGTCATAACTATTTAATGCCTATCTTCAAGGAGGAACAGAGAGTGAAGCCCATCGAACTTGCCAAGGACATTTACTGGGTTGGCGCCGTGGACTGGCTGATCCGAGACTTTCACGGATACTCCACCTACCGGGGCACCACCTACAATGCCTATCTGATCTTGGACGAGAAAATCACCCTGATCGATACCGTGAAACGGCCCTTTAAGAGTGACCTGCTGCACCGGATCCGCAATATCGTGGATCCGGAAAAAATCGATTACCTCGTGGTCAACCACGTGGAAATGGATCACTCCGGCTGCCTGCCCGAGGTAATAGACCTGATCAAGCCGGAGAAGGTCATCTGCTCGAAAATGGGGCACAAGGCCCTGCTCAAGCACTTCCACCACGAGGAGTGGCCCTATCATATCGTCAATCCCGGCGAGGAATTGTCCTTGGGGACGCGGACCCTGTCGTTTCTCGAGACCCGGATGCTGCACTGGCCGGACTCCATGTTCACCTATGTCAAAGGCGACGAAATCCTGTTCTCCAGCGACGCCTTCGGCGAGCATCTGGCCACCAGCGAACGTTTTGACGACGAGGTCGACCAGGATGTGCTGATGTATGAGTGCACCAAATACTATGCCAACATCCTGACCCTTTACTCCCCGGTGGTCAAAAAACTGATTGCCAAGCTCCAGGAAATGAACCTGCCCATCCGGATGATCGCCCCGGACCATGGGGTCATCTGGCGCGGCAACCCGGGAAAAATCATGGACGCCTACTCTCGCTGGTGCGTCCATGAGGGTCGCGGCAACGCCCTGATCATCTACGACACCATGTGGCATTCCACGGAAATGATGGCCAAGGCCGTGGCCGACGGTCTGCAGGAGGAGGGGATCAGCTACAAACTGCTTGACCTGCGGGTCAACCACCGCAGCGAGGTGATGACTGCTGTGCTGGAAGCCGGCGCCGTCATCCTCGGCTGCCCCACTCTGAATAACGGCTTGCTGCCACGGATGGCCGGCTTCCTCATGTACATGCGTGGCCTGCGGCCGAGCAACAAGATCGGCGCCGCCTTCGGCTCCTACGGCTGGTCAGGCGAGGCGGTCAAAATGATGAACGAGGTCATGAAGGAGTTGAAGTTCACCATCTGCCACGAGGGCCTGCGGATCCAGTACGTGCCCGAGCACCCGGAGCTTGCCCAGTGCGTGGAACTTGGACGGACCGTGGGCCTCGCCCTGCATGATGTCCAGGCCGGCAGGGAAATCCAATCCGTAGTCTAGGAGAAGGACAACAAATGAGGATAACCATTGATCGCAATGTCGTGGAATTCTCCCCGGAAACACCTGGGGAGACCGCGGAGCTCGAAGTGCTGTGGCGGGTGGTGGTGGACTGCGTCAAGGATTCCAGGCGGCTGACCCCCATCGGCGAGTACATCCCAATGAAGGCCAATACCGCCCGCTTCGTCATCGAAGGGGTTCCCGGCGGCGTCACCGACGCCAGCTACCAGGCAGCAGTCACGGCCTGCACCGTCTACTGCCAGATCTGCAACAAGTACGCAAACCTCAAGGAGGGAGATTCCATCCCCAACTGCTGCGGCCGCCCCATGGAAAACCTGGAGTGATCTGCCAGTTCGTTTTCCCATTGGCACCTGCTGAGCACCGGAGAAGCTGCTGAAAAGGATTTTGCATGTCTGAGCGAAGCGAGTTTGCAAAATCCCGGCAGCTTCGAGGAGCGCAAGGCAGTCCGCAGGACCAGCAGTGTTATTCCACACGGCGGGTGGCACGGGGGCCCTTTCTTTTGGTTCGTTTTCTTTGGGCAAGCAAAGAAAAGGAAGGAGAGTGGAAGGATGATTGTTGGGTTACGGCCTGACGGCCTAACCCAACCTACAAAACTGCCAGATCTGCAACAAGTACGCAAACCTCAAGGAGGGAGATTCCATCCCCAACTGCTGCGGCCGCCCCATGGAAAACCTGGAGTGATAATTCTTTCGCGAAGAGGCCGAAAAATGGGAAAGGGGCTCCTCAGCCCCACCGAGATCAATAGAACACAAAAAAAGGCCGGATCACCCGGCCTTTTTTTGCTGGTGCAGAACAACATCGAGCACCCTCTCCACTACCTCCTCCACGGTCATGCCCGTGGAGTCGATGCACACGGCATCCGGCGCGGCCTTGAGCGGAGCAATGGTCCGCTCGCTGTCGTCCCGGTCCCGCTGGACGATCTGGGCGAGGATCTTCCCCTCGTCAATCTCCCCGCCCCTCTCCCGCAGTTGCCTGACCCTTCTCCTGGCCCGTTCTTCGGGGGTCGCATCCAGGTAAATCTTCCACACGGCCCCGGGAAAGACCACGGTGCCGGTGTCCCGCCCCTCGGCCACGATCCTGCCCCTGGACCCAATGTCCTGCTGCATCCTGGTCAACGTTGCCCGCACCGGGCGCAGGGCCGAGACAGCCGAGGCCAGCATGCTGATTTCCGGGGTGCGGATCTGCTCGCTCACCTCCACGCCGTCCAGCACCACCCTCGCCTCCTCCCCCTCGGAACGGGCCGGCAGCAACTGGATATTCAGCGGGGGCAGGATGGCTGCCACCGCGGCTTCATCGGTTGCCTCAATGCCCGCCATCCTGCACTTGAGCGCCACGGCCCGGTACATGGCCCCGGTGTCCAGGTAAGTGTAGCCGAGCCTGGCGGCCACCCGCCGGCTGATGGTGGATTTGCCGACGCCGGAGGGCCCGTCGATGGCTACCACCTGCAAGGGCTCAGACATAGTTAAGTTCCCGCAGACACCTGTCCAGGGACAGAACAAAGCGCTGGTTCTCCGCCGAGATGCCCACCGTGATCCGGATGAAATCAGGATAACCGTAGGGCTTCATCGAGCGGACGATAACTCCCTGGTGGAGCAAGGCCTCGTACAGACGGGTGGCATCGCCCCGAACATCGATGAGAAAAAAATTGGTATGGGAGGGATAGGCCCGGCAGCCGAGCTTCTCCACCTCGGCGCTCAGCCACTCCCTGCCCCTGGTCGTTTCCCTGATGGTCATCTCATAGTGGCTGCGGTCACCAAGGGCGGCCGTCGCGCCGATCTGGCCGAGGAGATTGATATTGAACGGCTGGCGCACCCGGTGCATCAGGCTGGTTATCTCCGGGTGCATCAGGCCAAAGCCGACCCGCAGTCCAGCCAGGCCGAAGGCCTTGGAAAAGGTTCGCAGGGCAACCACCGGCGCCAGAGCTTCCGGCTTCCGAATACAGGAAAGGACGTCGATGCGCAGCTCTGGGTCCACAAAATCAACATACGCCTCATCCAGCACGACCACCACCTCTTCCGGCACCCGTTCCAAAAACTGGGCAAACTCTTCCCGGGAAATCAGGGTGCCGCAGGGGTTGTTGGGATTGTCCATGAAAATGAGCCTGGTCCGCCCCGTAATCGCCGCCAGGATCGCCGCCAGGTCATGGCGCATATCGCGGAGCGGGATGACGGCATTGACCCCTCCCCTGACCTGGACGAATTTCTGGTACATGAGAAAGGAAGGATGGCTGGTGATAACCTCGTCTCCGGGCTGGACAAAAACCTTGACCAGAAACTCGATGACTTCGTTGGAGCCGTTGCCGAGGATGATCTCCGCAGGGGTCGCGCCGATCCACCGGGCCAGTGCCTCGGTCAGGTAATAGCTGGAGCCGTCGGGATAGCGATGCAGCGAGGGCAGGGCCTTGCCGATAGCCTCCACAGCCCTGGGCGAAGGACCCCACGGGTTTTCGTTGGACGCCAGCTTGATGGAGCCGGTGATGCCGTACTCCCGTTCCAGTTCCTCCAGCGGCTTGCCCGGCGGATAGGGGATGATGCTGCTGATGTTTGATGCCGGTCGCAGTTTCATGGTCAGCTCAGCTCCGGCCGCCGGCCCCTGATCCCGGCCCGCTGTTCCAGGTTCCACGCAGCCCGCAGCAGGATTTCCTCGTTGAAATGGGCTGCCTGCAGCTGCAGCCCGATGGGCAGACCCTCCCTGCTGAACCCGGCCGGTACCGACATGCCCGGAATCCCGGCCAGGTTGGCGGAGATGGTCAGGATGTCCGACAGATACAGGGCCAGCGGGTCATCGCCCTTGTCGCCGATGGGCCAGGCAGGCGTGGGGGTCACCGGGGAGGCGATCAGGTCGCAGGAGGCAAAGGCCCTGTCGAAATCCTCACGGATCAGGGTGCGCACCTGGGAGGCCTTTTTATAGTAGGCGTCATAGTAGCCGGCGGACAGGGCATAGGTGCCGATCAGGATTCGTTTCTTTACCTCGCCGCCGAAGCCCGCCGACCTGCTGCGCCGGTACATGTCCAGGAGCGAGGATGCCTGCATGTCCCGGTAGCCGTAGCGGACCCCGTCGTAGCGAGCCAGGTTCGAGCTGGCCTCGGCCGGGGCGATGAGGTAGTAGACTGCCACGCAGTACTCGGTATGGGGAAGCGAGACCTCGATGATCTCGGCGCCTCCATCCGCCAGCATTCTAAGGGCGCCCCGGACCACCCGCTCCACCTCAGGGTCGAGTCCCGCGCCGAAGTATTCCGCCGGCACCCCGACCCTGAGCCCCTTGAGCCCGTTCAGGAGGGCCGCGGTGAAATCAGGGACCGGGTTGGGGCTGGAGGTCGCGTCCCGGCGATCGTGGCCGCTGATCACGTTCATCAGCAGGGCGCAGTCCCGCACGTCCTTGGTCATTGGGCCGACCTGGTCCAGCGACGAGGCAAAGGCGACCAGCCCGTAGCGGGAAACACGCCCGTAGGTTGGTTTCATACCCACAATACCGCAGAGGGAGGCTGGCTGGCGGATAGAGCCGCCGGTATCCGACCCCAAACTGGCCAGACATTCATCCGCCGCCACGCAGGCGGCTGAGCCGCCGCTGGAGCCGCCGGCCACATACCCGAGCCGCCAGGGATTGTGCGGGGTGCCGAAGGCGCAATTCTCGCTGGTGGAACCCATGGCGAATTCATCCATGGCCAGCTTGCCGAGCAGAACCGCTCCTTCATCCTGCAATTTTTCGATGACCGTGGCGTCATAGGGAGGCAGGAAATGTTCCAGGATCCGGGAGCCGCAGGTGGTGGGCATCGTGCTGGTGCACAATACATCCTTGATGGCAAGCGGCAGGCCGCAGAGGGCACCTGCCCTTCCCTGCTGGCGGGCCTTGTCGGCCCGGGCGGCCTGGGCAAGAGCATCCTCACCGCGCAAGGTGATAAAGGAGTTGACCCGTTCTTCCACGGCATCGATTCTTGCCAGAACTGATTTGGTCAGCTGGACAGAGGTACATTCCCCCCGGTCGAGCATGGCCTTCGCCTCACTCAGGGTCAGGGTAAAAAGGTCCATATGCGTTCTCAGGTAAGAATTCTGGGAACCACGAAGAATTCGCCGTTGTGCTGCGGGGCGCCTGCTAAGGCGCTTTCTCTGAGAAGAGAGGGGGTGACCACATCCTCCCGGAAACCATTGCTCGCGACCCCGGTGCAGGTGGTCACAGCCACCCCCGTAGTATCAACTTCGTCCAGCTTGGCCACGTAACTGAGCAGGGTATCGAGCTGGCCGGTGATCCGCTCCATTTCGTCCGGCCCCAACTCCAGCCTGGCAAGCCGTGCCACGTGTTCCACTTCTTCTCTGGTGATCTTCATGGGGTAAACAAGGTTAAAGTGAAAGGGACAAATCCCGCTTACTTTGACATCTGAAGCCCTGTCTGTCAACAGGGGATGAAGGGGGAGAGCTGATCGCCAATACGATAATCGCGGCTCGCGCCGAATTGTCAGCCGGCCCTGGCCATAAG
The DNA here is from genome assembly GCA_003508005.1 of Desulfobulbaceae bacterium. Taxonomy (GTDB): domain Bacteria; phylum Desulfobacterota; class Desulfobulbia; order Desulfobulbales; family Desulfobulbaceae; genus UBA10518. The sequence goes on from DNUE01000033.1 coordinate 61,294, forward strand.
GATTAGTGAACAATACCGGAGGCCTTGCAGCGCTACAGAAAATTTTGCGCCTGCAGAGCGAAAAGGTGGCGAATATGAACGATACAGTGAAGTGCGGAGATGCTTAATGAACCGCCGCGGTTTTGTTGGCGAAGACGATGCCGATAAAGGCTTCGGCCAGTTCAGGGTCAAACTGGGTTCCTGAGCAGCGGCGCAGCTCGGACACCGCATCCATGGTGGTAAGATTGCGCCGGTAGTTGCGACGGGAGGTCATGGCGTCATAGCTGTCAGCGATGGTAATGATCCGGGTCAGGGTGTCCAGGTCGTCGCCGCCTATGCCATCGGGATAGCCGTGGCCATCCAGCCGCTCATGATGATGGAGGATAATGGAGCGCTCCCGTTCGGTGAATTTCAGAGGCTGGATGATATTGGCCCCCACCTCGGGGTGTTTCTTGATCAGGGCCCACTCTTCCGCGGTCAGTTTCCCGGGTTTCTGGATGCAGGAGAGATCAATGACCAGCTTGCCGATATCGTGAAAATGGGAAGCCCTCTCCAGAACCTTCATGTCTTCGCGGGAAAGAATGATCTCCTGGCCCAGCAGCTGGGAGTACTGGGTTACCCGGCGAGTGTGCCCCGCCGTGTACATGTCCTTTTCTTCCATCGCTGTCTGCAGAGAGGACATCACCTGCACCGTCGCCTCCTCCAGTTGCAGACTGTAGCGCTGCAGGAGCACATTTTTTTCCGCGAGCTCCCTGGTTTTTTCGCGAACCTCGTGCTCCAGGTTCTGACGATGATTTTTTTCATTCAGGATATAGCCCCGCTTTTCAACGGCCCGCTTGACCTTGACGTGAAAAAGCTCGATATCCTCAATGGGTTTGGTCAAAAAATCATAGGCACCCAGATTGATCGCCTTGATGGCGTAATCCATGGAACCGGCACCGGTGAGAAAAAGAACCGGCACATCGCAGTGTTGCCGGTTCAATCCCTCGATGGTCTGAAAACCATCCATATCCGGCATATTGATGTCCAGGATAATGACGTCAAAGTCATCGCTGATCGTCTCCAGCACCGCCTTGCCGCTGGCGACGGCGACCACGTCGTAGTCAAACATGGTCAGAATTTTTTCAACCGCGTTGCGTACCAGGTCATCGTCATCCGCGATCAGTATTTTTGCGCCCATTCCCTAGCCAGATGCACGTGGGGGAGTTATAAATAACTGTTTATTTTTATGAATTAATTCGCAAATACAACTATTGCAGTTTACATTTTCCAGTAGCTTTTTGCAAGGGAGATGGCCTGTTTCAGATACAAAGGCTGGTCGCCCTTCTCTGATCCGCCCCTGCCCTTCTCCGCGAAATCCGGGAAATCGATTCCCACCTTCTTGCCGCTGAGCGCGGTGAGGACGGCCAGGGAACCATCGCGCAAGCCGTTCAGATTATAGCCTCCTTCCAGGGTGATCAACAGCCGGCCCTGACACGCCTCGGCGGCCAGCCGCTGCACGATGCGGGTCATACCGGCAAAACCTGCGGGGGTGACCCGCATCGTGCCCAGCGGATCCCCACCGTAAATATCAAAGCCGCAGGAGACCAGAATAAAATCAGGCCGGTACTGCCTGGCCACCGGTACCAGCAAGTCATTGAAAATTCTAAAGAAATCCTGGTCCCCCTGTCCACCCGGCATTGGGACGTTGAGGGTAAAGCCCTCCCCTTCCCCCTTCCCTGTTTCAAGAAGGGTCCCGGTCCCAGGATAAAGAGGATACTGGTGGGTGGAGAAGTACAAAACCTTCTTGCTTTCGTAGAAGCTTTTCTGCGTCCCGTTGCCGTGGTGCAGGTCCCAATCGAGGATCAGGATCCGCTCCATGCCCATACAGGACAAGGCCCATGCAGCGGCAATGGCCACGTTGTTGAAGATACAGAAGCCCATGGCGCGATTTTTCTCAGCATGATGGCCCGGTGGCCGGACCAGGCAGAATGCGTTATCCACCTCGCCATTGACAATGCGCTGCATGCCGTCAATAAGGGAACCCGCCGCCAAACAGGCAGCTTCATACGTTCGGGCTGAGGTACGGGTATCTGAATCGAGGAAATCTTGCCTCTTCCCTGCTGTTTCCGCGACCTTTCTGATCAGGGATGGAGAATGAACAAGGCCGATGATTTCGGCTGATGCGGGAGAAAAGTGAGGATAGACCAGGTTCGATGCAGGGCCCCGGCGATCCAGTTCATCGTAAATAACCTGCAGGCGATCCGGGGATTCTACGTGGTCAAAACCCGGCTGGTGCTCCAGGAAAAGATCATCACGGTATACGGCTGTCTTGCGCATAACGATTTCTCCCGCAAACAAAGACCTCCTTTTCCGTCACAACGAAATCCATATACTGATCGTGGGGTTCCATTGGGACCTTCTTGACCAATTGCAGTTCGAAAGACAAGGCAATACGTACTGCCTCCCGGGCCTCCAGGCCGAGAAAGCGGTCGTAATATCCCCCGCCGTAGCCGAGACGGCCGCCTTCGCGATCAAAAACAGCACCGGGAACGATCACCGCATTGATGTCCCTGGGGGCAACAACTGCACTGGCGAGCAGGCGGGGCAGGGGTTCCGGTATGCCGCGGAATCCCGGAGCCACCTCCTGGTCGGGATCGCTGATCCGAATTGCCTGCAACCGCGACTGCACGGGCACGGTCTGTGGAACGCAGACGGTGCTGCCCAGGGCAAGCAATGCCCTGATCAAGGTGCCTGTCCGCACCTCGCTGCGGAAATGCATATAGACAAACACCACCGGGGACATCTTGAGGACAGGAAGGTCAAGGACCCGGGCGGTGACAGCCAGGCTCCGTTCCTCAAGCGAATCAAGCGAAATCCTGTCACGCACCGCCAGAATCCGCCGCCGCAAGGTTGTTCTGTCTTCACCTTTCATCATTTCATTATACCAAGCCGAAATCCGGGAGAGCAAAAAAAAGCGCGGTGCAGTTAACCTGCACCGCGCTTGAAAAGATCTTTCGGAGAAGGACTTACATCGGCAGAAGGAGCTTGTTGCTCTCCTCGTTCCAGCTGACAATGACATACCAGGCCGCCATGGCAAAGAGGATGATCGCCAGGGTCGGGCCGTAACCCAGGGATTCGGGCATATAGACATATTTGCCCAGCACCCCGTTCTCTTCCCACTCCATCGACTTTACCCACAGGCCACTCAGAGAAGCGGAAAGCCCGAAAACAATCATGACCAGCCACAGTTTGAGTTGACCCTCGCCGACCCGCCACAACGTCCCTGTACCGCACCCTCCGGCCAGCATCGCGCCCAAGCCGAAAATAAAACCGCCAAACACCCCACCCCAGCCGAAGGTGCCGCGGACGTAGTTCATTTCATCCAGCACAGGCACTCCTTCCGCCCGTAAAGGAACGCCATACTTGAGCACCGCAGCGCCGATCGCGACGATACTGATCGTCACGGCTACCGCCTTGGCCATGGTGGCGTTGCCGGTCATGTGCGGTTCACGGAACCCCTGGACCATGCACCAGCGGCCCCGCTGCATGGTATAGCCAAGGACTGCGGCAATCAGCAGAACACCGGGCAGGGAGTTGATATACTCGTAGGCATCATCCCCGTCATAGTTGGCATACTGGTACGCACCCCAGATCATGACCGCAATGGTCGCAAAGCCGACGACAACCTGGACAGGGATGGGAAAATCAATGGTCTTGGCCCCGCCGCTGCCCCAGGTGATGTACTCCATCTCCTTGTACAGGAGCCAGAGTCCGCCCAGCACGCCGAGGATCAAACCCAGCCACATGGCAAATCCATGGGCGCTCAGGTTGCCCAGGGCGTTGAACATGCCGCCGACATTGCAACCGCCGGCAAAGGTTGCGCCAATACCCATCAAGATGCCGGCGATCACCCCCTTGACCCACTCGCGGAGAGGGGGGAAACGCAGGGCAAACTGGCCGCCCAGACAGGCCGAGATAAATGCGCCGCCGATAAAGCCGAGACCGATGACCGAACCCGAATTGTACCAGAAGGACATGGTCAGCCGGCTTTCCCCATCCTCATCGATAAAACCTAGAAGTTCAAGGGTGTCTGGATCTGAATAGACCCCGATGCCATAGAAAATCCAGTCAGCCCAGTTGCGGACCGCGCCGACCGCACCCCAGGGACGCCACCAGGCAGCCATCAGGATGGTGAATATCGCCACAATGATTCCGGCTGTCATGGGATTCCATTCTTTTTTGCAGAGATTGTTGTAGAGTTCTTTGATTGATCCACCCATACTGCCCCCTCCTTCCAACTTGAAATTCTTGGTACAGCACTGCCCTCTCCAGTAGGAGAAGGAATTCTTTGTGTGAAAAATTTGTACCTGTGCTCCTTATTTTTGTCAAGGAAGTTAAATGCCTATATCATCCGTATCGTTATGCCCATAATGTTTTTTTCTATTATTTCAGTTACTTGAATATTCATTCTGCTTGAATTGCCATTCATTTTACCCTTGACAGGAATAAGCCTAGTCAGTATAAAAAACGATTATCAAGGATACATCTGCGGTAACCTTGTGGTACTGCCGGTATCTGATGCTTGTGAAAACCAGTCTGTTTTCAAAAGCCATTTTAATTCATTTTATGGTAGGAGGTTTATCAGATGAGTGATGCCAAAACAGCACCAGACGGACTCAAAGTTGCAGCAGTATTGGACGCCAAAGGTTTGAGCTGCCCCATGCCCCTGCTTCGCACCAAAAAGGAAATCGGGAAAATCAATTCTGGTGAAATCCTGCAGGTTGACGGGACCGATCCCGGCTCCAGGAACGACATCCCCGGTTGGTGCGAACGTTCCGGCCATGAATTTTTGGGAGAAAAGGAGAAAGAAGGATACATCTCCTTTTTTATTAAAAAAGGTTGATTTGCCGGCTGTAACGAAATACATACGGCGCGTTTCCTGATACAGGAAAGGCGCCGCTTCTCATTTATTAGGAGGGTATCATGGCCAAAAGCTTAGGAATTTTTGTTACCAACCCAAACGTCATGCGACATGTCATGGGGATCACCAAGGCAGCCAAAGCCAAGGGGTCGAAAGTCAAGGTATTTTTTACCTGGACCGCAACTCTGCTGTCAAAAGATCCGCAGTTTCCGGAGCTCTGCAAGATCGCTGATGACGTAGCCATCTGTGTGGACAGCTATATAAACATGGGATTTAAGGCTGACGATGTTCCCGAAGGCCTGAAAAAGGAAAAAATGGCGACCCAGACCCAGCACGGTCTCATCATCGAAGACTATGACTGCTATCTGTCCTTATAAGGGGGTGTGCGATGGAATATAAAAAAGCAATACTGATCATCAGAAACAAAGATTACGCACTGGACGGCATGCGTTCGGCGCTGGGACTGGCCGTTGAAAATATGTACGCTTACGCCCACCTCCTTGACACCCAAATCGACAAACTGGACGACAACAACTTGGATCGTCTGGAAATGCTCAGGGATATGGAAGGAGAGATTTATTCCAATGTGAAGGCCAATCAGGAGACTAATGGCTTTGAGGCCATGTCCCTCGAGGAGCTGGGTGAAAAGCTCCGCGAAATGACTGTTGTCATTCCCTACGGCATAATCTAGTTTCTTCTCAAGGAGCGTTTAAAATGAAAATACTGCATGTATATCGTTCAGAGCCCGATGCAAACACCAAGAAGCTGGTGGAAATCGTTTCCCGAGACAGGGAGGTTGACACCTTCAAACTCAATGTGGACAACCCTGACTATGCGCAACTGGTTGACAAGATAATGGAAGCTGACCAGACGATCAGTTGGTGGTAATCTTTCTTTTTGTTCCTCAACCAAAGTTTCGCAAGGCCCCTGTTCTGCAGGGGCCTTTTTTTATTTTTGCAGGGCCTCCAGCACCGTATTGTGCAACAGGGGCCTGAATTGCTTGATCTGCTCATTTTTCCTGGAAGGATGGACCCTGTTGCTGAGCAGGACAACAACCAGATCCTGTTCAGGATCAATCCAGAACGAGGTGCCGGTATAGCCAAGATGCCCCACGCTTGTGGCTGAAAAATAGATTCCGGCGCTTGATCCATGTGTTGCCGGGGTATCAAATCCCCGACACCAGGAGTGATTGGCATATTTTTTGGTCAATGCCAACTGCAGGAGCTTATTGCTGAAACCCTGATGCGTGGTTCTTCCCTTCCATTGGTGCAGGAGATGCTCCGTTAGAGCCATTACTCCGGATATGGTCCCGAACAGCCCAGCGTGACCAGCCACTCCATTCATCAGCCAGGCATGCTCGTCGTGCACCTCCCCCTGCAGAATTTTTTGCCGCCAGGGACAGAGTTCGGTTGCCGCAATGTTTATTTTTCTCTGTTCAGTTCGGTTCAAGGGCCTGAATTGAACACTTTCCTGGACCAGGAGGGGGGTGGCAACTTCGCGGTGAAAAAATTCATCAAGGGTTTTCCCTGATACCTTTTCTATCATCTCTCCAAGGAGAATAAACCCTATATCGCTATAAAGGCATGACGTGCCGGGCGGGTAGGCAAGTTTTTCCCTCTGGAATAATTGAATAAGTTTCTCTTTATTTCCATTTTTAGAAACAGGAGCAAAGGATTGATATTCCTGTTTATAGGCGATCAGACCGGCTGAATGGGTCAGAAGCTGATCTATGCTGATCTGTTTGTATTCCAGGTGGATAGGAGAGGGTAAGATATCGAATATTCTTGTTTTCCAATCAATTTCCTTTTTCTCGAGCAGACAAAGAATGCTTAATGTGGTGCAGAAGGGTTTGGTAAGTGAAGCCAGATCAAAAAAGGTGTCCTTGTTGAGCGATTCTCCCGGTTCATCACCTCTGGTTTTACCCTGGTTAACTATCAACTTTTGTTCTCTGCCTTTCCGGTATTGATACACGCCCAGCGCGACCCCGGAAAAAACACCATTATTCACGCCATTTTTCAGTAATGGCTCAATGATATTTTCCAACCTGTCCATTCTCTGATTTTCCATGCGCTATTTTTTATTTATTTCTTTGTATTTTCAAGAGTTTTCGGTTAAAGTGATACACTTTCTGTGATTTGTTCACATAACCCCGTGGACAGGTTGTTCAAGGGGCTGTTGAATACCTTGTGCATAACGTAATTTTCCTGTTTATCCAAAAATAAATAATATAGTTTTCATTCTTTATAAACATAAAAAAATTAATAAACTTAATAAGTTAATTAATAAATTAACAAAATAACAGCGGTAAATACAACAACAATCTCTTTTATTCAAAAAGGAATGAATTGTTATGGCATTTCACTTCACCATTTCCCGTGACAATCTTCTCCGTGCCATCGGGGCACAACTCAACATTACCAGCAAGAAAGGAAATTTGGCTATTCTGGCCAATGTTCTCATGGAAGTTGAGCAAGATAACATCGTTTTTACCGGAACAGATCTCGAAATTGGGCTCAAGCAGACGGTAGCGGCTGAGGTTTTTGAAAAGGGCGTTCTTACCCTGCCGGCCAAAAAACTTTTTGAACTGGCGAGGGAATCAGGATCTCCTTTTATCACCTTCCAAGAGAGGGAAAAAAACTGGGTTGATATACTTGCAGGCTCAAGTATGTACAAACTTGCAGGAATGCAAAGTGTTGAATTTCCTCATTTTCCAGGGTATGAAGAAGAAAATATGGTGGAAATGCAGTCAGCGGTTATTTCTGAACTGATAGATAAGACTGTGTATTCCATCGCCCAGGATAAGGAAAACATGTACAGCCTCAATGCGGCCCTTCTGCAAAAAGAAGAGCAAGCAGATAAGTTGCTGCTGAAATGTGTAACCTCGGATGGACACCGCCTGGCCATCATGAGCAAAGAGGTGGATAAGAAGGTAAATGAGCTGAAATTTAATCCTATCACCCTGATTCCCCGTCGGGGAGTGCAGGAAATACGTAAATTCTGCGAAGACAAGGATATTTTCCTTTTTGGTTTAGAAAAAAAACAGGCCGTTCTGAAGGGGGAGGATTCCCTTCTCATCGTTCGCCTGATGCAGGGTGAATTTCCTGATTTTCAGAGTATTCTCAATATCATCTCCCGGGAGAATGTAGTCATCATCGACAGGATGCGTTTTCTCGAGGCGCTGAAGCGAATAAACCTCTTCACCGAAGACCTGTTCAAAGCCATAAAGATAGAAATAACCGCCGGCCACATGGTACTCAGTTCGCAGAATGCCGATTTTGGCAGCGCTAAAGATGAATTTGATATTCATTATCATGGAGAACCTCTCTCTCTTGGCTTTAACTGCCGCTACTTCATCGAGACCCTGCAGGTCATGGAGGGAAATACGGTGAAGGCCTATATCAGTTCCGATGAAAGTCCCTGCCTCATAGAATCCGAGGAAGACGAGGGTTTTGTCAGCATCATCATGCCGATGAAATTATGAAAAGCCACAATAAATTGAAGCACTATCTCAAGGACGATGTGTTTTCAATTTAGGTAAAAGTTGAGCGGAGTAAGCGTGGAATCGTGTTTAGAACGTTCCTTTGCATTATAATAACTCTATAAAATAAAAGAATATTTATATTTACGAGACAATAAATCAATGACCAACGAATACGAAGGAAAAAAAACAGATTACGACGCGGAGCAGATAAAGGTCCTCGACGGTCTGGAGGCGGTACGCAAACGCCCCTCCATGTATATAGGAAATACCGCAGAGGAGGGACTGCACCATCTTATCTACGAGGTGGTTGACAACTCCATTGACGAGGCCCTGGCAGGCCACTGCGACCGGATCCAGGTCACCATCCACCAGGATAATTCTGTATCAGTGGTTGATAACGGTCGCGGAATCCCGGTGGACATGCACCCCACAGAAAACATGTCGGCCCTTGAACTGGTGATGACCACCCTGCATGCCGGCGGCAAATTCGATCATTCAACCTATAAGGTATCCGGAGGTCTGCACGGAGTCGGCGTCTCTGTGGTCAACGCCCTCAGCGAGGTGGCAACAGCCATAGTAAGCCGCAACGGCAAAGTCTACCGGCAGAGCTATGCCTTTGGCCAGCGAACCTCAGACCTTGAAGTAATAGGGGAAAGCGACAGGACCGGGACCACGGTCACCTTCAAGCCCGATTCGACCATCTTTACCGAAACCACGGTTTTTAATTATGAAATCGTGAAAAACCGGCTGCGTGAGCTAGCTTTTCTCAACGCCCGGGTCCGCATTTCTCTCAAGGATGAGCGCAGCGGCGAGGAGGATAAATTCAAATATGAAGGCGGCATTACCTCTTATGTGGAGTACCTGAACCGCAACCGTACCCCGATCCACCCGGACCCCATCTATATCACCGGCGAAAAGGAAGATGTCCAGGTGGATGTCTGTTTTCAGTACTATGACGGCTATACGGAACGGCTATTTTCCTTTGTCAACAACATCAACACCCGTGAGGGCGGCACCCACGTGATCGGCTTCAAGGCGGCCCTGACCAAGTGCATCAACCGCTACGCCAGCGATGACGTGGTTCCGAAGAATCTCAAGGAGAAGATGGGTGGCGACGATGTCCGGGAAGGGTTGACCTGCGTGGTCTCTGTCAGAGTGCCAAATCCGCAGTTTGAAGGGCAGACAAAAACCAAGCTCGGCAACAGCGAGGTCAAGTCCATTGTCGAGACCCTCTGCAACGAAAAACTGGGCATCTATCTCGAGCAGAACCCCCAGGTGGCCAAGCGGATACTTACCAAGGCGGTGGAGGCGGCACGGGCTCGGGAGGCCGCCAGAAAGGCCCGGGAGTTGTCCCGGCAGAAAGGCGGGTTGTCCGTACTGATGGCCGGCAAGTTGGCCGAGTGCCAGAGCAAGGTCCCTTCCGAGCGTGAGATCTTCATCGTCGAGGGTGATTCGGCCGGCGGCAGCGCCAAGCAGGGCCGTGATCGCAGCATCCAGGCCATCCTTCCTCTGCGCGGCAAGATCATGAACGTGGAAAAGGCCCGCTTTGACAAGATCCTCTCCAGTGAGGAGATCAAGCACCTGATCGCCGCCCTTGGCACCGGCATCGGCAGGGAGGAGTTTGATCTGGAAAAACTCCGCTATCACAAGATCATCATCATGACCGACGCCGATGTGGACGGGGCACATATCCGCACCCTGCTGCTCACCTTCTTTTACCGGCAGATGCTGCCCCTGGTGGAAAAGGGGCATGTGTACATCGGCCAGGCACCGCTCTACCGGCTGGGCAAGGGGAAGAAGGAGCAGTACTTCCTCGACGACGAGGCCCTGAACGACTACCTCTACAGCCAGGCTAGCCAGATGCTTAAGATCAAAGGCGCCACCGGAGATGAGATCGTCGAGCAGGAGATGGTCGCTGTCCTCAAGAAGCTCTCTTATCTTGAACGGATCTGTGCGCATCTTGAACGGATGAACATCGTCGAGCAGATGACCCTGTTTCTCCTGGACAACGGGGTGGTTTCCGCCGACCAGTTCCAGGACAGGGAGTTTCTGAAAAAACTGATCTCCGTGCTGGAACCCCTGGGGCCGGTCATCGGCAATATCCGCTCCTGCCGTTGGCGTCCCGCCTGTTACGAGGTAGACGTAGCCTTCCGCGGCCACGCGCACGTGATGACTACCCTTGGCCCCAATATTCCGCTGATCCCGGAGTACCGCCAGGCCATCGAAGTATATGCTGACATCAGAGAATACCTGCAGGGCGGCTTCACCCTTACCCGGCTCACCACCGGCGGCCAGGAAAAAGACATCAGTGTGGCCAACTGGCACGATCTGATCAGGATTGTGCGGGAGGAGACCTTCAAGGGCAGCAATCTGCAGCGCTACAAGGGTCTGGGTGAGATGAACCCGGAACAGCTCTGGGAGACCACCATGAACCCAGTCCAGCGGACCCTGGTGCAGGTCAGTATTGACGACGCCGAGGCCGCCGACGAGATGTTCACCACCCTGATGGGTGACAAAGTCGAACCGCGGCGGGATTTTATCCAGAACCATGCCCTGGAAGTATCCGAACTTGATATCTGATTTTCCGTTATCGCTATAACCGAAAAAACCCAAGGGCCAGGGAAGCCTGGTTCCTTGGGCATTGAACAGGACTATCCCCATGACTGAACTTTCTGAAATAACCGGTAAACAGGGACCCACTGTTTCCATTGAAAAAGAACTGCGCAAATCCTACCTGGATTACGCCATGTCGGTCATCGTCGGCCGGGCCCTGCCTGATGTCCGCGACGGCCTGAAGCCGGTGCACCGCCGGACCCTCTTTGCCATGCGCGAGCTGGGTACCACCTACAACCGTCCCTATGTCAAATCGGCCAGGATCGTCGGCGACGTGATCGGTAAATACCATCCGCACGGCGACACCGCCGCCTATGATACCCTGGTGCGCATGGCGCAGGATTTCAACCTGCGCTATCCCCTGGTGGATGGCCAGGGAAACTTCGGCTCACTGGATGGCGACTCTGCGGCAGCCATGCGCTATACCGAGGCGAGAATGACCAGGCTCGTCCAGGAACTGGTGGCCGACCTGGAAAAGGAGACCGTGGATTTTGTCCCCAACTATGACAACTCCCTGGCCGAGCCGACTGTCCTGCCCGCCAAGGTCCCCAACCTGCTCATCAACGGTTCCGCCGGCATCGCGGTGGGTATGGCCACCAATATCCCCCCCCACAACCTCACCGAGGTGATGAACGGCCTGATCGCCCTGGTGGAAGACCCCAACATCACCGTGCACCAGCTGATGGAGATCATCACCGGCCCGGACTTTCCCACCGGCGGCTTTATCTGCGGCCGGGCTGGGATCCGGGAGGCCTTCGAGACCGGCCGCGGAGTGGTGATCATGCGTTCGCGCACCCATTTCGAACAGCGCAAGGGCGGGGGCGAATCGATCATCATCACCGAGATCCCCTACCAGCAGAATAAGGCCTCCCTGGTGGAGAAGATCGCCCTGCTGGTCAAGGAAAAAAGGGTTACTTCCATTGCCGAGGTCCGGGACGAATCTGACCGGCACGGCCTGCGCATCGTGCTTGAGCTGAAAAAGGACGAGATCCCGGACATCACCCTGAACCAGCTGTTCAAGATGACCCCGCTGCAGAAATCGTTTGGCATCATCATGCTCTGCATCGTCAACGGCAGGCCGGAGGTCCTGAACCTCAAGCAGATGCTCGAGCATTTCATCGTGCACCGCAAGATCGTGATCTATCGGCGCACCGCCTTTGAGCTGCGCAAGGCCGAGGAAAAAGCCCACCTGCTGGAGGGCCTCAAGATCGCCATCTCCAACCTGGACGAGGTAGTGGAGCTGATCAAGTCCTCGGCCAACCCGGCTGAGGCCAGGGTCGGCCTGATGGCGCGGTTCAACCTTTCCGAGATCCAGGCGCAGACGGTGCTTGATATGCGTCTTCAGCGCTTGACCGGCCTTGAGCGCGACAAGATTGTCAGCGAGTACAACGAAACCATGGAGCGCATCGCCTGGTACAACAAGGTCTTAAACGATGACGCACTGGTGATGCAGATCATCCGCGAGGAGTTTGAGCAGGTGCGCACCGATTACGGCGACATGCGGCGCGCGGAGATCATCGATGCCCCTGACGAGATTCTGCCCGAGGACATGATCAACCCTGAGGAGATGGTGATCACCGTCTCCCACACCGGCTACATCAAGCGCAACCCAATCACCCTGTACCGTTCCCAGCGCAGGGGCGGCAAGGGGGTCAAGGGAATGACCACCATCGAGGAGGACTTTGTCACCAGCCTCTATACTGCCTCCACCCTGGACACCTTCCTCTTTTTCACCAATCGCGGCCGGGTCTTCTGGCGCAAGGTCTATGAGCTGCCGCTGGCCAGCAGGACCGCGAGGGGCAAGGCCATAGTCAACCTTCTGGAACTGGCCGAGGGAGAGAAGATGGCGGCGATCCTGCCGGTTTCAGGCCTTGCCCAGGCTGACGAGTCGCTGACCGTACTGACGGTCACCAAGAAGGGGAGGGTGAAAAAAACCAGCATCGCCGAGTACAAGCGGCCGATGCGCAAGGGCAAGTATGGTCTGACCATCCGCGAGGACGATGAAATCCTCTCGGCCCGCATTTCTTCCGGCGATGACCATATCTTTCTGGTCACCAAAAATGGCAAATCCATCCACTTTCACGAGTCTGATGTCCGGACCATGGGCCGCCTTGCGGCTGGGGTCAAGGGGATCAACCTGGCCGATGATGACGAGGTGGTCGGCGTGGTGGTACTGACCAGCGAAGATTCTATCCTTACGGTCACGGAAAACGGCTACGGCAAACGGACCGCGGTGGATGAGTACCGGGTGCAAAGCCGCGGCGGCGTGGGTGTCTTCACCATCAATACCAGCGAGCGCAACGGCAAGGTGGTGGGCGCCCTGCAGGTTAAGGACGACGACCAGGTGATGCTGATCGCCAACAGCGGCAAGGTGATCCGTATGCCCATGGATTCAGTGCGGATCATCGGCCGCCACACCCAGGGCGTCCGGCTGATCAATCTGGAGGAGGGAGAGAAGGTTGTCGACCTGTCCATGCTGGCCAGGGAGACCGAGGTGGACGGGGAAGGGGAGGTGTCTGTTGACGACGCTTCCTGAAATCGGCCGGACCGCAGTCATCGGGGCCGGCAGCTGGGGCACGGCCCTGGCCAAGCTTTTGGGCGATAAGGGGGAACGGGTATCCCTCTGGGGCCGGGATGCAGCGCATATTGCGCAACTCAGAGAGGAGCGGGAAAACAGAAAATACCTGCCTGGCGCGCACCTGCCCCCAAGCGTGGAGCCGGAGACCGATTTGGCCATCGCGGTGCGCCATGCCCAGTGCGTGGTCATGGTCGTTCCCTCCCACGGGTTCCGCGAGATATTTGCCCGGCTGCTGAATAAACTGGAGACCCATGCCCTTGTGGTCTCTGCGGTTAAGGGTATTGAGACCGCTACCCTGCAGACCATGACCCAGGTCATGGCAGACACCCTGCGCAGCAGAGAGTTCCCTCGTCCTGTGCATCTGGGCGTGCTCAGCGGGCCGAGTTTTGCCGCCGAAGTCGCCAGGAACCAGCCTACCGCGGTGACGGTTGCCTTTGTGGATAAAGAGGCGGCGGCCGCTGTGCAGCAGCTGTTTTCCACCCCCTATTTTCGCTGCTACAGCAGTTCCGATGTTATCGGGCTTGAGGTGAGCGCGGCGATGAAGAACGTAATCGCCATTGCCGCTGGCATCTGCGACGGGCTCGGCTTCGGCCTGAACACCAGGGCGGCCCTCATTACCAGGGGACTGGCGGAGATCACCCGCCTGGGAGTCCAACTCGGGGCCCATCCTCTCACCTTTGCCGGTCTCGGCGGTCTTGGGGACCTGGTCCTGACCTGCACGGGTGATCTGAGCCGAAACCGGACAGTGGGCTTGAAACTCGGCCAGGGCAAGACCCTGGAGCAGGCCCTCGCAGAAATGACCATGGTGGCGGAGGGGGTGAAAACGACCAAATCCTGCTATAACCTGGCCCACAGGCACGGGGTGGAGATGCCGATTCTGGAGCAGACCTACCAGGTCCTCTACGAGCACAAGGACTGCCGCCTGGCGGTCCAGGAGCTGTTTCAGCGCAGCCTCAAGGAAGAACTGCCGGTACAGGAGGGGTGAAGGGGGGCCCTCCGCGAATCATCCTTTGAGATGCTTTGACCAGTCGTCGTTTTCAAACTGCTCATGGTCGGGTTTGGGCGGCTTCTGTTCCATGAGCCGCTGGCGGAGCCAGACCAGGACCTTGTCGATCTCCCGGGCAAACTCGGCCATGGCCTTGCCCCGGTGGCTGACCAGATTTTTTTCCTCCATGGAGAGCTGGGCAAAGGTCTTCCTAAGCGGCGCATAATAAAAGACCGGGTCGTAGCCGAAGCCGGATTCTCCTCGCCGTTCCTCGATAATTTCCCCCTCGCAGCTGCTCTCCCAGGTCAGGGCCGGCCCGCCCGGCGTGGCCAGAGACAGGACGCAGTGAAAACGGGCCTTCCGGTTGGTCTTACCCGCCATCTCCTTCAGCAGCTTGTCGCATTTTTCCAGGTCCGTGGCGTTTTCCCCGGCATAGCGGGCGGAGAGCACACCAGGCCTGCCATCCAAGGCATCCACCTCCAGGCCGGAATCGTCACCAAGGCAGGGCAGGCCAAGGACCTTGGCGTAATGCAGGGCCTTTTTATAGGCATTCTCCTCAAAGGTTTCCTTATCCTCAACCACCGGCGGCAGAGGACCGTAATCCGCCAGGCACTTGATCTCCACCGGTGCGTCCTTGAGGAGTGCCTTGATCTCCGTAACCTTGTTGGTATTCCTGGTTGCCAGCACGATAATATTCAGCATGGTTTTCTCCCGGAGCAAGTATTATGGTTTTATGGTTTTTTTCCGCATGGATCGGTCGTAGCGTTCCTGCTCGCTGAAGATGCAGCCGCAATAGGGCTGGCGGTAGAGACCCAGGGCAATCGACCGGTCAATGCCCTCCTGCCAGCCGGGGCGGAAGTCCTCATACAGGAAGGCCACCCCGTATTGTCTGGCGAGCTCTTCCCCGGTTTCCCGGACCAGGGCGTGGTTCTGATACCGCGAGTAGAGCAGGGTGGTGGAGATGGCCTCGAATTGGTTTGCCGCCGCGAAGCGCGCAGTCTGCTCCAGGCGCATGGTATAACAAATGGCGCAGCGCCTGTCTTCATTAAACACGACCTGACGCAGGTAGTCTGTCAGACCATACTTTTCCTCCACGAAAAGCGCGAGGTTCTCCATTCCAGCTAATTCACGCAGAGTGGCAAGTCGCCGGTTAAATTCGGTGAAGGGATGGATGTTGGGATTGAAGAAATAGCCCTGCACCGCATGCCCTTGCTCGCGCAGGACCCACAGGGGGAAAATTGCGCAAGGCGCGCAGCAGATGTGCAGCAGAACGTTCATGCGCCGGCCTTGTACTGTTTCGGGTCGATCTGGTAGCTGTGGATCTTGTAGTTGATGATCCGCAGGCTGGTGTTCAGGTGCTTGGCGACCTTGGTCTGGTTGCCCTTGTTTTTTTTCAGGGCATCGATGATCAGCTCCCGCTCGAAATTCTCCACCGCCGTGGCCAGGGACAAGTGCCGCTCTGAGCTCACCGAGTCTGAACTCTGCAGTGTGGGGGGCAGGTGAATCGCCTTGATGGCGTTGTCGTCGCAAATCAGGACCGCGCGTTCCATGCAGTTCTGCAGTTCGCGCACGTTGCCCGGCCAGTGGTACTGCATCAGCAGGTCAATGGCTGACGTGGATATCCGCTCGATTTTTTTCCGGTTTTCCTTGCTGAATTTGTCGAGAAAATATTCAGCAAGCAGGAGGATATCGGTGCGCCGCTCCCGCAGCGGGGGGAGATACACCGGAAAGACGTTCAGCCGGTAGTAGAGATCCTCCCGGAACGAGCCGCTGCGCACCGCAGCCTCCAGGTCGCGGTTGGAGGCCGCCACCAGCCGGATGTCGGTCTTCAGCAGCTCGGTGCCGCCCAGGCGTTGAAAGTTCCGCTCCTGGATCACGTTGAGCAGCTTGACCTGCACGGCCGGGCTGACCTCGCTGATTTCATCGAGAAACAGGGTCCCGCCCTGGGCCTGTTCAAAGCGGCCGATTTTTCGGGAGATGGCCCCGGTGAAGGCCCCTTTTTCATGGCCAAAAAGTTCAGATTCCAGCAGGGATTCTGGCAGGGCGGCGCAGTTCACCAGCACGAACGGACCCTTGCTCCTTACCGAGTGGGCGTGCAGGGCCTTGGCCACCATGGTCTTGCCGGTGCCCGATTCGCCGCGCAGCATGACCGTGGCGTTGGAATCGGCGACCCGGTGGACCATATCGAAGACCTCCTGCATCCGTGACGAGTTGCCGATGATCTCCTCAATGCGGTTTTTGGCCGACAGCTCCCTGCGCAGCTGGGAGTTTTCCCTGCGCAACATGTCCTGTTCCTCGTTCACCTTCTGCACCCGCTGAACCGTCTGGGCGATCAGGCCGCTGACCACGGTCAGGAACCGCAGGTCCCGCTCCGACTGGACCCCGAAGTTATTCTGGTACTCACGGTCGATGGACAGGGCGCCAATGCACTGGTTGCCGATTTTGATGGGTACACAGAGGAAGGAGCTTTTCTTTTTCCGCTCATCACCGCGGGTCCGGGTGCGGTTAAGGAAGAGCGGTTCCTCCCCGATCTGGGGGACCAGGATCGGTTCACCGGTAACCACCACCTTGCCGGTGATCCCCTCGCCGATTTTGTATCTCCCCCGCTTCCTGGCCTCCGCGGTTATGCCGTAGGCGACCTCGATCTCCAGTTCGCTGGTGGCCGGGTTGATGATGGTGACCGTCCCGCTGTGCATCCCCTTTTCCAGATCCAGGATCTCCATGATCTTCTCCAGACACTCCTGGAGGCTGTGTGCCGAGGCCAGATGCTTGGTTATTACGTAAAGGCAGGCCAGGTTGTTCTGTTCGACATCATTAGTGGCCACTTCTGTTGTCTGCGTCCCTTTTTTCATGCGTATTCGAGCACCAGGAGATTATTGACATGGTTCCTGTGAAATGGTATTTAGACACCTTACTGGAGGGAGGGATGGCCGAGTGGTTTAAGGCGGCGGTCTTGAAAACCGTTGAGCGAAAGTTCCGTGGGTTCGAATCCTACTCCCTCCGCCACACCTGAAAACGATATGGAGAGATGACCGAGTAGGCCGATGGTGCTCGCCTGCTAAGCGAGTGTGGGGGTAAAACCCCACCGAGGGTTCGAATCCCTCTCTCTCCGCCATCCTTTTCAGCCTGTTTTTCCCTGAACGGGCTTGTTCATCACCATCCCCAGAGTAAATTTCGCTGCACCCAGCCAGTTATTCCCTGTTCATGCTGGACCTTCACCCAGCCGTTTTTCTGTTCCAGGGTCTTCAGAACGACCCCATAATGGGCTTTGGCGACCACCTGGTAACTGGTTCCCGGCCCGCTTCGGATGTTAATCTGTTTCCTTGTGTTTTTATTGGTTTTGACGATCATGTGCGGGGTGTTGGTAACCACGTCGCGTTGCACCCAGCCGATGGTCCCTTCAAAATCGCGCACCCGGTACCAGTCGCCCGTGCGTTTTAGGACTTCCAGGGGAAAGCCCTGGCCCAGTGTCCACAGAACCCGGTACTTGGTTCCCGGCCCTGAACGCATGTTGATCTCGTTACCGCTGATACTGAGCATTTCTGCGTGGACACTCAGGACCGGCGCGACCGAAAAAAGGAAGAATGCCAGCAGGAGAAATAAAGGGAAAAAAATATGCTTCATGGCTGTTCAGACGGTTTTTTGATAGCGGGCAGGGCGTTATCCAGCAGGGAATAACCGGCCACCTCGACCGAAATCGCCCCGAAATTGCAGGCCTGGGTCATGCACTTCAGGCAGCTGATGCATTCGCGGCTGTGGGGTGTTTCGTTGAAGTGGATGCCCATTGGGCAGACCCGATGACATGCCCCGCATTGCGTACAGTTTTGCGGATTGTGTTGCAACCTGATCAGCCGGTGCCGATTGAAGAGGCCATAGAATGCCCCCAGCGGGCAGGTGGTCCGGCAGAAAGGCCGCGAGGAGACAATGCTCCAGACGACAAACAGGAGCAGGATAGCAATTTTATTCCAGTAAAGCCAGCCTATGGTGCTTTTCAGGTCAGGCTGGAGGATGAGCATGGGGATTCCTGCCTCGAGGGTGCCGGCCGGACAAAGGTATTTGCAGAACCAGGGGGCCCCCAGGCCGAACTCATCCACGAACACCAAGGGAAATATGATCACAAACAGGACAAGAAAGCCATATTTCAGCCAGGTGAGGGGCTTCGGCACTGGGAGCTTGACCGAGGGAATTTTGTAGAGCAATTCCTGAAACAGGCCGAAGGGGCAGGCCCAGCCGCAGATGAAGCGGCCAAAGGCCGCTCCCAGGAGGCCCATGGAGCCGACAACAAAGGTGCCCAGATAGTAGCTGCCTGTTTCAAGGGAGAAGCGGATGCTCAGGAGCAGCTGCTGCAGGCTGCCCAGGGGGCAGTAGGTGGTGGCCGCGGGGCAGGAGTAGCAGTTGAGGCCGGGCGAGCAGATCACCTTGAGGGGTCCCTGATAGATGGTGCGCGTCCAGGGAAAGCCCCAGAAGCCATTGACCAGAAAGACCCACAGGGTCTGGACCAGTTTTCTGACCGTTTCCATGGCGCTATCCTATGCCGATGCAGGAGAGACAGATGGACCAGGCCTGTTCCAGCACCCGTGTTGGTTCGCCCAAGGCGATCCCGGCCAGGAAGAGAAGGAGAAAGAAGACCAGGAGGAGCATCGGCGCCCGGCGCGGGGTAAATTTTTTCTTCATGCGCCCTCCTGCCGCGCAAGTCGCTGCCTGACCGCCTTCTGCTTGTCGCCAAGACCCTGCTGGACATCCCGCCGGTCATCAAGGGTTATATGCGTAACTACCCGCTGCACTCCTTTGCCAAAGGCCAGATTGTGGATCTCGGCCGCCAGGCGGAACAATACCTCCGGTTCTCCGTGCACCAGTGTTCCCATGTCCTGGAGCTGGTGGTCGATCCCCGACGCCAGGAGATGGCGTTCGACATCGGCGACGTACTCGCCCACGCTGGGTGTTGCTGTGCCCAAAGGGATAATGGTGATCTGCATGAGCGCCATGCGCGCTTCCTCCTGGAAGGTAGGTTATTCCTGGGGTGAGAGCAGGGTGAGAAGGCGATCCAGGTCATCGCTGGAATAGTATTCGATTTCCAGCTTGCCCCGTTCGCCGTTCTGCACGATGCGCACCTTGGTGTTCAGGTGGTTCATCAGTTGGTTGGTCATGGCCCGGCAGTAGGATTGGGGCAGTTCGCCCGCACGGTTGGGGCGCGACTTATTCGGCCGCTCCTGCTTGCCCGCCGGCCTGGGCTGGCGGCAGAGCCGCTCGGTTTCCCGGACGGAAAGTTCCTCGCGGATGATGTGTCCCCGGATATCCTGAAGACGCTGCTCGTCGTCCTTCACCCGGAGAAGTACCCGTGCATGTCCCTCGCTGATGATGCCGCTGCTCACGTCATCGCGGAGGTAGTCCGGCAGATTGAGCAGGCGCAGGGTATTGGTGACGGTGGAGCGTTTGCGGCCTACCTTGCTGGCAACCTGCTCCTGGGTCAGCGCAAAATCGTTGATGAGGCGGGCATAGGCCATAGCCTCCTCAATGGGGTTGAGGTCATGGCGCTGGATGTTTTCGATCAGGGCCAGCTCCAGGTTGTTTCCCGCGGATGGCGGGTCCATCACCACCACCGGCACCTCCTCGAGTCCGGCCATGCGGGCGGCCCGAAGGCGGCGTTCGCCGGCAATCAACCGGAAACGGTTGCCCTTGGCGCGGGAGACCAGCAACGGCTGAATGATCCCTTTTTCCGCGATGGATTCAGCCAGACGCTGCAGCCGTTCCTCGTCAAAGTGTTTGCGGGGCTGCTCAGGGTTGGGTTCAATCTTGTCGATATCGCAGTGGAAGAATTTTTCCTCCCCGGTCCCGGAAAGATCATCGGGCAGAAGGGCTCCGACCCCTCTGCCCAGAACACTTTTTGCGCTCATTGTTGCTTGCTCCGTCGTAAGAGTTCGCTGCCCAGCTTCTCGTAAGCCCTGGCCCCGGGGCAGTTGCGGTCATATTCCAGGATGGTCTGGCCGTGGCTTGGGCTTTCGCTCAGCCGCACGTTCCTGGGGATAACCGTATCGAACACCTGTTCTCCGAAATGGCTCTTGATTTCCGCGGCTACCTGATAAGTCAGGCGGTTGCGCAGGTCATACATGGTCAGCAGCAGGCCTTCAATATACAGCCCAGGATTAAGGGTTCTTTTGACTTTTCTTGTTGTCTCGATGAGTTGGGCGAGTCCCTCCAGGGCAAAATATTCGCACTGCATGGGAATGAGCACCGAATCCGCCGCGGTAAGCCCGTTGATGGTCAGCAGGCCCAAGGAAGGAGGGCAGTCAATCAAAATGAAATGAAAGCGGTCGCGCAGGGGACGAAGAATCTTGCGCAGCTTTTTTTCCCGGTCCGGCATGGAAATCAGTTCAACCTCGACCCCTACCAGGTCGATGGAAGAGGGGAGCACGGTTAGGTTCTTGATCCCGGTGGGCCGGAGACAAGATTCGGCGGTCTCGTTGCCCACAAAGCAGTCGTAAAGCTGGGGACCCCCATTTGCCCTGGAAGCCCCTACCCCGCTGGAGGCGTTGCCCTGCGGGTCGGAGTCAACCAGCAGCACTTTCTTCCCTTTGAAAGCAAGGGCTGCGGCCAGGTTCATGGCAGTGGTGGTCTTGCCGACCCCGCCCTTCTGGTTCGCCAGGACGATTGTTTTGGCGATAAGAGTGCTTGTCATAAGATACCTTCTTTTCTTGCCTGATGTGAAAAAAGTATACTATACTCTGGCCCGAGGGTGAACATATTTTCATGTGTTTCACGTGCAACATAATAATTTTTGCGAGGCAAAATGTTCGATAGCGATGTGCTGGTCATTGGCAGTGGGGTTGCCGGGTTGTCATTTGCTTTGAAGGTCTCTTCTTTTGCCAGAGTGACGCTGGTGACCAAGAAGGCGAGGGTGGACACCGCGACAAATCTTGCCCAGGGGGGCATAGCCGCCGTTCTTTCCAGCGAGGATAGTCTAGACGCCCATGTCAGCGATACCTTGCGCTCCGGAGACGGTCTCTGCAACGAGGAGATCGTGCGGCTGGTGGTTCGGGAAGGACCGGAACGAGTCCGGGAGTTGATGGAATTCGGGGTCAGGTTCCAGAAGGGAAAAGGCGGCGTCGGCCTTGACCTTGGGATGGAAGGGGGCCATTCCTGTCGCAGGGTCGCCCATTCCGAGGATCTGACCGGTCGGGAGATCGAGCGGGCCCTGTTGGACCAGGTGGAACGGCACGAGGCCATCGAGGTGCTGGAGAATCATCTGGTCATCGACCTCCTCCTGGAATCCAAGGCGGATGGTCGGGAACGCAGCGGCAAGGACCGCTGTCTTGGCGCATATGTGCTGAATACGAGCAGCGGCGAGGTGGAAACGAGAACCGCCAGAATGACGGTGCTGTGCACCGGCGGCTGCGGCAAGGTCTATCTCTACACCACCAATCCCGATATTGCCACCGGCGACGGCGTGGCCATGGCCTATCGGGCCGGGGCGAAGGTGGCGAACCTGGAATTTGTCCAGTTTCACCCTACCTGCTTCTACAATCCCCTGGCGAAGAATTTTCTTATCTCCGAAGCGGTCAGGGGCGAGGGAGGAGTGCTCATTGACGGCAGCGGCCATGCCTTCATGCGCCAGTATGATGAGCGGGGCGACCTGGCGACCAGGGACACGGTAGCCCGGGGGATTGATGCGCAGATGAAAGAGAGCGGTGCGGACTGCGTCTATCTGGATATTTCGCACCGGCCGGCGGAATTCATCCGGAACCGTTTTCCCAACATCTATTCCACCTGCAAAAAGTATGGGGTGGATATCACCAGGGAGCCGATCCCGGTGGTACCCGCCGCCCATTACATGTGCGGTGGCGTGCAGGTGGACGCGTGGGGGCAGAGTTCCATCACCAACCTGCTGGCCCTGGGCGAGACCGCATGCACCGGGCTGCACGGAGCCAACCGTCTGGCCAGCAATTCCCTGCTGGAGGCAGTAGTCTTTGCCCACCGGGCTGCCCACTGGTGCCGGAAAAACTGGGGGGGCATGCAGACGTTGGCGCAGCGCCATGTCGAGGATTGGCGGGTGGGCAAGGCTAGGTCCATTGAGGAAAATGTCCTGATCAGCCACAACTGGGACCAGATTCGCCGGCTAATGTGGAACTATGTCGGGATCGTCCGCCGGGAAAAACGCCTCCAACTGGTGCAGCGGCGGCTGGTGCCGATTCTTGAGGAGATCAGCGAACACTTTTATGACTACCTGCTCACCCCGGACCTGGTGGAACTGCGCAATATCGCGGTGGTAGCGGAACTGATCATCCGCAGCGCCGCCGCCCGGAAAGAGTCCCGTGGTCTGCACTATATGGTGGATTATCCCGGGCACGACGATGCCCGCTTCAAGAGGGATACGGTTCTGGCGAGGTTTGAGGCTTAGGCGGGAAAGGGGCAGCGGTCTCTGAGGACCTCCGCCTTTTTCGACCCCGATTTCGATACCGACCCCGATGCCGATGAGTACACGTTTACGCCTGTCCCCGCGGAGGGTATAGAAATCGGGGTCGAAAGGGATATTCTCGCCCTGATGGGTTTCACCGGGCGCTTGCTTTCGGCTCGACCCGCCTTATCCACTGTTTAGGAGCAGACCTCTACTTGCCAAACAGTCCCTTCAGTGCGTCCTGCACCTCCGGCGGCATGCCCTGGCTTGGCGGCGGCGAAGCTTTTTCCCGTCCGGCCTGCCCGGGAAGAGAATCTGGAACCGCGTTGTCCCTTCCTTCGGGTGCGGGATCTGCCCCCGGCATCCCAAACGCACCGCTTTGCCACTTTGCCTTCATTTTCTCCGCCCCGTCCGGTTCCTTCAGGGTGCTGACCATGTCCCGGGCCATCTGCTGGGACAGCGCATCCGCCTCTGCATCCTGGACCGGGGTGATGTCAGCGGGCAGGGCAAAGGCCGCATCGGGCGGGGCAGAGGTGTCAATGGCGGTGGCCGTGACGGTGGACTGCATCCCCAGGAGATTCATCTCGGTCAGCAGGGGCACGTCGGTCTGATGGATGACATTGACGGTCATGCCCATGACCGTGGTACGGTCGCAGTCGTATCCGAGGATTTGAGTTGCCTTGAGCACGGTTTCTCCCTGGAACTGATTGGCCATGGACAAGCCCAGTTCCTTGGCGTTCTTCTTCACGTTTTGTTGCTCGGCGGCGGAGAGCTTGCGATATTCCTCGTTGAAGATTTTTGCGGGATTGGTGGACTTTGTCCCGGTTTTGGCGACCAGGTCAAAGATGTAGAGCCAGTCCGGGTCGGTTATCTCCAGAGATGATGTCTTGTTGCTGATACCGAACATGCTGGTAATGCCCTCGTGCTTCTTGGCCCGCTGTTTGCCGTAATCCCTGATATACAGGGTTTCCGTCCCGTTTTCCGAGCCGGCAATCGTATAGGAAATAGTAGCGTGCTGGAAGGGCAGCTTCATTTCCCAGGGGCTGTCATCGGCCATGGCCGGAGCAGCGGCAAAAAGGGACAGGAGAAGGAGAAGCGGGACAAAACGACGCGGGTTAAGCAGATGCATAGTCAGATCCTCCGATCGGAATATAGATAAAACTGTGCCATTGCTGGCCCAGCCGGTAAATAACGCATCACAGATCGACAAGTTCGCTGAACAGTTCCCTGGCGCCACGGATCTTGTCGCCATTGCCGATGGTGGCTCGGAAACCGCTCTTGCTCAGATTTTCGAAACAGGATGCAAAGCTGCGCAGGTCTGCCACGGTGGCGGCCAGGGCCTGCTCGACCCGCTGCTGTTTGAAATCAACGGTGACCCCGGACAGAAAATCGTTGCGCGCAGTTGCCCCCTTGGCCGCCGGCGCTTGGAGGGGGTCCAGGCTGCCGTAGGTGCCGAGAATAAGCTGCTCCATAACCTGGGGCGAGAGGTCCAGGTCCCGGATATGTCGCCCCAGGTCATCGTAGGCAGCATAGGTTCGGCTGATGTGCGGGTCGCGGTAGCTGACCAGGCCGAAATTGCCGGTGAGGTGGTTGAACTGGACAAAGCAGCCGTAGGCCCCGCCCATCTGGCGCACCGTATTCCAGAGATAGTCGCGGGAAATCCAGGTCTTGAGCACCTCGAATTGGCCGTTATATTGCCCGGGATCGGCAAATATCCGGCAGCCCTGGACATTGTAGACCACCTCGGCGGAGGTGCACAGGCCCTGGTTCGGGGCAAAGGGAGTGAATTCCGGCGCCACCGGGCTGACCTCGCCGGCGGCCAGGCAGGCCACCACTGTTTCGGCCTGCTGCTGAAAAGCGCTTATGTCCGAAGCGCCGCCGGTAATCGACAGCAGCAAGGCCTTCCTCCGGAAGAGGAGGTCGCGCAGTTCCTCCAGGGCGCGGAGGAAATCGTCCTCCCGCCGGTCATAATCCCTGGCGAGCTCCTTAAGGTGCAGATAGGAAGTGGCGCCGTTGACGTACTCGTTGTACTGACCGGCCTGGCTCAGGTGGGCGAAAACCCTGGAGGCAGCGAGACTGTAGCCTTCGCTCTGGACCGAGTGCTCGGCCCAGGCGAATTCGCGCAGCACGATCTCCCTGATCCGCTGGCGATTTGCAAAGGAGACGCCGCAGAAGATCTCCCCGGCAAGGGAAAGCGCCCGGTCCAGGAAGGTGCTGAGCGCCTTGAGATGAAACCAGGCCATGGGGCGGCAGCCCTCACTGGTGTCGCCGAGCCGGGTATAGGTGTTGAAGGAATTGCTGAAACCGCCGGTATACATCCCCAGCTCACGGGCAAACTGCATGTAGTCCTTGCTGTCGGTACCGATCTCGGTGACGATGGTGCCGAAGAGATCGAGCAAGGGCAGGAGACGGGGAGGCAGCATCGCGCAGTCAAGGCCGAAATCCATATAAACGATGCCATTGGTCGGCAGCTCGTTGACCAGGAGCTGCCGACCGGCAAGTTCGGCAACCTGCACCTGATGATAGGCGGGCCGGGGATCAAGGTCCTTGATCCGCAGCCTGGGAAGCAGATTCAAGGTTTCGGCATCATTGGGCATCTGCTGGAGCTGTACCAGTTCCCTCGTTCTGCGGACAATCTTTTCCCGCTCATCAGCGTTCAGGCTGTTTTCATAGTCGGCCAGGCGCTGCTGTTCCTCCTGGTTCATCAGGGCATTCTTATCCTGATCAGGGCGGAGGATGATCTCCACGGTGGAAGGGTTGTCCAGCAGGTGCGCGCTGATGAGCTGTTCAAAATACCGCTCGCTCAGGGCTTTGGTCCGGATCGTGCGGA
Organism: Desulfobulbaceae bacterium; assembly: GCA_003508005.1. Classification (GTDB taxonomy): domain Bacteria; phylum Desulfobacterota; class Desulfobulbia; order Desulfobulbales; family Desulfobulbaceae; genus UBA10518. Next base: position 87,055 of record DNUE01000033.1, read on the forward strand.
AGAGTTCGTCATTGCACATGGCGGCAAAGGGGTCCGCGCCGTGCATGACGGCCGGCAAGGCCTTGCTGATCAGGTCCAGGCCGCGCTGGGCCTTGGTCATATCTTCCCGGACCGAGAATTCATACTTGTTCAGCTCGGAAAGGACCAGATCACGGTCGAGTCCGTCGGTGACCATCTGCCCTAGGGTCCGGCGGTATACCTCCCTGAAACCGTCCAGGTGGGAGGCTTCGCTGCCGATCAGGTAGGTCATCATAATTGTGGTGAAGGAGGAATTGGCGAGAAAGAGACCGCCGAAGTCCTTGCACAGGCCGGCCTCGAGAATGGCCTTTTTCAGCGGCGAGGCATCGGAGTTGTAGAGGATCTGGGCAATGATCTGAAAGGCGGTGTTCAGCTCCAGCTCCAGCACCGTGCCGATCGTCGACCCCACGGAGAGAAAGGTCTTGCCTGACAGGTCCGCGCCCTTCTGCACCCCGTAGGTGTCTTCGATGAGCACCGGCTGCCGGATGATCTCGCCAAGATTGATTTGGTCCCTGGCGGCCGGCGCATCGTAGCCGGCCAGGAAGCGGTCCTGGACAAAAGCCAGTTCCGCGGCCAGGTCCGCATCGCCGTAGAAGAAGAGCATACCATTGCTGGGATGATAAAAGCGGCGGTGGAAATCCACAAACCGGGCAAAGGTCAGGTCGGGAATATTCCTGGGATCGCCGCCGGACTCGTGGGCATAGGTGGAGCCGGGCATCAGGCCGCCGAAGGTGTGGTGAAAGAGGGCGCGGATGGGGTCGGAAAAGGCGCCCTTCATTTCATTGAAGACCACCCCCTGGAACTCCAGCGGCTGGTCAGGCCCTTCCTTGTGGTAATGCCAGCCTTCCTGCTCGAAGGTGGTGGGCAGGAGGAGGGGATGAAAGACCACGTCGCAGTAGACATCCATGATATTGAAATATTCCTGGAGATTGCGGGTAGCAAAGGGATAGAAGGTGGTGTCCCCGCCGGTCATCGCATTGAGGAAGGTCATCAGCCCTCCCTTGTGGATCTCGCCGAACACGTCCTTGACCGGATATTTCTCCGAGCCCATGAGCACGCTGTGTTCGAGGATATGGGCGACTCCGGTGGAGTCTTCGGGCAGGGTCTGAAAGGCCGCGCAGAAGGTCTTGTTGGGGTCAATGTTTTTGATGGCCAGCGCAGGGGTGCCGAGCCGGGCATGGGTAAAGAGCAGGACCGTCGAGTCAAGTTCCGCGATGGTTTCCACGCGGTTCAGGACAAAACCGCTGTAGGTGGCGCCAAGTTCAAAGTCTGTCATGGTTTGTCGTCCGAAGTGTCAAAAGTAAGGAACTTATCAACAAATAATAGCTTATTGACGGGCAATTGCTAAAAACTTTTTTGCGAATCGAGGAGAACGGTGACCGGGCCGTCATTGACCAGTTGCACCGCCATCATCGCCTGAAACTCGCCGGTGGCCGTGCGGATGCCATGGCCGCCGACGGCGGCTACCAATTGCAGATAGAGATCCCTGGCCATCTCCGGCTTGGCTGCCGTAGACCAGGAGGGCCGACGGCCCTTGCGGCAGTCGCCGAGCAGGGTGAACTGCGAGACGATCAGCATCTCGCCGCCCGTGTCCATGATGGAGCGGTTCATCAGCCCCTGGCTGTCTTCAAAAATCCGCAGGTTCACCAGCTTGTCCGCGAGCCAGCTGACATCGGCGGCGGTGTCGGCGCGGTGCGCCCCGACCAGGACCAGCAGGCCGGCCCGGATGGCGCCGGTCACCCGCTCGCCGACCCTGACCTCGGCCATGGTTACCCGTTGCACTACCGCCCGCATGGCTGTGTCCTCCCCGCTGCTGACCGAAAGAAACAAACGGAGCTCAATAGGGCCGGAATGACAAAAAGTGGATGCAGGGCAGGCGCGGAGGTCATGGGCCAGGCTCAGGTTGCGCTTGCGTCATAGGCTGCAGGCCGCCGGTGAGGTACTGGACGATGGCCACGGCCGCCAGGGTGGCGGTTTCAGCGCGCAGGATGCGCCTGCCCAGGGACACGGGCTTAAAGCCGCGCGCCTTGGCCTCTTCGGCCTCCTGCCGGTGCAGGCCGCCCTCGGGCCCGAGAAGGAGACAGACCGGGCCGGGCGGCGAGAGGAACTCCGGGAGCAGGGGCTCGGTGGTCTCGCCTTCCCAGAAGAGTATCCGGGGGCCGCTTTCCGGCAACGGTACGCCGGCAAGGTCAATGAGCGGCGCAACCCCCATAGACTGCGCGCGGTGGCACTGCTTGCAGGCCTCAACCATGATCCGCTGCCAGCGCTCGGCCTGCCGGGCCTGGTTGCCCCGCCCTTCGCTGTATCTGGTCACCAGGGGCTGCAGGGTGTGGACCCCCAGCTCGGTAGCCTTCTGCACGACCATGTCCATCTTTTTTCCCTTGAGCAGAGCCTGAAGCAGGATCAGCGGCCGGCCAGCATCTTCCGGCTCCTGCTGCTGCGAGAGCAGGCGCACCGTAACTCTTTCCCTGCCAACGGTTTCCAGGCAGCCCTGGTAGACAAGTCCCTGACCGTCAACCAGCTCGATAACGGCACCTGGCTGGAGGCGGAGAACCAAGGAGACATGGTGCGCCTCCCCGGCGGAAAGGGTGGCCAGTTCGCCGGTAACGGTACTTGGATCAACGACAAAGCGGCGCATGAACGGGACGCTCCTCTGACCGGATTAATCCGGACGGCCTCGCTCCGGTGCTCGCAGCGGTAAACATAAAATGATAAACAAACATGCCGGGATGATACGTCAGGAAGACAGGTTCTGCAACCGCTCAATAAAGCAATAGGGATCGCGCTCGGCAAAGACATCGAGGCCGAAGCCGTGGGCCACGGCCAGGCAACCGCCGCAAACCGGCCTGATCGGGCATTCCAGGCACGCGGCGCTTCCGGCGCGATAACGCCCGGCCTGCTCGCCCGCGTAGATATCTTCCAGGCTGCTGGTGAACAGGTTGCCGATCAGCGAGGGAAACTTGCGGCAGGCATGGATCTCGCCGTCAGGCAGCAGCGCAAGAAAGTTGAAGGCCGCGCCGCAGCCGTAGCCGGCACAGCCGCCAAAAAAAGGTTGTTTGTCGCGCAGGCGCAGGATGTTGAACATGCTGTCCTTCAGACCCATGCAGGGATTGTTTTCCCTGGCGGCCAGGTATGCCTCCAGAAAGTCCGGAAAAATATCCGGTGGGGCCGATGCCAGCGCTGCACCTTCACCGACCATGGCCAGGCGATTGAAGGTGAACAGGTCGACCCGGTCCCGCAGCTCCTCGGCCAGGGGGAGAACCTGCGCCAGATTGGCCCGGGTCAGGGTGAGCATGACCATGGAATAGACCTTCAGCTCCCGCAGCAGCTCAAGAAAAGCGAGCACCCGGTCAAAATGGCCATGGCCGCGGATGTAGTCGTTGTGCTCGCTGAGCCCCTCCAGGCTGACCTGATAAAATTCCGGACGCTGCACCTCGAGCATATCCTCGATCCGGCGGCGCGGCATGGGATTGCCGAGGATGGCGGTGAGAAAGCCCCGGCTGGCCGCCTCCCGGTACAGTTCGAGGAAATGGGGATGAAGCATGGGATTGCCCCCGGTAAAGGTCACTTGGGTAAAGACATGGCGGCCCCGCGAAAAATCGTAGAGTTCGTCAAGCACCCTGATACCCTGCGCCAGGTCGAATTCCTGGCGTCGACTCCGGTCGTAACAGTGGCGGCAGTGCAGGTCGCAGGTCTGGGTGATGTGCCACTGGAGGGTGAAGGTGGGAGCAGTGAAGAACCCGGGATTGTCCCCCTCTCCCCGGGGAAAGTCAGGGTCCCGGACAATCCTTGAGCAAGGCGCCAGCAGGAGCCCCTGCTGACAGGCGCGCTGCACAAGAGCGTCAACGGCGCCGACCGTGACCCCGGCTTCCGCCGCTGCGATGCGGCTGTCGATCTGTTCCTCCGCCATCTTCAGGGCCAGGAGGTCGTGGCCGCTGGCGGAGGTCACCCGAACTCCGTCATGGCCGGGAGATTTCCAGATGAGGATATATTCCTCGCCGGGCTCCGGCAGGCGAGCGGGGTCTTGCAGCAGGAGGGGGAGGTTGCGCCACTGGACCTGGAGGAGTTCCAGGGCCGGGTTGACCGTCAGTTCGGTGATGGGTACCGTAGGTGGGCAGATGGGGGAGGTCATGACCCGGTGGCGGGCTGCCTCGAGCCGGGCCAGATCCTGCAGATAAGGCCGGGCGTGCAGAGTGTCGGGGCGCGTCTCCAGGAAGGCGGCCAGATCATTGCCAGGAACAGTTTCCGGCAGGGAGCCGATGATGCGGCAGCAGGTCGGATAGATATCGGCCAGCAAGGGTACCGCTGATGTCACCGCCCGCCCTCCCGAAGGTGGTTGGTTGTCGCCCAGGAGAAGAAGGACTCGCTACAAGGGAAAATATTGACCATCCGCCTCTGTGTTCGCAAAATGTTCCAGAGGATTGTCGGCGTCAGGATCCCGGTTGAGCTGCTCCTGAGAATAAACAAAGCCGGCAACCTCAAGGTTGCCGGCTTTGAATGTACCTGTTTGTCGTGCGGACCGCACGCTTATTTGGAACCGCCTCAGCCGCTGCCGCCTGCAGGTTTTTGAACTCCCTTGGCCGCCTCAGCCGCTGCCTTGGCCGCTTCTTCCTCGGCCTTTTTCTTTAATTCCTCTTCTGTGAGCGTTGCCGCTGCCTCGGTTTTTCCTTCGACAGCCGTCGCCGCGGCACCTTGGCCGCTGCCCGCTGCCTGTTCTACAGCCTGGCCAGCACTACCTGTGCTGGGTTTGGCCCCTCAACCGCTCCCTGCGCCAACAGCCGGGCCGGCGCTACCTGCGCCGGGCTTGGCCCCTCAGCCGCTGTTGCCTGCCGCATGGGCGCCGGGCAGGGCAACACCCCCCGCACTGATCAGACCGGCGATGCCGAGACCGGCAAGGAGTTTTTTCAGGTCCTTGCAATCCATAGGGTTCCTCCTTGTTTGAAGGTTAGGGAAGGCAGAGTATAAACCAATCTGCTTCTTCCTCGTTATTTATTTATTCTATGGGAAAAAGGGGGCGGATGTCAAGGATTGTTGGAATAAGCAGGGTCCCCTCTTTGAGCCCGATCCGCCTGCCGAAGGTAGGTGTGGATGGCGTAGGGCACCGGGCCGGTTACCTCTTCCCGATGAACCAGGGTGAACGACTCCGGGAAAAATACGTCACCGTCTCTGGGCTCCTTCAGCACGGTAAACAGCAGGGTGTCTGCCTGTTCCAGGGAATGGACGACCTCGCAACCGGGCGCCTGATACTCGGGATTCCGGCTGACCACGATGTTGCACCGTCCCTGGAGATGCCAGAGAATCCGGATGTTGCGGCCTATGACCCGGTTGGCGGCCATGGCCGCGATGAAGATGGCTTCCAAGGGTTGCGCCTCCGTGAGAACGATACCATATTCTGTCCGGCCGGAAAGGCAAGAAGATCGAAACTACGCTTATATCCCGCCTTGACAAGAAGATGCTGTCCTCTTACCGTTTTAATCACAAAAGGTAATTTTTGAGCAAGCATTGTTGATTCAAGAATGGAGGTAACCTATGGCTGAGAAGAAGGAAAAAGCAGAATTGGTGACCAAGGAAGAGACACGGCCCGACACCCATTTTGGCGAAATGGAGCGCTATTTTGACAAATTCTTCCGGCATCCCTTCGGGCTGATGACGCCGCAGTGGCCGTTCCGTGATTTTTCTTTTCCCAAGATGGGGGAGATTTCACCCTCCGTCGATATCTTTGAGGAAGGGGCGGAGATGGTGGTCAAGGCTGAGCTGCCGGGGATCACCAAGGAGAACCTGCACGTTTCCATCACCGAGAATACCCTGACCATTACCGGCGAGAAAAAGCAGGAGGAAAAGGTGGAGAAGAAGGATTACCACCGGCTTGAGCGCTCCTACGGCTCCTTTACCAGGAGCTTCCGCCTGCCGGACAACGTGAACGGCGACAAGGCCAAGGCCTCGTTTAAGGACGGGGTGCTGGAGGTCCGGGTGCCGAAGACCAAGGAAACGAAACAGAAAAAAATCACAATTACCTGATGCGCCAGTGACACCCGCGGGTGATTACAGCCGGGCTTCCGACCATGAAGAAGGCCTGGAGCCCGGCTGTTGAGTTGTTTTATTTTTCTTGAGAGGGCGCTGTTCAATCTTCGGTTTTGTCCGCGGGCACGGCAATGATGGTATCGACGCCGGTGAGGCCATAGCCCTCCCGGATCTTGTTCTCGATGTCCGCGGCCATGGCCGGCTGCTCCTTGAGGTATGTCTTGGCGTTTTCCCGGCCCTGGCCGATGCGCTCATCCTGGTAGGAATACCAGGCCCCGCTCTTGTCGACAATGCCCAGCTCCACCCCCAGGTCGAGGAGGTCGCCGGTCCTGGAGATTCCTTCGCCGTAGATGATGTCGAATTCCGCTGTCTTGAAGGGCGGGGCGACCTTGTTTTTGACCACCTTCACCTTGGTCCGGTTGCCGATGGAATCCTGTCCCTCCTTGATCTGGTTGACCTTGCGGATATCCAGCCGGATGGAGCTGTAGAATTTGAGCGCGTTGCCGCCCGGCGTGGTTTCGGGGTTGCCGAACATGACCCCGATTTTCATCCGGATCTGGTTGATAAAGATCAGCACGGTGTTGGTCCGCTTGAGCACACCGGTGAACTTGCGCATGGCATGAGACATAAGCCGCGCCTGCAGACCGACATGCTGGTCGCCGACATTGCCGTCGATCTCCGCCTTGGGCACCAGGGCGGCCACCGAGTCGATGACGATGATGTCCACGCCACCGCTGCGCATCAGGATCTCGCAGATTTCGAGGGCCTGCTCCCCGAAATCCGGCTGGGAGATGAGCAGGTTGTTGGTATCCACTCCCAGGCGCTCCGCGTAGGCGATATCCAGGGCGTGCTCGGCGTCGATGAAGGCGGCGGTTCCACCCCGGCGCTGGGCCTCCGCGATAGCATGCAGGGCCAGGGTCGTCTTGCCCGAGGATTCCGGTCCAAAGATTTCCGTCACCCTGCCCCGGGGCAGGCCGCCCACGCCCAAGGCGATATCGATGCTGATAGCGCCGGTGGGAATAACCGGTATTTTTTCCTGCACATGCTCCCCGAGGCGCATGATCGAGCCCTTGCCGAACTGACGCTGTATCTGGGTAATGGCATTATCAACGCTCTTGATCTTGCCGGCCTCATTGTCCGCAGCTGCACCAGCCATGGTTATTCTCCTTAGTTGTTGGGTAACCCGTCCACCCTGGCGCTATGCCAGTTAAATTTCAACCGATGTGATCGCTATTATATCATATTGTTCTTTTCTTGGCTTGCCCTTTCAATCGTCAGCAGGGGAGCAGACAATGAAAAGGAACCAGCAGCGAAGCGGCGAAAGAAAAGCCACCAGCGGCTTTCAGCAAGTGTCAATGGGCACGAAATGCAACATCATGTCTTTGTCAACAATGCCCGCCGCACCAGATCCAAGGCGGTTTGAGCGGCAATTTCCTGAATCTCTTTGCGGCTGCCGCTGAAACTGCGTCTGTGGTCAGTGACCTCGCCCTGCACACAAAGTCCAAAATGGACCGTGCCCACAGGCTTTTCCGGCGTGCCGCCGGACGGCCCGGCAATGCCGGTGACCGACACGCTGACCGTGGCGCCGGTGCATGCCTGGACCCCGCCGGCCATGGCCCGGGCAACCTGCTCGCTGACCGCTCCGTGTCCGGCCAGGAGTTTGCGGTCAACCCCCAGCAACCGTTCTTTTAGGTCGTTGGCGTAGGCAATGACGCCGCCGACAAACCACTCTGAGCTGCCGGCCACCTCGGTGATCTTGCTGGCGACCAGGCCGCCGGTGCAGGATTCGGCCACGCTGAGTTGCAGGTTATGGCGCCGGAGCAGTTCGCCGACCACCGCTGCCATGGAATACAGGTTGTGGCCGTAGATGGCATCGCCGAGGGCGGCGGTGATGGCTGCATCCGCCTGCCGGAAGAGGGCGTCGGACTGCGCAGGGTCCTGGCCGAGCACGGTCAGGCTGACATGGACCTCGCTGTCCACCGGGTAGTAGCCGATTTTCAGCCGCGGGGTCTTTTCAATCTCCTGCAGCTTTTTATTGACCATGTTCTCGGTCAAGCCGAAGGTGCGATACACTCTCTGGCGGATGGCACTGCGGTCATCGGCGGACCAGCCGGCCAGGCAGGGAAGCACATGCTCGACAAACAGCTCCTTCATCTGCTCCGGGATGCCGGGGAGAAAAAAGATCGGCGTGCCGTTGTCCACCAGCAGATACCCCGCCATTCTTGATTCCGGGTTCAGGACCTCGGCGCCCTCGGGCAGCCAGGCGAGTTTTTCCAACCATTTCCGGTCATTGGCGGCTCCCTGCTGATGCGGGCGGATCTGCGCCAGGATTTCCCGGTGCAGGGTAGGGGGCCGTTGCAGGGCGGCGGCCACGGCCTCGTTGGTCAGGTCGTCGCTGGTGGCGCCCAGGCCGCCGGTAACGATGACAAAATCGACCCGGCCGATGGCCCTGGTCAGTGCCTCGCCGATCAGCTCAGGGCTGTCGCCGATAGTATGCATGGCGAAGATCTCATGACCGGCCGCAAAGAGCTTGCTGGCGGCAAAGCCGCTGGTGGTGTTGACGATCCGGCCCGAGGTGAGTTCATCGCCGATGGCGATTATTTCTCCGATCATGAGTTCACGCAAAAAGCTGAAAACAGAAACTGCGCGTCAAGGTGGCTCAACAGGACATTTACCTGCGTCGCGGTACAGGAAGCGGTTAACAAATCCGGCTCAGGTTTCTGACTTTACCTTTTTCCAGGCATTATCTCAAGGCGGGACTGCTCTGCACTGCCAAAAATTGCGTCTCCCTGCAGACGGCACAGCCGCACCGGCAGCACGCTGCCCTGCAGGTCTGCGGAGCCGGCAAAGACAACCGGCAGGTAGTTCTCGGAAAAACCTTGGAGCAGGCCGCTTTGAGGGTTGCGCCGCTCAACCAGGACCATCTGCAGACTACCCAGATGATGGCGGTGAAAGTGCACTCGTTTGCGCCGGTCAAGTGCGCGCAGGCCCCGGACCCGCTCTTCGTTCAACGAGGCGGGCACCTGGTTGATCATCGTGGCGGCCAGGGTTCCGGTGCGCCGTGAATAGGGAAAGACGTGCAGGTAGGTCACCGGCAGTTCGGCAAGCAGGCTGCGGGTGTTGTCATAGGCCTGGCCGGTTTCGCCAGGAAAGCCGCTCAGGATGTCGCAGCCGATGGCGGCATGGGGTGCGGTCCGGTGGACCAGATCGACCACCCGGGCATAGTCGGCAGCGCGGTAGCGGCGGTTCATTTTTTGGAGGACGGTGTCATCGCCGCTCTGCAGGGGGATGTGCAGGTGGGGCATGAAGTTGGGCTGGCCGGCAAGCAGGTTCAGCAGCGGATCATCCACCTCGGTCGGCTCCACGGAGCTGAGACGGAAGCGGATTCCCGGAAAATTCTGGCAAAGGCGCGCCAGCAGGCTGACCAGGTTCTCCCCCTCGGCCAGGTCCAGGCCGTACTTGCCGACATTGATGCCGGTGATGACTACCTCCAGGTATCCCTGCCGGACAAATACTGCCGCCTGCTCGAGTACCTGCGCCAAGGGAAGGCTTCGGCTCCTCCCCCTGGTGTAGGGAACGATGCAGTAGGAGCAGAAATTGTTGCAGCCGTCCTGGATGCGGAGGAAGGCCCGGGTGCGGTCCGGGAAGCGGCTGACCGGCAGGGTGGTGATTTCCTTTTTCAGGCCGATGTTGTCCATCAGCACTGTCAGGTCGCAGTCGTTTTCAGCCAGGGCCGAGGCGACAACCAGGTGCTTGAAGCTGTTGCCGAGCAGGCACAGGGGCTGGTCCGTGAGGCCAAGGACGCTCTGGTGGGCCATCTGGATATAACAGCCGGTTACCACCAGGCGGGCCTCGGGATTGGTCTTTATCGCCCGGCGGATGAGCTGGCGCGACTGCTGGCCAGCCCTGCCGGTGACGGCGCAGGTGTTGATGACATAGACATCCGCCCGCCCGCTAAAGGGGACCAGTTGGCAGCCGGCCTGGGCAAAGGAGGAGGCAAACGAGGCGGACTCGCACTGGTTGACCTTGCATCCCAGGGTGGCGACGGCGATTGTTTTCATAGGGGCGGGACCCTCATTGACCTCCGCCGCTGGCGGCAATGATCCCGCTGCCGAGCACGGCGTCGTCTTCATAGAAAACGGCAAACTGACCCGGGGTGACTGCCAGTTGCGGTCGGGCGAACTCCAGTTGCCACTGCTCAGCCCCATAAGGCGAGAGTAGGGCCAGGGCAGGGGTGTGGCGGCCGCGGATCTGCACCAGGCCTTGCCAGGGTAGCAGGGGTTCCCCTCCAAGCCAGCGGACCTCGCTGAGGAGAGCCCGGCCGGTCATGAGCTGTTCCTTTTTGCAGACCAGCAGCCTGTTGTGCCGGGCATCGAGTTCGTGCACATACCAGGGGGAGGCGTCCGGCAGGTCCAGCCCCCGCCGTTGGCCGATGGTATAGCGCCACAGGCCATGGTGGCGGCCGATGACCTTGCCGCTGTCGGTGACGATATCGCCGGGTTGCTCAGGAATGCCCTGGGCCGCGATAAAGTCGGCAACGCTTGATCCGGCCAGGAAACAGACATCCTGGCTTTCCGGGACGGGAAATCCTTCCAGGCTCATCTCCGCGGCCAGGCGGTAGACATCCTTCTTGGTTGCTTCGCCGAGGGGCAAGACCAGGTGCGAAAGTGTATCGGGATGCAGGCGGCAGAGAAAATAGGACTGGTCCTTGCCGGGGTCCAGGCCCCGGCGCAGGATCGGCACCCCGTTTTCTGTCCGGCTGATGCGGGCGTAATGGCCGGTGGCCATGCGCGCCATTCCCCGGTCACGCATTTCCCGGAGCAAAACGCCGAATTTCACCTGCTCGTTGCAGATGACACAGGGATTGGGCGTCCATCCCCGCAGATAGGTCTGGACAAAGTAGCTGATTACCTTTTTTGAAAAAGCGCTCCGCATATCGATGATATGCAAGGGTATGCGAAGGTGTCCGGCCAGGGTCTGCACCCGATGGACCTGTCCCCCGGCGCCCCCTGCCAGCGGCAGCCGCATGAAGAAGCCATGTACCTCAAGGCCAAGGCCCTGCAGGAGGGAGGCGGCAACCAAGCTGTCTACCCCGCCGCTCATGGCAATGCCGATTTTTTCTCTGGTCATGGCAGTTCAGTCTGCCTCAGCAGATAGGGTGTGGAAAGTCTTGCGCGCTGAAACCAGGAAACGTACCACGATGCAGACGGTGCGTAAACCGGAAGCTCGCCGGGTGGAAGGTGGATTTGACGCAGGGCGAAGGGGAAGGCAAAGTCAGGACAAGGCGACGGATGCAAAGATGGAAAATGCTGCAGCGCAAAAAAAAGACCTGCTTTGCCGGGCCTCAGAGCAGTGAGGAAAGCACTTCGCAGTTGCGGCAGACCTCCATTTTATCCTTCCACTCCTTTTCCGCACTGCGTTCACAATGGGTTCCGCTCAGAAACCAGCAAAGGTGACCGGCCTGAAATTCCCAGGCAGGGCAATCCTTCTTGAATTCGCATTTTTTCTGGACCCAGCAGTCCTTGCGCCTCGAGGGATCTTCCTTGCGCTGGTTGATCAGCAGGAAATAGACCTGACGTTCGACATGCAGAGGAACAGGGCGCCAGCCCTGTTCATAGCTTTGCACGGCTTTGAGGGACACTCCGAGCAGGGTGCCAAGCTCTTTCTGGGTTTTGCCAAGCACGGCCCTGGCTCTTGAAAATCTTTCCTTATTCATTGGCACCTGTTGATAACAGAAATCACTTATTGTTTAGAAGTACCACGCCGTGTTTGTTGAGGCAAGGAAAAGTTGCTGAAAAAGAACTGGCAGAAAAGGGGGGTAATACTATCGGGACAAGAGCAAAACCCTCTACGGATCAAGGACGGTGGACTGGCAGAGGACCGCGTGTCCGGATCATTCGGGAAGCCGGCAAAGAGCCGGCGGGAAAAGGCGTCAACGGGAAAGCAGAAGGAATTATCAAGTGTAACTTAAGGCCAAGGACGGAAAGAGGCTAGGGGGAGGGCTGAGCTCCTGCTGGATGCTTGTAAAGATGGATATCCTGCTGCGGAAAGGGAATAGTGATCCCCTGTTCATCAAAAGTCAGCTTGATCTGTTCCAGCAGCGCAAACCGGACATCCCAGTAGTCCTCGCTCTTCACCCAGGGCCGGACCAGGATGTCCACGCTGGACGCCCCGAGCTCGCCCAGGGCGATGACCGGCGCCGGCTCGGCGAGAATCCGCGCTTCGTTCTCGATGATCTGCTGAAGGAGTGCGCGTGCGCGGCGAACATCATCGCCGTAGCTGATGCCGATAACCAGGTCGATTCTGCGGGTTGGCAGCGCGTTGATGTTGACAATGATCGAACTGGTGATGGAACTGTTGGGCAAGATGATCTTCTGGTTGTCCGGGGTGATCAGGACGGAGTTGAAGATGTCGATGCGCTCAACCGTGCCGGTGACTCCGGCCACGGTGACCATGTCCCTGACTTTGAAGGGCTGGAAGATGATGAGGAGGACGCCCGAGGCAAAGTTGGCCAGGGAATCCTTGAGCGCCAGGCCGACCGCTAGGCCGGCAGCGCCGATAATAGCCAGGAAGGAGGTGGTTTTGATCCCCGCCTGATCCGCGGCGGCAATGATGACCGCCACCAGCAGGGTGTAATAGATGATTTTTTCCAGGAAACGGACAAGGGTGGCGTCCAGCCCAGTCCTTTTCAGGGCACTGGTCAGAAAATAGGTTCCCCATTTGACCAGCCAGCGGCCGAAGACGAGAATGGCCAGGGCAAGGAGCAGATTCGGGCCGTGGGCGACCAGCCATTCCCTGACCAGGGTGAAGTATTTGCTATACTCGTCCATCATTCTTCATTCGCGGAGCAGTTTTCCTCGGGACAGACTTTGACCCTACTCCCATTCAATGGTGCTCGGTGGCTTGGAGGAGATGTCAAAGACCACCCGGTTCACCCCCCGTACCTCGTTGATGATCCGGTTGGAGATGCGGCCCAGCAGGTCATAGGGCAGGCGGGACCAGTCGGCGGTCATTGCGTCCCGACTGTCCACCGAGCGCAGGGCAATCACGTTTTCATAGGTCCGGCCGTCGCCCATGACGCCGACGGTCTGGATGGGCAGCAGCACGGCGAAGGACTGCCACACCTTGCGGTACCAGCCGGAGTTTTTCATCTCCTCAAGAACGATGACGTCGGCCTGGCGAAGGATATGGAGGCGCTCGGCGCTCACCTCGCCCATGATCCTGATGCCGAGACCTGGACCGGGAAAGGGCTGGCGGTAGATAGCCTCTTCGGGCAGGCCGAGTTCCAGTCCCAGCTGCCGCACTTCGTCCTTGAACAGTTCGCGCAGCGGCTCGATCAGGTCGAGCTGCATGCGTTCGGGCAGGCCGCCCACATTGTGATGGGATTTGATGGGGGCCTTGCCGTGAAAGACCACTGATTCGATAACATCCGGATACAGGGTGCCCTGGGCCAGATACTTCACCGCCCCGAGCTTGCGGGCCTCTTCCTCGAAGATCTCGATAAAGCCGAAGCCGATGCGCTTGCGTTTCTCCTCGGGATCGACCACGCCGCGCAGCCGTTCGAGAAAATAGGTGGCGGCATCCACGTCAATGACCTGCAGGCGGGTCTTCTGGCGGAAGAAGCGCAGCACGCTTTCCGTCTCGCCGGTGCGCATCAGGCCGTTGTTGACATAGATGCAGGTGAGCTGGTCGCCGATTGCCCGGTGCACCAGGGCGGCGGTTACCGAGGAATCCACGCCCCCGGACAGAGCACAGATAACCTGTTCGCCGCCGACCTTGGCGCGGATCTCCCGCACGGTGGCGTCGATAAAGGAGTGCATGGTCCACTCGGGATGACAGCCGCAGAGATCAAAGATGAAGTTGCGCAGGATATCGGTGCCGATCAGGGTATGCGCCACCTCGGGGTGGAACTGGACCGCGACAAAGGGTTTGCTTTCGTGGCGCAGGGCGGCAAAGGGCGAGTGGGCGCTGGTGGCGGTTGCGAAAAAACCGGGTGCGGCCACTTCGATGCGGTCGCCGTGGCTCATCCAGACCTGGTATTTGGTCGGCGCGGTCTCCATGCCGGCGAAGATGCCGCCGGTATTGAGGATATCCAGCTCGGCCTTGCCGAACTCGCGGTGCTTGGCCTTTTCCACCCGGCCGCCCAGCTGCTGCATCATCAGCTGGGCGCCGTAGCAGATGCCGAGGACCGGGATGCCCAGGTCGAAGAGCCCGGGGGCGCTGATCGGCGCGTCGTGATCATAGACGCTTGCCGGACCGCCCGAGAGGACGATGCCCGAAGGTTTCATCGCCAGCAGCCTATCCATGCCGATATTATAAGGATGAATTTCGCTGTAGACTTTCTGCTCGCGGATGCGGCGGGCGATGAGCTGGGTGGTCTGGGAGCCGAAATCCAGGATGATGATTCGTTCAATGTGCTCAGACATGGTCGCGGGTCCTGTGCGGAAAGGTTAACAAGAGGACAGCAGGAGGGTTATCGCGCTGCCTCCACAAACAACTTCGAAAGAAACTGAACCCGATTTACAGGCCTTCGGTCCGATAGTTGGGAGCCTCGCGGGTGATGATTACGTCATGGACGTGGGATTCCCGAAGCCCGGCGGGTGAAATCCTGACAAAACGGGCCCGCTTATGCAGCTCCTCGATGGAGGCGGCGCCGATATAACCCATGCCCGAACGCAGGCCGCCGAGCAGTTGATAGACTATCTCCGACATCGGTCCCCGGTAGGGAACCTTGCCTTCGATGCCCTCGGGCACCAGCTTGGAAGAACCCGAACCTTCCTGAAAATAGCGGTCCTTGCTCCCCTGGTTCATCGCGCCAAGCGACCCCATGCCCCGGTAGCCTTTGTACTTGCGCCCTTGGAACAGGAAGGTCTCGCCCGGGGTTTCATCGGTGCCGGCAAAGAGGGAGCCGATCATCACCGTGTGCGCCCCGATGCCGATGGCCTTGCAGATGTCTCCGGAATATTTGATGCCGCCGTCGGCAATGATCGGGATGCCGTACTTGCTGGCCTCCTCGACGCAGTTTTTCAGGGCGGAAAGCTGCGGCACGCCAACCCCGGCAACGATTCTGGTGGTGCAGATGGAGCCCGGCCCGACACCAACCTTGACCCCGTTGGCCCCGGCCTTGATCAGGTCGCTGGTCCCCTCGGCGGTGGCCACGTTGCCGGCAATGACCGGCAGGTCAGGCCAGGCGCTTTTAATTTCCCTGAGCGCGCGGATGATGCCGGCGGAATGGCCGTGGGCCGAATCCAGCACCACGACATCCACCTTGGCCCTGACCAGCGCTTCGGCTCGGGCCAGCATGTCACTGCTCACCCCCAGCGCCGCTCCGGCAAGGAGGCGGCCGATGCTGTCCTTGGCGGCATCCGGGTATTTTTTGATTTTTTCAATATCCTTGATGGTGATCAGGCCCTTGAGGCTTCCCTGTTCGTCCACCACCAGCAGCTTTTCGATCCGGTGTTCGTGGAGAAGGGCCTTGGAGTGTTCCAGGCTGATGCCCACCGGCGCGGTCACCAGATTCTTGCTGGTCATGACATCCTTGACCCGCAGGTTGTCATCCGAGACAAATCGCAGGTCCCGGTTGGTGACGATGCCCACCAGCTTGTCGCCGCGCAGGACCGGCAGGCCGGAGATCTTGTA
>DNUE01000051.1:0-24227 GCA_003508005.1 Desulfobulbaceae bacterium
GCCCAGCCCACCAGCCGGTTGTTGCTGTCCAGGATGAACAGGGCGCTGTAGGCGAGGCGCTCCTCGGGGGCATGCGTGTAGGATTTGATGATTTCCACGGCATCATGCAGCGACTGGTCCTCCTTGAGATGCGGATACCTGTCGAGGGTGATTATGTGGTCCCTGACCACCGGATGATCGGTCTGCACTTCGTTCCTCCTCTCTTGTTGGTTATCTCAGCGCCATGATCATTGACTGCCCGGGAACCTTACCCGGGAAATCTACGATCACCGGACGAAATTCACCCCTTCCGGATGCCCCAGCTTTTCTCCCGCAGCTCCGGTCAAAGGGATCCTCAACGGATCTGGCTCACTTTCACTGTCTCTATGCAGGATTACCAGCTTTGGCTTTTGATGATGCTGTTTATCTCTTCCTGGCGCTTCTTCTCCACCACGAGCATCCTCTTGTGTTTTGCCTCGCCGATTTTTTCAAGCAGGGTCTTCAGGTCGACGGGTTTCTCGATATAATCCTCGGCGCCCATTTTCATCGCCTCGATTCCGCTTTGTACCGTGGCGTGACCGGTCAGCATGATGATTTCCAGGTCCGGTCTCTTCTCCTTGATCCGCTTCAGGGTTTCGAGCCCATCCAGGCCGGGCATGGCAAGGTCCAGGACTATCGCGTCAAAATTTTTTCCCTCCACCAAGCCAACCGCGTCTTCTCCGGTGGTCACCGTGTCGACATGGTAGCCGCGGGCTTCCAGGCGGCTGGACAGCGCCTCCAGGAACTGCTCTTCATCATCCACCAGCAAAACATTCGCCTTGATCTCTTCAACCATGATTCGTTTCTCCGTTCAGTTCAGATGTGATGTAGTGAAAGGGGTTATTTTTTCTTATCTTCCATCATGTTGCGGGCGGTTTCAAATTCGCCTTCCTCGGCAAATGCGGCAGCGGTCATGCTGTTTTGGAGCTTTTCCTTGTAGGCGGACTTTATCCGGCCAACCAGCTCCTCTATGTCGACGGGCTTTTTCAGGAAGTCATAAACACCGAGGCGGCGCGACTCTTCCTCGTCCTTGTCGGTTCCGTGGCCCGTCAGGATGATGACCTGGATGTTCGGGTACTTTTTTTTGACCCGGCGCAGGACTTCCAACCCGTCGATGCCAGGCATCTTCAGGTCCAGCACCATGACGTCGGGCTCGTTCTCGTCAACGAAATCAATGGCCTGGTTGCCATCGTAGGCCATGTCGCTTTTCAGATCGCGCATCTTGAGACGCTCTGAAAGGGTCTGGACAAATGTTTCCTCGTCATCGACGAGCAGAACCTTCATTTCAGCCATAATGACACCTCGCTGTTGGACGTTAACCGCAATCCGTGGACGGTCTCTTATTCTTCAGGTTTCCTTCCGGTTTTCTTGTTGTCTTTTTTGTCGTCAGCCTTGCGCTCAGCTTTATTCTTGTTGAGGATTGTGCGGGCGGAGTCGAACTCGCCCTCCTGGGCAAAGGTGGCCGCGACCATGGCCTGTTGAAACGAATCGAGCAGGCCGAACTTGCCTTTCCTTTGCTTTTGCCGGAGCCTGCTCCTCTTTGCGGCTTCTTTTACCTTGGTTTTGAGGGAGTCGATGTCAAACGGCACCGTAATCTCATCCGACGCCCCTTCCCGCACACATTCAATCGATATCCCCACGTCATCGATGCTGCTTATCAGGATGGTCTCAACCTCGCTGGCGGTCTTTTTCAGTTCCTTCAGGAACTGCACGGCAGGGAGGTTGTTGCCCCTGACATCAAGGAGCACGACGTCCATTTTCCGCTGGCCCAGAAGTTCTAGGGCCTGTACCGGGGTTTCCGTGACGAATACCTTTACCCCGAAACGACTGAGTTTATGCCGCAGGGTCTGGCTGAACAACACATCTTCCATCACTATCAGAATAGCCTGTGGCATCGCGCCTACCGTTATTCGACTCGGGGCCGATCAAGTATCAGCCTATCGCCGCACTCCCCTCTCCAAGTCGACGGCTCCGCAACGGACCTGGCAAGCAGGCAACTCATGAGAATAGAGGGGAGGAACGGTTCTGGCTCTTTAGGAGTGCAGGTGTTTGATCAGTTAACGGTCACATAACCGAAGGAAAGATGGACCCCTTTCAGGCCAAGGCTTTCATAAAAATCCTTCCCCCTCGGCCGGGAAACACCTCTGCCGCTGCTGATCCGCACAGCTTCCTCCCAGAGACCGGATTCGGCGAAGGCGACCGCCGCAAAATGACCTTCAAGCCAGTTGAGTTCGGTGCTCGGTTTAGCATCGGGCACCAGTTCCCGTGCCGTATTCCATTCTCCAGCCTCGGCGTAGGTTACTGCCATTGCCATCTTTTGAAATTGTTCGAGCATCCTTTTCATGGTCTGACCTCCTTTGTTTGTCGGCCAAGGTCTTGGTTCTCTTTACTTTGGGTAATTGCAAGCATTGTGCCATTACATTAAAACAAATAAGATCAGCATGTTAGTAGAGCTGGCGGCGTATGGAAGGGTTTCGTTGGCCAAGACTTGAAACAAGACAACACAAACGGGTACGCCAGGGGGCAGGAATGGGCAAGAAAATGTACTGATAAATCAATGATTTAAAAAAATATCTGGGATCAAGCGGCGAAACAATACAAATTGAACCATTATAGAACACATTCGAGCGGGATTTCTCCCGGGAAAGTACAGAACGGGAGGGAGTCCGTTCTTGATGGGCAAACTGATCAGAAAAAGGTGCTGTCCCGGGGACCTGGAGGGACCGGCGATAAAAGCAGGACCGCCCGGCCGGACGTCCTGTCCGGCTGAACGAAAGAGAACTCGGCGTGCAATTTCTGCAGGGCATCAGGCGGAATATCCGGGAGCGTAACGGCACTTTCCTCCTCCCTGATTTGTTCGAATTGCAGCCCGAGTTGGACCTGGTCGCCCGTTTTGCCGGTGGAGATTCTGATAACGCTCTGCTTTTCAAGATGCTCAAGCATGGGCATGGCCACGGAGAAGATGACAAACTGCAACAGGGAGGGATTGCTGTGCAGCGACGGGAGTTCTGCTGCAGGCTCAAATTCCAGGCTTACGTTTTTCAGCCGGGCGAACCTCCTCATGAGAAAGACGATTTCGCCGACCACCTCGTTGACGTTGAATGAAGAGAGCGGTGAATCCATGCGATGGGCAAACCGGCCCAGATGACTTGCCATTTCCGCCGCGGCCTTGACGCGCTCCTCGATCCCCGCGGATATTTTTGCATACCGGTCCGGGCTCGGTAAGGTCTGATCCAGGGAAAGCAGGTCGTCGAGCAGGCCGGTGAGTTCCTTGGTCACGCTGAGGTGGTTTTTGAATTCATGGGAAATCCCGGCGATTATCCGGCCGATAAAGGCCAGCTGCGCATCCTGGAGGCTCGGTTTCGTTGCGTTCATGGTATTCTCCCTTGGTCAGCACCTGAGAGCGCCGCTCGCCTTTTTTCGATCGCTCCGTTGATTTTTTTAATCAGTTCTTTCAGGTCGACGGGCTTGATGATGTACGCGAGTATCATGTTGCTGATTCCTTCCACGATGTTTTTATCACCGTGCCCGGTGAGCATGATGACCTCGATGGAAGGATCATACTGCTTAATTGCCTCCAGGGCCTGCAGTCCGTCAATATTCGGCATTTTCAGGTCAAGCAGCACCACGTCCGGCACATGATCCACGGTATGGATCAGGGACAGGGCATCCTCGGCGCAGTACACCGCAACGGCCTCCATGTTTCGCAGGTTCAGCCTTTCAGCCAGCGTGGAGGCGAATTCCTTTTCATCGTCGACAATCAACACCCACGGGTCAGCCATAAAATACCTCCTTTTCGTCAGCCGATGGGAAGGAGCACCGTGAAGGTCGTTCCCTGTCCAACGGTGCTGTCCACGCTGATCGTCCCCCCCAGTTTGTTCACAAGCCCATAGGTGATGGACAGGCCGAGCCCGGTCCCCTTATGTTCCTTGTTGGCCTTGGTGGTGAAAAACGGCTCGAAAATGTGTTTCATCGTTTCGGGGGGGATGCCGCATCCGTTATCCGTAATATCGACTCGCAGGAATTTTTCCTGCCGGGAGGTGGATATCCTCACCATTCCTTCTGTCTCCAGGGCATCAATGGCATTGTTGATGATGTTCAGGAAAACCTGCTGCAGCTGTCCCCGGTCGCTTTGAATGGTCGGCAGGTTCTCGTGCAGGTTGAGTTCCAGGCGAATGTTGCGATAGAGGATCTCCTTGTCCAGAAAGGCCAGGACCTCCCGGAGCAGTTCATTGACCATGACCGGCTCGGGAGTGACATCCATCCGCCGGGCAAAACCGAGGAGGCGGTGGGTAATCACCTTGCAGCGGGAAACGGCGTTCTGCACCCCTGTAATCTGCTCATGAAACTTGGCCTTATAGTGAAAATCATCGGACATCTCCATGAGGTCCTGCATCAGGCCGGCCTTCTGGTCAATGATCGCCAGGGGGTTGTTGATTTCATGGGCGACGCCGGCCGCGAGCCGGCCGATGGAGGCAAGCTTGCTGGTGTGCTCCGCTTCGGCAAGGATAACTTCCCTGGCCGCATCCCCCTGCCTGACCCGTTCAACAAGGACATTGGCCACCCGGAAGACAACCAGCGTAACCAGCACGATACTGGTAATGACGATGACGTGCATCTGGTTTTTGAACAAGGACCAGCTTTTTCCGTAGGTATACCCTTTTTTGACCAGGACGAGAATCCAGGGGGTATTTTCAATATAGGCATAGGCCCTGAGCTCAGGCTCGGATGAAGTTTTGTCCTTGAACGTCTCGAGGGTGACGTCCCCCCGGTTGGGAAGATTCGCCAGCGGGAACGATTGGGATACAGCCTTACCGTAAAAACGGGAAGTGGTCTGCAGGTTGCCGGTATTATTAATGAGAAAAATATCGTCCGAAGCCTCTGTTTTTGTGGCGGCGATGAACTTGTCAATGGTCTCCGAATCGATGCTTGCCTTGAGCAGCCCGCAGACACCCATGTTCGGTGTCCTTTTGGAAACGGTTATGACGAAATGGGGAATATCCCTGAAGCCGAGAAAGGCGTGGCTGATGAATATTTCGTGGGAGATGGCCATCGGGAACCAGTCGCTCTTGCTGTAGTCCCTCCCGACGAGATTGTAAGGGCCGGCATAGGTTTTCTGGAAGCCGTTCTGGTCTACCAGGCTCAGGTCCACAAGGCCCGGATTCTTTTTCTTCAGACGGACGAAAATAGGCCCCAGCGTCAGGGGATCGGTCAGCTGTTCGCAGGTATATTCACTGGCATAATAGGACAGGCCTGCCACTATTTCATTGAGGAAGAAGGAGACGGTTTTCTGGGTGCTCTGGGCGTTCCATCTGATATGGTTTCGGACCTCGCTCCTGAGTAAATTTCCGTACTGGTAGAAGCTGAGGGTGACGGTGACGATCAGCGGCGTCAGGGTAACGGCAAGCATTATCAGGACAAGGGTTCTGCGGAAATACCTGTATCGTGGATAGATCGGGGGCTTTTCGGCCGCATCCTGGTCGGGGCGCGGGATATTTTTTATGGGAAGGGTTTTCTCAAGTTTATTCAGGATCATGGTGGGCCTCATTGACCTGCAGCGCCGCTGGATCTATGTCAGGGCTCATGCTCAACTTTGTTGTACGCAAACATGGTTGTTCCCTTTATTATCGGCCGGCAAGCAAGGTTGCCCTTGATCCAGCAGGCAGTTGATTCACTGTTGGACCGCTCCCGGCAAAACACTCCAGGGATTCAACCGGTCGTGCACCAGATCGTCAAGTGCCTGGTGATAAGGTCCGATCACTCCGTCAATGACCGTGATCTTTTTCCAGGAAAGATACTGAAAGTGGACATCCTCGATGCCGCCGCACACGACATGCGACATGTTTTCTTTTATGATATGGCCGCACAGCTCTTCACCGGACGAGCCCGGCAGGAGGATTATTCTCGGTTCCTCGAGCAGTTTGCCGCCCTCGGCATGGGCAATGAGGGCTTCGTGGGTCAGGTCAAACCTCGGGGCGATATCATCGCCCTGGATCGCTATCAGGATTTTCATGCTGTTCCATTATCGCACATTGAAAGTGACAGAACAAGAGGCACCCATCGATTGATCATGAGGGGCAGCTCATTCAAGACGGTGCTGTTTTATTTTCCGCCACAACTTGCTACGTGACCAGCCGAGGGTTTCAGCCGCCCTGGAGCGGTTTCCCCCGGTTTTGGCCAGTGCTTCCAGGATCATCGCCCGCTCCATCGTCCCCCAGCCGCCCCGGGATGGCACCGCGGGCCATTCAGCGCCGGAAAGGCCGTTTCCGCCGTTGCGCGGCGGCAGGTTAGGCCGGGAATGGAAGGATTCCTGGGGAACAGCAGTCATGAGGCCGGGAAGATGTTCAGGAAGCACGGTCCCGCCGGGGCAGATGTTGACGGCGTACTCGACGATGTTTCTCAGTTCCCGCACATTGCCGGGGAAGGCATAGTTCGACAGCATCTGCATGGTTTCATCGCTGAACCCGATGATGTTCTTGTTTAAATTCTTTTTGAAGGCCACCAGAAAATGGTCCAGCAGCAGGCGGATATCGTCGGCGCGCTCTCGCAGCGGCGGGATGTGGATGCGCAGGACATTGAGCCGGTAGTACAGATCCTCCCGGAACATCCCGGCCCGTACCCGCTCACCCAGGTTGCGATGGGTGGCGGCGACGATTCGGACGTCAACCTTCTCTTTTTTCGAGCCCCCCACCGGAAAAAACTCCTTGTCGTCCAGGACGGTCAGCAGCTTCACCTGCAGCGATAGAGGCAGGTCGCCGATTTCAGTAAGAAAAATTGTCCCGCCGTTGGCAAGGCGAAACATGCCTGGCTTGTCCTTGTCGGCGCCAGTGAAAGCGCCGCGGACATGACCGAACAGTTCGGACTCGAGGAGGGATTCGGGCAGAGCGCCGCAGTTGACCTTGATGAATGGGTGGCGTGTTCTTTTCGACGCACGGTGAATGGCCTCGGCCACAAGGTCCTTGCCGGTTCCCGTCTCGCCGGTAACCAGCACCGTGGTATCCGTCCTGGCGGCAATGGGGATGAGTTCGAAAATTTCCTGCATCTTGAGGCTGTGCCCGATGATTTTCTCCTGTCCGGAAAAGCCATGGACCTTGTTGCCCAGGTCCTTGAGCAGGGAGATGTCCTCCAGGACGAGGATGGAACCATGTGTATCGCCGGTTACGGTTTTCAGGGGGGAAACATTAAAGCGGACCGGCGTCCTTCGGCGGTTCTGGCTGATGATGTCTCCCTCGACCGATACGTTTTCCTCGGAAGCAAGAATCTTGGCGACGGCCGCGTCTTCCATCTTCAGGCTGGCGCGGATGACATATTCGCCCTTGACCCCGGCGACATCGTCCCGGCTGTACCCGATAAGCGCCTCCAGGAAGCGGTTGAGGGTGATGACCCGACGCCTGTGGTCCAGCAGCATCACCCCGTGGGGAACCGCATCGATCAGGTTGACAATGTCAAACTCGGCATGACGGGCGGCTTGACCCCTTTGCATGTTCTGCATCCCGCTTTTTTCCCAAAGTTGTTCCCGTTGTCGGAAACCCTGTTATCGCCCGGATATGGGGAGAAAACTTTCCGTACAGCTTCTGTTGATGCTATTCTAAAACAAAAACAAACAAAAATAAAACAAAAGCAGATGCAAAACGTGTAATTATGTTTTATGCCGTTCTTGGCAAGATGTTGCTGGCGGGGTTTACACTGCTCCCGGTTTTTTCTCTCCGTGGGAACAGAAGCGGCCGGAGATACGGCTGTCAATGGCATCGAGGCTGGCAGGCGATCGGCCGGCCAGGCAGCACCTCCAAAATCGGTCCAGCTGTTTTACCATTTTCCCTGGTGGACCCGCTCCGGGTTGAAGCGGGTCCGGGCCGGCGGCGGGTCCTTGGGCCAGCCGATGGCGATTCCGCACATGGGGATGATGTTTTCCGGCAGCTGAAAGAGCTTTCTTACGCCGTTCATCCGCTCCGGCCGGGGGTGGACGCCCAGCCAGCAGGTGCCCAGGCCCAGCGCGTTGGCGGCGAGGAGGATGTTTTCCGTCGCTGCGCTCAGGTCCTGCAGCATATAGGATTCCAGCTGGTCGTGAGCCTGCCTGATATCCCCGCACACGACAAAGGCCGCTCCCGCCTGGCGCAGCATCTGGCCGTGCTGCAGGATGTCCGCCAGCCTGTTCAGGTCCGTCTTTTCCCGCAGGACGATGAAGTGCCAGGGGTCCTTGGCCACCGCGGACGGTGCGGCCATGCCCGCTTGCAGCAGGTCCTGGAGCATTTCCGCCGGCACTTCCCGGTCCTCATATTTGCGGACACTGCGGCGGCTGAATAGAAAGGCAAGCTTCGGATTCATATCCTCCCCCCTTTTTCTGGTCCGGCACTTTGCCCATGCCGGTTGCCGATTTTGCTGGTATACTGCCTGCGACCCATATGAATGAATGGAGCTCTTTTCTTCTTATTATACCTGCCATACAGGAAATCTGCCATGCTGGATTTTGAACTCAACGCTGTCGAAACGAGGGTGCTGGGCTGCCTCCTGGAAAAAGAGATGGCCACTCCTGAATATTACCCGCTCTCCCTGAATGGCCTGGTTACAGCCTGTAACCAGAAGTCCAACCGGGAGCCGGTGGTGAGCTTCGACGAGCGGACCGTGGTCCTGGCCCTGGACAGCCTGAAGGACAAGCACCTGGTCTGGCGGAGCGACGCCGCCAGGGTACCCAAGTACGGGCAGCAGCTGGACAAGAAGTTCAGCCTGATGGCCCAGGAGATGGCGCTTATTTGCCTGCTTCTGCTGCGCGGTCCGCAGACCGCGGGCGAGCTGCGTGGCCGCTCCGAGCGGTTGTTTCCCTTCGGCGACCTGGATGAGGTCGGCGCCACCCTCCAGGTCCTGGAGGAAATAGGCCTGGTCCGGAAGCTATCCCGGCAGCCGGGCCGCAAGGAGTCCCGCTATGCGCACCTGCTGGCCGGCGAGCCGGAGAACGTGGAGCCGGTGACTGCAGCGCCGGAGGCGGCCACCGTGCAGGTCCGGGCGGAAAACGAGCGGTTGGCCGCCCTGGAAGAGGAACTGAAGATCCTGCACAGCGAGCTGGAGGAACTGCGGGCCGCCTTTCATGAATTCCGGCGGCAGTTCGACTAACCGTTCATCCGATCCATGACTGCACCTTCCAATCTTCCCTGGCCGCCGGGGAGTGTTCCCCTGATGCTCGCCCCCATGCAGGGGTTGACCAACCGGGCCCTGCGCGGCCTGTTTGTCGAGCGCTACCGGCCCGACGTTGTCTTTACCGAATACATCCTGGTCAAGGCGGATGGACGTTCGCCCATCTCCAGGAGCGACCGGTTGGAGGTGGCGGCCGGGGAGGGCGGGGTCCCCCTCGTGGTACAGCTGATCGGCGGCGAACCAGAGGCCATGCTTGCCGCCGCCCGGGCGGTCCAGGAACTCGGCGCGGCCCATCTGAATATCAACCTCGGCTGCCCCTACGGCCGCATGGCCCGGAACTCGGCCGGCGGGACCCTGCTGGCGGAGCCGGACCGGCTGGCGGCCCTGCTCAAGCTCTTGCGGCCCGCGATCCGCGGCAGCTTTTCCGTCAAGACGCGTTCCGGGGTCGATAACTCATCGCAGCTTCCCGCCCTGGTCGATCTGTTCGAGGAGTGCGGGGTGGATTTCCTGATCGTGCACCCCCGCACTATGCGCCAGCTCTACAGTGGTCTCGCCGATCACCGGGTGACGGCGGAGGTGGTGCGGCGCACTGCGCTGCCGGTGATCGCCAACGGCGATATCTTCACCGAGGAGGACGGCAGGCGGGTCCTGGCCCAGACCGGGGCCGCCGGCCTGATGCTCGGCCGGGGGGCCATTGCCGATCCCTTCCTCTTCCAGCGGCTGCGCGGCGGCTACCCGGCTTTCTCGCCTCCCGAGCAGAAGGCGGCCGAGGTCCGCGACTACCTGCTGGTCCTGCTGTCCAGGTACCAGGAGCTTTTCTGCGGCGAACAGCAGGTGCTGTTCAAGATGAAGGAGGTGGTGGGCCAGATGCAGGCGCTGGATTCCATCGACGGGGCGCGCCGGCTCCTCAAATGCAGGCGGCTCGCGCATTTCAGCTCCCTGGTGCGCGACCTTGCGTGATCCAGGCCGGTACGCGGAGCGGTTGACACGATGAAGCGCCAGATGCTGGTCACCCTTCTTCTGTCGGTGATGATCGCCCTGCTGGGCATCGGCATCATCGTGCCGGTGGTGCCGGTCCTGGCGGTCAGCCTCGGCGCGAGCGGCCTGAGCCTGGGGCTGATCATCGCCGCCTTTTCCTTCAGCCGCACCATCCTGCAGCCCCTGGTCGGCAGCCTCTCCGACCGCTGGGGCCGGAAAGGATTTCTCCTCTCCGGCCTGCTGGTCTATGCCCTGGTCGGTCTCCTCTTTCCGGAAGCGACGTCAGTGGTCAACCTGGTCGCCATTCGCGCCCTGCATGGGGTGGGTTCGGCGATGATCGTGCCGGTGGCCATGGCCTATGTCAGCGATATGGCGCCGATAGGCCAGGAGGGCCGCTACATGGGGATGCTGAATATCGCCATCTTCGCCGGCATCGGCGGCGGGCCTTTGCTCGGCGGCGTCTTTACCGATCTGTGGGGAATGGCGGCGGCCTTTTACGCCATGTCCGCCTTGAGCATGCTGGCCCTGCTCCTGGTCCTCTTTCAGATGCCCGCCCTGGAGGGGCGCGAACAGAAGAAACCGCCGCCGGCCCTGCGCAGTGCCCTGGCCAGCATGCTGCGCCGGCAGCGGACCAGGGGGATCCTCCTGGCCCGGATGAGCACCATGATCATCATGGTGCCGACCATGGCCTTCCTGCCGCTGCTCATGCATCAGTGGTTTGCGGCCAGCGGCAGGCAGATCGGCGTGGTCATCGCCTGCCGGACCCTGGTGAACGCCCTGCTGCAGACACCGGGCGGCAGGCTGGCGGACCGGTTCGACAAGGTGGTGCTGCTGCGGGCCGGTTGCCTGATCATCAGCATGGTCATCTGCCTGGTGCCGCTGGCCATCAATTTCTGGTGGCTTCTCCTGCTTTTTGTGGTGCTGGGCACCGGCGAGGCGATTATCTGGCCGGTGCTCGGGGCCCTGGCCACGGAAGAGGGCCGCAGCTACGGGCAGGGGACGATGATGGGCGTCTTCAGCCTGGCCATGAGCAGCGGCGTGCTGCTGGGCGCCCTGGTGGCGGGAATCAGCTCGGACCTGCTGGGCCTGCGCTGGTCCTTCGTGTTCATCGGCGTCATGGTTCTCGTCCTGAGCATTCTGGCCGCTGGTCAGATCAGGAGCGGCGGGCCGCTGCCGGTGCAGGGGGTCGCGGGCGGGGCCTGAGGAGGATGCAAGGGTAGTGGCCCACCCTTGTCAGCAGCAGTTGCCGACCAGTTTCCCGGTAAATTTGGCCAGCCAGCCCTTGATGATCAGGCCGGCGCAGCCGCAGCGCTCATCCGGGTTGACCAGGATTGCCGCCGCCGGACAGTTTCGGGCGCAGGCCTTGCACTCCATGCAGGCGTTGTAATCGACGATTTGCGCCTTTTTTTCCTCCAGGGCAAAGATCCGGTGCGGGCAAACCGTTACGCACATCCCGCAGCCGATGCACGCCTCCGTATCGAGCTGAAGGATGGCTACCCCGTCGATGTATCTGAAGCCTTTCATCTGTTTTTATCCGGCAAAGGGTGCGGCCAGCCACAGGAGCAGGGCCGCAGCAATAGCTCCCGCCTGGACCGTCAGCCCGAGCCGCATTTCCTTTTCCACCCCGGAGAGCGAGGTGAAGGGAGTGGAGCCGGTAAAGTTCATGGCCATGGAGGAGGTTACGGCAACAATCCACAGCCAGAGGCCTGCACCGGGCAGGGACCAGACGGTTTCGTTAAGGCAGAGGATATACGCCAGCCCGAAGATTCCGCCCACCTGCACCCCCTTGAGCCAGAACTGCCTGCTCGGGAGCCAGGGCAGGAACAGCGGGGTTATCAGCGCCCCGGCCATGATGGCGAGAAGGGTGGCGCCGGTGGCGACCAGTCCACGCTGCCAGGCTGCCTGCAGGGAAAAGATCTCCGGGCCGATGCCGGAGAGCAAAAAAGTTATCAGGGTAGCCAGGGCCAACGGCTTCCAGATCAGGGAGATCTCCACCGGCACCAGGACCAGCCGCTCGGCAAGGGAAAAGGTGACCGTGCGCATCGCCTCGTCCGCCTGCCTGTTGTTTGCGAGAAATCTCCGAATGTCCGCGGCCCGGAGCGGACCGAAGATTCCGGCAAAGCCGCATTTTTTCTTCAGGTCGCGGGCCGCAACACCGGTGGCCCCCAACTGGGGCAGGATCAGTTCCCGGTGGCTCACGATTTGTGCGAGTCTGGTCCGCCCTACCTGCAGGCTTATCTCGTCCGCGCAGAAGGTCCCTTTGCCCGCCGCGCACCAGACGTTGATTCCCCGGGTGTCGGCGACCAGAATCCAGGCGGCGAGCCCGGCCAGTTCCCGTCGCAGGGTGTCAAAGCTCAGCTTGTAGTTGGCGGTCACCAGCACCGGCGACTTGGGTCCCGCATCGCCCACGCAGTAGAGGCCGGGGTTGACCTTGTAGCCGCTGCGGAAGATGCCCGTCCGCGCCCGGACCGTGCCCAGCCAGTCCTGTCGGCTGAGAGAGACGGCCACCCTCGGCACTGGCCCGGCAGGGGTCTCGGCAAAGCCCTCTACATAGGGACTGATGGTGTAGCCGGGCAGTTCATGGACTCCGGACCTGGGGTCGGGCTTGGGGCCTCAGCAAGGGGCATCGTCCCTGCACTCCGACGCAGCCGGAGGCAGAACGTCGGCGCCCGTCAGTGGGCCGGCTGATTGCAGCGAAATTACTTGCGGAGAAGGTTGGGTATGCGGGAGGTTCACGATTTTCTTTCTTCCAAGCCAATCTGAATAGGTCAGCAGAAAAGGATTTTCATAATGGTTGCAGGTTCGGGAAAATGAAATGACCGAAAAGCCTCCCCCGGACAGGGGAGCTGCATGGCATCAACACAAAATCTGGGAACAGGCTTTTAGTATTTCATGTAGTGAAACGGCTCGATATCGGCCAGGGCCTGCGACGAGAGAAGTTCGAACTTTGCTTTCTGCAGCAGATCCTGCACGCGGACCGTGTCGGAAACCTCCAGCACGAACACCGCCTTCACCCTGCTTTCGATGACAAAGCCGTAGGCATTTTCTATGTTGATGTTTTCAGCGGCAAGATACTGCACCAGCCTGTCCAGTCCTCCCGGCTGATCGGTAATCAGAATCGCCAGCACCTCCCTGAGCTCGGCATCGACGCCGTCTCGGTTCAAGGCCCTTTTCGCCCGCTCCGGGTCGTCCACAATCAGGTTGAAAAAGCCACGCTCGCCGAAGGAGGATATGGTGGTGGCCCGGATGTTTATTTTCTCGCGGGCAAGCACGGCGGTGACCCGGGCAAGCATGCCCGGCTTGTTGTCCGCCGGTATTCTCACCTGATAGGCTTTCATAGAATCGGTCCCTTTGCTGGAGGATTGATAATTGCCTGTTTCATATGGTACTTGCAACTTGCAGCCAAATACCATAAACTGCCCTGAAAATTTTGGCCTTTTGCCGGGCTCAAATTTTCTCTCGCGCCGCTCTACGCACCCCCACATAATACCCTTTTTTATTTGGAGGAACACATGAAAAATTTTGCAGTGCTCTTTTTTGCGGTCGTTGCTCTCGTGAGTATTCAGGTGCCGGCCCATGTTCATGCAGGGGATGATCCGGTCAAGCTCACCTACAGCATTTTCTTTCCCCCGGCACACGGGCAGGCCGAACTTGGCACCGCCTGGGCCAAGGAGATTGAAAAGCGCTCCGGCGGCAAAATTAAAATCGATGTGTTTGCCGGCGGCACCCTGACCGCAGCCCCCGAGGTCTATGACGGCGTGGTCAACGGCATCTCCGATATCGGCATGTCCTGCTTTGCCTACACCCGCGGCCGCTTCCCTATTATGGAGGCCCTCGATCTGCCCGTGGGCTACCCTTCCGGCAAGGTGGCCACCCTTGTCGCCAATGGCTACTACAAGGCCATGAAGCCCCAGACTCTTGACGAGGTGAAGGTGCTGTACCTCCATGCCCATGGCCCGGGCCTTCTGCATACCAAAAAGCCCGTCAAGACAATGGAAGACCTGAAGGGCATGAAAATCCGTTCGACCGGCTTCAGTGCAAAAGTTGTCGAGGCCCTGGGCGCCACCCCTGTTGCCATGCCGCAGGGCGAAACCTATGAGGCATTGCAGAAGGGGGTCGTCGACGGCACGTTCACCCCGATAGAAACACTGAAGGGCTGGAAGCAGGCCGAAGTGGTCAAATACACCACGGACTGCCCGGATATTGGCTACACCACGGCCATGTTCGTCGTCATGAACCTGAAAAAATGGAATGCCCTGCCCGATGACATCAAGAAGATTTTTGCCGCGGTGAGCGAAGAGTGGATCGCGAAGCATGGCGAGGCATGGGACAGCCTTGACCAAGAAGGCAAAGATTTTGCCCTGAGCCTCAAAAATGAAATTATTGCGCTGGCTCCTGCGGAAAATCAGCGCTGGGTCTCGGCTGTTGCACCGGTTATCGACAGTTTCAAGAAAAGTGCCAATGAAAAGGGCCTTCCCGGCGACAAGGCAATTGCCGAAATTCAGCGGCTTTTGCAGGAACACGGCAAGAAGTAATCCTGTCCAGGCTGCCAGGGCTGCAGGCTGATTGCCTGCAGCCCTGTTTTATGCACAAAGACTTGCATCTCCTGCCATGCTGCGCATAGAAAAAAACATTCCCGCAATTGCTGAAAAGGCGAACTGGATAGCTGCCGCGGCGCTTATCCTCATGATGCTGCTCACAACCCTTGATGTCCTCTTGCGCCTGTTCAAAAACTCGATCCCGGGCACCTATGAAATTATCGGGCTTCTGGGCGCGGTGGTTGCCTCTTTTGCCCTGGGATACACCTCGGTGGAAAAAGGCCATATCGCCGTCGATTTTCTGGTCATGCGCTTTTCTCCCAAGGCGCAGGCGCTGGTCGGCGCGATTAACGCCCTGGTCGCGGCAGCCCTGTTCGGCATTATCACCTGGCAGTCGCTCCTGTATGCCCTTGATCTTCTGAAAAAGGGGCAGGTCACGCCGACCGTTCAGCTGCCCATCTATCCGTTTGTGTTCGGTATTGCTGCCGGCTGCGGTCTTCTGGCGCTGGTCCTGATGGTCGAGTTTCTCCATAGCCTGCGCCGCTTCCGCGATCTGAAGCGTTCATAGCTCGAGATTTCGGCAATGCCCTTTTTATCCTGCACTGAAAGAAGAGTATGTCACCAACAGTAATCGGTCTCATCGGCCTCGCAGCGCTCACTCTGTTTATTTTTTCGCGCATGCCCATCG
Source organism: Desulfobulbaceae bacterium (assembly GCA_003508005.1). Lineage (GTDB taxonomy): Bacteria > Desulfobacterota > Desulfobulbia > Desulfobulbales > Desulfobulbaceae > UBA10518. The sequence goes on from DNUE01000051.1 coordinate 15,352, forward strand.
GCTTTGTGATGGCAATCATCGGGGTGACCGGTTTTGCCTCCATCGTCAACTGGAGCGCGGCGCTCAACATGCTTGCCAAGGATTTTTTTTCGACATTCAATTCCTACAGCCTCACCGTCGTGCCCCTGTTCGTGCTCATGGGCCAACTTGCCTACCATTCAGGACTGAGCCGGCGGTTGTTTGCCGCAGCCTACAAGTTCATCGGCCATCTGCCGGGCGGGCTTGCCATCGCCACGGTAGGGGCCTGCTCGCTTTTTGCCGCCATCTGCGGCTCGACAAATGCCACCGCCGCCACCATGGGTGCCACCACCCTGCCCGAAATGAAGCGCTACAACTACAAGCCCGAGCTTGCGACCGGGGTTGTGGCCGCAGGAGGCAGCCTTGGCATCTTGATCCCGCCAAGCGTTATTTTCATTCTCTACGGCATCATGACCGAACAGTCCATCGGCAGGCTGTTCATGGCCGGCGTGCTGCCTGGCATCTTGCTGGCAATTCTTTTTGCCGCGACCATTCTCATCTGGGCCGCGCTGCGTCCGGAAATCGGGCCGCCCGGACCTCGGGCCTCGTGGCGGGAGCGCATCGTCTCGCTTTCCGGAACGGTTGAAACGCTGCTGCTGTTTCTGGGGGTCATGGGCGGCCTGTTCGCGGGAATCTTTACCCCGACGGAGGGCGGGGCCATCGGGGCCTTCGGCACGCTGGTCTTTGCCGTTATCCGTCGCTCCATCAGCTGGCGGGGAATAGTACAGGCCCTTTTTGAAACAACGCGCATATCCTGCATGATCCTGGTGATTGTGGCGGGGGCAACCGTCTTCGGCCACTTTCTTGCCATCTCCCGCATACCTCATGACATTGCGGGCTGGATCACCGGGCTCAATCTGCCAGCGGCGGTGGTCATGCTTCTGATCGTGTTGGTGTATCTTATTGGTGGCTGCTTTATCGACGCCCTGGCGCTCATCATGCTGACCGTGCCGATTTTTTTCCCCGTCGTCAGCGGCCTCGGCTTTGATCCCATATGGTTCGGCGTCGTTATCGTGCTGGTGACGCAGATGGGGGTCATAACGCCGCCGGTGGGGGCCAATGTGTACGTCGTGAGCGGCGTTGCCCGCGACGTGCCCCTGGAAGTAATTTTCCGGGGCTGCGTGCCTTTTCTGCTTGCAATTCTTGTGTTGACGGTGCTGCTGGTATTTTTCCCGCAGCTTGCTTTATGGCTGCCGGCCCTGCTGCACTGAAACGACCCGCCTCTTTCCCATCCTCTTTCCTTGTTCTGTCCTCTCAACCTCAGCGAGTTGAGGGGTTTCTCCCTGGTTGAGGATCAGCGGCAAGCAGATTTTATTTTTGTTGCATTTTGCGGAAAATCGTGTATATTAATTTTTTGCACTAGTTTTAAGTGCGCTATGTGCCTGGCGAATTCTTTATACGTCGCTCTTTCCTTCCGAGACCTTCCATCCCGCAAGTTGAGAACCCGCATTGAAGTATCTGCTGATCACGTACGACTGGACAGCAGAGTCTCCTGAGCCGATCTTATGACCGCGATGCGGCTCGCTCTCTTTATCCTTCTAACAACAAGTACATAACAAGTGGCGGAAACGCATATTGCCGTTTCGCGGAGGGTGCAGGAGTTTTCCCGCACCTTGGTCTGCGGCGGCCCCGTCACACCAATATCCACAGAGAGAAATCTACATGAGTTTTACCAAGTTTGCTTTTCACCAGAAAATTGTTGCGGGCATTGAAGCCTGCAAATATGAAATCCCAACCCCGATCCAGGAGCAGGCAATCCCTGCCCTCCTGACCGGCCGTGACATCATGGGCCTGGCCCAGACCGGCACCGGCAAGACCGCCGCCTTTGTCCTGCCCATTCTGCAGCAGTTGCTCACCGGGCCGCGAGGTATCGTGCGAACCCTGATTGTAGCCCCGACCCGTGAACTCGCCGAGCAGATCCACGACGACATCACCCGCATGGCCCAGCAGACTGGTTTGCGCAGCCTGTCGATTTACGGCGGGGTAAGCAAGCTGCCGCAGATCAAGAAAATCCGGGCCGGTGTTGAGATCATCGTCGCTTGTCCCGGCCGGTTGCTTGACCATCTCCGCGAAGGGAACCTCAGCCTGAGCAAGGTGGAGCATCTGGTCCTCGACGAAGCCGACCACATGTTCGATATGGGGTTCCTGACGGATATCCGGCGTATTCTGAAATATCTGCCGGCAAAGCGGCAGACCCTGCTGTTTTCCGCGACAATGCCCGGCGAAATCCGCCACCTCGCTGAAGAGATTCTCGACAACCCGGTCAGGGTGCAGATCGCCCACAGCCGTCCCACCGCCACCGTGTCGCAGATGCTCTATGCCGTGGAGCAGGAGCAGAAGATCTCCCTGCTGAAGGGGATCATGGCCAGCACCGAGATGGCCTCGACCCTGATTTTTACCCGGACCAAGCACCGGGCAGTCAGCCTTGCCCGCCAGTTGCAGGGCGCCGGGTATGCAGCCACCTCCCTCCAGGGCAATCTCTCCCAGCAAAAGCGCCAGCAGGCCCTGAACGGGTTCAAGCGGGGTGAATACAAGGTCCTGGTGGCTACGGATATTGCCGCACGCGGAATAGACGTGTCCGGCATTTCGCATGTGATCAATTTCGACGTGCCTGACACGGTGGAGGCCTACACCCACCGGGTCGGCCGCACCGGCCGTGCCGCCTGCACCGGCGAGGCCTTTACCTTTGCCGGCCGGGAGGACAGGCAGATCATCAGCCAGATTGAACGGCTCATGGGCGAAAAAATGATCCGGGTCAATGATCACGGCCTGGCCGTGGCGATTGAGGAACCTGCCTCGCCCGCGGCGCAGCCCAATCATCAGTCCTGGCCGGGAGAAAGGAAACAGGACCGCCCAGCACGGCGCGGCGGCCCTCGCCCCGCCTTCAGGACCGGCAGCGGCGGTCGGGGAAGAGGAGAACAGCAGCCCGCCGGGAATCGCCAGGACGGCAACAGGCGGAAAAGCCATAGCCGGGCAGCCATCCTCAACACGGGCAGCGCAAACCTGTTTCTGAATTCATAATCGTATCTTTCGTGACGAACATGGAGTATACCTGTAGATGTCCCGAAGACAACGGGACACTTTTTCAGATAAGTTCATCGCCGAACCTGGTGCTGGTTTGTCGGTGGCGTTAAAAAACACAGCACACTCCCCAGGAGGAATGGAATGAATATTTATGTCGGGCAGTTGCCCTATGCGACAACAGCGGATGACCTCAGAGCGAAATTTTCAGAATTTGGCGAAATCGCGAGCCTGAACCTTATCACGGACAAGTTTTCCGGCCAGTCGAAAGGATTCGCCTTTGTGGAAATGCCTGATAATGCCGAGGCTGACAAGGCGATCAAGGCCCTCAACAAGAGCATGTTTCAGGGCCGTGAAATAAAGGTCAACCAGGCGGAACAGCGCCGCGAGAAAAGTCCCTACAAGAAAAGATGGTAGGAACCATGCCCCGCCCTTCCTGCGAGGCAGGGGGCTTTTTGCACAACCCGGTAATTGAAGCTTTCTCTTGATTTCCTGCAATAATCAGCTCATTTTCGCTTTGCATAACCACCAATCCTAAAAAAGGACAACGTCTTGGCAAAGAAAAATTATTCTTACGAAAAGCGCCAGAAAGAATTGGCAAAGAAAAAGAAGACAGAGGAAAAGAAGCAGCGCAAGCTGGAGAAACGAAAGGAATCCGACGTGGACGGACAGTCGGTTCTTCCCGAGGAAAATGAAAACAGCACCAATGGTTGAACCGGCAGCTTTTGCCGGTTCAGAACGGAGTAAGGAGTACCCAATCCATGAAATTTAACGAACTCGGGCTCAGTCCCGGCGTGATGAAGGCCGTGACCGAAATGGGCTTTACCGAGCTGACGCCCATCCAGGAACAGACCTTTGCCCTGATCCGCGAGGGTCGGGACCTTATCGCCCTGGCCGAAACCGGCTCCGGCAAGACCAGCGCCTGCGGCATCCCGCTGGCCGAGCAGGTAGATCTCAGGGTCTCCGGCATTCAGGCCCTGATCCTGGTCCCCACCCGGGAACTGGCCCTCCAGTATGTGGACGAGCTTGAGCTCATCGGCAGGCATTCCGGCATTGCGCCCTTTGCCATCTACGGCGGCTTTTCGATGAGCATCCAGAAGGCCAAGCTGGAAAGCGGGGTCCATATCCTGGTGGCCACGCCGGGCCGGCTTATTGATCACCTCTACAACAGTACCCTCACTTTGGAGAATGTCCGGACAGTCGTCCTGGACGAGGCCGATGAGATGCTGAAAATGGGCTTTATCGAGGATGTCAACTTCATCCTCTCCTGCATCCTGAGCAAACACCAGACCCTTCTTTTTTCCGCAACCATGGCGGCTGAAGTCGCGGAGTTGGCCAACACGTTCCTGCGGGACCCGGTGCGCATCGAACTGAACCGGGAAAAGGTCTCCCCCCAGTCGATCTCCCACCGTTTCCGCTTCATCGCCCATCAGGACCGGTTGCCGGTGCTGAAGCAGTATTTTGCAGAAGAGAACCCGGGGCAGACCATCGTTTTCTGCAATTCCAAGCGCAACGGCGAGCTCCTTTTCCAGGGCCTGAGGGGGGTGGTGCACTCCCTGGAGTACATCCACGGCGGCCTTGAGCAGGACAGGCGGACCTCAATTTTCGACCGTTTCAAGAAGGGCAAGATCCAGGTGATGGTCGCCACCGATGTCGCCGGCCGCGGGCTCGATTTTTCCCAGGTAAGCCATATCTTCAACTACGACTTTCCCGGGGCCGCCGAAAATTATGTGCACCGCACCGGCCGCACCGGGAGGATGGGCAGGGAAGGGATAGCGATCTCCCTGGTCACCGGCCGGGATCTGGTGGCGGTCAAAAGGTTGTGCCGGGAAAAGCATATCCGGGCAGATTGGGACGGGACGGCGCCGGACCTGGATAAAGCTGTCGCCGGGGACGCTTCAAGAGGTCCAGCATCCAGAGGTTCCCACAGAGGCACCCGCAACCGTAAAAGATAGGAAGACCCGGTCTCCTTTCCCTGAACAAGAGGAGTACGCCCCGGAAGTTCCGCGCGTGCTCCTCCCCCCCTGTTGCTTTTCTTGTGCGTCTCCTGTGCAGAATGTCATTGCGAGCAAAGTGAAGCAGTCATCTCAATCGCAGCCAGTTGAAGTCAAGGGATTGCTAGGTCCCTTCGCTCCATGCAATGACTCCAGTGTAGTTTTTCTTGCGACTCTCTCAAATAATCAGCTGAAATAAAGTATTTTGTTTGATCATCAAACAGTCTGTCCGGCTTTGTTTTCTGCCAGAACTGGACCGATACACTGATGGCACCGAAATGGTCGTATTTTCCTGGGTGGTGAACTCATGAGTAAGAATAACGTGAGTGTAACGGAGACTAATGGCCGGCCAGTTTCGCAGCCCGTTCCGTGGTGGTAGTCTGCCGATCCGGAATCCAGATTAATCTCTCGCCGCTGGTGAAGTGTCGATCGATATCGTAAAACAGGTCCTTTTCAAGAACGATGCTCAGCGTTCCTGCCCCGGGCGATTCTCTGCCCGGGCCATGACTGGACCGGCGATCACGATCAACAGGACGAAAGCCGGCGCATAAAATCGACTTATACCATCGTCGCCAGGGTTTTGCGGAAGCGCGTTAGGGACAGGGCGAAGAGAATCATTCCGATCACGGTCAGGCTGATAAACTGTGGCCAGACAACCTCAAAACCTGCACCACGGAACAAAATGGCCTGGCCCAGCATGACGAAGTGAGTGTTCGGCGCCGCAAGCATGATAATCTGAACGAAGTCGGGCATGCTCTCCCGGGGAGTGGTGCCGCCAGAGAGGACTTGGAGCGGCAGCAGGATCAGCATCATCAGCAGGCCGAATTGCGGCATCGAGCGGGCCAGGGTGCCGAGGAAGATGCCCAGGGAGGTGGTGGCGAACAGATGCAGCATCGTGCCGGCAAGAAATAACGGGATAGAACCTTGTATAGGGATCGATAGCGCTCCCTGAATGACAAAGAGCAGTGAACAGACCGAGCCAGCCAGAGACACCAGCGCCATGGCCCACACTTTGCCGGCCATGATCTCGAAGGGGGTGACAGGCATTACCAACAGATGCTCCACCGTGCCATGCTCCCGTTCGCGGATAAGCGCGGCACCAGTGAGGATGAGGGAGAGCATGGTAATATTGTTGATGAGTTCACTGATCGCCCCAAACCAGGTTTTGTTCAACTCCGGGTTGAAGCGGACCCTCAGGGCCAGATCCACGGGAGACGTTGCGTTCGACCGGTATCCCTGCAGAAAGGCGCCCACCTCGCTGCCGATAATGGATTGGACGTAGCTGTTGCCGGTAAAGGCCTGACTCATCCTGGTGGCATCGATATTGAGCTGGATGACGGGACTGCGTCCGGCCAGCACATCACGCTGGAAATGAGGAGGGATGTTGAGGGCAAAGGTGTCCAGACCGGCATCCATCCGTGCATCCATCTCGGCCTGGGTGATCATTGCTGGTGGTGTGAAATACGGCGGATAGAAGGCGTCAATAATCCGCATGGAGAGCTGAGAGCGGTCCTCATCGACAATGGAGATCGGCGCTTTATGCAGGGTCTCCGGCATGGCAGTAGCGGCGCTGTAGATGGAGACGCTGAAGGCGTAGACGATAAACACAAGCATCACCGGGTCGCGTAGCAGGCTGCGCAGCTCCTTGATACCGAGATGAAGGATATTGGCCGGCCGCATGTCAGCGCTCCTGTTTCCTGAGCAAAGCAGCGCCCAGAACTGTCAAAAGGGGCACGGCCACCAGCAGAGGAATAAACGAGGCCTGGAGATCATGGAACCCGAGCCCCTTGGAAAAGGTACCGCGGGCTATGTTGAGAAAGTGAGTGGTCGGATAAATCTGACCAAAAGCGGCGCCAACCCCCGTCAAGGAAGAAACCGGGTCGATCATCCCCGAGAACTGCACCGCCGGCAGAATTGTTAGAACAGCGGTACCGAACAAGGCGGCGACCTGGCTGCGCATGAAGGTGGAGATCACCAGCCCGAGGGAAGTGGCCACAATGACATAGAGCAGAGCTGCCCAGGCAAGGGTATGGAAACTCCCCTTGACTGGCACCTCGAACAGGACGACAGCCATTGCGGTCAGCATCAGAAAGTTGATCATGGCCATCAGAATGTAAGGTAGCTGTTTGCCGAGCAGGAATTCCAGTCGCGTCACGGGGGTGACATAGAGGTTGACGATTGAACCCAGCTCCTTCTCCCGTACCACCGACAATGCACTCAAGATCGCTGGAATCAACATCAACAGAATCGGGATAACCGCCGGGACCATGGCCGGAAGGCTCTTGACATCCGGGTTGTAGCGAAAGCGGGTCTCGATGATGGCCGCTCCCGCGGTTGCCATGGCGCCGGAGGTCTGTCGCGCCTGGGCAGTCAGCCAGTGGGTATGCATTCCCTGGACATATCCGCGCGCCGTCTCGGCGCGGGTAGGCATGGCACCGTCGATCCAGGCGCCGACGCTGACCGGCGTCCCGCGGTGGATATCACGGGCGAAGCCGGGTGGGATCTCGATGCCGAGGCTGATCTCGCCGGCACGCATACGCCGATCGAGGTCGGCATCGTCCACCAGGGGCAGTCGCTCGCTGAAATAGCGCGAGCCGGCGAGGTTGAGGATATAGTCGCTGCTGAGGGCGGTCCGGTCCCGGTCAAGGACGGCAAAGGTGAGATTCTCCACATCCATGGTGATGCCGTAGCCCAACACGAGCATCAGGAGTACGCTTCCCAGCAAGGCAAGGGTCAGACGGATCGGATCGCGGCGCAGTTCCAGCCCTTCCCGCCGGGAATAGCTGAACAGACGGCGCAGGCTGAACAACTCCCCCCGCGTGGCCAAGGCCTGATCCCCGGCCCGCACGGGAACGGCGGCCGTCTGCCCAGCCGCCGCCGAAGGCTTATCCTCATCTTTATCGGCCGCCTCTTCAAGGTAGCTGATGAACGCCTCCTCGAGGGTTTTCACCCCGCACTTATCGATCAGCGCCCCCGGCGAGTCGCTGACCAGCACCCGACCCGCATGCATCAGCGAGATCCGGTCGCAGCGCTCTGCTTCGTTCATGAAATGGGTGGAGATGAAAATGGTCACCTTGTCCCGGCGCGCCAACTCGATCATGATCCGCCAGAAGCCGTCGCGTGCCACCGGGTCCACCCCCGAGGTCGGCTCGTCGAGAATCAGCATCTCCGGCCCGTGAATCATGGCCACGGCCAGGGAGAGCCGCTGCCTCTGGCCAAGCGGCAGGGCTTCGGGCAGGCTATCCATGACTTCACTGAGCCCGAAACGGTGGGCCATCTTCTCTGCCCTTGCCGGGATCTGCTTTTCCGGCATTCCGAAGAGACGTGCGTGAAGCACCAGGTTTTGCCGCACCGTCAACTCGCCGTACAAGGAAAAGGACTGGGTCATGTAGCCGACCCTCCGTCGGGTGTCGATATCATGGGGATCCACCGGGCGGCCGAACAGCCAGGAATTCCCCCCGCTGGGAAGCAACAGGCCGGTGAGCATCTTCATGGTGGTGGTCTTGCCGCAGCCGTTGGAACCAAGGAATCCGAAGATCTCTCCCTGTCCGATGCGGAAGCTCACATGATCGACGGCAGTGAAATCGCCGAAGCGCATGGTCAGGTCGTGGGCCTCGATGGCGGCTTCTCCGGTTTCGTCGGTCTGGCGAGGCGGGATGATGACCGGTTGGTAGCCGTCGCGCTGGGACTGCGGCAGGAGGGCGATGAACGCCTCTTCCAGAGAGTTGGCGCCGGTCTGGGCCAGAATCTCCGGCGGAGTGCCGGTGACGAGCACCCGCCCGCCGTTCATGGCCACCAGCCAGTCTAAGCAGGCGGCCTCCTCCATGTAGGCGGTGGCCACCA
>DNUE01000051.1:24281-24971 GCA_003508005.1 Desulfobulbaceae bacterium
CGTGGATCAGGGCGCAGCAGAGGCCCAGCTTTTGTTTCATGCCGCCGGAGAGCTTGCCGGCGGGGCGGTCGGCAAAGGGGGCCAGGCCGGTGGCGTCCAGCAGCTCACCAATGCGCCGTTCACGTTCCTGGCGGCCATGGCCGAACAGGCGGGCAAAAAAATCCACGTTCTCGAAAACCGAGAGGGTCGGATAGAGATTTTTGCCGAGCCCCTGGGGCATGTAGGCCACCAGGGGACAGACCGCGTGCCGATGGGTCTTGTCGGCCATGGAGCCGCCCAGCACCGCTACCTGACCTGACTGGATTATTCTGGAGCCGGCGATCAGGGAGAAAAGGCTGGACTTGCCTACGCCGTCGGGGCCGATGACGCCGACCATGCAGCCGGAGGGCAGATCGAGGTCGATACCATCCAGTGCCAGCTTTTTGCCGTAGCGCAAGCTGACCTCATGCAGCCGGACCACGGGCGGCAGTGCCGGTGATGCGGGTTCGGCCGAGGAGCCGCCAGCATTCATTCCAACAACCTTGTCTGCAGATGGGCTGGCCACGCTTCCGCAGAATCCAGCCTGACGTAGGCCATACCGGGCAGGCCGGTCTTTACCTGGGTGATGTGCTTTTTGAGCAGTTCTACGGGGATCTGCGCTCGGACGCGGAACATCAGTTTCTCCCGCTCACTGGCCGTCTCCACGGTCTT
>DNUE01000027.1 GCA_003508005.1 Desulfobulbaceae bacterium
ACTGGCTGGCCGACGAGTTCAAACGGGACCAAGGCATCGACCTGCGCAAGGACAAGATGGCCCTGCAGCGCCTCAAGGAGGAGTCGGAAAAGGCAAAGATGGAGCTGTCCACCGCTAAGGAGACAGACATCAACCTGCCGTTCATCACCGCCGACGCCTCGGGCCCCAAGCATCTCAACATCAAGCTGACCCGCGCCAAGCTCGAGAGCCTGGTCGAGGATCTCATCGACCGCACCGAGGGCCCCTGCCGCACCGCCATGAAGGATGCCGGCCTCAACGCCTCGGAGATCGACGAGGTCATCCTGGTCGGCGGCATGACCCGCATGCCCAAGGTCCAGGAAAAGGTAAAGCAGCTTTTCGGCAAGGAGCCGCACAAGGGGGTCAACCCCGACGAGGTGGTGGCCATCGGCGCGGCAATCCAGGGCGGCGTGCTCCGGGGTGACGTGAAAGACGTCCTGCTCCTCGATGTCACCCCGCTCTCCCTCGGTATCGAGACCCTGGGCGGCGTCTTCACCAAGCTCATCGAGAAGAACACCACGGTGCCGACCAAGAAGAGCCAGGTCTTTTCCACCGCGGCGGACAACCAGCCGGCGGTATCTATCCACGTCCTGCAGGGCGAGCGGGAGATGGCCCAGTACAACAAGACCATCGGCCGCTTCGAGCTGGCCGATATCCCCCCCGCGTCCCGCGGGGTGCCGCAGATCGAGGTCACCTTTGATCTCGACGCCAACGGCATCCTCCATGTGTCCGCCAAGGACCTGGGAACCGGCAAAGAGCAGTCCATCCGGATCACCGCCTCCAGCGGCCTGTCCGAGTCGGAGATCGAGCGGATGAAGAAGGACGCCGAGCTGCATGCCGAGGAGGACCACAAGCGCAAGGAACTGGTCGAGGCGAAAAATAACGGCGACTCCATGATCCACATGGCCGAGAAGAGTCTGAAGGAGCTTGGCGATAAGGTCGACGCCGACACCAAGGGCAACGTGGAAAAGGAGATCGCCAACCTGAAGAAGGTCATGGAAGGCGATGACCTCGACGCGGTGAAAAAGGCCACCGAAGCCCTGACCCAGGCCTCGCACAAACTGGCCGAGCTGATGTATGCCCAGGCCAGCAAGGGCCACCAGGGCGGCGGTACAGACAGCGGCGCCGGCGGCGCTGGTGGGACCGGTACTGCGGGCGGCGGTAAAAAGTCCGGCAAGGATGACGACGATGTGGTGGATGCCGACTTTGAAGAAGTAAAATAGTTTTCTTCGTGCAAGAGACAGGGGAGGGCGGAATACATTCTGCCCTCCCCTTTTTTTTTATTTTCGGCTATAGATAGCAGCGCGGAACAAAGGCTGAAGGCTGAGGGCTGAAGGCTGTCAGGGGAAGAAGGGAAAAAATTTCTCCATCGCATCCACCCTCAACCTTCAGCCTTCAACCCTCAGCCTAACAACCTAACAATCGTTTCAGACAAAGATCAGGAAAGAACATGAAGAAAATCTTATCCGGCATCCAGCCTTCGGGCAAACTGCATATCGGCAACTATTTCGGGATGATGAAGACGATGATCGAGCGCATGGAGACCTCGGACCTCTATGTGTTCATCGTTGATCTGCATGCCCTGACCTCGGTCCATGACCGCGACCGGCTCCGCCAGGGCACTCTGGAAGCGGCGGCCGACTTCCTGGCATTGGGACTCGACCCGGAACGCTGCACCTTCTGGGTCCAGTCCGACCTGCCCGAGGTCTGCGAGCTGACCTGGATTCTGTCCGTCATCACCCCGATGGGGCTCCTCGAGCGGTGCCATTCCTTCAAGGACAAGACCGCCAAGGGGCTTGCCGCCACCCACGGCCTCTTTTCCTACCCGGTGCTCATGGCCGCGGACATCCTGCTCTTTCAGGCCGATATCGTGCCGGTAGGCAAGGACCAGAAGCAGCACCTGGAGGTGGCCCGTGACATCGCCATCAAGTTCAACAATACCTTCGGCGAAACCTTTGTCGTGCCGGAACCGGCCATTGACGAGAACCTCGCTACCGTGCCCGGCCTGGACGGGCAGAAGATGTCCAAGTCCTACAACAACACCATCCCGATTTTTGTGGAGGACAAGGACCTGCGCAAGATCGTCATGTCCGTGCAGACCGACTCCACCCCGGTGGAGGAGCCGAAAAATCCCGACGCCTGCAACCTGTATGCCCTGCTCAAGCTGTTCATGGTTCCGGACCGGCTCGCCGAGATCCGCAACCTGTACATCAACGGCGGCGCGGCCTACGGCCATATCAAGCAGGAGCTGTTCGAGCTGATCCGGGATTATTTCGCCACGGCCAGGGACAGGAAAAAACAGCTGCTTGCCAATCCCGACTACCTGCATCAGGTGCTGGCCCGCGGCGCGGACAAGGCGAGAGGCAAGGCGATTGTCACCCTGGACCTGGTCCGGGACCGGGTGGGGCTGAAATATTGACCCTCATCGCCAAATCACGCGCACGGTTTCCTTCTTAAGGTTGTTCACGCGGTGTAATTGAGGTACATTGTTTGTTGGAACAACGTGGGAGCGAATAATAGAATGAAAATTTGAGGTGGTCGTGCATCAGTCGCAGACGCAGCAAGGCATCATATCCGGCCTCGGGAAAATTTTTTTCCTGTGGTTCCTGATTCTCTCCCTGGTACCTCTCACCCTGAACAGCCTGATCAGCTACATGACCGCCCGGCGCAGCCTGGTCGGGGACACCACCAACCATCTCTCCTCCTCCATGGAATTGAAAAGGAAATCCATCGAGGCCTTTTTTGCGGAACGGATCAAGGATCTCGAAATCCAGAGTAAAATCCCCACCAACCTCGAATATCTCCAAAAACTGAGCCGGCTCGAGAAGACCCTCTCCCTGCCGCCAAGGGACCTCGCCGTCCATCCCGACTGGCAGGCGCTTGCCCGGGCCGTCCGGCCCGAACTGGTCATGTTCAAGAAGCTCTACGTCTACCATGACGTCCTGTATATGGACACCCGGGGCAATATCCTGTTCAGCTTCATGCCCGACCAGGTCATGGGCAGCAACCTTTTTACCGGCGAACTGGCGGATTCCCCCCTGAGCCGAGGCTGCCGCCAGGCCTTGCAGTCCGGCAAGACGGTTATTACCGACATGGATTTCCATCCAGGCCAGGACTCCTCGGTGGAAACGTACCTGATCCGCAGCCTCCTGGACGGGGAGGGGAAGGAGCAGGGCCTCATGGTCCTGGATATTTCCCTGAAGCAGATTAACGAGCTTCTGCAGGACCGCTCCGGCCTGGGGGAAACCGGGGAAACTTTTCTTGTCGGCAACGACCAGCTGATGCGTTCCGACTCCTGGCGGGCGGGAGGCGGCAGCGCCCTGAAGACCAGGATCGGCACTGATCTCACCCGGGTCTGGCTTGCCGGCCATCCCAACCAGGCGGCGGATGGAGCCGGGCCCCGGCAAGTTTCTCCGGCCAAGGCCAGCAGCTATGTCAACCACCGCGGCGAAGAGGTATTCGGCGTCATCCGGGAACTGGAAACACTGAAGTCCTACGATATCCACTGGGCCGTGGTTTCCGAGGTAGCGGCAAGCGAGGCCCTGGCCTTGGCGGAACGGCTGAAGTCGAATACCATATGGCTTTTCCTGATCACCGTTCTGGTGGTGGGGCTGGCTTCGATAGTCGTCGCTCGGGGAATCGTCCAGCCGATCCGCCGGCTTTCGGGCTGGGCCGGTCAGATGGCCGAGGGGAAAAGCGTGACGATGGAAGGGGAGGTGCCGGACAACGAGATCGGCACGCTCATGGCAAGTTTTCGCAGGATGACCGAGTCCATCGAGGAGATCACCAGGGTCGTCCAGGCCATTGCGGTGGGCGATTTTCGGCGGACGGTGGCCCTGCGCAGCGACGATGACAGTCTCGGCAAGGCAGTCAACCAGATGGTCGATAACCTCCATGCCGTGGTCCGGCAGGCCGAGGTAATCTCCCAGGGGGACTTCTCGGCCCGGATCACCCCCTGGTCCGATGAGGACCAGCTGGGCACGGCCCTGAACAGGATGACCATCCGGCTCCGGGACATGGAAGCGGCCAACAGAAGCGCCTTCGACAAGGCAAGGATCCTGACCGAGCACCTGAACAAACTCCCGCCTCCCATTCTTACCATCGACCGGAACTTCCGCGTCCAGTATGTCAACGCCGCCGGAAGTGATTTTGTCGGCATGCCCATGGAGGAATGCCTGGGACGCTACTGCTACGAGCTGTTTGCCAACCCGCATTGCCATACCTCCGAATGCCGGGCTGGCCGGGCCATGCGCACCAGAAATATTGAAAAGGGAGAGACCGAACTCGATCAGGATGGTCTCAAGATCCCGGTCCGCTACACCGGGGCGCCGATTCTGGACGAGAACGGAGTGGTGATCGGGGCCCTGGAGTATTTTATCGACATCACCGAGGCCAGGAACGCCCTGCAGGCCGTTGAAAAACAGAACTGGATCCAGAGCGGGGTGGGGCTGGTCAATGACCGGCTCCGCGGCGAACAGACCATGGCGCAACTCTGCGACAAGGTTCTCGGCGGTCTGGCCCAGCGCCTGCACATTCCCGTGGCCGCCATGTATGTGGCCGACAAGGGCAATCTTTCGCTGGGCGCCGTCTATTCCACTACCGGCGATAGCGCCGGCCGCGAAGGATTCAGCTTGGCTGAAGGGCTGGTCGGCCAGGCGGCCCGGGAAAAACGCCGTTTGATCGTCGAGAACATCCCCGAAGAAAGCGTCCGCCTGGTTTCCGGGCTGATGGAGGCCGTCCCCCGGCAGCTGGTCATGGAGCCGCTGATCCATGAGGAAGCAGTCATGGGGGTTCTGGAACTGGGTTCCTTTGCCGCCCTGAGTGAAGATGATTTCGCTTTCCTGGACCGGGTGGGCAAGCATATCGCCATTGCCATTGCCACCACCCAGTCCCGAACCAGGCTTGCCGTCCTTCTGGAAAAAACCCATCAGCAGGCCATGGCCCTCCAGCAGCAGCAGGAAGAGCTCCAGGTAACCAATGAGGAACTGGAGGCCCAGACCAACTTCCTGAAGGATAGGGAGGTTCAGCTGCAGGCGCAGCAGGAGGAGCTGATGAGCCTCAACGTGGAGCTTGAGGAAAAAACCGAATCCCTGCAGCGGCAGAAGGCGGACATCCTGGATAAGAATCTGCAGTTGCAGGAGGCGCGGGAGAGTGTCGAGAAGAAGGCCGAGGAACTGGCCATCACCAGCAAGTACAAATCAGAGTTTCTGGCCAACATGTCCCATGAACTCCGCACCCCGCTGAACAGCCTGCAGCTCCTTTCGCACAATCTGGTTCAGAACAAGGACGGGAATCTCTCCGAGGAGCAGGTGGAATCAGTTCGGATCATGTACAGCTGCGGCAACGACCTCCTGGAATTGATCAACGATATCCTCGATCTCGCCAGGATCGAATCGGGCCGGGTCGACTTGAAGGTTGCCAATCTCCCGCTCCAGGATCTGGCAGAACGGCTGCAGAACAATTTCCAGGCAATTACCGCCGACAAGGGGCTGTCCTTCACGGTGACCATCGACCCGCAGGCCCCTGCCGTTATCGCCACCGATCGCCAGCGGCTGGAGCAGATCCTCAAAAACCTGATCTCCAATGCGCTCAAGTTTACGGAGATGGGCGGCATTACCGTTGCCGTACGGCCGCTGCGCCAGGAAGATGCCCCAACCAAGGAGGGGCTGGCTCCCACCGGGGCACTGGCCATCGCGGTCTCCGATACCGGTATCGGCATCCCTCCGGAAAAACAGAAAATTATCTTCGAGGCCTTCCAGCAGGCGGACGGCAGCACCTCCCGCAAGTACGGGGGCACAGGCCTGGGGCTGTCGATATCCAGAGAGCTTGCCGAATTGCTCGGCGGCGAGATCCAGGTTAGCAGCACCCCGGGCCAGGGCTCAACCTTTGTCCTCTATCTGCCCAGGTCTCTCGACCTGGCCGAAAGGGAGCGGCTGGTCCCGGCTTCTCCGCCGGCGCCGGCGCCCAGCCTTGTTGTTGAAGCCGTTCAACCAGTGAGCAAACAGGTCATCATCGACGATGATCGGCACGAAATCGGAAAAGACGACAAGACAGTTCTGATCGTCGAGGATGACCAGAACTTTTTAAAATACCTCATCAAGCAGGGCCGGGAAAAGGGATTCAGGTGCATCGCAACCGCTGACGGCCAGGATGGCCTCCTTCTTGCCGAGGAATTCAGGCCCAACGCCATCATCCTCGATGTCAACCTGCCGAACAGGAACGGCTGGGAGGTGCTGGATGCCCTGAAGAAAAATCAGGTTCTCCGCCATATCCCGGTGCATATGATGTCCGTGGAGGAGAAGACCCTGGACGCCTTCAAGAAAGGGGCGGTGGGCTATCTCCACAAGCCGGTGACCCAGGATGACCTGCGCCGGGCGTTTGAACTGCTCGAGGACTACATTGACAACGAGATCAGGGAGCTGCTTATCGTCGAGGATGACCAGGTGCTCCGTCAGGAGATCGTCAAGCTCATCGGCAACGGCGATGTGCACAGCACTGCCGTGGCCAGCGGTGCGGAGGTGATCAAGGCGCTGCGGAAGAACAAGTACGACTGCATGATTCTCGACATCGGTCTGCCGGATATGACCGGCTTTGAACTCCTCGACCGGCTGGAGAAGGAGAGCGGCATCGAGATCCCGCCGGTCATCGTCTATACCGGCCGGGAACTGACCAGGGAAGAGCATGACAGCCTCTATCGCTATACCGACTCGATCATCATCAAGGGGGTGAAGTCGGTGGAGCGGCTTCTTGATGAAACGGCCCTTTTCCTGCACCGGGTGGTCGACAAGATGCCGGCCGATAAGAAGAAGATGATCGCCAATCTCTATGAGCAGGATGCGATGTTCTTTGGCAAAAAGGTGCTGATCGTCGACGACGACATGCGCAACGCCTTTGCCCTCTCCAAAATCCTGGCCGAGAAGCAGATGGAGGTGAAGATCGCCAATTCCGGCACCAAGGCGCTGGAGATCCTTGCCACGGAAGAGGAGGTCGATCTGGTTCTCATGGATATCATGATGCCTGAGATGGACGGCTACGAAACCATGCGCAGAATCCGTGCCCAGGAACGGTTCTGGAATCTCCCGGTCATTGCCCTCACCGCCAAGGCAATGCCTGAGGACAAGCGGAAATGCCTGGAGGCGGGCGCCAATGATTACCTGGCCAAGCCCATCGAGGCGACGCGGCTCTTTTCCGTCATGCGGATCTGGCTGTACCGCTAAGGGATGCAGGTGCGGGGGGAAATGGACGCCATCGCTATTGAGGATATCGAGCTGGAACTGCTGCTGGATGCCATATTCCGGCGCTACGGCTATGATTTCCGCAATTATTCCCGGGCCTCGGTCTCCCGGAGGGTCAAACACTTCCTGGCCAGGTCCGGCGAGGACAGGATTTCAGCCGTCACTGCCAGATTGCTCTACGATGAGTCGTTCTTCCAGGATCTGCTTGAAGATTTTTCAGTGACGGTCACCGAGATGTTCCGCGACCCGGATGTCTATGCAACCCTGCGCCGGGAAGTGGTCCCCTTCCTCCGGACCTATCCTTTTCTGAAGATTTGGCATGCGGGCTGCGCCAGTGGCCAGGAGGTCTATTCCATGGCCATCCTGCTCATGGAAGAGGGCCTGTATGGGCGGGCGACCATCTTTGCCACCGATTTCAACGAAGGGGTTCTGCACAAGGCCAAGCAGGGAATCTATCCCATTGCCGAGGTGAAGAAAAACATCAACAACTATCACCTGGCCGGGGGGCTGGCATCGCTCAACGAGTACTTTGAGGCCCATTATGATTCGGTGATCATGTCCCAGGCGCTAAAGAAAAACATCACCTTTGCCCGGCACAACCTGGTCAGCGATGAGGTCTTCGGCGAGATGCACCTGATTCTGTGCCGCAATGTCATGATCTATTTCAATAAAACGCTGCAGGGACGGGTCCTCAATCTGCTCGACGACAGCCTGATCCGAAGCGGCTTTCTGTGCCTGGGCAAGAAGGAGAGCCTGCGCTTTACCGAGATCGAAAAGAATTACGACGAATTTGCAGGCCGGATGCGGATCTACCGCAAAAAGGCGGCCTGACAGGAACAGCTTTATTTATTGGCCTTGATGCGTTCCGAGATCATCAACCTCCTCCTGGAAGACATATAAACCATGTTCGAGTCCAAGGTAAAAATTCTCCTTATCGACGATCGGCCGGAAAACCTCCATGCTATGAAGATGACCCTGCAGCCGCTGGAGGGCGTGGAGGTTTATACGACCCAGTCCGGCAACGACGGGCTGGCGCTGATGCTCGAGCATGATTTCGCCGTGGTGCTGCTCGATGTGCAGATGCCGGGCATGGATGGCTTTGAAACCGCCGCCCTGATGCAGGACCATAAGGTGACCCGCAATATTCCGATTATTTTCATCACCGCGATCAGCAAGGAGGATGCCAATGTTTTCAAGGGCTACCGGAGCGGCGCGGTGGATTACCTCTTCAAGCCCATCAATCCCGACATCCTGCTCAGCAAGGTGCAGGTCTTTGTCAAGCTTTACCGGCAGCGGCTCGAGTGTGAACGGATGCAGCAGGAACTGCAAAAGGTCAAGAACCTGGATGCGCTGGGGGTGCTTGCCGGGGGCATTGCGCATGATTTCAACAACCTGCTCACCACGATTTTCGGCTATATCGAACTGGCCCAGATGCTGAGCGGACCGCAAAGTGAAATCCATGAAAAGCTGGACGAGGCGATGAATGCCGCCCAGCGGGCCAAGCAGCTGACCGAGCAGTTATTGACCTTTTCCAAGGGCGGGCGGCCGATGACCGAAACCGCCGACGTCACCCAGTTGCTCACCGATACCACCTCTCTTTTGCTCAGCGGTTCAAATGTGAAGGTCCATATTGACATTGCCGGCCCCATTTCCGATGTCGTCGTGGACAAGGGTCAGATCTGCCAGGTCTTCCAGAACCTGTTGTTCAACGCCAGGGAGGCGATGCCGCATGGCGGCGACCTGACCATCAGGGTGGAAAATATCGACATGGACGGCGAGGGCCTGGGACCTCTGGCCAAGGAGGGCCGCTACGTCATGATCTCCTTCCGGGATAGCGGGCCGGGCATCGATCCGGCCATACTCGGCAAGATTTTCGACCCGTATTTTTCCTCCAAAAAAATGGGGCCGGTTAAGGGCCAGGGGCTCGGCCTGGCCATTGCCCATTCGATCATAAAAAAACATAATGGGTATATTTTTGCCAAATCCAAGGCCGGTGAGGGGGCGGTCTTCACCATCTATCTGCCCGTCTCCGCCCAAGTTGCCACGGTAGCAAAAAAAAGCTCGACCGAGGTCGGCCCGTCAATTGTTCCGCCCCCGGCGGGCCTGGAGCGGATCCTGGTGATGGAGGACGAGAAAAGCGTGGCCGGGGCAATGTGCGAAATGCTGAAATTCCTCGGCTACGAATGCACGCTTGCCGTCAACGGCCCTGAAGCGATAGAATACTTTGCCCAGGCTACCGAGATGAAATGCCCCTATGCCGCCGTTATTCTTGATCTGACCATTCGCGGCGGGGAAGGGGCGGACAAGGTCTTCGCCGAGTTGCGGAAGCTTGATCCGGAGATCAAGGCCATTGTCGCCAGCGGCTATGCCGACAATTACATCATGGCCAATTACAAGAGCTGCGGCTTTAGCGGGGCGATCAGCAAGCCTTTTTCCATCAGCGTTCTCGCGGCAGCGCTGGAGAACATTCATTGAGCATCTCCCGGGGAGGCCCTGAAAATCGGTTTGATGCAATGCGGAAATTTGAAGCGGTGGTAATGGGCGCCTCCAGCGGTGGCTGGGAGGTGTTGTCGGAAATATTCCAGGTTATGGCCGGGGATTTTTCCCTGCCCATCATCGTTGCCCAGCATCTGCACCCCTTGCAGAATGTATCTTCCTGGGATTTTCTTGGGGCGCGCTGCGCCTTGACCTGCAAGGAGGCCGAGGAAAAGGAGCCCATCGCGGCGGGCTATATCTATTTCGCCCCTGCCAACTACCATCTGCTGATAGAAAAAGACCGGACGTTCTCTCTGTCCGTTGACGAAAGGGTCAATTTTTCCCGGCCGTCCATCGACGTCCTTTTTGAAAGTGCTGCCGAAGCATACGGCGCCGGCCTGATCGGGGTGGTCCTGAGCGGGGCCAATCGCGACGGCGCCGACGGCCTCAAGCGGATCAAGGATTGCCACGGTCTGGCCATCGTCCAGGACCCGGCCACGGCCCAGACCGAGTACATGCCCCGCGCCGCCATCGCCGCGACAGCGGTTGACCAGATCCTCGCCCCCAGCGCGATCGGCCACTTCCTCTCTACCCTCTAGTGGGGGTCAGGTCTTGCAATCACGCATTTTATTGTGTTCGGCCCGCTTGACCGCTCGGCTCACCGTGGCATAGTGCACGCCGAAGCAGGTTGCGATCTCCTGCATCGTATAATCGCCGGTGGCATACGCAGCCGCCATGCCCACCCTTTTATCAGCGATGGTGTCCCGGTATTCGTCCAGGGGCAGGGCCAGGGGGCGGCGTTGCGCCCGGGGAATCTCGGAAATGATCGATTGATCGTCTATCCCTGCTTGCATCCGCTTGACGAATGAATCGGACCCGAGAAAAATCTGCCCCCGCAGGGATTCCCACAGGCTGGGCAGGCCCACCCCGGCCCTGACAAAATTCACATAGGCCGCTGTTGCCCGTCTGCGTTCATGGCTGAACTGCCCGAGGCACCAATCCGTCTGCAGCCACTCCGGCCGCTTGGCGGTACCGACCATGGCCCGATAGGAACTCCATGACCAGTCCGCGGCATCCGCCACTATGCCGGCCCGCACCGGGTTGAGCACCACATAGCGCAGCAGTTCTAGGAGGTAGGCTTCTCGCTCCACGATCACCGCCCTGAAGCGCCCCTGGAACACGTGGCCAACGCGCTGGTGGGTACGGTTGAAGGTCTGGGTATACACGCCATTGAGCTGGCGCATGCCCTGGGAGAGATTGCCCTCCGCAGTTTCCACCACGATATGGTAATGATTGCTCATCTGGCACCAGGCGTGGCAGACCCAGTTGCAGCGTTTGCAGACAGCGCCGAAAATCGCCAGCCAGGCAAAACGGTCCTTGTCGCTGAGGAAGATGTCCTCAAGCCGGTCGCCGCGCGAGGTGACATGATATAATCCGCCCGGCAATTCTATCCGTAAGGGTCGAGCCATGCGTTGAAGATAGCATAAATATTGTTTGATTGCAAGACCTGACCCCATTATATTTCAGGGGTGACATGATCAGCTCTGCCTGGTAATTTTTTCCACAGGCTCCAATCATCTGTTGAAGTAAGGGCAAAATATGCGTGATTGCAAGACCTGACCCCAAAAGGGGCTCCCGGTGCGGGGGGACGGGCGGGTCATTTTCGGCTGGGCGATGTATGACTGGGCGAACTCCGCCTACAGCACCACCATCGCCGTGGCCATCCTGCCCATGTATTTTGCCGGGGTGGTGGTGCCCCCGGAAGGGTACCGCATCGGCACCACCCTTTTTGCCGCCGAGACCCTTTGGGGCTTCATGGTCTCGGCCGCGGCGTTTATCGTTTTTGCCCTGGCGCCGCTGCTCGGGGCCATCGCCGATTACTGCGCGGCCAAAAAAAAATTTCTCTTCGCCTTCTGCGTCCCGGGGGTAATCGCCGCGCTCCTGCTCGCAACCTGCGGCCCGGGCGATGTCCGGCTGACCATCGCCCTCTTCGTCCTCTCCCAGGTCGGCTTCGTCGGGGCCAACGTCTTCTACGACGCCTTCCTGCCCCAGATCGCCGGACCGGGCGAGACGGACCGGGTTTCCAGCAAAGGATTCGCCTATGGCTACGCGGGCGGGGGGCTGCAGTTCGCCTGCGCCCTGGGGCTGATCGCCGGCCACGACGCCCTGGGGCTCACCGAAGCCGGGGCGGCCAGGCTTGCCATGCTGACCGCCGCCCTTTGGTGGGGCGGCTTTGCCCTGGTGACCGCCCGCTACCTGCGGGAGCCGGCACCCGGCCGCTCCCTGCCGCCCGCCACCACACCCAGCGTGGCGGGCTATCTCTCCCTCGGCTTCGCCAGGGTCTGGCATACCCTGCTGCAGGTCGGCCGGCTCAAACACCTGGCCCTGTTTCTCCTGGCCTTTCTCTTCTACAGCGAGGGGGTGCAGACGGTGATTCAGATGGCCACCATGTACGGTAAGCAGGAACTCAGGTTGCCGGCCACAACCCTGATGGCCACCCTGCTCCTGGTCCAGGTCGTCGGCATCTTCGGCGCCCTCCTGTTCGGCCGGATTGCCGGCCGCATCGGGGCCAGACGGGCGGTGATCCTCTCCCTGGCGGTCTGGTGCGGGGTGGTGCTCTATGCCTATTTCATCAGGACCGCCGGGGCGTATTTCGTCCTCGGCGCCCTGGTCGGCCTGGTCCTCGGCGGCACCCAGGCGATCAGCCGCTCCCTCTACGCCTCCATGGTCCCCGAAGATGCGCCGGCGGAATTCTTCGGCTTCTATTCGGTGGTCAGCAAGTTCTCGGCGGTGGGGGGGCCGTTCCTCTTCGCCCTGATCCGCCACTGGACCGGTTCCTCGCGGCAGGCCCTCCTGGCGGTCATCGTCTTCTTTGTCGTCGGCATTCTCCTCCTCGCGCTCGTTGATGAGCGGAAGGCCAGTGGATTAGGTCAGGCAGGTTCAGCAGGTTTGTAAAGGCGAAAGGGTATTGCCTCGTACATTTTTATGGTTCATCCGACTGAAGCGTACTTTGTTTCATGCAGGGCATAGATTTTCAGCTTGAAGAATTCCATGTCTCTAAATCCATATGCCTGTTTTTGCAATGTCTTGATTTTATTATTAGTCCCCCCCAGGGGACCTGTTGAAATAGGATAATCATAGTAGGCTAGGATACCGGCTCGATGGTTTTCAAGGGTGGCGGCAAAATCATCAAGCATCTTGATACCGGCACTTCTGGCCTGAGCGATCCAATCGTCAAGGAAGGCAGAACCTCTTGTCTTGTCCTTCTGCGACCACAACTGACGGAGGTCTTCTTTCAGGTAATAGGCAGTAGCTGGTGAGTGCCACGACATCGTAGACAGTTTTAAGTGCCAGGACATCGTGGACAGTTTTTATTATTATCGCAATTTGTAATCAAATTCCTCTACCTGGGTATTGCCCAGGAAGAGTTACAATTTTTGCTCTTTGACATTGATTGTAGCCACCACGTATTCGTACATGAGTTCCGAGGGAACACGGAAAAATTCCCCGAAGATGTTGATTTTCATTCGCTTCTAACGAGCCGAACCAAGTGGTACCTGCCGGTTGTTGGTTTTTTAAGCCGCTGCCTGGGCGGTTCAACTGCTTCCGGGAACCGTAGCTTGACTGGCGAAGCGGCTAGGGCTTTAAGGGGTGTTTTGCCCCCGATTTTGCTATAGCGATACCTGCTGTTATGTCGTTGCTCAAAGGCCAGCGAACCGGACTCCAGGTCATTTGTCGAAAGCATTACCTGCTTGGCAAGAAACAGCTTTTGGTAACGGTCATTAAAGCTCTCTATCATGCCATTTCTCCACGGCTCGGCCATCGGGATAAACCATGGTTCAACTCCGTTGTGCAGGCATAATCGAATGAGCGGCCCCATGCCTCGTGGATGGGTTGGGCTACCGAAGAAGGACATGGCATTGTCAACCTGGATGTGGCCTGGAATACCCATCCGCTTCCAGATAGCCCAGAAACCGGCCAAGATCGTTTGACCTGACTTGTCAGGAGTCGGATGCAAACCGCAGCGGAGGGTTGCTGTATCAATGACGTTCAAACTGTAGAATCGAATCGGCCCCTTCAGGTAGCATGGACCGACCAGATCGGCTTGGTGTGTTTGATTGGGTGCCAGCGACGGCAATCCAGGATAGGGCGTACCTTTGGCTTCATATTTACCGGTTCTGCGATGCGTCAGTTCATAGCGGCTTAAAATCCGATTGATTGTTCGCATGGATGGCAGTGGTTGAATGCGAAGATCTTCCATCTCCCACAGGATTGCCTGCGCTCCGCAGAACAAGTCCTGATTATAGAGACTGAGGCGAATCATTTTGACGATTTCTACGATCTCTGATGATGTCCGACATTGGCTTGTATGTGGGGTTCGAGATCGACACTGACTCCATGAATGGTCCTGATCACGATAGCGCTTGATCCATTTATAGAGCCATGCCCTGGACTTGCCGAGCGAGGTGCAGATTGCTTCGGCGCTCTCGCCATTCATAAAGCGCTCTACCGCAAGAATACGGTACTGTACAATTTCTTCCTCCATGAATACCTCCTTTAAAATAATAGGTATTCAGGAGTAAGAAATGGTGGCTATTCAATTGTCAAAGATCATATAATGTCCACGATGTCGTGGCACATTCTTTTGTCTACGATGTTATGGCACTTACCAAGTAGCCAATGGTTTGTTGAGTTGGAGGGCTGCTTCAAGCCGCTGCGGTTCATTGTGGTCCGGGCGCAAATTTTCCGGATTTTTCAGCAGGAGCCAACGGGTTCCCTTGAGAACGCTCCTGTCGGCAACTTCGGCTTCGCGCTGCAGGTCACGG
>DNUE01000044.1 GCA_003508005.1 Desulfobulbaceae bacterium
CTGAGTTTCATTGGTAATCAGCAAAAAATATGAGGTGCGCAGGGGAACCGTCGGGTTGGCGTAAGGAAACTCATTATTTCACAGCATGAGAAGGGTTGCCCGACAATTTGAACAATACCGATTCCGATACCGACCCCGACCCCGAGAGAAAAAGGGTCGCGAGTTGCAATTCGCGCAGCTTGACCCGATTGCTACTCTTCCTCCAGCATTCCTATGACAACGCAATTTCCGGCTCCTGATGCGGGAGCGGAGAGGAATTGCGACTCCTCCGGCGTAAAGGTTTCGGCAAACAATTGGCGCGGGGTGCAGTCGGGACAGGAATACATTGAAAGCCAGATGCGGCCGCATTGAGCTGCCGGGAAAAATCCCTCAAGCAAGGCGGCCCAGGCATCATATTCCTCTGCGGAGAAGCAGCCGATGACCTCGGGTCCTGTCTGGCTATTGAATCGCTCCTGAATCCTGGCCAGGAGGGCAGCCCCCTCTTCCCTGAATTGCCTTACCCTTTCGCCAAAATTTACCCGATCATGGCACGCTGCCGGCAGGGCCAACTTCCCAAGGGAGACTGGAGCCTGCCCTGTCCTTTTTTCATACTCCTCGGCCAACAGGTCTATGCCGTCGCGGTCCCGGGACAGGACAACGCGCGGGGTGTCGTCCGTTGCCTCGCCCAGGACCAGAAGCCGGGACCAGGCCTTGCGCTGCTGGCGCAAGGCCGCTGCGTCCATGCCGACAAATTCAAGGTCGAGGGGCAGGGCAAAGGGGTTTTCCCCCTCCTCCCGCAGGCCGGCAAACAACCCCTGTTCCTTCTCCCTGATCCTTTCCGTCTGCCGTCGCAATTCCTCCTGGTCAGCGGCATGCATCTCGGCGAGTTTGAGCAGCAGCCTCGACTGCCAGAGCAGCATTTTCCGTTGGTCGCTGCCTGCTTCCCTGATGCCGTGTCCGGCAAGGAGGCTTCCCACGATGGAACTCTTTGTTTCCATTTTTTTCCCGCTGGCCGAAGATATCCCGGACAGGGTCAGGTGGCCAAGCTGGGCCGCATAATCGTCCCGGCGGGTGTGCAGATCGGTTATCAGCCTGAGAAACCGCTCCCGGTCTTCGCCAAGGGGCGCCGGGACCTGCACCCGGCAGAGGGACTGCCGGAGCAGGTCCTCGCAGAGGGAACTGCGCGCCTGGATTGGGTCCGGATCGTTTTCCACCGGCTGCAGGTAGACAAGAGGCGTGAAAACAGGTACAAGGGGGATACACATCCGCTCGGACAGCACCGTGTCCGGAAAAATGACTGCTGACAGCTCCATATGCAAACACTCTACGAAAAAATAACCTTTATTCTGACCGGGATGGTCTATGTTCTGTTTCATCTGGGCAAGGCACCGGGCAACGGCTCTCTTGCCGTGGGAACCGTAATGGCCCTGCTGAACACCCTGCCCTACGAGATCGCCATCACCTACCTGATCGTGGTGTTCATCCGCCGAACAACCGGCCAGAGACCGCCCTGGGACCGGATCCTGCGAATTTTTTTCACCGTCGGCATCATCTTCGGCCTCATCTACGGACTTTATGTCCGGGGAGCGCTGGAACAGGAGCGGCAGCAGGGGCAGCAGGTTACCGTAGTGTGCTGCGGGCAGGATGATAGCCGGAACGCACCGTGGCATTGGGCATGATTAAACTTTCCGGCCCCACCACCGCGCCGGGGCTCGTGACCGAGTTGCAGCCGGTCTGCACCCGGTCCCCGAGAATCGCCCCGAATTTTCTAAGCCCGCTGCCGAGAACGCCGTCCGGGGTCTTGACCTGGACCTCCCCGGGCAAAAAACGGAAATTCGCCAGCTTGGTGCCCGCCCCCAGATTGACCTCTCCTCCCAGGATGGAATCCCCCACATAGGCAAAGTGGCCGGCCTTGGCATCGTTGAGGAAGATTGAGTGCTTCACCTCAGTGGTGTGGCCGACGACGCAACGCCGGCCGATAAGGCAATAGCCGCGCAGATACGCGCCCTGCCGGATTTCGGTGTGATCACCGATGATGGCCGGCTCCTTGATCAGGGCTCCCGGCTCCACCAGCACGCCCCGCCCGAGTTCAATCCGCCTGCCCAGGAAGACCGCGCCGGCCATCAGCACCGAGGCCCCGGGAAGCGCCAGTCCCTCGCGCCGCACGCTCAGGCCGCCCCGGACTACATCCCCATAGCTGATTTCGCAGTCGCGGCCTGGAAACAAACGGCCAGCATACAGCACCAGGGGCTCGACAAGAGGAATACCGCTTGCCGGCGGGCCAGCCTCATCAGGCAGGGCGCCCGTGGCAGTCTGCATATACTGTTTCAGGTTCCCCAGGGCCTCCCATGCCCGGACTGTCCCGGCAAAGACATCGGCATGGGGAAAATCGGCCAGGGCAAAAAAAGAATGGGCATCAAGCATGGTCGCCTCAGAAATACGAGTTCCGTTTCGGATCCGCTGCGGGCCCGCTAACCTCTCTATCTTGGCAGAATTGCAAAAAAAAGCGATGCTGCCGGCGGCACCCCCACGCAAATTTTGCCATCAAGGCGGCCGAGGTCAGCGTTTTTTGCTTTCCGCAAATTCATCTATATTGAACCGCCGGCTTTTCTACAAGAAAAAACGGCCATTCAGCGTCAATTGCCCTCAGCTCTTGACTTACCGGTCGGTTGTGTTTACTTTCTTTTATTCTTAATGAACAACAACAGTCCGCGCGGCTGTTTACAAGGAGGAATGTGTGGAATTCAACGACTCTTTATCCAGCAGCATGGATGATTTCAGCGAAAACGTGCAGGACCTGGAGATCCCGGAAAACCTGCCGCTGATGGCTGTCCGCGATGTGGTGGTCTTCAACTACATGATCATCCCGCTGTTTGTCGGCCGGCCGGGCTCCATCGAGGCGGTCAACGAGGCGATGGGGAGCGACAAGCTGCTGATGCTTGTCTCCCAGAAGGATGCCACCAAGGACAACCCCGGCGCCGACGATATCTACCGGGTGGGGATGGTCAGCATGATCATGCGCACCCTCAAGCTTCCCGACGGCCGGCTCAAGGTCCTGGTCCAGGCGCTGTCCAAAGCGAAAATCAACAAGATCCTCCAGAAGGACCCCCATTTCAGGGTGTCCATCGAACTGATCGAGGAGCCTGAAGACATCAAGATAACGGTTGAGGTCGAGGCCCTGATGCGCACGGTCCGCGAACAGACCGAAAAGATCATGTCGCTCCGCGGCATCCTTTCGTCGGACCTGATGATGATCATCAACAACATAGAGGAGCCCGGCCGCCTGGCTGACCTGGTTGGCTCCAACCTGCGCCTGAAAGTCAGTGAATCCCAGCGGATACTGGAAACCATCCATCCGGTGGAGCGGCTCAAGCTGGTAGCGGAATTGCTGAACAAGGAACTTGAGGTGTCAACAGTCCAGGCCAAAATCCAGTCCGACGCCAAGCAGGAGATGACCAAGTCCCAGCGCGAATATTTTCTGCGGGAACAGCTGCAGGCCCTGAAGAAGGAACTTGGCGATGACGACGGCTTTACCCAGGAAATGGACGAGCTGAGCAGGAAAATCAAAAAGAAGAAATTGCCCAAGCATGCCAAAAAAGAGGCGCGCAAGCAGATCAAGCGCCTGGAGATGATGCATCCTGACGCCTCCGAGGCGACCATCGTCCGTACCTATATCGAATGGATCCTTGACCTGCCCTGGAATGATTCCAGCAAGGATCTCCTGGACCTCAAGACTGCGGCCGCGGTCCTTGATGAGGATCATTACGGCCTCGACAAGGTGAAAGAGCGCATCCTTGAATTTCTGGCCGTGCGCAAGCTCAACACCGCCACCAAGGGACCTATCCTCTGCTTTGTCGGTCCGCCCGGCGTGGGCAAGACCTCGCTCGGCCAGGCCATCGCCAAGGCCATGGGCCGCAAGTTCCACCGGATATCCCTGGGCGGCATGCGCGACGAAGCGGAAATACGCGGTCACCGGCGGACCTATATCGGCGCGTTGCCGGGCCGCATCCTCCAGGGGCTGAAAACGGTGAAAACCAACAACCCGGTATTCATGATGGACGAGATCGACAAGATCGGCTCCGATTACCGGGGCGATCCATCATCGGCCCTCCTGGAGGTCCTTGACCCGGAGCAGAACTCGTCCTTTTCCGATCATTACCTGAACATGCCCTTTGACCTTTCCAGGGTGATGTTCATCACCACCGCCAACATGAGCGATACCATTCCGTCGCCTTTGCTGGACCGCATGGAGGTGATCCGCCTCTCCGGCTACACCCAGGAGGAAAAGGTGGTCATCGCCCGCAAATACCTGCTGCCCCGCCAGATCAGGGAAAACGGCCTCAAGCCCCGCCAGCTCCGCCTGGACGACAAGGTGGTGGAGCATATAATCACCCATTACACCCACGAGGCCGGCGTCCGCAACCTGGAACGCGAACTGGGCAAGATCTGCCGCAAGCTGGCCCGCAGAATCGCCGAAGGGGGCAAGGGACCCTACTCGATCACCATCAATACCCTGGAAAAGTATCTCGGGCCGCCGAAATTCATCCCCGAGGCGGAAATGGATACCCTGAGCCAGCCCGGCCTGGTGGTGGGCCTCGCCTGGACCGAGGTGGGCGGCGAACTGCTGCACATCGAAACCAACATCATGCCGGGCAAAGGCAAGCTGATCCTCACCGGCCAGCTGGGCGAGGTCATGAAGGAATCGGCCCAGGCAGCGCTCAGCTACTGCCGCAGCCGTTCCCGGCACCTTGGCGTGGCGGAAAACTATTTTGACGAAATCGATATCCATATCCATGTCCCGGCCGGCGCCATCCCCAAGGATGGGCCTTCCGCCGGAATCACCATGGCCACCGCCCTCTACTCGGCCATTGTCGGCCAGAGCGTCAAAAAAGGCCTGGCCATGACCGGCGAGGTGACGCTGCGGGGGCGGGTCCTGCCCATCGGCGGGCTCAAGGAAAAGGCCCTGGCCGCCCTGCGGGCCGGGATCACCAGGGTGATCATTCCCTTCGAAAACCAGAAGGACCTGGTGGAGATTCCCGAAGAACTCCGCAAAAAGATCACCTTTTATCCAGTGAAGGACATGGATGCAGTCATCGAGCTTGCCCTCGGCAAAATCAAAATCCAGCGTGACCAAAGCAGAGGGGCAGACAAGCCCAAACGGGCAGCCGCCTGAGCCCCAGTCACCCCGGCCGGGCAGGGGTCTGCTGCCATGGCTGGTCGTGCTGCTGGCCTCTGCGATCCTGGCCTTCGGGCTATGGCTCGGCAACTACGCCGAATCCCCTGCCCCGGTCGAGCAGGACACCACCGTGTTCATTCCCAGGGGCGCCGGAGTCAGGGAGATCAGCGGTATCCTCTTCCGCCATAACCTGCTGGCCGATGACCTGCAATTCCTGCTGCTGGCCGCCCTGACGGGCAGATCCCGCCATCTGCGGGCCGGAAAATACCTCATCCCTGCCCGGGCGACCCCCCTGCAGATCCTCCATCTCCTGGAAAAAGGCTCCGTCATTCGCGAGCAAGTCACCATCCCGGAAGGGTTGAATATCGAGCAGATTGCCGTGCTCCTGGCTCAAGACGGCTGGATCGACGTGCAGCGCTTCATCACCCTGACCCGGGACCAGATCTTTATCCGGACCCTGGAAATTGACCAGCAAAGCCTGGAGGGATATCTCTTCCCGGACACCTACCAGCTGACCAGGGGGGAGATGACAGAAGAAGACATCCTGCAGATGATGACCAGACGGTTTGCGAAAATTTGGCAGGAGGTTACCGTTGGCGGCGAACCTTCCATGTCCCGGCATCAGATCGTCACCCTGGCCTCCATCGTCGAGAAGGAAACGGGCGCAGCGGAAGAACGGCCGATCATTGCCCGCGTCTTCCTGAACCGCCTTGCCCGCAACATGCGTCTCCAGTCCGACCCCACGGTCATCTACGGCGTTGAGGACTTTGACGGCGACCTGACCAGAGAGCACCTCAGGCTGAAAACCCCCTACAATACGTATGTCATCGACGGCCTGCCGCCGGGACCGATTTGCAGCCCTGGCAAAAAAGCCCTGGAAGCGGTGCTGAAACCCGCGGACAGTCCCCACCTCTTTTTCGTCTCGAAAAATGACGGAACCCACCACTTTTCAATCAGTCTGCAGGAACACAACCAGGCGGTATACATGTACCAGAAAAGAAAAGCTATACAGGAGAAGGCCGAAACTGCGGCGCAAGAGGAAAAAAAGGACTGACCCGGCATATCAGGATGCACGAATCCTCCTGAACAAGAATCCCGGCTCGTTTGCGGAATGTACCCCCGGAACGGCCGCGGCTGCCGTTCCGGATTTCATGCCCCGCCAGGGTCTTCTGACTGGAGGGGCTGCAGCAGGCCTTGTTCCACCCCCAGGCGGCGGACGGCGAGCATGAAGGTCGAGGGCAGCGGCAAGGGGCGTTCCTCCTGCAAAATCCCCAGGGCCCTGGCGCGCAGCAGGGTGGTCAGTGAATTCCGCCCCTCCTGGTGATCGCACATGACCTGCATCCGCAGTGCGTCGGTGAGCAGGGGGAGCAGATCCGGGAGCGTTGAGGCCAGTGCCCGCAGCTCAGTCTCCACCAGGTCCCGGTGCTCGTCGGCGAACTGCATGGACTCCCGGTCCAAAACCTTCGAGGCGAAAAGGTCATTGACCACGCTGCCGGCATGCTGCCGGGCTTTCTCCGGCGGCCACCGGCTGAAGCTGGCGGCAAACTTCTTCTTCAACCGCGAAAAAAGCACCAGCTGCACCAGGGCGACGGCCTCGCGCATCACCGGCAACACCCGGTTGTCAAGCCTCTCCCCGGCCCCTTTCTGGCCTGCCTTTCCCTGGTCACCCCTGCGCATCACAACACTACCCTGACAGCGGGATCACCGGCCAGGAGCCGGTACAGCTCCAGGCGCTCCTCGTCGCCGAGGACCGTGACCTCAAGGTTCATGGACACATAGCGGCCGCCGCTGCTGACATTTGCGGCGGCCAGGACCAGCGGCCGCTCCCGCACATACCGCTCCGCCACCCGGCGGATTTCCGCCCGGCTCTCGCCAATGATCCTGTACTGCCAGCGGCAAGGGTACGCGATCTTCGGCCCCGGGGATATTCCAGGGGCATGGGCGGACAACTTTTTCATGCTCCGTCTCCCTTTTTACGCGGCACCGGTCATCGCTTCGCGGCCGTTGATCAGGGTGATCTGGTCGTTGATCGTCCACAGGTCATAGATGTAGCCGATACCGAGGAGGCCGGCGGTGCACAGGTAGAGGATGGCGGTAAGCCACTTGCCCAGATACATGCGGTGGATGCCGAAAAACCCGAGAAAAACGAGGAGCAGCCAAGCCACCGTATAGTCGATAGGCCCGGGCTGAAAACGGATATCGGCCTGACGGTGCATGGCGGGGAGGAGAAACAGGTCCACGATCCAGCCGATGAACAGAAGTCCCAAGGTGAAAAAATAGATCGTGCCGGAGATCGGCTTGCCGTAATAAAATCGATGGGCGCCGAGAAACCCGAAAATCCAGATCAGATAGCCGACGGTCAGGCTGTGGGTCGACTGGGCTGCCATGGCACCTTCCCCCCTATCTTCTGTTTCAGGATCGCAATCCGGCGAAGGGAGTCGCGCACCTGCCGCTCGCTGATCCGGCCCGCGGCCAGCAGTTCCTCCACTGCCCGGATGCCCAGGCCCGTCGCATCCTCCTCCCAGGCCAGGACGTTGCAGACGATGATCAGGTCCACCCCTGCCAGAAGCGCATTCTGCACGGCCTCCGCATAGGACCACTGGTCGCTGATCGCCCGCATCTGAAGGTCATCGGAGATGATCACCCCGGCAAAGCCGAGTCGTTCGCGGAGCAGGCCGCTGATCACCGGCGCGGACAGCGTTGCCGGCAGGCCCGAGGAATCAAGCTGGCGGTTGACCACATGCGCGGTCATGACCGAGTCGGCATAGCCCGCATCAATGAGCTGCTGGAAGGGATCCAGCTCCACTGGCCGCCATTGCTCAGTATTGTCGACAAATCCCAGGTGCGAGTCCGCGGCGGCGCTGCCGTGGCCTGGAAAATGCTTGAGGCAGCAGGCAATGCCGTGGTGATGATGCGCGGCAATAAAAGCGGAGGCGTGGCTTGCCACCTGCCCGGCCCCGCTGCCGTAGCTGCGCAGAAAACGGCCGATGATCGGATTTGCCGGGTTCAGATCCAGGTCCACGACCGGCGCCATGTTCAAGTTGACCCCGCACGCGGCCAGGCTCGCCGCCATCCGCTCCGCATAGATGCGGGTCCGGGCCGGATCGGCCTCATCGCCCAGCAGCTTAGCGGGCAGCGACGTCGGAAAGCCATCCTCCTCCTTCAGGCGGCAGACCCTCCCCCCCTCCTGATCAACGGCAATGAACAGCGGGATGCGGGCATAGCCCTGCAGGGCGGCGGTCAGCTCCCTGAGCTGCTCCGCGGACTCGATATTCCGCCTCGCGCCGTGCAAATCCCGGTCAAAGAGAATGACCCCGCCAAGCCCATGCCGGGTGATATCCTCCACCACCGGATGGCGGGCGTCAACGCTCAGCCCGGCAAAACCGACCATAAACAGCTGGCCCAGCGCCAGATCATGTCCGTTCATTCTACCATCCCATCAGCCGCAGCAGGATATGCATAAGGACACCCCAGCCGACAACGGCCAGAGTACAGGGAATAATATACACATACGAGGGAAAAAGTCCTGAAATAAAATAGCGGCGGGTCAGTACATAGCAGAGATGCACCGGCGAGAGCATCATCCCCGCATAACCCATGCTGAACGCCAGCACCAGCGCCGAGGCCTGGGACAGGTGCGGATTTACGGAGACAAGCCCGAGAACCAGAGGAAAGGCCGGGCCGGCAAAGCCGATGGCTATGCCGGTGACCAGACCGGCGAGAAAGGGCAGGAAGGCGACCACCACTTCAATCGGCACCAGGGAGTTGCCCAGTTGCCGGCCCGCCTCGGGAAGCAGGCCCGAGGCATTGAGCATGGCCTGGAACACCATCACTCCGCCCAGGGTGAAAACCACGTCCGCTGTCCTTCCCGACAGGAGATGGGAGAAAAGCCGAAATGCACGGTCCTGCCTGCTGGTCCAGGCGATGAGCAGCAGACTGAAGATCAGGCCGGCCAGCATGGCCAGCAGGGTGGTTGCGGCCGAGGAAGCACCGGGGACTGCAAGCCTCATGACCGGCGGCAGAAACAGGGTGCAGAAAACCACCAGGGCCAGCGGCAGGAGCAGGGTCAGCAGCCGGTTGTCAGCTTCCTCTGCCGCCTGGACCTCATCGGCCAGGACATGCACATGGCGACGCAGGAGGACAAACCAGCCGACCGTCAGGCTGACCAGGGTAAAGGGGATCTGTAGGGCAAAAAACTGCCAGCTCTTGAGGCTGAACATGGAGAGGGTGACAATGACCACCGGGTACAGGGGCCACCAGTATTCGAAGATATGGCGGAACCAGTAATTGACCGCTGTTTTCCAGGGAGAGGACAATTCCTTTTCCCGCAGGGTTTCGCCGACCAGCGGGGCCGAGAAGAGCGCACCGCCCGGCATCGGCACCAAGCCGATGATTGCGGGAATCAGGACCAGGCTCAGCGTCCGGCCGTGGCGGCCGCCAAACCTGCGCGCCGCGGCCAGGATCAAAGCAGAGTTCGGCGGATGCGACAGGTAATAACCAAACTCCAGGATCAGGATGATATTGAGGACCAGCAGCCAGAGCTCCGCGTGGGCGAGGGACCCGGCCAGATCAGACCAGACCGCGGCCGGGGGTTTAGCCGCCCAGAAATCGATGATCAGGGCGCCGATGACCAGGGCAAGGCCCAGATGCACCCGGACCCGGTTGACAGCCAGGATCAGGACAAACAGCAGCAGGATCTTGACCACCGGCGAGATGTTGAACAGAAAATCGAACATTATGGCGGTTTCAATAGGTCATATCCCTGCCGGGGTGTCGGCAAGGCCGCAACCGACATGCGCAGGTCAGGGTGCCTGCACCGTGATCGTCAGAGGGATGGCGTGCAGGCTCTTTCCCCGCTGGACGGTCCTGCCCAGCTTCCAATCGGTACAGACGGCCTGCCCCCCCAGCCTGCTTTGGATATCCCCTACCAGTCCCTTGATGTTGATGACCGGATGCCGGGAAAAGACCTCCGGCAGGCCATAGGTGAGACTGCAGACCAGGCAGCAGCCCGGCCGTTCGAGCAGATCCAGGCTGAACTGGAGAATTGAAGCGCTCTCGCTGAAGCCCTGGAAGCGCAGCCTGATGTCAAAAGCCCCTTCGGCCGCATCCCCGAACAGGGCCTCGAAAAAATCATCTGCGCGCCGGGCCGGGAAGAGTTCGGCCAGCACCTCGTCGGTGAATATATCCCGCAGGGACTGAGTGTTCATCATCATTTCAATACCAGGATAAAGAATTGTTGGGGTACGGCTGGTGGCCAAAACCGAGAGAAAGCATCCGCTCCCGTCGGGGTCGGCATCGGTATCGAAGCAACTCACCTCGGACTTCATGTTCCAAGGGGCATAGCGGTTTTTTCAATTCCGATACCGATGCCGACCCCGATTGATGCCACTCACTTCCTCTGTTGCGCAAGTGACCGACTTTACCGGGCCTCTTGGAGGCTGTCAACACCCATTGCGCGACCAATGGCACTATGGTACAACCTGCGACATGCAATACAATCTCTATCCCCGAATCACGGAGCCCCTCGGCTCTGATTCGACCAACAGCCGCAATGCCCTCAACGAGGCGCAGCGCGAGGCGGTGAGCCACGGCAGCGGTCCCCTTCTGGTCATTGCCGGAGCGGGCAGCGGCAAGACCCGAACCCTGGTCTACCGGGTAGCCCATCTCATCGAACAGCGTATTGCGCCGGAGTCGATCCTGCTGCTCACCTTTACCCGCCGGGCCGCCCAGGAAATGCTCTGGCGGGCCGCCCAGATCTCCGACCAGACCTGCCGGCAGGTGATGGGCGGGACCTTCCACGCCACCGCCAACCTGCTGCTGCGCCGCCACGGCCATCATCTCGGCTTTGCGCCCGGATTCACGATCATCGACCGGGGCGACGCCGAGGGGATCATCAACCTCATCAAGTCCTCCCAAGGCCTGGCCGGGGCAGGTAAACGCTTCCCCTCCAAACGGATGATCGTCAACATCCTGAGTGGTGCCGTCAACAAATCCCGTCCCGTCGAGGACCTGGTCTACGAGCAGCACCTGCATCTCGTCGAATTTATCGACGATCTGCTCAAAATCCGGGATCACTACGCCCGCTTCAAGACCGATCACGGGTTGATGGACTACGACGACCTGCTGGTCAACTGGCACCGTCTGTTGAGCGAATCCCCGGAAGCCAGGCAGGAAGTGACCTCGCGCTTCAGCCACATCCTGGTGGACGAATACCAGGACACCAACCAGCTGCAGGCCAGGATAGTCCGGCTCCTGGCCCATGCACACGACAATGTCATGGCGGTGGGCGACGACGCCCAATCCATCTACAGCTTCCGCGGCGCCGATTTTTATAATATCATGCGCTTTCCGGAACAGTTTCCAGGGACCCGGGTCATCAAGCTCGAGGAGAACTACCGTTCCACCCAGCCGATCCTCGCCCTGACCAATTCGATCATCGCCAGCGCCGAGGAAAAATTCACCAAAACCCTGTTCACATCGACCCAGGGCGGCGCCAGGCCGCTGCTCTATGCGGCACGCAACGAGGCCGCCGAGGCGCGGTTTGTCGTGGACACCATGCAGGCCCTGGAAAAGGAGGGGGTCCCCCTGTCGCAGATCGCGGTCCTGTTCCGCTCCGGCTACCATTCGTACAAACTGGAAATGGAGCTGACCAGCCGCTATATCGGTTTTGAAAAGCGCGGCGGGCTGAAACTCACCGAATCCGCCCATATCAAGGATGTCCTCTCGTTCTTCCGTGTCCTCATCAACCCATGGGACAACCTGTCCTGGAACCGGATCCTTCTCCTGCTGGACAAGGTGGGACCCAAGACCGTGCAAAAAATCCTGGCCGCCATCAGGGACGCCCCTGAACCGCTGTCGGCGATGGCAACGGTCAGCCCCGGCCGCACCTGGGCGGAAGGCTATGGCCGCCTGCTCGAACTCATGCGGGATCTTCGGCGCGACGATCTGGCCCCCGCCGCCCAGTTCGATTTGGTCATGGCTTTCTATGAACCCATCTTTGAAAAAATCTACTACGATGATTATCCGAGACGGAAAAAGGAACTGGAGCAGTTGCAGGCGCTGGTGGCCGGCTACGGTGATCTGCAGTCCCTGGTGGACGACACCGCCCTGGACCCTCCGGAAAGCGGCCAGAACCTGACCAATATCGATGACGAGAACGGCCTGCTCGTCCTGTCGACCATCCACTCGGCCAAGGGGCTGGAGTGGGACGCGGTCTTTGTCATCGGCCTGGCCGAGGGCCGTTTTCCGCACCAGAATGCGGTGCCCGGAGGCCAGTGGGAGGAGGAACGCCGGCTGCTGTATGTGGCATCCACCCGGGCCAGAAAGAATCTCTACCTGACCTACCCGCAGGAACTGGTCAACCCGGACCGCAGCGTCATGCGGACAGTTATGTCGCCGTTTCTGCGGGAGATCAGCCCCGGCCTGTACGAACGGTTGCAGCCGGAACCTTCCGCCGCCTTCCCCGGTTCGTCCTTTGCTGCGCCGGCCCGGCCCTCTGCGACGCCGCCTTTCCCTCCGGGCAGGAAGGTCAGCGCGCTTGCCGTCGGCATGATCGTCAAACACCCTTTTTTCGGCCGCGGCCAGGTCAAGACCCTGCCCGGACCGCGCCGGGTGGAGGTGGCCTTTGACCGGCACGGCGACAAGATCCTGCACCTGGACTATGCCCGGCTGGAAATCATCGGCTGACATTCCCCATGTGCGCCATGACCTACCAGGAGGCCTGGTCGTATCTCGACCGGCTGCAGTTTTTCAAAATCAAGCTCGGCCTGGAATCCATGACCGGCCTGCTGGCGGAGTTGGACCGGCCGCAGCAGCAATATCCCTGCATCCACATCGGCGGCACCAACGGCAAAGGGTCGGTCGGGGCGACCCTGCTGGCCATCCTGCGCGCGGCCGGCTACCGGGCAGGCCTGTACACCTCCCCCCACCTTTCCTCGGTCCGGGAACGTTTCCGGCTCGGCGACCGCTATATCAGCCGGGACGAATTTGCGGCAATCAGCGAGAAGATCATCCGCATCCTCGCCGGCCGCCAGATCACCTATTTCGAGTTCACCACCGCCCTGGTCCTGCTCTGGTTCGCGGAAGTCAAGGTGGATATCGCGCTGCTGGAGGTTGGCCTGGGCGGCCGACTGGACGCCACCAACGTAGTCACCCCGCTGGTGTCGGTGATCACCAATATCGGCCTGGACCATGAACAGTACCTGGGCACCACGGTCGGCGAGATTGCGGCGGAAAAGGCCGGGATCATCAAACTTGATGTGCCGGTTGTTACCGGCGCCCGGCAGGGAGAAGCCCTGGCAGTCATCGAAAGCAAGGCCCGAGAGTTGGGCTGCCCGGTGTATCTGTTGCAGCGGGACTTCACTGCCGAGTTGCACCGGGTGGAAAAGGGACTGTGGAGCTATTCGGGAATAAAGAGAAACGGGGAAGCCCGGATGCAACTGTCGGACCTGCCGCTGCCCCTGCGGGGCGCGCATCAGGTGGACAATGCGGCCCAAGCCCTGGCTGCCCTGGAGGTCATCCGGTCACCATTTCCGGTCAGCGAGACCGAGCTCCGCAAGGGACTCAACCAGGTCGCCTGGCCCGGCCGCCTTGAGGAATTCCGGCATGCAGCCCCGCCCCCCGGCCGCTTTCTCCTGGACGGTGCCCATAACCCGGACGGGGCCAGGGCGCTGAAAAACGCCCTGCGCGACGACTTCAGCTATGACCGGCTGATCCTGGTCTGGGCCTCCATGGCGGACAAGGATATCGCCGGCACCCTGCTGGAGGTTGCCCCCCTGGCAGCGGAGATCATCTTCACCCGCCCGGAGAGCGAACGCTCGGCCCGGCCGGAAACCCTGCGCGACCTGCTGCCCGGGGAACTGCGGGACAGAATCCGAACCTCCTGCACCGATTCGGTCCGGGCGGCCCTGGACCTGGCCATGGCCGCCGCCGAGCCCGATGATTTGATCTGCG
This sequence comes from Desulfobulbaceae bacterium, assembly GCA_003508005.1. GTDB lineage: Bacteria > Desulfobacterota > Desulfobulbia > Desulfobulbales > Desulfobulbaceae > UBA10518. The sequence goes on from DNUE01000044.1 coordinate 14,108, forward strand.
TGGCCGGCTCGCTCTACCTGGTGGGCCAGGCCCGACAGCGCCTGCTTGGAGAACTGGTGAACAAACCATGAACAACAACTATTTCAGCCTGGACTCCATCGACGAAAAAATCCTCAAGGCCGAACGCGCCAAGGCGCGGGAACTGCGCAAGACCCGCTGGTGGCAGCAGAAAACCGCCGGCGGCACCTGCTACTACTGCGGCCGTAAGGTCGGCTACGCCAACCTGACCATGGACCATGTCATCCCGATGGCCCGGGGCGGCCGCTCCACCAAGGATAACCTGGTCCCCTGCTGCAAGGAATGCAACACCAAAAAGAAGGGATCGCTGCCCGTGGAGTGGGAGGAGTATCTGCATTCCCTGGACCGGGCCGGCAAGCCGGATCAGGGGCCGTAATTTACTTGAGAATATCCCCGAGCAGATCGGTGACCTTTTCCGCTTCGATGAAGGATTCGTGCAGGTGCAGGGCCTCCAGCTGCAGGATCGGGCCCGGGAAAAGGCAGGTGTCGGGCTCCTGGAGGAAGATCCTGCCCTTGCGGCTGGACACCTCCATCAGCCCCTCGGCCATGGGGAGGTCCGTGCCGCTGAGGATGATGACGGTGAGCTTGGCGCTAAAGGCCCAGGCCGCCGATTTCAGCAGACTTTCGGCATCGAGCAGCCCTGAATCGTTATTCATGATCGGCACCGCCGCCCCGTTATCATCCACTGTTATCTGCCAGGAGCCATGCCAATAGCTGATGCCGCACTGCGAGCTCAGCAGGGGCACCTTCGATTCCAGCTTCATCGGGTTGATGATGGTCAGTTTCTCGAAATAGGAAGCCAGGTAGGGGATCACCCCGGGGTAGAGATCGAGAAAGATCATGCCGGCAGCGGATCTGTTGCTCTGGATGGACACCAGGATCTTCTGCAGTTCAATCAGGCTGCCGACCCCGCCCAGAATAATGAACAGCTTCTCGGCCGGCTCGCCCACCGGGATCTTGAAATCCGCCACCGCCGGCGTCCTGGCCCGCCTGATGTTCTTGATCCTGAACTCCTTGATATTCTGCCCCAGGCGCTTGAAGCGCTTGCCGACGATATTCCACGATTCGGCGTCCTTGGGCTTCTCAGCCAGATCAACCGCCCCCAGGCACAGGTACTCCATCATCGTCGAAAAATTCGTCTCGCTGAAATCGCTCATCAGGGCAACGGGAACCGGGGTGCGGATCATGATGTGCTTGAGGGGCATGTAGCCGCTGGCAACGGACATATTGGCATCCATGGTCACCAGGTCCGGCTTCTCCCGCTCAAGAATCTTCAACGCCTCTTCCACGTTAGCCGCCTTGCCGGCGATCCTCGCGCCCAGCTCTTCGTCAAACAATTTGACCAGGGCCTTGGTAAAGATGCGGGAATCGTCAACCACCAGCACGCTGAGGGATGTGAACGCCGAGGTCAGGGAAACGGTATCGCTGCGCTCGTCAATGAAGCGCATGGCCTCCATGAGCAGGAAGTTCCAGGAATCGTGAATGGTCTGGGTCTCTGTCCTGCCCGAGGTAAAACTGAACGTGCCGCCAGGGCAGCACATGATCTCGAGGAAGGCCTTGGCGCCGGAAAGATTACCGGCTTCCGCGTGCACGATTTCCCCCTGGGCGAAATAGATAATGCCAAGGAAGTTTTCACCCCGCACTTCCATCTTCCGCTCATAGCGCTCAAGACAGGCGAGCTGCACGACATCCGCCAGGGTAATCCCCTCCAGATAGCCGTTAAAAACATTTTCCAGGGTTTGGGTCATCTGCAGCCAGGGTTGTATTGTTGAGTGACGCAGGGAACAAGGGCAGCCCTGCCCCCCTGCTATATAATAAAAACGATCTGCAGGGGCAAGCATATCGTTTTCATTCGCATTTTGACAAGTTCTAATATTATATGAAACTCACCTGAATACTCAAGAAAGAGTGAACATCCAGGCCGGAAAGATCAGGGGAAAGTCCGCATGAACCGGCCGTCCCCTTGCCCGGCAAGCAGGGATTAAATGAATAATATTCAACAAATAAATAGGATGCCCGCTTGACTTCTTACCTGTATTATTCATATAATTTTGTCGGTATTGTACAATTGTGATTCCGACGCCGACTCGGTTTTCGCTGTCTTTCAATCCCGTTGGCGAATGGTCAATACGTTCACTTTTTTATGCGAGTTGAGTAATATTTTCACGATCTCTAGTATAGGTTTCGTTCTGTTGCCGGGACAAGCCTCAGGGATTTTATCATCAGGGGGAAAATGGGAAGAGACAAAATTCTGATCGTCGATGACGACATCAAGCTGCTGAACGGCCTGAAGACCGGGCTGCAGAAGTTCGGGCAGTTCGATATCCTGACCGCGGTGCACGGAGTACAGGCCCTGGCCATTCTCAAAGGCACCAAGGCGGTCATCCTGGTCACGGACCTGCAGATGCCGAGAATGGACGGCGTCGAACTGCTGGCCACGGTGACCAGGGAATATCCGAACATGCTCTGCATCGTCACCACCTCGCTGCGGGACCATGCCCTCAGGAAAAAGTTCCAGGGGGACAGCCTGTTCAGCTATATCAACAAGCCCTTCAACCATATCCGGCTTCATGGCGAAATCATCAGAATGCTCGACTGCCGTGACGAGATCAATTTCCGGCCGGGAATCTATATTACCGCCATGCTCCCCCTGATCAACATGATGCAGAAATCCTGCATGCTCGAGACCAGCGCCGGTTTGGACAAGAAAGGAACCTTCTTTTTCGAGAACGGCGTGATCAGCGATGTCCGCACGGAACAGCAGTCCGGCGTCGGCGCGCTGCAGGAAATGCTCACCTGGGGCCCTGCCCGGTACTGGATCAAACCCCTGCCTGATGAGTATTTCCATGACGCAAACAATTCGCTGACCGCCATGATGATGCAGGGGACAGAGGTCGTCCCCCGGGAGGGCGATGATGACTAATCCTGCTGCCGGCAGCGGCTTGAGCAGCGATGGCCGGCAGGCGCCGGACCGAGCAACCCGGCTCAGCGTGCGTTATGCGCGGCAAGAGAGGAGGAGCAACAGATGAGCAGAGGATCTTCCGGCGCTAAGACATCTGCCGGCAGCGTCATCAGGGCGAGAATACTGGCCTCCATGGGGGCCGTCCTGGTCTTGATCACCTTCCTGGCCGGTTTCTGCCTCTACACGATCATAACGCTGCCGAAAGCCGACATGCGCCCCGACCGTTTGCCTGCCCCTCCCGCCGCGAAAACCGTGCAAGCAACGGAAAACTTAGCCGCGCTCCTCCTTGAGGCCAGGACAATTGAACAGCAGTTCCACCAGCAGCAGACCCCGGCCGGGGCGACCCAGTTCGAGGAGGTGAGCAAAAATCTGCTGGTCCAGGCCCTGGAGCTGGAAAAAAACGCCAAACAAAGCAATGACCCCAAAGCATCCCAGGCGGCGCAGATTGTCCAGCTGGTCTCGCAATACAACACCTCATTCCGGGATCTGGTTCAGGCGTTTGAAGCCAAGGGAACAAGGGAGGACGCCGGCCCCGGACCGGAAAGCAAAAAGTCGGTCCGGAAAATCCCCCTCGCCGCTGGTCAGGCCGGAAAGACCCAGGGGCTGGAGGAATCCTTGATGCAGCTCGGCCGGGCGGAACAAAAGTATTTCACCGCCCGCACACCGGACAATCAGCGTCTGCTGGCCGATGCCGCCAAGGCCCTGGCCACGGCCGCCGGGGAGAGCAGCCTGGAAACCTCCGGACTCCAGGCGATCAACAAAAGCATCACCAACTACACCACAGCCTTTGACCGGTACCAGGCCGTCAGCCTGGCAACCCCCGATCCTACCCTATCGGCCGCCTTTGCCGCTGAACAGACCAGGCAGAAGGAAATCATGCACAAAGCCGCACTGGAGATGGAAAAACTGATCAGCGGCCTGAGCCCCGCTCGTGATGCCACATCCGACCCCGCCCCGGCCGTGCAGAACAAAAATATCGAAGAACTCACCGCCGGCGTGAACAAATCCTTTTCCGCGCTGCAGGCCGGGATCAATGCGATGAGCGCCAAAGCCGCCCCCCCTGCCCCGAAAAAAGGGCCTGCTTTCGGCCTGCCCCTCCAAGTCAGTCTCATGATTATTGCCGGCACCTGGCTGGCCATCGTCCTGCTCTCTCTGCTTCTGGCCAGGATGCTCAGCGGGTCCCTTACCTCCCCCATCCAACGGATGACGGACATTGCGCACCGCATGGCAGCCAAGGGGGACTTCAGCCTGGCCTTTCCGCAGGAAAAAAACGAGTTCGGCGGCCTGGCCACCGCCCTGAACATCATGGTGCGCCAGCAGGCAGTCAATGCAAGCGGCAACGAGGCAGCCGCCTCCGAATTGGCGACGAAAACCTCCCATATGGCCCAGCTCATCCAAGACAAAGCTGACCATGACGCCAGGGTTGCCGCCGTTGTTGACGAACAGGCGAACATGCTAGCCCGCATCCGCACCGCCGTGGACAAGATGAACGCTGATGCCCGGCTTCTTCGTCAGAACACCGATGGATTGAGCGGGCACGGCCAGGCAGTGCAACAGGCCGCGGCAGGCTGCGAACAGACGGTGGGGGCCGCTGATGAAACCGTGCAGGCCATTGTCCAGTCGGCCGGGCAGATGGCCTCTGTCATCACTGCTTTCACCGAGCTGGCGGAACAGACCAGTGTGGTGGCTCTCAATGCCGCCATCAAGGCAATCCGCGCCGGGTCACAGGGCAAGGAGTTCGGCGCGGTGACCGAGGAACTGGACCGGCTGGCCAAACGCTCCACCGAGACCGCCAGGGACATCACCCATCTCCTGAACGCTATGACCTCCCGGATCGCTGCCGGCGAAAAGCTGGGCAATGAATCCCGCGATGCCCTGCAGCGCCTGACCGCGACCAGCTCGACCAGCCTGCAGGCCCTCGGTGAAATCGACAGGGCCGCAGGCGCCCTGCAGAAAAGCAGCGCCGATACCGCCGCCCTGTTGGCCGAACTTGTTGCAATAAGCGGCCAGGCCGATTCCCTTGTCCGTGCACTCGGACCGCTGAACAAGACGGCAGCGGACGCTCTTGCTTCCCTGGGAAGCGCCTCCGGGACGACCGCCGGCGCGAACCTGGAGGACATGGTGAAAAAAATGATGCAGGACGACCCAGGGGACGAAACGGGGACGGCCCTTCCCGCTGGGGAGACGGGTCAGGCCGACCGGTCCTGAACGATAGCGAATTGCTGAATGGATGAGAACGGCTCATGGTAGATTCCTCTAAATTCGCCCGGTTTATTGATAAGGCTGCGGACAGGCTCGAGCAAATCAAGCAGAGCCTGCTCAAGCATGAAAAGAACCCGAACGACCGGGAATTTCTCAATGATATTTTCCGGTCGGTCCACGCCATCAAGAATGCGGCGCTGCCGATGGGACTTGGCCGAATCTCCGAACTCTGCTTTTACCTGGAAAATTTTCTGCAGAGCATCCGCACCGATCGCAGCCAGATCAACAGGGAGAAGACCGAAATCCTGATTGAATGCAAAGACCGGCTGGGCAAGCTTATCCATGAGATCAAAACCACGGACAAGGAAAAGGCCGCGGTCAAGGATCTGATCAAGCGCATCCAGCAGGAAATGGTGGCGATGCCCGAAGCTGGTGCGCCGGAACCCGTCCCGGTCCAGGAAGCTCCGACCCCTGAACCTGCACCGGCCCTGGAGGAGCTGACCCCTGCCCTGGAATCCCTGCCTGCGGAACCCTTTGTCCCGGAAGAAGAAGACAAATCCTCCCTGCTCCCCGACGAGATCAAAAACGAGGAGTTCGACCGGGAACTGTTCCAGATCTTTATCGAGCAGATGCAGGAAAACATCTCCCTGCTGCGCGCCCTTGCCGACGGCTTCGCTCAATCCCCCAGCAAGGGAAAGACCATCTCGCTCTGCTCGGAGCTTGTGGGCAAGCTGCAGACTTCGGCCAATTACATGGGCTACGATCGGCTGGCGGACTATTACCTCCAGTGGGTTGCGGAACTGGAAATGGCAGGGGTCGAACTGACCATGGGTACTCCGTTTTCCTTTGACTTCATGGACGAGCGGATCAAAACCACCACCGGCCTGTTCCCGCAGGTCAAGGATACGCCGGCCAGCGCCGCAGCCGTCCAGAAGGCCGAAGGCGAAATGGTCCCGGCGCCGCCCGTGGTCCGGAAGCAACCGACAACGCCCGGGGAACCTGAAGATACGATTACCTTCAAGGATCTGTTCAGCGACATGGAGCTGGGCGGGGAAGAAGGCTTCGGCGAGGCCGCGGAGCCCATCGCCGCCCTGTCCGACTTTGAACCTCAGGAAAAGCCCCTCCCCGCGCAACCGGCCAAGGGCCATGAGGCTGCGGTTGGCAAAAAACGGATCATGGCGCAGCCGGTGGCGCTCGATGTTTCCTTTCTTGAGGAAGAGCGCCAGAGCCCGGAATTTGACGAGGAACTTTTCCAGATCTTTGTCCAGCAGCTCCAGGAAAACCTGCTCGAACTGCGCACCCTGGTGGACAGCTACCCGAAGGCGGCAAACAAAGCCGTCATTGTGAACCAGTGCTCAACCCTGGTCGGCAAGCTGCAGACATCGGCAAATTACATGGGGTATGAACCCCTTGCCGAATATTACCTGCAGTGGATAGCGCAGCTGGAGATGGCCGGCGTTGACTTGTCTCTGAACACCCCGGTCTCCTTCGCCTTTATGGATGAACATATCCGCAAGATCCTGGACGTGTTCCCCCAGGTCAAAGGCGTCTCCGCCCCCCCGGCACCGGTCGCCGAACCCGCGCCTGTCCGGACCCCTGCACCTCCCCAGCCGCCCCCCGCAACAGTGCCGGACGAAAGTGCGTCCTTCAAGGAACTCTTCATCGATATGGATGAGGATGAGGATGAGATATTCCGGGAAGACTCTGCCCCTGTCGTCGCAGCCCTGAGCGGGTTTGCGGAAGAGGAAGGGTGGCTGGACCCCGGCCTGGCGGCTGAAGTGGATCTGCCGGAGGTGGACAATTTTTTTGGCGACCTGGAGGAACCACCCCCTGCCCAGGCGCGGAAAGCCAAACCTTCTCCCGCCCCCGCATTTGACGTGGTGGACCTGTACGAAGGGGAGGATTCTGCTCTTTCGCCGGAGCCTGTCGCCGCCCTGTCCGGGACGGATGATATCGCCGTGGCGCAGGAACGCCGGCCGGCCAAAGAAGTGGTCTTGCCCGAGGTTGATGATTTCTTCGGCGCCCTTGGGGTCGAATTGCCCGATCTGATACCGAAGTCCGCATTGCCCCCGACCGCTCCGGCAACCCCTGCTTTTCCCGTGGAGGATCTGTTCGCCGAGGCAGAGAGCGCCCCCGCGCTGGAACCTGTTGCCGCCCTGACCGGAACCGAGGAGATTGCCAAGGAGCAGAAGGCCGGCCCGGACGAGGATGTGACTCTGCCCGAGGTGGAAAATTTTTTCGGCGAATTTCTTACGGGCGAGGAGGAGTCTTTCGAGATCGGCGCGGAACCCATTGCTGCGCTTTCCGACGAGAAGTCCGCCGGAGCCCCACCGGCAAAGCCGGCCAAGAGGCTCCCGGCGGAGGGTGTTGCATCCCTGTTCCTGGACGAGGAGGAGGGAGGGCCAATCCGGGCCGAGAACAAGGATAAGGACCTGGCGGACGTGTTCGCCGCGACGGCGGGAGGGGATGACCTGGATCTCGAGGTCAGGGACGAAACCTCTGCTGCGCTCAGGGATTCAGCCGCTGCCGACCTGCTGTTCCAGGACGAGGGCCTTGCGCCGCCGCGGCGGACAATAACCGCGCCGGCAGACGATATTTCCTCCCTTTTCGGCGATGAGGAAGAAGAACCCTTTCCCGCGCCGGAAGAACCCTCACCACCTGCGGAGGCCGCCCCACCTGAGCGCCAGGCACTCTTCCGCAAAATCAGCCAGGCGATGAAATCCCTGGAGGAAGAAGTTCCGACCCTGGAGGCCGCCGTCGACAAATCGAGAGCCCGGGCAGCCAGACCCGCTTCCGAACCCCCGGCTCCCGAGACTGCCCAGGCGGAAGAAGACGGGAAGCTCTTCGCCCGTCTGCTTGGCGCGCTGGAGGCCACCGCCGATGACGACGACCGGGGCGCGGCCAAGCCGATTGACCAGGTGATCGAAGAAATCCTGGCCCCCGAAGCGGCCCAGGCCGCCCCGGAAGCGACAAAGCCCGAGGAATTGCCCGTGCAGATCGTTGCCCCGGATATCAGGCAAAAGTTGGGCCTGGACGCCGGCCGCATGGACAGGCTCATGGATCAAGTCGGCGCCCTGGCCGCCGGCCGATCTTCTCTCTCGCAACTCTACCAGGAGATGAGCAGCCTCAGCCAACGCCTGCAGGAAACGCACGGCCTGGAACAAAGCGAGCTCAACCCCCTGCAAAACCTCCTGCTCCGGCTGGAGGACACCACCAGTGCCCTGAGCCGGGTTTCCAGCGAAATCAGGGAGGGCGTTCTCAATGTCAGGATGGTCCCCGCCGGCCAGCTGTTCAGCCTGTACCAGGAGCTGGCGGGCAACCTGGCCAAAGAGGCAGGCAGGCAGGTGGAACTGACTGTCCAGGGCGAAGACAGCGAAATTGACCAGTTCACGGTGGAGGATATCGGCGATTGCCTGCTCCACCTCATCAGCAATGCCGTCAGGCACGGAATTGAGAGTGCCGAAGAGCGCCGGCAACTTGGCAAAAACGCCTCAGGCAGCCTGACTCTGAAGGCCGGCCACGAAAGCAATCATGTTGTTATCGAAGTGTCGGACGACGGCCGCGGCATTGATCCCAAGATCATCAAGGCTACGGCACTGGCCAGGGAGATGCTCGGCGGCGATGAGCTCTACAGGATTTCCGACCATGACCTGACCCGACTGATCATGACCCCGGGCTTCACCACAGAGGCCGGCGTGCCCCCTGAATCCAAGGTACCTGGCCTTGACCGGGTCAAAGCCATTATGGACAGGCTCGGCGGCACGATTCAGATCAAGTCAACGGTGGGCAAAGGCACCCGGGTCCGGCTCCTTATCCCGCTGAAACTCCCAACCTTCGCAGCCCTGAAGGTCAAGGCCGGGACCGACATCTTTGCCCTGCCGCTGTCCAGTGTGGAGGAAATCGTCCGGGTGACCCCCGAGAACCTGATCCGGAGCGGGGATGCCGAACTGATCGTCTTCCGCTCGGAAAACATCCGGCTCCACTCCCTGGCCAGGATCGCCGGCCTGGAAACCCTTGCCGGGCACGGGGAGCGCTTCCCGGTGGTCGTGGTCAAAAGCGATGCGGGACTGGCCGGACTGATCGTGGACGAGATGATCGGCCTCGACGAGGTCCCGGTCAAGCCGATGGCCGACTACCTGCGCGCGCACAGTGACTTTGCGGGGGTCGCTATCAAGGGTGACGGCGACTACTCCTTCATTCCGGATGTGGCCGGACTGATGAAAACGGCAACAGGAGCGGCAGGAATCCGACCATGATTATCCAATGCGATAAATGCAAAAGCCGCTACAATCTTGATGTCTCCGGTATCAGCAAGGCGGTATTCAAAGTCCGCTGCGCGCAGTGCAATCATGGCTTCGAGGTCCGCAAAAAACTGGAACCGGACGCCGAGCTTTTCCGCAGGGAGAATGCCGGGGCCGCCGCGCTGCACCAGGTCATCGCCATCAGCAATCAGAAGGGGGGCGTGGCCAAGACTTCAACCTGCCTCAACCTGGGCATGTCGCTTGCCCAGCTCGGGAAAAAGGTCCTGCTGGTCGATTTCGACGTGCAGGCCAACCTGACCACCTCCCTGGGCTTCTCCTCCAACTCGACCTCTTTTTACGATATCCTGCAGAGCGGCGCGGACAACCCCTCGCCCCATGTCCTTGCAACCCGGTACCCCAACCTGAGCATTCTGCCCGCCAACAGCAGGATGGCCTTGCTGACCAAACATTACATGTACCGGCCTAATTTCGAGTTTCTGCTGCGCGACAGGCTGCAGTGGGTGATCGAGCGCTATGATTTCATCCTCCTGGATACCCCGCCTGCCCTCGGCTTCTGCACCCTCAACGCGCTGATGGCCGCCAACCGCGTGCTGATCCCCACTCCCTGCGAATACCTCTCCATGCACGGTATCCACAAGATCGAGGATATCATCAAGGTCGTGCAGAAAAAAACCGGCAGAGAAATCGACTACCGGATTCTGATCTCCATGCACGATCCCCGCAGCACCGCCTCCAAAGTCATTTTCCGCAAGATCAGGGATATGTTCGGGGACAAGGTCCTGAACACGGTCATCGAACTGGACGAAAAGATGCGGGAGTCGCAGATCGTCAACCTCCCCGTGCTCCAGTACGATGCAAACTGTCCGGCCGCCCGGGAATTCATGCAGCTCGCCCGCGAGGTTTGCAGCCTCCCGCCGACCATGCCCTGTTAACCGAAAAATAAGCATTCGCGGAACCCATGTATCTCTCCTTCTATGGCCTCAAACATAAGCCTTTCCAAATAAGTACAGACCCCAGGTTTCTCTGGCTGGGGGAAAAGCATGAAGAGGCACTGGCAACCCTGAGGTACGGGGTGCTGGACAATAAAGGATTCCTTCTGCTCACCGGAGATGTGGGGACAGGCAAAACCACCCTGATCAATGCCCTGTTGAAAACCCTTGGCCCGGATACTCTCGTGGCGACCGTCCGTGACCCTGATCTGGAGCCGATGGATTTTTATAATTATACCGCCCATGCCTTCGGGATGCAGGGCAACTATACCAGCAAAGGCGCATTCCTTATCGCATTCGAGCGGTTCCTGCGCGACGCGAACACGTCGAACAAAACGGTCCTGCTCATTATTGACGAGGCCCAGCGGATCAACCAGAACCTCTTGGAGGAAGTACGGCTCCTCTCAAATATCGAGAAAGAAGACAGAAAGCTGTTGAACATATTTTTCATCGGCCAGATCGAATTTAATGAAATACTGCTGCGGCCGGAAAACAGACCTATTCGCCAGAGAATAACGGTAAATTACAACATCCAGCCCCTGACAAAACAGGAAACCGACGAATACATCCGGCACCGCTTGCGCATTGCCGGCACTGAAGAAAAAATATTCGCTGAAGAAGCACTCAATAAGATATATTCCTTTTCCCACGGATATCCCCGCCTGATAAATATCATCTGCGATCGTTCGCTGCTGACTGGATTCGTGGCGGAAGAAAAAATTATCTCAGCAGCACATGTGCAAGAATGCATACACGAGCTGACAATACCGCGATCAATCCCCCTGCAACTGGCACCTCAGACATCAGTGCCGGACAATTCTGAAACAGCAGAAGTACACTCCTCCGAAGACCGGCGGTCAACGTCTTTGCTCCCAGCAAAGACAAGGAGGAAGACTGCTCCATCCTGGAAGCATCTGCTGACAGCATCCTTTTTAGGCCTCCTGCTTGCTGCAGCCTTCCTGTCATTTGTGCTGCCTGGCGACATCCGGCAACATTTCCTGCACTTGTTCGACATGAGCAGCTTAACTCCTGAAAACAAAACAGCAAGGCAGACCGAGGCACCCCCCCCGGCTGATCTCGCCAGGCCGAATACCCGCCCGGGGGAAAATCCGAAACCTGCGGGTTCCCTGCCAGGGCAAAACAATCCTGCCCCGGATGACCCTGAACGCAAGGTACTGAACACGGCACCAGCAGGGAATAATGCGGAGAGCAGCGGAACCGCGACTCACAGCGCAACCTTGCAGGATTACCCGAATCTTATTGATACTTCTTTCAACAGTGACCCCAAAGGTGCTGCTTCCGGAGAACTGAATGAGATTGCAGTGGCCCCATCTAATAAAATAATTCTTCCTTTTTCTTCTGATTCCAATTTCATGACAGCAGATGTGGTGGATAATCTTGACAATCTGGTACAGTTTCTTCTGAAAAACCCGGAATACAGGGTCATCGTCACCGGATATACAGACTCGCAAGGAAATGAACACTATAACAAAAAGCTTTCTGAGTTCAGGGCGTATACCGTTAAAAGCTATCTGGCGGGAAAAGGCCTGCCCGAATCACGCATCACCGCGCAAGGCTTTGGCGCACAAAGTCCGATTGCTTCAAATGAGACCGCGTCCGGCAGGATTGCCAACAGGCGTGTTGAGATTGAACTTCAAAAGTAAATATATTTTTCTGTCCGACAAGACTTGTCCGGCCGGCCATGAAAATAAAGCCCGCATAATAACGACCAATATCAAACAGGAAACTCGAATTAACCGGTTGTTATTCAGGCCCTCATAAACCCACCAACGGCAACCATTCCTCCTTCATAGCTCCCCTTCAGTTTTTTCCTGATTCCCGGAATTCTCCTTCATGCCCAGAAATAAAAACTTATATCATAAAATCAAATAGATAATTCAATATATCCTGCCATTCGCTGCCAGCATACTTGAACACAATACATGGCAAGATGGTCCTTTGAGCGCGTAGCTTTCGCGAAAAGAATGAATTTATATAAAATTCAACATGTTAATAAATAATGAAAATTCACGAACCGTACAGGCATCGATTTTGCAATAAACTGGTTGTGAAATAATAAATTTCCACTCAAGGATGGAGGAACTCAGTGAAAAAAATAATTTTAGTGTCAGCCTTCTTTATGCTGATGGGGGCAAGTCAGGTTTCGGCGATACCGATCGTATCCCAGGGAAGCGCCGCACGTAATGCTGCGGCGATTGGACAGGATGCTCTGTTGCCCCAGGCACCACCCATTACTTTTGCAAACTCGCTGCATGACAGTTCAAGCCCAAGCTTTGCTCGACTCATTACAGCATTTGCGACTGTCAATTCCGGGAGCGACACCTGGTGGGATCCTATTGACAGGCCGATCGGCAAGAATCCGGGACGGGGAAAGAAAATTGGCCAAGGACCCGGTAACGGTGGCGGTGGCGGTGGCGGGAACCCGAGCCCTGTGCCTGAGCCCGCCACGATGTTACTTTTTGGGGCCGGCCTGGTAGGACTTGCCATTATCAAAAAAAGGGTGTGAACTAACTCGTATTCTTCTCCTTCCTCCTTGCTCGCGGGAATCTCCGGACTGCAGTCCGGGGATTCCCGTTGCTTCTTCCAGGGAACACATATTCGCAAAATTCCGATTTCCCGGAAAATTTATCGCCTTCCACCACGCCTTTGCTAGCAAATACCTGCTTCACATCGACGACATAGCTTTCGCAGCGGATCAATACAATTTTTCCGTTTCCCAGGATAATGCGGAAGACTGAAACCAAGAGTCGTGCACGGGTGGCCAGGAACGAATCAGAAACTCTTCCAAACAGACGTGGGGTCGCCCAGGACTAGGGATTCTTTTCGTCCAGCGCTCGCCGTAATGGAAGAGGGAAACACGAAAATTCAAATGCGTTCAGGAACCGGTCTGCCACGACTTGAGAAGCTCTTCCGCCTGGCCCCTCTCCGGGAACTCTGCTTTTTGCGACAGGCTTTGCTGCAGTTCACTCAGGGCTTCGCGGTCCGCCTTCTGGGCTTTCAGGGAAAGTGCCAGGTGAAAGCGTACCCTCGGGACGTGGGGCAGGGCGGAGCTTGCATCCCGGAATTGAGCCGTTGCGAGATCGTATGCGCCGCGCTGGTAAAAAACATACCCAAGGGTGTCGCTGATATAGGGATTTTTGGGCTGCCCGTCCTTGGCTATCTGGGCAAGCCGCAACGCCTCTCCCAGATCGGGTTTTTCCTCTCCGGCGATGAGCCACGCCAGATTGTTTGCTGCGGGGATATGCAGTGGATCCAACTTGAGAATTTCACTGTATGCGGCCTTTGCTTCCCGCACTTCCCCGGACTGTTCCAGAAGGGTCGCCAGCCCCATCAATGCCGCGGGTGAGTCGGGCTGGACTGCAACCAGTTTTCTGTATTCGCTGATAGCGTTCTCAATATTGTTGTTTTTCATCTGGATTTCAGCCAGCATGACGTAGGAACGCGGTTCCATGGGATCCAGCAGCTGAACATCCCGAAAAATCTTCTCGGCATCCGCCAGCGAACCGGCCTTGAACAGCAAATCACCAAGCAGCAGCTGGTTCCCTGGGCTATCAGGGACTTTGCCGACCTGGTCGCGAACACGTTCCAGCGCTTTTTCCGGCTCGTTGTTGCGAAGATGAATATCCGCAACATGAGCTAATGCGGCGCTATTTGCAGGATCAAGGGAAAGGGCGCGCTCAAGCAAAACCATGGCTTCAGCTGTTTCTTTCCTCTCAATCCTTGTCAAGGCAAGATTATAGAGCACGTCAGTGTTGTCAGGCAGGAGCGAGTTGATCTGTTCAAATACTTCAAGCGCCAGGCCGGTTTGCTGGGAATAAAGATAGCTTTGCCCCAGAACTATCGCGGCAGTGGCATTACGGGGTTCAAGCTGAAGAGCAAGGCTTGCTTCCTTTTGGGCGAGAAGGAATTCCCTCTTCCGGACATAATGATGAGCAAGCAGGGCGTGTGCCTGGGAATTATCGGGGTCGTTTTTAATCGACTCGGCCGCCGCTTTCTGGGAGAGTTCCATATTCCCCCGGTTATACTGGGCAAGAGCGAGCTGAAAATACGCCGGGCCCCAATCAGGATAATCCTGGACAATCTTATTTAACAGAGCAACAGCCTCCCCATTTTGGCCTTCCAGGATATATAGTTTGGCTTTTGTCAGGTTTGCGAGGTGCGACGTGTTTCCCTTGTGCGCGAAAATGTCACCAATCAGCTTCCTTGCCTCGGCAATTCTTTTCTGCTCGAAATATAAATCGGCAAGCCGTTCTTTATATGGAAGCGGGTCAGCAGTTATTGCAAGGGCTCTGGTCAGGATATCTTCAGTTTCCGCAAATGCATTATTCTGCATGTACTCATCTGCGGCGGAGAGATACGCCTGGTCATTTTTCGGGTCCAGAGCAATGGCCTTGTTTACGTATTCCCTGGCCTCTTCGAGTTTATTGTTGGCCAGCAAATAGGAAGCCAGGGCCATCAGCGGTTTCGGCGAAGAAGGGAAAGCATCGATGGCGGAGAGAAGCTGCGCTCTTCCTTTCTCTTCTTCATGCAGGCTGAAATACAGCTCAGAGAGAAACCGATGTGTTGACATGTTCTTCGGGTTCAACTCCAACGCCCTCTTCAATGCCTTTTCAGCTTCCCGGGGCATATTTTTCGCCCCGAAAACTCTGGCCTGCACAACATACACCCTATCCTTGTTCGGCTGGACAGCAATTGCTCTATCGACTGCTTGTTCCGCCTTGTCGAAGTTGCCGCTGAGCAACTCAATCTCCCCCAGGAGGGTCAGCGCATCAGGCTGATCAGGCTGGACGGAGAGAATCTTCTCTACAGCCGCCCTGCTTTCGTCCAGAGAGTTGTCCAGAAGAAAAATTTCCGCAATTTTGAGCTGGGCGTCATAGTTCGAGGGATCAAGAACAACAACCTGATTCAACTCCCGATAAGCCCCCTCCAACGATCCTGTTTCAAAATAGAGCAGGCCGAGTTGATAATGAGCCTTTGCGTCTTTGGGGTCCAGCTGGATGGCGTTGCGCAATTCCAATGCCGCTTCTTTAAACTGCCCCTTCTGAAAATACTCCATTCCTTTATCAACATGTTTTTCTTTCCTTTGGCCGGGGTCGGAACACGCCCCCAAGAACAAGGTTGACAGAAGGAACAAAGACAGGCAGGTCAGGAAGAGAAGACGATTCATGTTACACCAATAGTATCGATATGATGACAGCAATATATATTTAATTTAAAATAAAAATGTTAACAAGCAAAATAGGATATCAGTCTCCCGGCCCGAGGACGGTGAGCTGAAATTACGGAAAAAGAGTCCGCCACTCATCGCTATCAAGTGTTAGCGTCAAATCTGCAGGCCGAAAAAGCAGGGCTGAAACCTCGCTTGCCGCCAGTTACAACACAAACGAAATGGTCCGGGCCAAACCTGGAAAAAAGTGCATAAATCTAAGAATAATAGAATGTTGTTGCATTTTTTCAATATAAATATTAATCTAATAATAAAATACATTCTCGTAATCCAGCTTCTTTTTTTGCACGCAGTTCACTGACAAATCGTTTGTTGCGACGGACCACATGCCATTGTTGATTGCTTTGCCCATTCTATCTATTATCCACCATCGATGAATCTTGACCAGCGGCAACACATAAAAAAATACCTTGATATTCTGCTCCGTCGGAAAAGAATACTTATTGCCTGCCTGCTTCTTGGAACCGCAATCGGGATCGGACATTATTTAACGAAACCAAAAGTTTACAAATCGACCGCGCTGATCAAGTATGAACGGCAGAGCGTCAATCCTTCAGCCATGTCTCCTGATGATATCAGGACCAGCACCAGGGATGTTGTCGAGACAATCAGCCAGCAGATCATGAGCAGATCGAGCCTTGAAAACATTATCAAGGAATTCGGCCTCTATACCAATTTGCAGAAGTCCCTCCCGATGGAAGATATTGTCGATATGATGCGCCAGAACCACATCGAATCACAATTGATGCAAAGAGGGGACGTAATCGAAGTCTCCTACAAGGGCACTGACCAGAACAAGGTCGTCCAGGTGACCAATGCCCTGGCTGCAAATTTTATCGAGGAAAACCTGCGATTTCGCCAGGATCGGGCCTCCCGGACATCGACATATATCCGTGACGAACTGAATATGATCAAGGAAGCCCTTGACAAGAAAGAACTGATCATGCGGGACTACAAGCTGAAATACTACAATGAAATGCCTGATCAGTTGACCAACAACATGAACCGGCTCATCGCCCTGCAGCAGCAATATCAGAACAACCAGACGAGCAGCAACGAGCTTGAGCAAACCAGGCTCATGGTCCAGGAGCAGGTGTCCATTCGACAGGGAACACCTGTTCCCTCTGCATCACGGCCCGGACAGGGCGGGGCAGATGCATCGTCCATGTCAGGCGGGATCAACGATCTCTACCAGGCCCGTGCCCAGCTCAAGTCCCTGCAGACACGGTATACCGAGAAGCATCCGGAAATTAAGCGGCTGACAAAAATAATCAGCGATCTCGAGCAACAGTATGGCGTTGCCGAAGGCGGCGATGGGAAGGAATCAACCGGCCCGGTACCGGGGAGCACCAGCCAGCAGTTCGATCCGCAAACCCAGGGACTCAGAAATCAGATCAAAGAAATCGAGAACAACCTGGCCCGGTTGCGGGAGGAGCGGGAAGGACTTGTCAAACAGATCCAGGTATATGAGCAATGGATAGCCGCAACCCCTATCAGGGAAGCCGAATGGGCCGCCCTGACCCGGGACTATGACCAGCTCAATCTTCACTACGAAAGGCTGGTGACCGAAAGCCTGCAGGCCGATTCAGCCCAAAGTCTTGAAAACCAATTGCAAGGAAGCCAGTTTAAAATCATCGATTCGGCCCATTTCCCGGAAAAACCCTTTGCACCCGATTTCAGGAAAATCATTGCACTGGCTATCGGCTTGGGGCTGTCCCTGGGCGGCGCCATCGCTTTGTCCCTTGAGTTGTTAAGCACTTCGCTCAAGGACCCGAATGAATTGGAAAAGTTCTTGAGCATCCCGGTGGTCTGCGCCGTGCCGCTTATCCGGACAAAGAACGAGATTGCCAAAGCAAAACTCTTGCATGGCGCCCTGGACCTGACCTTGCTCCTCTCGGCAGCTGCAATCCTTGGCATGGCAATCTATTTGTGGAAACAGGGAATGATCATCATTTAGGGGAATAGCGGTGGGAAAGGTTTCCAGGGCACTGAATAAAGCGGAATCCGGTTTCACGCCGGATGACTCCCCTCTTCTTACATCGGACAATGAGGACGCGGTTTCCGTCAGTGTGACCGCAGAGCCGATAGAACGCAAATCGCCGGCTTCCGAACCTGCTCTTCATCCTCAACCTGCCGGAAGCATCGAGAACTGGGACGAAAGACTGCTCAGCGCCACCGAGAGCCTTTCCGGGATAGCCGAGAGCTTCAGGAAATTGCGGACCCTTATTTTGCACCCGGAAAACGACAAGCCCGCCCGGAGCATAATGATACTCAGCGCTGAACCCCAGGAAGGGAAAAGCTTCGTATGTGCAAATCTTGGCGTCAGCATTGCCAACGATGTCGGCCGCAAGGCCCTGCTGATCGACTGCGATTTGCGGCGCCCCACCCTGCACAATCTGTTCGGCTTGAAATGCGCGAAAGGCCTGGTTGACCATCTCAAAGGCAGAGAAGAAGATGTTTCCAGCCTTATTTTCGCTACCGGCCTGCCCAATCTCTCGATCATGCCGGCCGGCTTGCCCCCGGACAACCCGTCCGAACTCATTTCTTCCAAAAGAATGTCCCGTCTCATCAAAGAGCTGACAAACGGGTATGACGACCGCCTGATCCTGTTAGACAGCCCACCCTTCCAGGCCGCCTCCGAAGCCGTGATCCTCAGCCAGTTGGCTGAGAAAATTATCCTGGTGGTAAGGTGGGGGAAGGCCGGCAGGGAAGTCATTAAAAAAATGGCGGAAACCGTCGGCCCGGGAAAAATCGTCGGCGTGGTATTCAATGCCTTTGAAATGAATATCCTCGACAAGAAAATGCAAGGTGTCGGGTATCATAACTATTATTCAGAATCATACTATTGATCACCCTTTCCCAATGATGGGGAATTTTATCCAACAGGCACGAACAGCTGCAATGCCCCCCTCCAAGAAAAAAATTGATATGAACCAGCAGGCACCGCCTGGACCTGATTTTTCTCCCAGGAGAAGAGAGGTTGATCGGCTGGCTGACAACTGGAAAGTGCTGCTCGACAATATGCTTGAGATGGTCTTCTTGATCAACGAAAACAATATCTGATTACGTACGAAACTCA
>DNUE01000069.1 GCA_003508005.1 Desulfobulbaceae bacterium
CCCTGGCCCTGGGCGCCTGCCTGGGTGGCAACGGCACCCTGATCGGGGCCTCGGCCAACGTCATCGTCGTCGGCCTGGCGGAACGGCAGGGGAAAAAAATCACCTTTTTCCGCTTCTTCGCCTACGGCACGCCGATCATGCTGCTGACCGTGGCTATCTCGACGGTCTATGTCTGGCTCCGGTACTACGTGTTCTGAAATCGGCACGGGAGAAAACGACCTACGGCTTGATCTTCTCATCGAACCGTTCAAGCCTATTGGTTGATTTCCGATGGTTATGAGGGTCAAGAGACAGGGTGGAAAACAGGAGAATCTTTTGATGTTGTCTTCCTCCCTGCTTCAATTATATGCTCCGGGGAAAACAAATGAAGTCAAACGGGGGGGATAGCAGCCGGCAATCTCAAGCTGCCGGAAAGGAAGGAAACTTGAGGTGTATCGTATACGTAACACACCACCCTGTCGTAGAACACCTCAACGTGGGAAAAGTTGCTCTTTGGTTGAGGTTAATGTTGGCAATGGCAAGTCAGGTTATTTGCCTCAACGTCCTTGAAACAGGTAACCTGCTGTTTATAGAGGTTAGGGCTGAGCGTTGTTTGTAATCGCTGGCAGGAACATGGGCCAAGGAAATGACGATCCGCAATTCCTTACCGCACGGACATAAAAGTTACCGGACTTGCCGCTATAGCCATCGAACCCGTAGGTGACACCCATGTACCATGCAAAAATAGGAAAGGGCGCAAGGGTAGTAGAGGTCCAATAATATGGGGACGAAACCGCGTCGGGGAAGGCGGTGAGATCAATGGTAGGTGAGTACTGGGAATAGTCTACGATTGACGCTAGTTCGTTGGAATCCGGCAACCGCCAGTCAGAATGCCCTCCTAAAGATAGTTTTTCAGCGTAGGCAAGAGAATCCTCCCAGTTCATTTGGTCTGGGGTTCCATCACCGGTAATGTCAGCTGCATCCCGTTGCCATTCAAGGCAGGTAACGGTGTCGATCACTGTTTTGCCACTGGGGCCGACAACAAAGCTGTTTTCAGGCTGTATCTGTCCACCCCGGACTGCACGCACAAAGTTACCCCCTGACTTGAAATTATTGTCCTCCGCTCCGTAAGTGAAAAAAACCTGTCGAGCGTAGTCAGTGTACGTCACGCGTGTAGTGGCTGACCAGTAGACATTTGAAATGGTATTGGGAAAGTATGTGGTATTTATGGACGGCGACTCTTTGCTTCGGTCGACCAGCGTTTTCAACTCCTTGATTGTGGGCACCCTCCAGTCAGTATACCCTCCAAACCCGGGCGGGGTATTAAGGGCAGCAATAAAGTCCTCTGTGTTATAAGTCCCGCATGTCCCCTGATGCCCCCCATTCTTGTCCGCATTTGTGTCGCACCAGGTATAAGTGTTATCAGCGTCATGAGAGTTGTTGTAATCCTGTACTCCGTTCCTCGCCTCCTTCACTTCCCACGTGAGGCCGGTAACATTGTCAAGCACCATGGACCATGACAGGGCTGAATCAGGCAGGACGGCGCCGGAAGCATCCAGTTTGCTGTAAGAACGTTTCGGGCCATTGTACTGTACATCCTGCCCGTAGAAAGGCTGCCCGGGTGATGGGCATGGGTCGAGAACATTGCCGGCGCCATCATAACAGACAGCCAGGCCCGTCTTAGGCCACATGCTGAAAGCCTGGCCAGAATTGTAGTCGGCGAGTGCCGGAATGCCCATCGTATGCAGGCAAACAGAACTCATTAAAACAAACGATGTTATTTTTATCATGAATTTCCAACTAATGGAATACATAAGTTGATCCTTCCTGCCAGGCAATGAAAGAATAACGAAAAAACAGGATATTATTTAATATTATCATCGGTAAACACAATTTACGAGAATATTTTTAAAGATGAGATTTATCGTAACTCCACGTAACAAAAATTATCTGGTAACCTGCTCCAGATGAACTGCAACAGGTTGCCTACTGTCTTCTGCTGATCAAAGCTGTGCGCTGTGGGTTATCACCGGCAGGAACATAGGCCAGGGGAATCTGTAATCACAGGCATCACCTATTCCATCTCCGTCACGATCCTCCTGTTCCGGGTTACTGATAAACAGACAGTTATCAATATAATCAACAACCCCATCTCGGTCAGTATCAAGCTCGAAAACATAGGCAGAACCGGATGCAGAACCTTTATCATCATCAAGGAAAGCCCCGACAACAATCGCCTCGCGACTGATGGCTACAGAATCGCCAAAAAAATCACCTATAGCCGCATCACCGGCAGTGAGTTTGGCGATTTCGGTCTCATTCCAGCCTTCTCCATGTGGCCTTGCAAAGACATAGGCAGAACCGGAATAACAACCATCTCCGTAAGACCCGACAACAATCGTGTCATTGCTGACGGCTACAGAAAAGCCAAACAAATAATCTGCAGCTCCGTCACTGGCAGTGAGTTTGGCGGTTTCGGGCGGTATACCAGCCCAGCCGTTTTCAGGCCTCGAAAACACATAGGCAGAACCGGAATTATAACCCTTATCATCATTACCGAAAGCCCCGACAACAATCGTGTCGTCACTGATGGCTACAGAATTGCCAAAACCATCCTCTGCAGACCCGTCACTGGCAGTGAGTTTGGCGGTTTCAGTCATATCAGTCCAGCCGCCTAACTTTGTAAACACATAGGCAGAACCGGAAGAATCGCCCTTATCATCATCACCGGCAGCTCCGACAACAATCGTGTCAACGCTGATGGCTACAGATATGCCAAATTGATCATATGCAGACCCGTCACTGGCAGTGAGTTTGGCGGTTTCAGTCATATCAGTCCAACTGCCGCCTAACTTTGTAAACACATAGGCAGAACCGGAATAATCGCCCTTATCATCATCACCGTTAGCCCCGACAACAATCGTGTCGTCACTGATGGCTACAGAATAGCCAAAAACATCCTCTGCAGACCCGTCACTGGCAGTGAGTTTGGCGGTTTCAGTCATATCAGCCCAGCCGTTTTCAGGCCTCGCAAATACATAGGCAGAACCGGAAGAATCGCCCTTATCATCATCACCTTGAGCCCCGACAACAATCGTGTCACCGTTGATGGCTACAGAATAGCCAACAAAATCCCCTGCAGCTCCGTCACTGGCAGTGAGTTTGGCGGTTTCGGGCGGCATATCAGCCCAGCCGCTTTCAGGCCTCGCAAACACATAGGCAGAACCGGAAATATAACCGTTATCATCATCACCGGGAGCCCCGACAACAATCGTGTCACCGTAGATGGCTACAGAATTGCCAAACTGATCATCCGCAGCCCCATCACCAGCCGTAAGTTTGATCTGCTGAATCCACGGGTCGATGGTGACAGGGTATCTGGCATGTGTGTCATCGACAAGGATGCGCAGGGTGCTCCCGGCAAGGAGCAAATAGGCAGACAGGCTGCTGCCGCCCGCATCAAACGCCTGCAGGCCGGTATAGCGGACAATGCCTTTGCCCTGGGCATCAGCCAAGACAAGCGTGTCTCCATTGAGGCTGGGCTGCAACTCACCGGAGAGGAAAAGCTCGACCAGAAGGCCGTCTCCGTTCGTTCCGCCTGGAGCCGAATTGACGGTAAAACCTTGCTCAACGCCCCATGGTGAATTGATATACCACTCGGAAACATCGCCGCGCACATACACCATTATGCCGTTATCATTGCTGAGTATCGCTTTTTCCAGAGGCTTGACCGAACCGGGGGTGCCGATACCCGTCATGGCCATGCCCCAACTCCTGCCGCCGGCTGTGATGTGCAGCCCGTCAAGGGTAAAAGCTATATCCATGCCATGCGCGGGGTTGGCCATGGCAAAGGTTTCGCCATGGCCCCGCAACTGATATTCTTCCGGTAAGTCCTTGCGCATTGCCTTTGCTATGGCGGGGGCGGAACCTGGGGGAAGGTCATTGAAAGATTTCCCGGTTGCAGGTGACCCCTTATCAAGGGGCAATGCCTGCAACGAAGGAAGGGAATGGCCAATAGCCAACAGGAACACAAAAAGAGTAATATACAAAATTCGGACGCTGTTCTCCACGAACCGTTTGCTTGACATATTCTTGCTCCCAGGAAAATGAGGAAGAGGCTGGCTCAACGGAAACGTAGCGCACAATTCTGATGCGCCCCTATATTAAGTATATGATCCGAGGACCAAGGAAGTCAAATATGGATTGGGATGGCCACCGGCAATCTCAAGGGGCCGGAAAGGATGGGAATTGGAGATCTATCGTAAAGTATACGTAACTCGCCACCCTGTTGCAGAACATCTCAAAACGTGAAAAAATGCTATTTGCTTGTGGTTCGTGCTGGCAATAAAAACAGGCTCACTGCTCCAGATAGACTGAAACAGGCTGCCTTTTGTTTGTATAATCTCTATCGCTGTCGCTGATTCTGTATGCCGGCATGAACATGGGCCAAGGGAAGCCCCCCTCACATACCCCATTCTCGTCGATTTGAGAATCGCAGTTGTTATCTCTGTTGTCACAAATCTCTTTAGCCCCTGGATTGATATCTTGGTTTCTATCGTCACAATCGGTATTGTACCTTGTAGCTGCTGTATGTTGCCGGCAGCGGGATAAAGTGTGGCTAACCAGACCAATACTGGAACAGATCGGGCCTTAATGCAAAGAGATCGAAGAAGTTGGCTGAAGTCGCTGGGACTGGCAATTTTCGCCGTCATGGCGCTGGCTGCGTGCGGCAGATTACCGGTTGAGACTGGAGACCGGGCGTATCACCATCTGGTCGTTCTTGGCGATCCGCACCTGCCCGGGCGAAGAATCGAGGTCAAAGAGCAGGCTATCGCTACCGTCAATTCCTGGCATGATGTCGAGATGGTAGTGGCAGTAGGCGATATCTGCGTCGATTTCGGCACCGAAGATGAATACAAAGCAGCGAAGCGATTTTTTGCGAGGCTGAACAAACCACTGATGGTAATAACCGGCAATCACGACTACGTCTACGCCGATCCTCACGGTTCGGAGAGCAGGCTGATCACTGGCACTCAGGCCTCCAAGGAGGAAAAGCTTCGTCGGTTCGGCCATACATTCGGCCTGACAAGTCTGTATTACAGCAGGCAGGTAGGTGAATACCTGCTGATTTTTCTCTCGGCTGATCACATGAATTACCTGGCCGGCCTGTCCGACGAACAACTGGCGTGGCTGAGGCTGGAACTCGAACGCAACCGGCAGACGCCGACCATCATTTTCTTTCATGCTCCGCTGCAGGGGACCCTGAGGAATTACAGGCATTGGATCAATACTCCCGGATTCGTAGCCCAGCCGGCGGCAGTCCTGCATGAAATCCTGACTGCCAACCGGCAGGTGTTCCTCTGGGTATCGGGCCATACCCATACCCCGCCAACAGAGGAAAGCTATGCCTCGGAAATCAACCTCTATGCCGGTCAAATTACCAATATTCACAACAAGGACATGAATCGGGGGCAGGTCTGGACCAACTCGCTTTTCCTCTATCCCGGTAAAGTCCAGGTAAAAACCTACTCTCACCAGGAGAATGCCTGGATGCCGCAATTTGATCGACTGATTTCCGCCCCTGAATTGAAAACTTATTCTGATTACCACCAATGCTCAGCAGGGGATATAAGGCGCTGAGGGACTGGCAATGAATGGAGAGCGGCAAGAGCCAGGTGTCTGATCATTTTTCCAAGGTCGTAACGCCGGTTGAAACGGGAGCAGAACTCTGCCATGCACCGAGGCCAGTGCTTTCTGCTCACCGCATAATAGGTACCTCGCAGATCGTTCTTCACGTTGCCGATCATGGTGTTGACCCACCTGAAGACCCCGGCGGGCATCGTTTACGGAATCACCGCTGGCCAGTATGGCTTCATGGGCAAGCCCGGTATAACCTATACCTGCAAAACAGCCCAGGCCATCAGTGGCCGCAAGGCTGTATCCGAAGAGGTGTTTGCAAACCCAGCTGCTGATCTCGGTAAGGGCAAAATCCTTGACCCGGCTTAAGCGCAGGGCGATGGGATGCACAGAGGTGGCCCCCAATATTCGGACAGCGTGCTATGGTGAACAGCCACCCCCTGACTTAGGAGGAACAACCATGACCCAAAACAATTGTTACCCAGGCGAGTTCAAGGCCAAAGTCGCTCTGGATTACGGAAGTCCGCAGCCAATATTATACTGTTGACCCAAGTTGTTATCCGTGGCGATACAGGTGTACCCGACACCGTTAGCCCCCCCTATGAGCGTGGACTGGCTTACCCTGGTATTGGTGCTTGAAGAATTGATAAGACCATAAGTCGTACCAGAAATTGTACTGCGCTTGATTTTTACTTCGTCGGAATCGGCGTTCAGTACACCTACATTTGCTGTCGCCCCCCCCACGCAAAGATATTTGAACCTTCTATGAGAGTAACAGAGCTGTTTTCATTATAAATACCTGCTGCCGAATTCCCCCCCCAGACGAGGATATTCACCCCAAGAATGGAAGGAGAAGAAGATACATTTAGAATTCCATAACTATTTTGTGTTCCTGTTCCCTCCACAGCAATGTTCAAGCCGGTTATCATCGAAGAAGAACCCATATTAAACACCCCGAAATTGTGCGCTCCTCCCTTGGCATAGACCGATACGTTCTCAAGGCGGGCGGTCAGGTTGAGGCCGGTGGTGAAAATGCCAAAAGAACGCATGCCTCCGCCGGTATTGCTCACGCTGAGGTTGGACAGGGCGGCATTGTTGGCCCCCTTGACGATTGCTGATGTCTCGTCAAATGTATCACTGCTGATGCTGCCCATCAGCCAGGTGACCTGTTCCCCGCTGCCGGTGACGTTCACATGCGGCTTCATCACCAGGGCGGTGGTCAGGGTGTATTGGCCAGGGCCGATGTACAGGAGGTAAGGATTGGCGGCGCTGGCGTCGGTGATGGAATTCATCGCCGCCACCGGATCGGTGAACTGCCCCTTGCTCTTGGCCACGGTAACGATATTCTGCAGGGGTTTGCCGCCGGTTCCCATGGGAACCACCACCACCCGGTCCGCCGCCCCCGCGAGCGGCGTCAGAAAAAGACTCAATGTCCAGGCCAGAAGAAACACCATGACGATATTACTTTTTTCCGGATTCATACGGCACCTCCTGTTCGACGAGAATGGTAAAAAGGACTCTTCCCCCAAGCACTGCCTTCTTTGTGCCGGGTTGGCCAAATCACATTCGACCCACATTTCCAGGATCCGCTCAGGGAAAGACTGATGTCCTGTTGTCCTCAATCCCCTATTATTAAGTATATGATCATAAGAGACATGAAGTCAAATAGGGGTTGGGATGACAACCGGTAATCTCAAGATGCCGGAAGGAACGGGAACTGAAGATTCATCATAAGAATACGTAGGAAATACCCTGGTCGCAAAGTATCTTTACAAGGTAATGACTGCTATTTGATTGAGGTTGGCAATGATAGATCATCCCCCAGTGGAACAAATAATGGAAGCCTGATCTTCTCAGCCAGGTATTCTTTGCGCTATTGCTCATTTTGCCAAAACGAAAAAACCCTCAACCGGAACGGCTGAGGGTTGATCGGTGGGTTTCGTTGGGTCTGCTTCGTCCAACGCAACCATATAGCGCCCTTATTTAAGATGAATGACTGCTCCCCCGCCTTCCTGGTTTGGGATGACGTTAAACGTTCCTGTACCTTTCAGGTAGCCGATTCGGACGTCGAGGATCGTTTTCGCCGCTGACGTCGAAAATATCTGCAGGTGGTAGGAGGCCTGGCCACGGTCGACGAGGATCGGGCTTGGCAGGAGGACGGTCGCTGAGACGATGCCGGCTCCGTCTGGGAGGACGACTTCCGCCACGGTGTCCCACGAGTACACGCCAAGGTTGGCCCTCCGGAGCACCACATACCCACCTGCACCGCCCCAAACCGTCATGTCATAGATGGAGGAGCCGTGGGGGAGGTCGGTCGACGCAATCAGCGACCCGCCGTCGCTGTACGTACCAGAGCCGGGGATTACAAATTTTGTGGCGGTTCCCGAATACGGGAAGAAGTCCGCGTAGTTGACGCTGTAGTACGTCACCCCCGGGACGGTAGCCACCGCTTGCGCCTTGACCTCGGATTGCGTGGCGAGGCTACCGGTGGACTGCACAGTGCCCACCTCGTTAGGATCGTCGGCGCCGCGCACCTCTACCGGTGACAAGCAGAGACACAAAATCCCGGCCAGAAGCAACATCATCACAAAACTGCACTTTCCCAATTCCATACTCAACCTCCTTAATACTGTAATACTGGTGTTTATGACCTTCCCTCAAAACTCTGTCTTCTTTGTTCCGTGTTGCCCAAATCACATTCAATGAGGGCCGAACCCGGTGGTACTGATCAGCAAAAACACCGAAGTACACTGCTATCGAATAACAGTCAGGGATTCAAATAAGATAAACCCTTAAATGTTCTCGTGAACTGCCTGATAAAGGGAGCCGGATGCCCAATTTCCTGAATCCCTAATGATTCAAGTATACGATCCGGTGGTGATAGAAGTCAAACACTGGTTGGAATGATTACCGACAATCTCAAACTGCCGGAAAGGAAGATTGTAGTTTTATCCCTTCTACCTCGGAATAGAAGCCAGTTTCGGCTACGAAGAAGGGAGAGAGGAGAGGAAAAAGAGGATGAAGAATGAGTGACCGATATCCAAGTGAAGGTTCCGCCGCCTGATGGCTATTGCTTCGGGTTACGGCTCAAGTCGGCAATTCTTGCTGATGCTGGGACGTTGCCTGCTGGAAGATGGCTCAAGGCGAAATCTGATACCACCAATTCTCGGCAACTCGTGTACCGTGCTGAGAATTGGCGGTAAATTTGATCGTTTTAATCACACTTGACAATACCTGGCATTTCCCTGGGCTCTCCCTATTTTCTCCAGCCGAATGAACAAAGTACCCAATAGCCAATCACTGTCCGCCGCGAACCGCGCGCACATAATAGCTGATAGACTTATTGCCGCCGTAGTAGACGTCGCCGATGTTGAAGTACACGAGCCACGCGAGGCTCGTAGAGTAGGCGTAGGTAGTAGACGACCAGTAATAGGACGACGCGGTATTGAGAAAAGGATGGTCGGGAGGGAGGCAGGGGTTGAACTGGCTGTAATCCACCAGGCTCTGCAGCTCACGCAGATTGGGAAGACGCCAGTCGCCGGCCACGGAGCCGTCCGTCAGACCGCAGAAGCTGCTGGCCAATTGCTTCGCCGCCGTCAGGGCCGCGGCCCAGGGCCGCTCATTCACCCCAGTCGAGTCGCCGGCAAAGAAGGTGGTGCAGTTGCCCTCCCGTAGCCAGACCAGCCCAGTGAGGCGGTCCGTGACCGTGCCGTCGCCGTTGTCGACGAAGCGGGGCGAGACCGTCACCCCAGTCTGCAACTCACCGTCTTCCCCCGTACCAGCGCAGGGAACCTCATCGCAGGGCGCCACCGTGCAGGCCGGGTCATAACACACGGGCTGGCCGGTGCTGGCCAATGCTCCCGGACTCCGGGTGCCGGTCAACCCCTTACCTGCCTTGCTGGAGAAGGTCTTGCCCTCCACCACGTCGGGCGGCCTAGCGTCGCCCGTAGCTCCGCCCATAGGCACGACCACCACCTTGTTCTGCGCCTCGGCAACGGACAGTGAAAAACAAAATGTGAGAACAGCAACAGAATGGATTAAATACCTCATTTCTCCTCTCCCTCCTTGAGGCATCAATAAAAAAACCAATATATCTACTCTTTTTAATTATACGAGTAGAGGGTAAATGAAGTCAAATACGGATCGGGATGGTACCCGGCAATCTCAACCTGCCGGAAGGAAGGGAAACTTGAGCTTGATCGTAAATCCACGTAACTCAATAACTTTTCGCAGAATCGATACTATTCTTGAATCAAATCGGAAAGGTTAAACAACCCTTCGGATTGACCCCGTCTGGGCCAGGGAGGAATGCCTGTTGCGGAGAAAACCGACACTATCGGGTCGCCTCTCACCCGGAAAAACCCAAATTGATCTCAATTCTGAACAGAAGGCCCCAGTTGGGTTCCCAGTCCTCGTCCCTGGGAAAATTCACCCGGGGAGAAATTTCATAGAACAGCCAATCCCGGAGAAATTGCTGGCGGTATCGGACCAGCAGCCACAGATCGGTCAATTCTTCCTGCTTGTCGATGTTCTCAAAATGGTTTTCCCATTCATAGGACAGGACCCTGTCCGTACCCAGCACCTGGTAAAGCCTGAGGGCCAGCCCGAGCGAAAGATCGTCCTCGTCTTCATGCCAGTCCAGGTTGGCCGTGGCCCGGAAAAACCATGTCTCCGAAAACTCCCGATCAAAGTCGAGCGAATTCAGGTTTTCCCAACCGTCATCCGTGTAATAGCGCAGCAGAGTGACGAACCGACCCTTCCAGGAGCCGATATCCTTTGCATACCGATAGCGAACGCCTCCATACAGATAATCGAAGGAGGCGCCGCCGGTGAACGATATATTGTACTTCTCGGTTTCTTTCAAAAAGTACTGCAGGGCCGCTGAGGCCTCTTTTGTATTTCTTTCTTCAACTTTTATGGCGTCCGATCTTGACTCGATTTCAGGCTTTTCATCCTCGGAAGCGTAGAGAAGCAGATGCAGCTTATCAGACACCTGCGGCAGATGCACACGAAGAGTCAGCCTTGGCTTGAATTCCAATCCGTCCGCTTCATCATAAATGGCGGTCAGCTTCAGCCTGGCCCGACTCCTGTTTTCCTCCGCGGCAAAGCGACTGTCAGTAAAAAAATCGTCGATCGAATCAGCCGTAGCGAGCAAGGTTGAAGAGACCCCCCGATGCACATAGTCGTACCACTTCTCTTCGCCCTGGCCTTCCTGTCCGCTTTCAGCCGCTGCCGCGTTTGGCGCAAGGGCTTGTTCCGCTCTGGCGAGGCTTGCGGTCAGGCACGCTGCAATAAGGAAAGCAATGATGATCATCTTGTTCATGAACATACCACCCCATGTTCTTTCCCTCATTCAACACATTCTTTTTTTATTTTATCACAACCCTGGAAAAGAGTAAGGAAAAAGGGTCCAATTCAGGTCGGTCCAAACAGGAGTTTACAGGAGACATAACTTGCATTTGGACCGATTTAAGAGGGGGGAAGGCAAGGAAATTGTGAGGGAAGATCAAGACAGGTGCAGGTAATCTCAACAAATGAGCATTAAGACAAGTTGAGACATATCGTAAAATATCTTGATCCCGAACTGCCGGGCTCGCGCCCTGAGGAAGGGCTTTTGATAGCAATTGTAAAACTGCGGCGGCATCAGAAATAGTGCCGGTACTCCAGGCCGACGCGAAGTGGCTGCATCCCAAGTTCCGAACCCAGGGACTGACCATCCGGCCTTTTCCCCTCCGGCAGGGTGACCTGCAGGGCCAGTTCCGCCTCGTCGGCCAGGGAGAGGACTGCGTAGAAGGACAGGGAATGGGATTGATCCGACCAGTTGCGCAGATAGAGCAGTTGGCCGGTGAGCAGCGGCGAAAACTCATAGCTCATGGCAATGGCCGAGTAATGCTCCCCCAGATAGCCAGGCTCGAGGGTGGTATCGGCAAGCGCCCGGTCCGCCTCCGCAATGGAGGAATAACCGAAGGAGTTGTACATCTGTTCCAGGCGCAGGTTGAGGCTGCTGGGAAAACGGTGCTCCAGGCCAGCGCTCAGCATGGAGCCGCTGGCCAGATGGACCTGATTGCTGTCGCGATAGTGCCCCTCGGCCCTGAGGCCGAGCCAGTCCGTCAGCTCCCCCTGCAGGGAGGCGCCGACCAGGCCGTTTTCCCTGACCAGACCTGCCAGCAGGCCCCACTCAAGAGCGCCGGTTGATCGGACATAGCGGCCCAGGACCGAGGTACGCCGCCAGTCCGGTTCGCTGCGCCAGCCGTTCGCCGCACCGGGATCCTCCTCATACCCCAAAACCCCAACCAGAGAAAGCTGGGCCAGGTCGGCCAGCCTGTGGTCATACCTGACGGCATCGACCCCTGGCTTGTAGACCCGATAGAACTGCTGCGGGGCAAAGGGGGCGAAAAAATCGTTGGGGGTGAACGAGGTGGTGACCGAAAACTGCACCGGCTGCCGGCCCAGGGTCAGCGCATTGCTCTCTGTGCCCCAGGTCAGGGCGCCTCCATCGAAGATCAGGTCGGCGCGGGCGTTGCCGCTGTCGTCCTGCTGCCAGGAAAAAAGGGAGCTGCGCTCGACATCGGAAGGAGCAAACCCGCCCGGCACAACGACTGATGAGGTCGAGCGGACATTCTGCAGGATGTTCAGCCGGCCCCGCAGCCGCTCGCCAGCAAAACCTTCGACCAGGAGGCGCAGATCGCCGCTCCACAGGACGTCCTTGTCCTCGGTATACAGCAGCCAGTCTTCGGGGTTGACCGCCGCCCCCAGCGCAGCATTCACCGCCGCACTGCCAGCGAGACCCCACCCCTCACCCTCGATCTCGAACAGGGCCTGACCTTTCGCCGGAACCAGGACAAAAACAAAGATCAGGGCCGCTGCCCATGAGCCGCGCAGCAGCCTGCTCATCCCCCGCCCTCATCGGCCTCCAGCCTGCCGTCCCTGAGCCGGATCAGCCGGCGGGCCCGGTCCATGACCCGCTGGTCATGGGTGGAGAAGAGGAAGGTCACCCCTTTTTCCCTGTTAAGCTGCTCCATCAGGTCCAGGATGGTGGCGGCCGCCTCGGAATCGACGTTGGCGGTAGGCTCGTCCGCCAGGACAATGGCCGGCTCCGAGACCACGGCCCGGGCGATGGCTACCCGCTGCTGCTGGCCGCCGGAAAGTTCATCGGGCCTTCGATTGGCGTACGCGGCCATTCCTACCTCCCGCAGCACGGCCATGACTCGGGTTTTTCGCTCCATGGCCGGGACGTTCTGCAGGGCAAGGACAAACTCGGCGTTCTCGTAGGCGGTGAGAACCGGGATCAGGTTGTAGGACTGGAAGACAAAGCCCACCCGGTCCCGGCGGAAACGGGACAGCTCGCCCCGGCTCAGTTCCGCCAGGTTGCGCCCTTCCAGGTACACCGCGCCCTCGCTGGGCGCGTCCAGGGCGCCGATCATGTTGAGGATGGTGGTCTTGCCCGAACCGGAGGGGCCGCTCAGGGCGCTGAACTCGCCCGCCCGGATATCCAGGTCCAGCCGGTCCACCGCCCTGACCTCGACATTGCCCTGCCGGTACACCCTGCTCACCCCGGCAAGCCGGACAATCTGCTCCTCGCTCATCTCAGACCTCCTTGATGCTCCGGGCCGGCGGGACCCGCCCGGCCCGGATGGCGGGATAGACGCCCGCGGCCAGAGTCAGGACAAAAACCGTGCCCAGGATAGCCAGGGCGCTCTCCCGGAACAGGCGCAGCTTCAGCACCGGGTCAACCAGGACGCCGCCGGCGCTGTAATCCTCTCCCACCAGGGCGCTCAGGTCGATCCCGGTCCTGCTCATGTAATAAAACCAGGGCGCGGTAAGCATTATCCCGAGCGCCAACCCCAGGCACCCCAGCCAGAACGACTCGACCAGGACCAGCCGCGCCACCTGGGCGGGCGACATGCCGACGGCCAGCATGATGCCGAACTCCCGGTTCCGCTCCAGCACACTCATCAGCATGGTGTTCATGATGCCGGCGGCGATCACCAGCCCCACCAGCAGCTGCAGGAGGTTGTTGAACAGCCGGTCCACGGCGATCAGGCCGGCCAGGTCCGCCTGGGTTTCGCGCCAGGTCAGCACCTCCAGCCGGCCGGTCGGGGACAGCTTTTCCGTCAGGTCCGCTTGAATTTTCTTCACCCGGCGCAGATCATCGGTGTATACCGCCAGCAGGGTAACCCCGCCCGGGCCGTAACCCAAGGTCTGCCGCAAGCGGTCCAGGGGCACGAGGACAATGCCGGAATCCGCAGCATGGTCGCCGGTCTGAAACACCCCGCTGATCCGCAGCAGTTCGCTGGTCAGTTCCCCGTCTTTATCGGTGACGGTGATGACCATCTTCCGGCCCGGCCGCAGATTCAGTTTTTCCGCCATTTCCGCGCCGATCAGGGCGCCGCGGCCGGCCGCTTCGGCAAAAAGGGCGCCGTCAACAACGGAGCGCAGAAAAAAATTGTGCTGCGGTGTTTCCAGGGCGGGATCGATACCCATGAACATCCCTCCCGCGCTTTTGGCCCCGGCGGCGAACATGGCCTGGCCCATGATCCGGGGATAGGCGCCGCTGACCTCGGGCAACCCGGAGGTCGCAATCCGGAGCGAGTCTGCATCCCGCAGCCAGCGGGCCAGGCTGGGCCTGGCGTTATTCCCCTCCTCAGCCACGCTCACGTGGCCTAGCCCCATGACCGTGCTGGTGTTGATCATGCTGGTGTAGGAATAGTCGCCGGAGCCGGTGAAAGTAACCGCCAGAAAGATGCCGAAGGCCACGGACAGCGAGGTGATCAGGGTCCGCCGCCGGTTCCGCGACAGGGTCCGCCAGGCCATGGTGTTCAGTCGCATGACCGGCCTACTGGTGATGGACGGCCCGGACCGGGCTGAGCAGGGCCGCCTTCAGCGCCGGGTAGCAGATGGAGACGAGCCCCACGGCGTAAAGAAAAAATATCGGCAGGAGAACGGAGCCCGGGGTGACCCGGCAATACCACTGCGGCTCGAAGGCCACCCCGGCGATGGTGGAGGACTCCCTGAGGAGGAAGGAAAAGTCCAGCGGCCTGCGCGCAAAATAGGCGGACAGGGGCAACCCTGCGCCCAGGGCAAGCAGCGCGGCCAGGGTGATCTGCAGCAGGGTTTCGCAGACCACCAGGCCGAACAGGCGGACCCCGGAAAAGCCGATGGCCTTCATCACCCCGAACACCGGAATCCGCTCAAAGACCCCCATGAGCATGGCATTCATGGTCAGCATCCCGACCGCGGCATAAGTGATCAGCAGCATGATGGCCAGCGACACGTCGGACAGGTCGAGCAGCCGGGCCAGGGTCGGCTGCAGCTGCCGCCAGCTTTTCACCTCCAGTCCAGGAAACAGCCCGGCAAGCACGTTGACGGCATCGTCCAGGGGAAGGTCCGGATCGAAGCGCTGCAGGACGATTTCGTGCGCACCTTCCGCCAGGGCGAAAAAGGCCCGGAAATCGTCGGCCGGCATGAACAGGCCCGCCCGGTCGATGCCCTGCCCCACCGATTTCAGTATCCCCTGGACCACAAAGAGGTCGTTGGCCATCGAACCGTCCGCTGCCTGGCCGACCAGCACCAGTTCATCGCCGGGACCGACGTCCAGAATAACCGCGAGCTGCTGGCCGAGAACCACGCCGTTTCGCTCTCCGGGGACAAGCCAGCTCCCGGCCTTGACATGGCGGTGCAGGCGAACAACCCGCGCCTCCGCCTCCGGTTCGATCCCGCGAATGGCGACCCCGGTGGAATTCTCTTGGGCAGCAGCAAGACCGCTTCCCAAGAGCCTCGCCGATCCGGCAAAGCCGGCTGACTCGGCTCGGGCCAGGGCGGCCCCCGGATCGAGAATAACGTCATACAGTTCGGGATCGTCGCGGTAGCCGGGGACGTGCAGCTGCACCTCACCCATCTCCATGGAAACGGCGTTGGTTTCCATCGCCTGCATCCATCCCTCCAGCAGACTGGCATAAAAGATCATGATGGCGCCGGCAAAGGCCATGGCCAGGATCGTCACCCAGGTCCGGAAGCGGGAGCGGAGGATATTTTTCAAGGCCAGGCTGAGGAGAAGCATGGTCACATCCTGCGCAGCTGCATCAGAGAAAACAGCGAATCAGGGAGTTCGGGGCCGAAATCGATGGCCTGGTAGGTCATTTCGGTGAATTCACCGGGCTTGTCCGCGGGCACCATGCGCAAAACAGCCGGCAGCAACCGGCCGCCCATCTCCCGGATATCTCGAAAGTCCAGGGTGCGGGCCAGGTTCATCTCCTCGTCATAGTAGCGGGAGACCACCGGCAGCAGGTCGCCGGCCCGGACGACGATCACGATTTTTCCCCAGACCACCGGCGCCTCCGGCTTGGGCTGCAGGGCAAACTCGATGATCTCCCGGCCGTCGCGGACCCCGCTGAAGGTGATCTTGGGATCATAGTCCTCGGCAAGGCGGGATTCCTTGACCAGATCGTCGTTGGTGAAATGGCTGCCCATCCAGGAACCCATCATCATCCCGGTGGTCAGGCGGATCACCCGGTCGGTCTTGGGCAGGTAGGTATACAGGGTGTCGTCGTTCTTGAGGCTGACCGTGCCCTTTTCCTTGAGCGGGGAGACAATGCGGACCAGGGATTTTTCCCGTCCCTTGGTCCAGCTCTCCATGATCATCGTCCGGGTGTAGTGCTCGGTCCTGACCACCATCTCCAGGGTGGCGGTGGAGGAGGTGGAGCGCCAGAGGTCGTCGATCCGGGTCAGGATCTCCCTGGCCCGTTCGGCATCGCCTTCGGCCGTGGCCGCGCTGCTGTCCGAAACCACGGACAGCAGCAGAAAAATGCCCAGGAAAATGCGGCATCCCCTCTTTCCCTTGAATTTCATCGCAACCCTGTTCTGCGTTCAGCCAGGCGCAGCATGTTCCATGCCCGGGCCATATGACGAAAGGTCCGCGTGCAATTATCTTCCGGCTATTGTAGCCGGTCTCCCGGCAATATTCAAAATTATATGCGGCAATGAAACCGTTTGATGCAGCTCGATTTCCAACATTTCATGTTCAGCTCGAAGCGCATGATCCTGGAATAATGAAACTCCCCTCTTCTTTTTCTTGCAAAATCTTTCAGTAATAATTATCATTAAAAAACAATGTGGGACGGGCTCAACGCCCCTCAAAAAAAATTTGACACAAGGAGACAGCATGAAAAGATACGAGTGCCCCTGCGGTTATATCTATGATCCGGCAATAGGCGATCCTGACAACGGCATCGATGCGGGGACCCCCTTTGAGAATTTGCCTGAGGGCTGGGTCTGCCCCAAGTGCGGTGCAGCGAAAGAGGATTTTTTCCCGGCTGACTGATCTCGCCTCACCTTTCCGGACCCTGAAGCATAAGTCGCTCAGGGTCCGGGGCCCTTACATGCCGGCAAAATCCTCTCATCCCCCTGCCCTCTCCGCATTGCCGACGCACCTTTCCTCCCTCCCTGTTTTTTCGATCTTTCCGCTGCGCTATCATAAAAACTGAATACATGCAGTGCCTGTTCTTCCAACCTGGCGGCCGCCATGCGCAGAGCAATGCCCGCTGATCCCGACAGGCAATGGCTCCATGCCAATATCGACCGGGCCCAGGCCATCTTCATCATGCCGCAAATGCCGCGCTGATTTTTTTTTGGCCTCATTTCGTTGCTGTTATTGGAATCAGCCTGCAGAATGAACTATAATGAAAACAAAATATTCATGTATTCGGCAGGGGAGAACAATTCATGAAAATATACTGCGGCCCTGGTTGGGCTCTGTTTGGAAAGATCCTCCCGGGGATCATTGCAATTGTTCTCTTGGTGTTGAGCGGTTGTAAAGAACGGGAAATGACCAAAGTTGTTCCTCCTCCAGCGGAAGTGAATGTCATTACGGTCGAACCCCAAACCGTCCCTGTTGATGTCTCCTTCGTGGCCCAGGTTGAAAGCTCGCATCAGGTGGAAATCGTGGCCAGGGTCAACGGTTTTCTCGACAAAATTCTCTATCGCGAAGGGGAGGTGGTCAAGCAGGGTCAGACCATGTTCCTTATGGATCAGAAACCATTCCTCGCCAAGGTGGAAGCAGCACGGGGGGAAGTGGACAGCCGCAAGGCCCAGCTCTGGACAGCCAAGGCCAATCTGGACCGCATCAAACCCCTTGCCGACCTCGACGCAGCCAGCAAGAGCGACCTCGACAACGCCGTCGGTGCGGTACAGTCAGCTGAAGCGGCCGTGCACCAGGCTCAGGCCCACCTTGATGAGGCGGAACTCAATCTCAGCTATACGGTGATCAAGTCGCCGGTCACCGGGGTCAGCGGCGAGGCGCAGGTTCGCGAGGGCGCCTATCTGTCCGCCGGGTCCGGCGCTAATTTGAGCTATGTCGCCCAGATCGACCCCGCCTGGGTCAAATTCAGTGTCTCGCAGAACCAGAAGGACAGTTACGAGGCGGAAGCGGCCGCCGGCGAGCTGATTCTGCCGTCCAAATCGGAAACCCATGTCAGGGTTGACCTTTCCGACGGCAACCGGTATCCCCACACCGGCAAGGCGAATTTTGCCGATCCGTCCTACAACAACAAGACCGGGACGTTCACGGTCCGCGCCGAACTGCCCAATCCGGATGGGATCCTGCAACCGGGAATGTTCGTCAAGGCGACCATAGTAGGCTCGAAGCGGCCAAACGCGCTGGTCGTTCCGCAGCGGGCCGTCCAGGTGACCGCCAACGGGCATGTCGTTTTCGTGGTCACCAGCGAGGGAACCGCGGAAGTCCGACCGGTTATCGTCGGCGAGTGGGTCGGCCACGACTGGCGCATCAGCAAGGGACTGAGCCCAGGCGAACAGGTCGTCACCGATGGCTTCCAGCACCTCGGCCCCGGCATGCCGGTCAAGGTGGCTGCCGGCCGACCGACCGTCGAGGCACCCCCTACTCCTGCCTCGACGAATTAGGCGGCGACCCATGGCAAGTTTCTTTATCGATCGGCCGGTTTTCGCTGCCGTCATTTCCATCATCATCGCCTTGGGCGGGTTCGTGGCCATGAGGTTGACCCCGATCGCCCAGTATCCAAACATCGCACCCCCGACAGTGCAGGTCACCGCCGTGTATCCCGGCGCTACCGCCGAAGTAATCGCCAACACCGTGGCCGCGCCGATCGAGGCCCAGGTCAACGGCGTCGACGATATGAGCTACATGCTCTCGACCAGTTCCTCGACCGGCAACATGACCCTGACGGTGACCTTCAACCCGGGGACCGACCCCGACCAGGCCCAGGTCAACGTGCAGAACCGCGTCAGCCAGGCCAGTGCCAAGCTGCCCGAAGTGGTCGCCAAGCAGGGGGTGAGCGTGGAGAAGCGATCCCAGGCCTTCATGATGGTCATCAGCTTCTTCTCCCCGGATAACCGCTACGACCAGACCTACCTGGGAAACTACGTCAACCTCTACCTGCTCGATGCGATCAAGCGCATCCCTGGCGCCAATCTCTCCAGCATCATGCCGACCCCGGATATCGCCATGCGTGTCTGGCTCAAGCCCGACCGCCTGGCGCAGATGGGACTGACTGTCTCGGACGTCACCAATGCCATCCAGCGCCAGAACCAGGCCTTCGGGGTCGGCCAGATCGGCCAGGTCCCGACTACGCAGGGCACCCAGCAAAGCTTCGTGGTCACCACCCAGGGGATGCTCACCGACCCGGCCGAGTTCGATGAGATAATCATCCGCACCGACCCCAACGGTTCGGCAATTGTCCGTCTCAAGGATGTCGGGCATGCCGAACTCGGTTCCAAGGATTATTACCTGCGGGCCAAGGTCGACGGCAAAACGTCAGCCGCCATTATCGTCTACCAGCAACCGGGTGCCAATGCCATCGAGACCTCGTCGAAGATCCGTGCCCTGATCGACCAGATCCGGCCGAGTTTCCCGGAAGGTCTCGAATACAAGATCGTGCTCGATACCAGCAAGTTCACCGAGGCCTCCATCGAAAAAGTGGTGCATACCTTCTTCGAGGCGGTGATTCTGGTGGTGCTGGTGGTTTTCCTCTTCCTGCAGAGCTTTCGCGCCACGTTCATCCCTATCCTGGCGGTGCCGATCTGCATCGTCGGTACCTATATCGGCATTTACCTGCTCGGCTTCTCCACCAACATGCTCACCCTGTTCGGGATGATCCTGGCCATCGGCCTGGTCGTCGATGACGCCATCATCGTCGTGGAAAGCGTCGAGCACAACATGGCGACCCTGCACATGACCCCGCTCGAGGCAGCCCGCAAGGCGATGGAGGAACTGGCCGGGGCCCTGGTCGCCATCGTCATGGTTCTGGTCTCAGTGTTTCTGCCGGTCGCCTTTCTCGGCGGCATGACCGGCACCCTCTACAAGCAGTTCGCCATCACCATCGCCATCTCCATGGTAATCTCGGGCGTGGTTGCGCTGACCCTGTCGCCGGCACTGGCGGCCCGTATCCTCAAGCCCGGCCACCATGAAAAGAAGGGCTTCTTCAAGTGGTTTGAAAACGGCTTTACCGGGCTCACCAACCGCTACGTGGCCGGTGTGCGCTGGCTGCTCCGCCACAGGCTGATCGGCCTGCTGCTGTTTGGCGGGATGCTGGCCGGAACAGTCTTCATGTTCAGCATCGTCCCGGGCAGTTTTGTCCCCGCAGAGGACCAGGGGTATATCTTCGTCGGCAGCATCATGCCCGATGCGGCCAGCCTGGAGCGGACCACGGCAGTCAGTGACCGGGCGGTCAAGATTCTGCTGGAGAACCCGGCCATGAATGCGGTAACCCAGATCGACGGCTACAGCATCATCGACGGCCAGTACAAAACCAATGCGGCGTTGATGTTCGCCTCGCTCAAGCCTTACGAGGAGCGCAAAGGCAAGACAGAGACCGCCTTTGCCGTGGTCGCTGATACCCGCAAGAAACTTGCCGCCATCAAGGAGAGCTTTTTGTTCGCCCTCAACCCGCCGTCGATCCCGGGCCTGGGGACCACCGGCGGCTTCGAATTCTACATCCAGAGCATGGGGGGCGGCAGCCCCCAGAACCTGGAGAAGCTGACCAGGAAGTTTATTGCCCAGGCCCGCGAGAGCAAGGAACTGGCCGGTGTCTCCACCACCTTCTCCGCGTCGCAGCAGCAACTCTATTTCGATCTCGATCGCGCTCGCTCGGAAATACTCGGCGTGCCGGTTTCGGATGTCTATCAGACCCTGCAGGCCTATTTCGGCTCCGCATACGTCTCCCAATTCGTCGAGTTTGGCCGGATCTGGCAGGTGATCATCCAGGCACTGCCCGAATATCGCGATGAGCCGACCGATTTCAAGCAGATTTACGTGCGTTCGAACAACGGCAGCATGGTTCCTCTCTCGGCCCTGGCCACGGTCCGCTATGTCGCCGGTCCCGGCCTGCTGCCGCGTTTCAACGGCTTTCCGGCGGCCAAGCTGACCGGCAGCCAGGCGCCCGGCTACAGTACCGGGCAGGCGATCGCCGCCATGGAGAAGCTGGCCACCGAAGTCCTTCCCGACGGCTACGGCTATGCGTGGGCCGGCCAAGCCTTCGAAGAGAAGAAGGCCGGCGGCACTTCCAGTTCCGCCTTTATCTTCGGCCTGATCATGGTCTTCCTGATTCTGGCCGCCCAGTACGAGAAATGGTCGCTGCCGATCGGCGTAGTCATGGCAGTCCCCTTCGCCGTCTGCGGCGCCCTGCTGCTGACCTGGGTGCGCGGCTTGGAGAACGATGTCTATTTCCAGGTGGGCCTGGTCACCCTGGTCGGCCTGTCCGCCAAGAACGCCATCCTGATCATCGAGTTCGCCGCCGAGAACCTGCATAAGGGCATGCCTGTCGCCGAGGCCGCAGTCGAAGCGGCCCGCCTGCGCCTGCGGCCGATCGTTATGACCTCGCTGGCCTTCATCCTTGGTTGCGTGCCGATGGCGATCGCCACCGGCGCCGGCGCCAACAGCCTGCGGGCAATCGGCACCGGGGTGATCGGCGGCATGCTCGCCTCGACCATGGTTGCCTCATTCTTTGTCCCGCTCTTCTTTGTTCTGTTGGAAAACGCCACAGGGCTTTTCACCCGCAGGAAAAAACCTGATGCAGCGGCATCATCGCCAGGAGGTGATAGCCATGCGTAACGCCCTGTTTTCCGGAATCATCCTCCTCCTGCTCTGTTCCTGCACCATCGGCCCTGATTACCTGCGGCCAGCGGTTGAGACACCTCCAGCCTGGACCGTCCCGTACGAAGCTGCGGCCGACCTCATCGACATGGCCTGGTGGCAACAGTTCGACGATCCGGTGCTCAACGATCTTATCGCAACAGGCCTGGCCAATAACCTCGATCTCATGGCGGCAGCAGCCCGGGTTGACCAGTTCCTCGGCCAATTACGAACCACCCGGGCCGAATTCTTCCCGCAATTCGGCGCAGGGGCACTCATGTCGCGGCAGGATGATACTGATACCGGTCCTGCACCAGGCGACAATGACGCCTACAGCTTTTACCAGGGCGCCCTCAATGCCAGTTGGGAAATTGATCTGTGGGGAAGGGTCCGCCGGGCAAACGAAGCCGCCCGGGCGGAACTCCTGGCCAACGAGGCCGGGCGGCGCAGCGTGCTCCTGACCCTGGTCAGCAATCTGGCCAGCGGGTATGTCAAGCTGCGCGGTCTTGACCGTCAGTTGGAAATTGCCCGGGAAACAGAGCTGGCCTATGCCGATTCGCTCCGCATCTTCCGTCTGCGGCACCAGCACGGCACAGTCTCCCAGGTCGAGGTCAGCCAGGTGGAATCCGAATATGAAAATGCCCGCCAGACCATCCCCCTGCTTGAGGCCCAGATCGCCCAGCAGGAACATCTGCTCTCGCTGCTGCTCGGCCAGAGCCCGCAGGCCATCCCGCGCGGCAAGGCGATCGATGAACTGCACATCCCCGGCATTCCGGCCGGGCTCCCGTCACAGCTTCTCGAACAGCGTCCCGACATCATCCAGGCCGAGCAGGCGCTGATTGCCGCCAACGCACGCATCGGCGTTGCCCGCGCCCTCTATTTTCCGAGCATCACCCTGACCGGGGCCTTGGGGACTTCCAGCATCGACTCCGACCTCCTGTTCGAGGGCGCGTCAAAGTTCTGGCAGGTTGGTGGCGAAGTGCTGGCCCCGATCTTCACCTTCGGGGCCATCGAAGGTCAGGTCATGACTGCCGAGGCAGTCCAGCGCGAAACCGTCTACCGTTACCAGCAGGCGATTATCGCCAGTTTCCGCGATGTCGAAGACGCCCTGGTCGCGACGACAAAAGGGAGGGACAGCCAAGCGGCCAAAGAGCGCAGAGTCCGAGCCCTGTCCACCTATGCGCGGCTGGCCAGGCAACAGTACGATGCCGGGACGACCAGCTACCTGCAGGTACTCGATGCCAACCGGTCATTGTTTTCCGGCCAGCTCGACTATGTGCAGACCCAGACAGCGGTGCTGGCCAGCCTGGTGGACGTCTACCGGTCGATGGGGGGAGGCTGGCTGGATAGAGCTGATAGTGCTTCTGCCAGCAATCCTGTAAAATAGCTCTCCAAATTTTCAGCTCCTCGCCGGCGAGGTGGGCCGCAAGGACGTACTGATGCCCCTGGTCGGCAATGGGGCCACCAGCTGAC
Source organism: Desulfobulbaceae bacterium (assembly GCA_003508005.1). Classification (GTDB taxonomy): domain Bacteria; phylum Desulfobacterota; class Desulfobulbia; order Desulfobulbales; family Desulfobulbaceae; genus UBA10518. The sequence continues at coordinate 23,192 of DNUE01000069.1, forward strand.
TCTCTATTTCCCTGCGGGATCTCGACCGCCAGCTTGCCATTGCCCGCATGACCGAGAAGGCCTATGCCGAGAGTCTGGATATTTTCAGGTTGCGCTATAAGTACGGGACGATATCCCAGTTGCAGCTGAGCCAGACCGAGTCGCTGAACGAAACGGCACGAACGGTGGTCCCCAATCTGGAAGCGCTGGTCCGGGTGCAGGAAAACCAGCTGGCCGTGCTAACCGGGCAGCTACCCGGCGCCATTCCCCGCGGCCAGGAAATCGACCAGCTGACCGCGCCCGCTATCCCGGCCGGCCTGCCCTCAACCCTGCTCGAGCGCCGCCCGGGCGCCAGGGGAAAAACCCTGATGATTTCGCATCTCGCCGACCTGACAGCGCAAGGCGTCGATCAAAAACCAGAGAATTGGGCGTCTTCATCTCAAAGTTCACCCAGCTTTTTTTTTGCTACATTTGGATCAGACTGGCCCACCAACAGGAATCGTGCTATAATTACAATTATGCGTTCCTGCTGCCAATACCTGCTCCCTTTATCCCGGAAGGAGGTTCAGATGTCCCGGACACAGTTGAACATGACGGTTGGCCTTTCGCTGCTTTCCCTCGTTTTCACGCCCGCCCTTCTCCCGGCGGCCGATTCGGCTGTGGTGGTGCCTTTCTTTTCCAGCCAGAAGACTGTCGCCACCGGCTCCGCCATCAAAGGGACCTCAACCGACGGCATCGGCCTCTACGGCTTCTCCTCGACCGGTTATGCCGTGCGGGGCGAGCAGGAGGGCACCCTGCCCGCCAGGGGCTACGGCGGCTACTTCACCAGCAGCACCGGCATCGGCCTTTACGGGGGTAGCACGGCAACTCCCTTCTATTCGAATGCCTATACGCAGGGCGTCTACGGATTCAGCGAGCACGGGTACGGCGTCCTGGGGACAACCGGTGATTCCGGCAAGGCAGGAGTGTACGGGATTGCACCCTCAACCGCGACAGGCAGTGCCGGCGTGTACGGAGTCGCCAAAGGACCAAGCGGCTATGGTGTGCGCGGCTATGCCAGCGGTTCCGCAGGTTATGGCGGATATTTTTCCAGCAGCAGCTACCGTGGTCTTTATGCCGGAACTTACTCTTCTTCGGATTATGCAGCATATATATATAACAGTAGTGGCTCCAGCCAACCGGGTATTTATGTGCGCGGCACAATTGTTGCGAGCGGAAGCAAAGCCGGATATGTAGTTGACATCGCTGTCAATGATGGCCCGGAAACCCTGGAGACCGGCGATCTGGTGGTGGTCACCGGTCATGGGGAGCCGGTTGCCGGCGAGATCCCCCTGATCCGCGTCCGGAAAAGCACGACTGCTGCAAGTTCGGCCATCGTCGGCGTGGTCGATCAGCCCTTCACCGTGCCGCCACCTGAACTCGCGGAGGCAGATCTGGACATCAGCGGTCTGGAGGCCGATACCAAGAGAAGCATTCAACCGCTGCCCGGCCCGGCTGCTTCCTCCGCGAGCCTGACCGACGGCACCGGCATCGCCCCCGGCGAATACCTGTCCGTGGTCACCCTGGGCAGCTTCAAGGCGATCAAGGCGGACGCCACCGGCGGCCCGATCAGGCCGGGAAGCCTGCTCGTTTCGTCGCCTGAACCGGGCCATGCCATGGCGGCCGACAACCCCGGCTGCGGCACGGTGATCGGCAAGGCCCTCGGCGGCCTCGACAGCGGCACCGGCCTGATCCCGGTCATGGTCACCCTCCACTAGGAAGCACCGGCTCTGCCACTCCTCTCCTTCCCTCCACCCTTCTGGCCGCAAGCGGAGCTGGCGATCCCCCCATGTACCCCGTTTACGCCAAGACCATTCCTCCCCCCAGTCGTTCCGAATACCTTGACCATCGAACCCTTTCCTTCTTTTTCTCTTGAATAGGGCGACTGCGCAACCGCCTTTTCCTTTTTTTCTTCCCTCTTTGGGTTAGGGCTGGTTCAACGGCGTGAATCGTGCTATTCTTCTTTGGAGATACATCCGCTTTCCTGCCGCCGATGCCGGCTCCCTTAGACCCGGAAGGAGGTACCTATGGTTCGCCCACAGTTGAACGTCACGGTCGGTCTTGCCCTGCTCGCCCTGCTTTACGCATCAACCCTCCAGGCTGCCGATAAGGTCGTGGTTATCCCGATGGGATCAGGTGCAAAGGGAACCGTTGAACCAGTTGCCCAGGGAACAAACGGGCAAGTCCAATATAACGATGAAGGCAAGATGGCAGGCGCTGAAGTCTATTATGACAAGGCTACCGGCAAGCTTGAACTGCCTGGCGAGATAAGAACCACGGTGGCCACCGGATCCGCCACCAGCGGGACGTCGACCGGCGGCTTCGGTATCTACGGTTTGACGGAAAACGGCTACGGTGTTTACGGCGTGGATACAGGAGCAACTCAGGGCAGGGGCTACGGCGGCTACTTCACCAGCAACACCGGCGTGGGGGTCTTTGGTTACAGCAATGCCACAAATACCTGGACGAATATGTATGCTCCCGGCATCTATGGGAAAAGCGCGAACGGAACCGGCGTGTTCGGCAGGAGCGATTCCACTCAAAGCTGGCGAACCGCCGGAGTTCTCGGCTGGGGAACGGGTGGGCCGGGCGGCCTGTTCCTGAGTTACAGCGGCAATATCATCGAAGGGTATGAAGATGTCAATCTCAACAATGACAACGTCCTATACTTGCGCTTCAAAGTTGATTATAACGGCAACGTCTATGCCGACGGCACGTACTCCTCCCCCGCTGCGGACGTAGCCGAGCGCATCGACCCCAGCGAGCGCCTGGAGCCGGGGAGCGTGGTCGAAATCGACCCCGACAGCCCCGGCCGGTTCCGCCTCAGCCGCTCTCCCTTCTCGACTCTGGTCGCCGGCGTGATCTCAACCAACCCGGCGGTCATCATGAACAACGGCGAAATCGAGAACAGCGACCGCCCGGACGACCGGCCGCTGCTGGCGCTGACAGGGCAGGTGCCGGTGCGGGTCAGCGCCGAAAACGGCCCCATTGTCCCTGGCGACATGCTGGTCAGCTCGTCCGCGCCAGGCCACGCCATGCGCGCCGGCGGCGATCCGCCCGCCGGCACGGTGGTCGGCAAGGCGCTCGGCGTTCTCGACAGCGGCACCGGCCTGATCCAGGTTTTGGCCACCCTCCAGTAGGAGCCGACAACGGGCTTGGCAAAAACCACCCTTTCCACCTTCCAACCTACCGGCCATCCATGGAGCTGAGGACGTCCCTCGTTTACCCGGCCATCTCCATCAAGGGCTTCGGCGGGCTGATGCAAGGCATGGACGGCGGCTGGATATCGCACGGACTGGCCTCCATCAGCGCCGCAGCCAAAGCGTCGGGTTTCGCCATCGACCTGATCGACCTGCGGGCCCTGCGGGGCTGGGACCATTTCCGCCAGGTCCTGCAGGAGCGCTCCCCCCGGGTGCTCGGCTTCACCATGATGAGCTCCGATGCCGAGAACGTACGCACCGCCTCGGCCATGGCCAAGGATCTCGATCCGGCCGTCATCACCCTGGCCGGCGGCCCCCATGTGTCTATGGCCCCTGACGACGCGGCCCTGTTCCCCCACCTCGACTACCTGGTGATCGGGGAGGGCGAAGAGCTGTTCCCGCGGCTGCTGGCCGGGTTCGCCCGCGGCGAACGGCCTGGCGAACGCATGCTGCGCGGCCAGAGACCGCAGCTCGACCTCCTGCCCTTCAGCGACCGGCAACTCTTCCTCGACGAGTGGCGACGCTGCGGCTTTGTGGTGGATTCGCCCGAGGTCCCTTTCCTGCCCGAACTGCCGCCGCCCTTTGCCACCATCATTGCCGGCCGGGGCTGTCCCTTCCACTGCTCCTTCTGCAAGCCGGGCGAGGACCTGCTTTTCGGCCGCGCCATGCGCACCCGCAGCCCGGAAAACGTGGTTGCGGAGCTGGCCGGACTGGCCGAACGCTTCCGGCTGCGGAGTTTCCTCTTCCACGACGACTGCCTGTTCCACGACCGGGCCTGGCTGCAGCGCTTTGCCGAATGCTACCGGCAGGCCGGCCTGACCATGCGATTTTTCTGCCAAAGCCGAGCCGACCTTCTTGTCCGCAACCAGGACCTGCTGCCGGAACTGCGGGCCATCGGCCTGCGCGGCCTCTTCATCGGTTTTGAAAGCGGCAGCCAGCGCATCCTCGATTTTCTGCGCAAGGGCACAACGGTCCGGGAAAACCTGGAAGCGGCCCGCCTGTGCAAACGGAACAAGCTCGCCATCTGGGCCAACTACATGCTGGGGATCCCAACCGAGACCAGGGGGGAGGCACAGGCCACGGTCGAGATGATCCGCACCATCGACCCGGACTACTTCAGCCCCGCCTTTTTCACGCCCCAGCCGGGCACCGAGCTCGGCCGCTACGTGGAGGAGCACGGCCTCGGCCTGCAAAAGGGCTATGAGGGCATGCGCCGCAATCCCGACGCGCCGAAGATCAGGGGGATCGACTACGATTTTCTTAAGAAGGCCCTGGCCGAGAGCAGACGGCGGCGGCCAGGCAACATGATTCGCCGCGGGGTGAGCCGCTTCAGCGTCCGGGTGCAGCGCAAACTCATGCGGCTGTGGCCCTTTCAGGCCCCCCTGTCGAACCGGTGAAGAAGATGCCCGCTACCGTCGCCATCGTTGTCACCCATGACGGCCAAAAGCATCTGGCGCGCTGCCTGCCCGACCTGCTTGCCCAGAGCCTGCCCTTTGCCGCCGTCCTGGTCGTGGACAACGGCAGCGCTGATGGAACCCCGGCCTGGCTGGGGGAGCAATTTCCGGCCATCGAACTGCTGCGGCTGGATGTTAACCGCGGCTTCAGCGGCGGGGTCAATCACGGCCTGCGGCGAGTGCTCCGGGAGAACCGTTATGACTATGTGGCCCTGATCAACAACGATGTCGCGCTCGAACCCGGCTGGCATGCCAAAGCCCGCCGGGCCCTGCTGGCCGATCCGCGCCTTGGGTCCTGCGCCACCTGCCTGCTCCGGGCGGACCAGCCGGAACTGGTGGACAGCGCTGGCATCACCTGGATTGGCCCGGGCAGGGCCGATAACTACCTGAGCGGCCGGACCGCTCCTCCTCCCGACGAACCGCCCCGGGAACTGTTCGGGGCCTGCGCGGCCGCAGCCCTCTACCGGACCGAACTTTTCGCGCGGGTTGGAATGTTCGACGAATTGCTCTTTGCCTATCAGGAGGACGTTGACCTCTCCCTGCGGGCGCGGGCAGCGGGATGGCGCTGTGTGTTCGCGCCCGCGGCCCGCGGCCTGCACACCGGCCACGGCAGCAACCGGCCCTTTCCGGCGGGCGGCACCTGGGCCGACTATTACAATGCCCGCAACCGGCTCGCCGTCCTGGTCGCATCGCTCCCCGCAGCCGAATGGCGCGAACACTGGCGCACTATTCTCGCCACGGAGGCACAAACCCTGCTGGCCGGTTTCCGGGAGCGGCGGGCGGCTGCCGTCCTGGCCGGCTTCAGCCGCGGGCTGCTGCGAATGCCGGGACTGCTCCTGCGGCGGTGCCGGGTCACGCAGGGATAGGATGAGCGACTGGTCCCCGATCAGCGTGGTGATGATCACCCGGAACGCGTCCGCCACCCTGCCGGTTGCCCTTGGCTCCATTCCCGCCGGGGCCGAGATCATCGTGGCCGACGCTGACAGCACCGACCAAACCGTCCCCATCGCCCGCTCGTTCGGGGCCCGGGTGATCCGGCAGGACCAGGATCCGGTCGCGGCGGCGGGCGGCAATTTCGACCTGGCCCGAAACAAGGCCATGGAACTGGCCCGACGCGACTGGCTGTTCATCCTGGATGGCGACGAACAGCTCGTCCCGGCACTGGCCGAAGAAATTGCCGCCACTGTCCGAACCGGCCAGGATCATGCGGCCTATGACCTGCCGCGCCGCAACCTGTTCTGGGGCAAAGCGGTCCGGCTGCTCGGCGAGGACCGGCAGATCCGGCTGCTACGAAAAGGACGGGGCCGCTACGTGGACCGCTGCCTGCACTGCCCGATCCGGATCGACGGTCCGGTGGGCCACCTGCTGCACGCGCTCATCCACCACAATGTCACCGGTTTGCAGGACGTTGTCCGCCGCTTCCGCCGCTATCTGCCCATTGAGCGCCAAACCAGAGCCCCGGCGGCAAGCCGCCACGCCGCGCTGCGCCATATTTTGCGGATGTCCCGCTACTACCTGCTCCGCCAGGAGGCCTGGCGCGACGGCTGGCAGGGAGTCCTGGCAAGCTGCATTTTCGGCCTTTACCACGGCCTGGCGCAGTGGCCCCGCAAAAAATAACCATATGCAGTCAACCAGCCTGATCATCGTCAACTTCAACAGCGAAGCGCACGTCATTGCCGCTCTGATTGAACTGGCCTCGATGCCGGGCGAACTGCCCGGCCAGCTCGTCGTGGTGGACAACAGCCCCGCGCACGGTCTTGGCCGGCTCCTAGAAGTTCTCGACCTGCGCATCGAGTATGTCCCGGCCAACCGCAACCTGGGCTTTGCCGGGGGGGTCAACCTGGGGCTGGCCCGCTGCGCAGGCCGGTTCGTCATCCTGCTCAACCCCGATGCCCGGCCCCAGCCGCACTGCCTCCCAGGCCTGGTCAGGGTGCTGGCGGAGCATCCCGACATCGCGGTGGCCGGCCCTGCCCAGCTGCCCTTTGCCGAGGGAGAGCCCCTCGTCCCCTCAGCCACCAGGCGCGACCCCTCCCTGCTAACCGCCTTGATCGAATATACGGCCTTCCGCAGGCTGGTGGCCGACGACTGGCTGCAGACCCGCTACTTTGTTTCCCCGAGCCCGGAAACCGAACCCATCGACTGCGCCATGGTCCAGGGCGCCTGCTTCGCCTTCCGCCGCAGCTGGCAGGAAAAGACCGGCCCCTTTGACGCTGAGCGATTCTTTCTCTACTGGGAGGAGACCGATTTCTGCCGCCGGGTCCGCAAGCTGGGCGGCCGGGTCGTCTACTGCCCGCAGCTGCGCTGCCGACATCTGGGCGGGGCCAGCATGGCCGGGGGCGTACAGGATATCCATCACTTCTGGCGCAGCTGTTATGCCTACCACCGCAAGCACCATGGCCGCATGGCCGCTTTTCTGCTCAGGCTGCTGCTCGTCCCCGGCATGACGGCTGAACTGCTCATCCTGCTGGCGCTCTCCCGCTTCAGGCATAGGGGCGATCGCCAGCTTGAACGTCATATCGACAGGCTGCAGGCCATCCTTATTGAACAGTTCCATTCCCGCCGGCAACAGGATACAATCAGGGCATGAACCTTTCCCGGATGCTGATCCGCAACGCCCTGGTCGGCGGCGGTGCCCGCCTCTTCACCCTGCTGGTCGGGCTGGTGATCACCCCGTACCTGCTGGCCCGGCTGGGGATGGACAGGTTCGGGATCTGGGCCCTGCTCGGGGTCGTAACCGGGCTGGTGGCCCTGGGTGATTTCAGTTTCAAGACCTCGCTGATCAGACACCTGGCCGGCGCCTGGGCCAAAGGCGACCGGCAGTCCGTCCGGGCCTTCGCCTCGAGCGGCCTGTTTTTCTGCCTGGCCAATGCCCTGCTGCTGGGCGCTCTGCTCTGGTGGAACACCGACCGCCTCCTTGACCTGCTCAACATTCCTCTCATCCATCGCAGCGAAGCCCGGCTCACTTTTGCCTTCGGTGTGGCCGCCCAGCTGACCACCATCGGCCTGGCCATCTTTCCAGCGCTCTGCGATGCCAGGCAACGCCTTGACATCACCAACGGGCTCGGCATGGTCTCCCTCGTTCTGGGCGCAGCCCTGACGGTGGCCGCCGTGGAAAGCGGCTTTGGGCTGCCGGGCGTAGCGCTGGCCCAACTGGCGGCAACCCTCATTTTTTTCCTGACCTCGCTGCTGGCAACCCGCCGACTGTTCGGCCCGCTCGGGCTCTCCCCGCGCGCGGTCCGAGCAAGGACCCTGCGCACCCTGCTCGGCTTCGGCATGACCCTGCACCTGAGCACCGTCTGTGGGATCATCAACCAGCAGTTCGACAAGTTCCTGCTGATCCGCTGGACCGGCCTCGGCTGGGTAGGGTCCTATGAACTGGCCCTCAAATGGGTGGGCAACGCAGGCTCCCTGCAGCCCTTCCTGGCCGCCGCGCTGCTGCCCGCCGGCAGTCACCTAGCCGCCACTGGAGACATGGACGGGCTGCGCGCCATCTACCGCAAGGCCTACCGCTATCTGTTCCTGGTCGGCCTGCCGCCTTTTTTCTTCCTGGCGGTCCATGCGGAGGCGATCATGCGGGTCTGGCTCGGGCATGCCGATCACCGGGCCGCCTCCCTGTTGGTCCTGCTCAGCGCAGGATACGCGGCCAACTCGCTTTCCAACGGCATGGCCTATGTCTGCCAGGGGGTCGGGCGGCCCGACATCCAGGCAGCCCAGTCGTTCGTCCAGCTCCTTCTCAACGTGGGGCTTAGCGCTGTTCTCTTCCTGCTGATCGGACCCCTGGGCGCGGCCGTCGGGACCAGCCTTTCCCTGCTGGCCGGTGCCGCCCTGTTTGTGGTCTTTTTTCATCGCCATCTGGCGATCAGCAGCGGTTCCCTGCTGCGCGAAACAGCCCTGACGCCATTTCTTGCCTCTCTGGCCGCGGCGGCGATCTCGCGTTTTGCTCTGGCCTGGCTGGAGCAAAGCGACCGCTGGCTGGCGCTAGCCGGCCTGGCCGGCAGCGGACTTCTTTTCCTGGCCGTATACCTCGGGATCTGCCTGGCCGGCGGCCAGGTTACCCTCAGCGATCTGGCCCGGTTGCGGGCCCTCTGGCCGCGCATGGAAGGCAGGACGCGATGAAGACCCTAGCCGTTGCCGCACCGGGCGCTACGCGCTGCGGCATAACCGATTATGCAGCCTTTCTCGGCAAGTCGCTGCAGGCCGACTGGCAACTCCTCGAAATCCAGCTGCCGGCCAGCGATTCACCCAGGGCATGGCGAAACGCGGCTGGGCAGGCAGATCCGGCCGACCTGGCGCTGATCCATTACGAGTACAACCTGTTCCGTTCGGTGAAGCCCGGCCGGAACCTCTTTGCCCGGTTCATGCAACGGCTCAAACCGCCAGCCATTGTCATCCTGCACGACCTCCTGCCCGAACTCACCCCCTGCCGGCAGGCCCGGAAACCTTACCGGCTAAGGGTCGCCCTGCGCGATCTTGCCTATCTTCCCTTTTTCTCGACCTGGTCGAAAACTCTTTACGGCCTGGCAGACCGATTCATCGTCCATGCCCCCCATCTGGCTGCCAGGGCCAGGAGCAGGGCACCCGGCGTCGATGTCTCTTTTCTCCCGCACCCGATCCCGCCGACCTCCAGGCAGTGGCACATCGCCCAGTCCAAAACATACACCTTTATTACCCCCGGCTTCATCAAGGAGCACAAGGGCTATCTTGATTTTCTCGACGTCGTGCAAAGCAGGCCGCAATGGAACTGGCAAATTGCCGGCGGTCCACAAAACGCCACGGATCAGCAGTTTGTCGTACACCTGCATGCCCGGATCACCGAGATGGATCTGGCCGACCGGGTGACGATCAGCGGCTACCGGTCCCGCGAGGGCATGGAAGAGATGATGGCCGGGGCGGAACTGGCGGTGTTCCCCTACCGACGGGTGACCGGTTCCGGCGCTGCCGCCTGGGCCGTGGGGATGGGAATGCCGGTCATCGCCACCGACCGGGAGACCTTCAGGGATCTGGTGCGGGCCGGGGGCGGCCTCGCCCTTCTGCCAGGCGGCAAGCCTGAACATTGGGCGGAGCTTGCCGGCGAGCTGCTCGCCGACCCTGAACGGCGACGCCGGCTGGCCAACGCCAACAGCAGGTTCAGCGCCCTGCACGGCTATGATGAAACAGCTGGGCACATCACTGCCATCGCCGCCGCTCTGCTTGCGCAGGCGAATACTCCCGGAACAAAACGCCGATGAAAATTCTGATGATCTGCGTCCAGCCACCCTGGCCGCCAGATGCCGGCACGCCGATGCGCAGCTGGGGCTGGCTGCGCACTGCCGCCGGCAGCGCCGACATCGGCCTGGTCAGCCTGAGCCGCGGCAGGTCGGAAAAGGTCGATCCCGCCCTGGCACGGTACTGCAAATATGTCCGCCTGGTGCATGTCCCCCGGCCCACCGGCCGCCGGCTGCGCGATATGCTGCTGGCCGTGCTGACCGGTACCCCGTATCTGGTCCAGGCCGCCCGCTCCGCCTGCATGCTCCGGGCGGTTTCCGAAGCCATCGACCATTGGCGACCGGATATCGTCCAGGCTGAATGGCTCGGCGCGGCCCAATACCTTGCGGCGGCCCGCTTGCGCGGCCTGCCGACCGTCTACGCGGCCCATAACGTCGAACACCAGGTGGTGGCCGGCCAGGCCGCGGGCCTGCATCGACTATCGGCGCAACTTACGGCCAGAGCTCTGCTTGCGGCGGAAACGGCCTATGCCCGCAGCGCCGACCTGGTGGTGACGGTCAACGAACAGGACAAAAAATGGTTTCAGCGACTTCTCAAACAGGTTATCTGTATTTCCAACGCGGTCCATCCGGCCGAATACCGTTTTCTGCCTCCGTCCGGTCGGGCGAAGGGTCCGGTGGTTTTTGTCGGCCACCTGCGCTACCCGCCGAACCTGCATGCGGCGGAAGAACTGATTCGCTCCGTCTATCCCCTGATCCGCAGACAGCTGCCGGGAACACCCCTGCTCATTGCCGGCAGAATGCCGCCATCCCGGCTGCGGCGCCTGGCCGGCGGCGGAGTATCGGTGCTGGGCGATATCGCCGAAATCGCCACGGTCTGGGACCGGGCGGCAGCCTTGCTCTCGCCGTTGCGGTGCGGCGGAGGCAGCCGGATCAAGCTGCTGGAAGCCGCCGCCTGCGGCGTGCCGATCATCGCCACGGAATTCAGCGCCCAGGGCCTTGCTCTGGAACCGGATCGTGATTACATCGCCGCCGGCGACGCAGCCGGGATGGCTGCAGCCTGCGTGGCGCTGCTGTACGACCCGGCGCGATGGGACGAACGCGCCCGCCAGGCCAGAAGCACGGTCGAGCGGCACCATAACTGGAATACTTGCACGGATCAAATTCGCCAGCTCTATGAAGGTCTCGCTCATCACCACCGTTAAAAACGATGCCCAGCATGCGGATTTGCTGATCAGCGCAATCCTCGGACAGTGCCGGCGGCCGGATGAATGGATCGTGGTCGACGGCGGCTCGATCGACGGCACGGAGGCGAAATTCAAGGCCGTTCCCCTCTGTACGGTTCTTGCCCAGCCCTGCAATCGAGCCCGTGGTCGCAATCTGGCCATCAGCCGGGCCAGCGGGGAAGTCATCGCCGTCACCGATGCCGGCTGCCTGCCGAGCCCGGTCTGGCTGGAGGGACTGGTTGCCCGCGTGGAAAGGCAGAAACGCAGGATTGCAGCCGGGCAGTCCAATTGCCGGATCAGGACGTCTTTCGATGCGGCGCAGCATGCCCTGATGGATCAGTTCGTCAGCGACGCGATCCGGCTGCGCCGGCCCACTGCTTCCTGCCGGTCGCTGGCCTTTCCCCGAGCAGCGTGGCAGGAATGCCCGTTTCCCGAGTGGCTTGATACCGGGGAAGACAGCTGGCTTCTTCTCAGGTGGCGTGACAACGGCTGGACCACGGAATTCGTGCAGGAGGGGGCCACGGAATGGATACCGCCGCAATCGTTCAACGGTTTCATCAGGCAGTATTTCCGTTATATGCGTGGGGAAGGGCGGGCCGGCATTCACGGCGGCCGTCACCTGCTGCGCATCCTTTTCTACCTGGGCCTGGTGCTCCTGCCCATGGCCGGCGGCTTTCTCTTCTCATCCCTGGCGGCATCCTGCGCAATCTGGCTGAGCTACTTTCTCCTCAACGCTCTGCGCCTGGCCGGCGCCGTACGGGACCGTCCCTTTTCCTTCGCCGTCAGGGCCTTCTGCTGGCTGCTGCCGGCATTGCCGGCCATGGACGCGGCCAAGATGGCTGGTTTCGTCATCGGCAGTTTGGAGCGGTTGCTGCTGTCCAAGTACCGCCGCACCTGCTGAGTCCCCGGCCTGAGTCTATCCGGCGGTCAAGATCCGGGCGTAAAGATTGAGATACGGCTCGATCCGGGAAAACTGCCTGAGCAGACCGGCCTGCCGCCCGCACCGCAGCCTGAAATCTGTGCGCTGCTCTTCCGGCCAGGAACATACCTCGACAAGACGGTCAGCAAGGGCGTCGGGATCAGCGGGCGGCGCAAACAGGCCGCAGTCTGCAGCCACCTCCCGGTGCACTTCGATATCGGACAGCACCACCGGCGTTCCCGTGCAAAGCGCCTCGGCGACCGGATAATCGAACCCCTCGGCCAAGCTGAACTGGACCACCGCCGTCGCCTGCCGGTAGAGAGCAGCCAGGGTGGAATCATCGACACAACCGAGCCAGCGCAGGCCATCCGTGACGGCAAGCTGCCCGTCCAGCAGCGTCCTCTCCCCCCATCCATAGGGGCCGACCAGCAGCAGAGGGACCCGGCAGCGGCTATAGGCGCGGCGCCAGCCCAATAGCAGACGATGCAGGTTTTTGCGCGGCTCAATGGTGCCCACGCTGAGAAAAAAGGGGGGGCGCACCTGCAGCCGGTCCGGCCAAGGTTCCCCTGACGTGATGTCAAAGCAGAATGACGGCAAGGGGGGATAGAGAACGCTCACCCTGTCGGCCGGAAGGCCTAACCGCTGCCGGAGTTCAGCGGCAACCGCCCTGCTGGGCGCAATGATATGGGCAGCCCGCTGCAGACCGGACTGCATCACCGCCCGTTCATAATAGCGCATCGGGCCAGCCGGCTTGGTCGGGAAGTGATCGAGCAGGGAGAGGTCATGGCAGGTGACCACCACCGGTTTCCGGGTGCACAGCGGCACCAGGTAGTTGGGGGAATGGATCAGGTCGGCATGGTTGCGACAGGCTGCCAGCGGCAGCATCAGCTGATCGACAAGGATGCGCTTGGCCGCGCCCAGTGCCTGGTGCAGCGGACGGCGAACCTCCCGGCGGGGCGAAACAGGCCGATACCGCGTGGAGTCTTCCCGGCCATAGAGAATGACCCTGTCCAGGCAATGGCCATTTTTCGCAAGCCGGGCCAGCTCAAAGGCATAGCGTTCGACCCCGCCCATTGTCGGCCTGGCGTCGATAACCACACGCGGCTTCTCCGTGCATGCCATCAGACTTCCTCATTTACCATTCATGGGGCCGCAGCACGCCAAAAAGTGCATACAGGTCGAGGAGCAGAAGCAACCCGTACAGCACCAGCAAGGAGAGCACCGGGCGGTGCTCACCCGTCCGGCCTGCCAGCCCGTCCCAGCCGAAGGCCACCGCCAGGCTGATCGGCACCAACCCGCTGAAGAGATAGCGACCCTGGTGCTGGACAAAACTGCAATTGTACCCCAGATACGCCAGCAGGGTCAAGGCAAGGGAGTAGAGCAGCAGTTCGGTTGCGCCCCGTGCGGCACAAGCTCTTCGGCCGCCCCGCAGACGGCCAAAAAACCAGCCGGCGGCGAGCAGGCCGCAAAAAGCCAGCAGCACCCTGTACACCACAGGCTGCATGGGAACGGCCATCCAGCCGAACTGTCCCCAGAAACTCTGGAAGGTAAAGACCGACAGACGGTGCAGCCAGGCAGCAAGACCCTGCGCGGTAATCCAGTCAACCGTCTGCGGCTGGGCGGCAACCACTGATGCATGCCTGATCAGGCCCAGAAAATCGGGCCAGCCGTAGACAGACAAGTTGCGCAGCCACCAGGGCAGGGCGAGCAGCAGCGGCAGGACCAGGACGAGCAGCAGATCAGCCCAACGTGCGGAAGCCGGCGGCAGGGTCCTGCCATCACGAAACGGCGGAGCCCGGTCCTCCCCCAGACGCCGGAGCAGGGCAAAGGCCGCCACCGGATAGCCGATCGCCACGGTCAGCTTGGTCAGCAGGCCCAGGCCAACGGCCAGCCCAAGCAATGCCCGCTCCGGCAGGCCGGCGGAAAGGCGGAGGCGTTCGCGCAGGGAGAGCCACAGCACCAGAGCCATGAGCAGCCCGGCCAGGGCATCATTGTTGATACTGGCCATCATGGCCGTGTGCTGCGGCAGGAGGGCAACAAAGGCCGCAGCGCAGCAGGCGACATAGGGACGGCCAGGCACGACCGTGCGGCCCACCAGATAGGCAAGAACGATCACGCCGCTTCCCAGCAGAAGCGAAAAAAACCGGAGCGAAAGCACCCGCTTTCCACCCAGGCTATAGACCGGTTGGGAGAGCAGATAGAAGAGCGGCGGCTGGTGGTTCTCGTAGCGAAGAAGAGCGAGGCCCGGATCAGGAGGGAACCCCTGCCGGACCGCTTCTTCCAGGTAGGCCTGATCATAATCGTTCATCCGCAATACGGGCAGGCGCAGGGTTTCGGCCAGCTGGCGGATATAATTGTAGTGGGCCGGTTCGTCCGGATTCTGCCAATCGGGGGTCAGTCTGGCAAAACCGCATCCGATGACCAGATAGGTCAGGAGAAGAAGGAGAAGGAACAGGAGAGGTCCTCGACCTTCCATTTTACCTCATCCTCTCGAAACATCCGCCCATTGCAGCTTTACTCCCGGAACACAGCCGGTATAATAGATACCATATGAAGACCTGCCCCGAACCAGACAAACAGCCCTCCTGGCACGTTGCTGCCGGCGGGCTGTGGTGCGTGGTCGCCCTGCTGCTGTTCTGGCAGTTCGCGCCGCTGGTCTTCGGGAACAAAACCTTGCTTCCGGCGGACATTCTTTTTCAGTTCCCCCCATACCGGGCGTCGGCCGAAAAGCTGGGAGTCGTCAGGCCGCACAATCCCCTCTATGCCGATCTTATCCTGCAGAATTATCCATGGTGGCAGTTTATCCGTCAATCGCTTGCCGAAAAGCAGCTGCCGTTCTGGAACCCCCATCTGTTCGCGGGAACGCCCTTTCTGGCCAAAGGCCAGCATATGGCGTTCTACCCGCTTTCGCTCCTTTTCTATTTCCTCCCGCTCGCGCGGGCCTATCCGCTGTTCATTCTCCTCCATTTCGGCCTTGCCGTCTGCACGTCCGCATTCCTGGCACGAACGGTCGGGATCAGCCGTTTCGGGGCACTGCTCAGCGGCATGATCTACGGGCTTTCGGGCTTCATGCTGGCCCAGGCCGTATTCCCGATGATTATCGCGGCAGCAGCCTGGCTGCCGCTGGTTCTGGCCATGGCGGAACGGATCATCAGCCGTTCCCCGCACCAGGGGCGCCCGGCCGTGCTCCCCTGGATACTGCTCGGCAGCCTGGGGTTGGGCATGCAGGCCCTTGTCGGCCACCCGGAGATCCTGATCTATTCGCTGCTGACCCTTGCCTTCTACTGCCTCTGGCGCTTGATTGCCGTAGGAGTGGCGCACCCGGGGCCATTTGCCGCTGCCGTCCCCTGGCACGCGCTGCCGAACCTGGCGATGCTGGTTGCGCTCGGTCTGCTGATCGGCACTGTCCAGCTGCTTCCCCAGTATATGGTTCTGCAGGAAAACTTTCGCAAGGAGGCGGCTGACTTCAACCAGGTCCTCGCCTGGGCCGCACCCTGGCAGCAGGCCATCACTCTGCTGGTGCCGAACTATTTCGGCAACCCGACCCGGTACGCCTACACGAATCTCTTTAACGGGCTCACGACAACGGTGACCAGTCCGATCAGCTGGGGTACAAAAAATTTCGTGGAAGGGGCGATCTATGCGGGCATCCTGCCCCTGCTGCTCATCCTGCCCGCCCTGCGAAGGCCCCCTCCCCCGAACGCCGCCGGCCGGCCGAGCCGCCAGGCCCCCTCCCCCCTCCTCTTTGCAGTCCTTACCGTGCTGGCGCTCAGTTTTGTCTTCGGAACGCCGCTGTATTTCATGGTCTATATCCTACCGGGCATGGAACAGATCCACTCACCATTCCGCTGGACGCTCGTCTCGACTCTGGGCATTGCCATTCTGGCCGGATACGGCATCGATCGACTGAGACGATGTCCAGCCGTTTCCTTATGCATGGCCCGCGCCTGCGCCGCGGCAAGCATTCTCCTCCTGACCTCCCTGCTTCTCACTCGCCTGTATTTGAAACAGCTGGAACCGGCGGTGGGAGCAATCCTGCACCATTCCGGCGGAAACAGCTCACAGTTTCCGGACCTGCAGGGTTTCTTCAGTTACGAGGCCCCCTGGTTTATCCTGCTGGCCCTGCTGCTGGCCGCCGCCGGCCTGGCCCTCCAGACAACCGGCCGAACCGCTGGCGAAAAGAATCCGGGAGGCAGCCTCTGGCAGCCCCTTGTCGTCCTGGTCGTCGCCGCGGACCTGCTTCTCTTTGCCCACCGGCTCTATCCGGAAGCCGACCCTGCTCTACTTCATTATACACCGGATATTGTCAACAAAATGCAGAAGGATCAAACCCTGTGGCGATTTACAACCCTGGACCCGGAGAGCAAAAAAATATTTCCCGCCAATGCAGGCTGGTTGCATGGCCTGCAGGACATCCGCGGCTATGACTCGATATTTCCGGCAGGCTATCTTCGCTATATGGAAACCATCGATATCCAGGACGAGCTGCTCTTCAACCGCATCGCCCCGCTCAGGAACCCAAAGGCCCTTGACTCGCCGCTGCTGGATTTGCTTAATGTCAAATATGTCCTTACCGAACATCCCGTCAGCAACCCAAGATACCTCCTGGCAGGCGGGAGCGAGGGTTTGTTGCTCTACACCAATACCGGCGCCCTGCCCAGGGCTTTTACCCTTCCCCTCGCCTCCACAGTTCTCGCGGAGGACCCTTTTGACGCCATGCGCCGGCACGATCCCCGCCTGTACATGATCCTGCCCGCGGAAGAGGCCGCTGTTGGCGGTTTGGCACCTGGGCAGGCGGCCACGCCGACTCCCGCACCGCCCCTTGCTGCGCCCGTTGCCAGCTACCAAAACAATGAAGTGATCATTTCCGTCACCGCCAGGGAACCGGTCTGGCTTGTGCTGGCCGACTCCTATGACCAAGGCTGGAAGGCCACGGTCTGGCCTGCCGGCAGGCCGGAACATACAACCCGGCTTCCCGTCCTGCGGGCCTATGGCGCCCTCCGGGCAGTCAAGCTGGGCCAAGGCGACTGGACGGTCCGCTTCCGTTACCGACCGAACGGTTTAGCGGCCGGCTTGATCCTGTCGCTGGTCGCGGGCGGCCTTACAGTCACAGGGCTTCTGCTGGCTTGCCGAACGAGCAGGAACCGGTAGCCGCTCAGGGGCAAAGTTGTATTTTCCCCTGCTGCGGGCCAAGCGGATTCTGACCAGATCGGCCAGGCCCTGCCAGACCGCAGCCGAAAGGTTCATGCCGCTGCAGTGACGATAGGACCAGGCCACCGGTACCTGCCTGATCGCATAGCCCAGTTGCCGGCCGACCATAAGCAACTCGACGTCAAAGCCCGGCGTGACCCTGCGTCCCCGTATCGGACGCCTGTTGTCGGGATGGTAGAGATGCAGGCCCGGGATGATGCTCTTCAGCGATTCCCTGGTAAAAGCCTTGAACCCGCACTGGGTATCGACAATCGGATCGGGTCCGAGCAGCACCCTGCGCAGCAGCATACAGCCAAGCGATATGCACTTTCGTGCCAGAGGGGCCTGCGGCCGACCCGTCCCCCTGGTGCCGACCACGATGTCAAAGCCTTGATCAAACCAGGGCAGCAGCCGGTCAACCTCACTGAGAGGGGTGGCCTGGTCGAAATCCGTATACAGGATGCGCGCACCGCGAGCCTCCTCCATCCCGGCAAGCACGGCATAACCTTTCCCGCAGTGGGGCGCTCTGAGCAATTTGACCCGGGGGTTCCGGCGAACAAGCTGCTCCACGAGTTCAGGCGTACCATCCGAGCTGCCGTCATCCACAACAATCAGTTCCCAGACGAAGGTCTTCTCCCGCAAGGAAGCAACCAGGCTGTTCAGGACACCGCTTCGGCCCCTGGCTGCCTCTTCATACGCTGGGACGACAATGGTCAGATGTGTTTCCATGATTTTGATCGATTCTCAGGCCCAGATTCATCGTACCCTTCGAAATTTTTCAACTCAAGTCCTGCCGCCGATGTTTTCAATAGGTATCTCGTCCTGTTGCGGGTCGGACAATGCACGGACAGAAAGGTTGATATTCTCCCCACCGCCCCTCGCAGTCATCTCCGCCTGAAACAGTGCAGGCAACTGCCGGGGCAACAACAAAGGGAAAAGAGGATATTCCACGATGGAGGGGAAATCAGCTTGAAATTGCACCGGAAAAATGGAACTACAGGAGCACACCCTTCGGATACATAAAGCAACTTTCTCCTAACCATGCAATTCATGCGGTCAGCCTCCCTCACCCAACTGATAGAATACTGCTGGCTGGCGGCGGCGTTCGTCCTCCCCGTGGCCTTCAATCCCTGGGGAGCTGATATTTTCGACCTCCCCAAGTACCTGATCCTGATCACCCTGGCTGTTCTCCTCGTCATCTTTTCCGTGCTCCATCTGCTTTCAGCCGGGCGCAGGCATATCGCTTCCGATTCCATCCTCCTCTGGACCGTCCTGGGCTTCTTCCTGGCCGCGTTGGCGGCCACCGTGCTCTCCAGAGGCCTGCAGGACAGCCTGGTCGGGACTTTCGGCCGGCATCAGGGCCTGCTGACCATGCTCGGCTATCTGGTCCTGATGCTGAGCGCAGCCATTTTTTTGCAGAACGCCGGGCAGGTGCTGCAGATCCTGCGGATCATGGTCTGGGCCAGCGCACCTCTCAGCCTGTTCGGGCTCCTGCAATTCTCTGGCTTCAATCCATTTCACTGGATGTCGGACAGCGGCTCGCAGCTCATGGCCACCATGGGCCGTTCCAACTTTTTCGGCGCCTACCTGGCGCTGATCATACCTCTGACCATGATGCTGCTGGCCAGGTCCAGGCGCCGGTGGCCTTTGGCGCTCCTGCTGGCGGCTCAACTGCTCTGCCTGGTTCTCAGTAACGCCCTCAGCAGCTGGATAGGTCTTGGGGCGGCCGGGCTCACCTGGCTTCTCCTGCGCCGGATCAAGCCGGCCAGCCGCCTTTCCCAGGGGCATGTGCTGCTTCTGATGCCCGCTGCCGCGGCAGCATGGCTGCTGGCCGGATTTCTAGCCGACCCTCTCGCCCTGGAACCCCCTGCCGGGTACGCCAGGTTAGCCGAAACGATTCTGGCCCGGGGCGGTTCCATCGCTGCCAGGCTGACCATCTGGCAACAGAGCGCAGAGCTGATCCTGGAACGGCCCTGGCTGGGCTATGGCTTTGATACCATGGAAGCGGTGTTCAGTCGCTCCTTCCCGCCAGAGCTGGTCTATTACCAGGGCAGGCATGTCATGGTGGACCGGGCCCACAACCTCTGGCTCGATTACGGGATGAGCAGCGGCCTGCTCGGCATCGGCACCATGGCAGCCCTGCTCATTCTGGTCGGCGTCAGGATATACTGCACTCTGCGGACCGGCAATGAGCCGAGCCAACGGCTGATCCTGCTCGCCCTGGCCGCCTCCCTGGCCGGTCACCTGGCCGATCTCCAGTTTTCCTTCGACCAGACCGCCAGTGCGGCCATCTTCTGGCTGCTGCTCGGGGTGGCCATGGCCCTGTCCCGCGGTCTGCCGAACGAATCCCAGGAGCAGGGCAGATCCCGTTCATCCCATTTGGCTTTGGGAACGCTCTGGCTGCTTCTCTTCTCCGCCCTCTTTTGCGTGTGGCCCCTGCAAGCCCTTCAGGCTGACCGGCATTATGCCAGGGCCAGCCTGGATATTCGTCCTCTGACCGAACGCATCGAAGCTATGGAGCAGGCGGTCCGGCTGGAGCCGGGTCAGATCGATTATCATCTCGCCCTGGCCAGGCTCAACGGCCTGGCAGGCAACCTGGCGAGGGTTGAACAACAGTTGCAGGCAGCCTGGCAACTGCGGCCGAACGACCCCTGGATCATGCACCTGCTGGGCAACCTGTACGCCCACAATCTCGCCAATTCACCGGAGAATCTGGCCAAGGCCGAACAGGCCTTCCGCAAGGCTGTTGCACTGGCGCCTGATATCAGCGGTTTTCATACGGCTCTGGCCATCATCCTTATCCTGCAGAACAGACCCTACGTCGCGCTTGACGAACTGGAAGAAGCCTTGCGCCTTGACGAAACCGATCCTGTTGCCTACCAGCAACTGGCCAGACTGCATGAAGTGATGGGAAACCAGAGACAGGCCCGGGAGGCCCGCCAACACGCAGAACGCTGGGCCCGGCATGAAATGAACAAACCCGGTTCAAAGTGACAGCGCCTTCTGCTGGGCAGGAAAGGCGTCGCCCCTTTCCAGATCAATTCATCTCTCCGAAGACTCGCCTCTGGATTCCTCTGCCAGGCCGATGATGGCCTGGGCATAGGCCGCCTTGAGCGCCTCAATGGACTGGCGGTCAACCGGGCCCTGCACGGTCGTCACCTCGGAAAACCGCTTGGGGATGGATACTTCCTCCGGCCTGAAGCCCGTTCCGATGCGCATCCGCCAGCGCAGCCGCTGGATATCCCCGGCCACGGCATCCATATTGTCCGCCAGCCTCAAGTAGCCGAGGCTCTTCAGGCAGTTGCCGAGCACCTCGGCGTTGTACACCCCGCGGGCGAACAGGCAGGCAACCAGGGAGGTGAGCAATACCCTTTCTTTTTCGTCCTTGACCAGGAAGTTGACAGCCTCCTCGACCGATTTCCCCTTCGGCTTCTGGTCGTAGGCATACCCTCCGGCGTCGAGGTGCGAGTGGCGCAGACCGAGGGCCTGGGAAACGAAAAAGGTGGGCCCGGTGGCATAGCCGGCCATTTCCTGGCCGAGGACGCAGGCGAAATCGGCCCCGCCGTAGCGCTCCGCCGCTTTCATGGTGCCCCGGGAAAGAAGCTGATAGAACTCGTTGGTCCCGAGGGCCAGGTGCTGCAGCGCACCCTGATAGGCGATGGAATTGCCGAAGGCAAGGGGGACGATTGTCTCCTTTTCGGTGACGATCCCCCTGCTCAGGGCCTCTGTAGCCCAGGCCAGGGCCACGCCGGGCGAAACCACATCAAGCCCCATCTTTTCCGCCACGTCGATGAGCTTGAGCACCTCGAAGCAGTCCATCACCCCGAGCATCGAGCCGACCGCAAAGAGCAGTTCGTAGTCGTAGGAGATCTGCCGGTAGAGGTAACGGTTTTCCTCCTGGAAGCGCTCCCGCACGAAGCCGATATGGATGCAGCCCACGGGACAGCCTGCGCAGGCCGCGTTTCTGAGAAGGGCGACCTCGGCGAACCGCTCGCCGGTGATGCCCGCCGCGGCGGGGTCGGTTGTCGCCTGCAGATTGCGGACCGGCAGGGCCTGGATCGCGTTCAGTCCCGCCACGTTGACCGGAGTGCCGAGGTTATGGTACTTGCTCATCATGTCCGTGGCGGTCAGGTCCGCATGGACCTTCTCGAAAACCTTCACGTACTCCCTGCCCTCCGGGAGCGCGAAGGAGCCGTCGCCGTGGATCATGATTGCCTTCAGGTTCTTGGCCCCCATCACCGCCCCGCCGCCGAGCCTGCCGAAATGGCGGTAGGTGTCGGCGGTGATGCAGGCCATGGGCGACTGCCGCTCCCCGGCCGGTCCGATCCGCAAAATCGTCCGGTGGCCGGCGCCCGGGAACATGCGCCGCAGGACCTTGCCCGCGACCTGCAGGTCCGTGCCCCAGAGATAATGGATATCTCGAACCTCGAGCCACCTGCTGCCGACGATGAGGGCGGAGGGCACGGCGGCACGGCCGGTGATCACCAGGGCGTCATAATCGGCGAAGCGCAGGGAAAGGGCGGAGCGGCCCCCGCCATGGCTCTCGGCGTACTGATCGTGGTAAGGAGACTTGAAGGCGCAGACCGTCTTGCTCATCAGCGGGAAATAGCCGGTCAGCGGCCCGATGGCGAAGATGAGCGGCTGGCCGGGGTCGTTCCACGGGCGGTCGAGGGCGCCGTATTTCTCGAAGAGCATGGCCGCCAGGCCGCTGCCGCCCGCCACCCTGTTCCTGCCGTCAAGGTCGGTGACGATTTTCTGGCCGCTGCTGAGATCGACGCGGAGTACCCGGAAATGGTCCCTGATCATTCCTCCCCCTCCCCCAAACCCGGTGTTTCGTTTGCCCGGTCCGCTGCCGCCGTCGAAGATTGCCGGTATTCAAGACAGTCATGGGGGCAATAGGAGACGCAGCGGCCGCAGTGGATGCAGACATACGGCTCGCCGCCCACGTCGAGATAGATCGCATCCACCGGGCAGGCCCGGGCGCATTCCCCGCAGCGGATGCAGAGCTTCTTCCTGACCACCACCCCGCCGCCCTTTCGCTGGGAATAGGCGCCGGTGGGGCAGGCGCGGACGCAGGGCGCGGGGTCGCAGGCCAGGCAGGTCCGCGCCTCGAAGCCGGTGGACAGCCCGCCCGACGACCGGATGCGGATGCCTGCGGTATCCCAGGAGAGGCGCTTATGGACGAGCCGGGCGCAGGCAAGCGAGCAGGCATGGCAGCCGATGCAGCGCTCCATTCTCGGGGCGGTCAAAATCTTCATAGCGTTCGTACTTTCTTTTTCTGTTGTTTATCCTCTGGAAGAACACACCAGGGAAGCCCGTCGCCAAAATCATTCCTCCCCGGCCAGGGAAAGGATCACGTGCACGAGACCATCGGCGAATTCCTGCCGCAGCGGGAACCCGCTCCGCTGGAGCACCTTGAGCATTCCCCGGTTCTCCGGCAGGACCTCGGCATACAACTCGGCGATCCCCATCTGCTTGGCTATGGCTGCCAGGTGCCTGAGGGTGATGCTGGCGATGCCGAGCCCCTGGTAGTCTTCCTCCACGGTGAATGCCAGCTCAGCCCGGTCAGGGGGATCGGCATCGCCGTAGGCGATATAGCGGCCCGCGCCGATGATCCTCTCGCCCGTTTCATCCTGGATGCAGGTCACCAGGGCAATGGTCCGGACAAAATCGACCTCCGTGGCCTCGGTCAGTTCCCGCTGGGTAAGTTCCCGCTTCGGCCCAAAGAAGCGAAGGTAAAACGCCGCTTCATCGAGTCTCCTGAGTGCCGCCTGGAGGGCATCCAAATCGTCGGCCCTGATCGCGCGGACCGTCACGGTCAAGCCGTTTTTGAGCGTCTCCCGGACCGCAAATTTCCTGACATCCATCATAGCCCATCTCGCCAGTCCATGAACTCTTGCGCCGTGCCTGCCGCTGGTTCCCGGATCCTGTTCGGCGGGGATGCGCTGGCTCGACAGAGCCCGCCCGGCGCGGCCTGGATCAAGGTGACGGGGAAAACGCCGGCAGCGGGGGGAAAACCCTTGCTGTGCTTTTCGCCGGCAAGATAACCCAAGGCCAGGATCAAAACCAGAAGAAAAACGTTTGTCTCGATCAGCGATGTGGCCAGCCATGAAGCCGTCGACGAACCACAGAGGGCTGAACCCCCTTCCTGCGCCAATCCTGAAAAGGGAAAAAGGGGAAGCAGGCTCTCCTCTCTTTTCCCGTTATCACACTGATCATTGCTCTCTGCCTGCTTGTTGAGTCGGCATTACTCTCCGCCCCTTACCGGCCACGCATAGCAAGGCTCCAACTTCCAACTCTTCGCCTCCACATCTCCGGCGCTGAAGTGCACGGCCCACCCCACTCCCAGGTCATAGTAATAGGAGTCGTACGAGGAGGTCCAGTAATAGTCAAGTACCACATTGATAAAGGGATGGCCGGAGGGCAACGGAGGGCCTACCTGACCAATGTCGAGCAAGCTTTCCAGTTCAAAGCGGTTAGGCAGCCGCCAGTCGCTTTGATGGGTTCCGCCATTGCTGGCATCTCCACAATTGGTGGGGAACGGTGCGCCCAGATCATCACGTATTGTTCCCGAATTCAGGCCGGCAACAAAATTCAGGGCATGTTGCCGGGTGACCTTGCCGTCGCCATTGACAAGATCACGGTCAAACCCGGGAATTTCCATTCCGATACAATTGGCATTCATCAGCCAGATCAAGCCGGTAAGGTTGTCGGCAACAGTTCCATCGCCCTTGTCAGTGAAGCGGGGGACAGGCCAGGCAACACCTTTCTGCAGCTCGCCGTCCTGCCCTGAGTCCGCGCAGCTGATGGAATCGCCGTCTGAATCGTAACAGCTGCTCTGCCCGGTTTTGGCCACCGGCGCGGGACTTCCCTTTTTACCGCCCAGAGGTATGACCACGACCCTGTCCTGTGCCGCGGCACCAAGCGCAGATAAACAATAAATGAAAGCAACGGCAATTTGTGCGAACAATCTCATCTCGATCCCTCCCTCTATTGGTCAAGCGTGAAAATATCCTGGATCCCTTAACTCCAGCAGGGATCACCCTGAGCACAGTCTCAGCTCAACCTGATCCCTCCTGTTTTCTGAATCCCCGCCGCGACGGGGAAGCCGGGTCATTCGTCCAGGACCGCCCGCACCTTGTGCGCGAGCTCATGTATCTGATACGGCTTGCCGACGAATCCGCTGGCTCCCGAGTTCAACGCCTCCCTGGCCTGACCGTTCTCCGCGTAGCCGCTGGCGATAATGACCCTGGCCGCCGGATTCCTCCGCAACAGCTCCCGCAGACACCACGTCCCGCCCATGCCGGGCATGTTTAAATCGAGGAGGACCACATCGATGTCCGATCCCCGCTGTTCATAGATGTCCAGGGCCTGTTCGCCGCTTTCCGCTGAGATCACCCGGTAACCGAAGGATTGCAGAATTTCACCGGTCAGTTCTCGAATATCCGGCTCATCGTCCACCACGAGGATGGTCTCGTCGCCGCCCCGGGGCTTGTCCAGTTGCGGGGGCGCCTCGAACGCCATCCCTCCCTGCTCCAAGGCCGGCCAGTAAATTTTGAACGTCGTGCCCTGGCCGGGTTCGCTGTAGCATTGGATGTGCCCCTTGTGCGCCTTGACGATGCCGTAGGTCGAAGCCAACCCCAACCCGGTGCCCTTGCCCAACTCCTTGGTGGTGAAAAACGGATCGAACACATGGGTCAGGGTTTCCCTGCTCATGCCGCAGCCGGTATCCGTCACCGACATGAGCACATAGCGGCCGGGCCGGGCGTCCTTTTTCTCCCCCGGGAAGCCTGTATCCAGGACGATATTTTTCGTTTCCACCAGGAGTTTTCCCCCAGCGGGCATGGCGTCCACGGCATTGGCGCCCAGATTGAGCAACACCTGCTCGACCTGGACCGGGTCGGCGCACACCGGCCAGAGTTTGCTGGCCAGGTGCCTTGTGATCAGGATCATCTTCGGAATGGTCCGCTCCAGTATTCTGACGGCCTCCTCCACTTCCCGGTTCAGGTCCAAGGGCTTGGGCTGGATTACGGCCTTGCGGCCGAAAAAGAGCAATTGCTGCACCAGCTTTCCGGCCCGATCAACGGCTCTGGCCACGGTCTGCAGACGAGGGGCGGAAGGGTGCCTGGAATCGATGCTGCGCAGCAGCAGCTCGATATTCACGCCCATGATCTGCAGCAGGTTGTTGAAGTCGTGGGCAACCCCCCCGGCGAGAATGCCCAGGGATTCCATCTTCTGGGCCTGAAACAGGGAATTCTGCAGCTTATCCCGTTCCTCCTGGGATCTCCTGCGCTCGGTGATGTCCCGGTCAAAGGCGATCCCCAGAAAACGGCCCTTGTAGTCGATATAATTGGTGGTCACCTCCACCGGAAAAATCCGCCCGTCCTTGGTCCGGTGACGGCCCTCGAAGGTCATCCGCCCCAGCCGCTTCAGGTCGACCTTGTGCTGCTCCCATCCCTCGACGGGGAAGTCGGGGTCGACCTCGAACACCTTCATCTTGAGCAGCTCTTCCCTGCTGAATCCCAGGGAAGAGCAGGCCGCGTCATTGGCGTAGATCAGTTCACCCCGGTCGCCCACCCAGAGAATGCTGTCCGGGGCCCGGTCCATGGCGAACTGCGTCAGCCGCAGCGATTCCTCCGCCTGCTTCCTCTCAGTGACATCCCGGAGAATGAAAATATAGTGCGGTTCACCATCGATCAGGATGGGGCGGGCCGAGTACACGCCGTCACGGACGGCCCCGCCGCTGTCCCGGAAGGTGAACTCGCGGTTCATCACATCCCGTCCCCTGTTCAGCTCTTCAATCATGGCCTTCCGCTCACCCGGCTCCACCCAGAACCCGCTGGCAACGGAAGACCGGCCAAGGACCTCGCTCCGCTTCCACCCCGTGATCTCCTCAAAACCCAGGTTCACGTCAACGGCATGGCCGTCGGCCAGCCGGACAATGGCGATGCAGTCGGGAGCGGCCATGAAAACCTGGGTGAATTTCTCCTCGGAAAGGCGGGATTGTTTTTCGGCCAGCTTGCGGTCGGTGATGTCGATGAGGAATCCCTGATAGTACAGAACGTTATGGTTCTCATCGGTAACCGCCCGGGCATGCAGAGACGCCCAGAATACCGAGCCGTCGCGCCGGACCATCCGACATTCGTGGCTGTTCACCTGGGCGCGGTTTTGCATGCACCGCGCGAACTCCGTTCTGTCCCGCGGGTCGGCATAGAGTTGCCCGGCGATGTCGGTCACCGCCCCGATCATGGCCTGGGCCCCATCGTAGCCGTAAAGCCTCGCCAGCGCGTCGTTGATGAAAAGAAAGCGGCCATCGGGCGTGGAGGTAAAAATACCCACGGGCGAATTCACGAGCAGGGCATGGCCTTCACCTTGTCGGGATTCTGTGCGGCGAGATCCTTGCGCTCGGCGGTATCCTCGGCGAGGTTGAACAGCTCCCAGTCGCTCTTGCCGTACGGTTTGATCTGCCAGCGCAGCTTCCAGTCGCCCTGGCGCACCGCGCGGTTGCCGAAGACTTCCCAGACGAGGTAGTCCTGCTCGGCCCGCACCGAGTCCGCCTTGCCGGCAAGCATCGGACCCCACGACTTGCCGATCAGCGGCGGCAGGTCAGGCTGGCTGGCCTTCGGATAGCTGGCGCCGGCGACTTCGAGCAGGGTCGGCATGATATCCGCCACGTGCATCAGCCCGTGGTTGATGCTGCCGGCGGGCCGCTTCACGTTTGGTCCGCTGACGATCAGCGCGTTGCGGATGCCGCCCTCGGCCAGCCAGCCCTTGAACTGGCTGAACGGCGTCATCGACACCTGGGCCCACATCGGGCCATAGCCGACCCAGGATTCCGGGTCGCCCCACGCATTGGGATGGTTCTGCGACCAGTTGATCGCCGCGAAGAGGTTGTCGCGCGAACCCGGGGAACCCGCAATCATACCGAAAAGGTCGGTGCCCTCGGCGCCGTTGTCGCCGAACACGACGAAGATCGTGTTCTCGTATTCGCCTATTTTCTTGAGGTGATCGATGAGTCGACCGACATGGAAATCCATGTTTTCCACCATGCCGGCGTAGAGTTCCATCTTCTTGCCGAGTATGTAGCGGCTTGCGGGGGCAAGCACGATCGGATCGGGCACAAACCACATGCGTTCAGCAAGCTCGGTGCCGGCCGGCATGATGCCCATCTCGATCTGCCGCTTCAGCCGTTCCTGGCGCACCGCGTCCCAGCCCTTGTCGTACTCGCCGACATGGCGCTTGCGCCAGTCCCTCGGCAGATGGTACGGGTCGTGCGGCGCCTGGTGCGCCACGTAGGCAAAAAAGGGCTTGCCGTCGCCGTGGTTGGCGTCGATGAAGCTGATCAGCTTGTCGGTGTAGGTCTTGGTCGCGTAGTAGTCCTCGGGAAGCTTGGTCAGGTAGCGGCCATCCTCGGTGAATACCGACTTCGGCACGGAGGCGGTGATGTTCATCATGTTCCAGTAACTGCCGCCGCCGTCGAGCAGCGAGAAGTCGCGCTCGAAGCCGCGCGCCGCCGGGATCTGGTCAGGCTGCTTGCCCAGGTGCCACTTGCCGACCATGTAGGTGTGGTAGCCGGCGTCCTTGAGCATCTGCGGCAGCGTGGCCACGCGGTTGTTGAGGTTGCCTTCGTAACCCGCCACACCGCGCTGGTTGGGAGCGATCCACTCGTTCATGTTGCCCAGGCCGTTGAGGTGCGTGTCGACGCCGCTGAGCAGCATCGAGCGCGTGGGCGAGCAGCTCGCATGGGTGTAGAAGTTGGTGAAGCGCACGCCGCTGTTCGCCAGCGAGTCGAGGTTCGGCGTCTTGATCTCGCCGCCGAACGAGCCCATGTCGGCATAGCCCAGGTCGTCACCCAGGATGATGACGATGTTCGGCCGCTTGGGCGCCTCCGCGGCGGCCGCGATGGACGCTGCGGCGAACACCATACCCATCACGATGATGCCCAGCGCACCGGGTAACCGGCTGAAAGCCATTCCGTGCGGTCTCATCTCCCCTGTTTCTTTCTTCATATTGCTCTCCTATCTTGATATTTCCTTGAGAAGCCTCTCGGCATCCTTGTGCTGCGGATGGTTCGCGAGGAGCGCCTGCAAGACCTTGACCGCCTCCTCCTTGTTGCCCTGCTGGTTCAGAAAGAAAGCCAGGGTATAGGCATACTTCGACTCCTGCGGGCTGAGGTCAGACGCCTTCCCGCACCAGCTCACCGCTTCATCGATGCGCTCGTCCTTTGCGGCAATGATGCAGAGATTGTAGGCGGCCTGCGCCATCCGGGGGTCGGCCGCGAAGGCCTTCTTCAGATACGTCTCTGCCGTCTCCAGTTCATTCTTCCCGGCCAGCAGAAGCCCCATGTTGAAATTCGCCGCGGCGTTGCCAGGGGCCTGCTGGAGCGCCTGCCGCAGGGCCTTCTCCGCCTGGTCGTTCTCGCCTGACCGGGCATGGGCAATGGACAAGTTCACCATCGGCAGGATGGCTTGGGGATCGAGCTTCAGCGCCGCCTGGTAAGAGGCCACCGCCGCTTTTGCATCGCCCTGGCCGAGCAGGTAGTTGCCGAGGTTGTAATGGGACGTCCACTGATCGGGCCGGGTTGTGATCGAGGCAAGGTACTCGTCATTCGCCTTCTTGATCTGCGCCTGATAGGCCGGCGGGGCGGCCAGTTGAGGGAAAGCCGCGAGCCCCGCCGCGGCTCGCACCCGCACCAGCCGGTAGTCGTCTGCCGTGGCCTCGATCAGCACCTGCACGCTCTCCACTGACGGAATCAGCCCCAGCGCCTGGACCGCGGCGCCGCGCACCAGGGGTGACGGATCCTTGGCCGCGCCAAGCAAAGCCTTCTGGAACTTCTGATCCTGCGCCGGCGGGATCAGCCTGATCAGTGAGGCGGCAAAGACCGCGTCGTGCCCGGGGCCGCCGATGTAGGCAATCATCTCGGGCAGTTTTGTCCAGTCCCGTTTGCGGGCCGCATCGATCAGCGCCGCGCGTTCGAGCACCGGCGCCTGGTAGTCCCGGCTGCGCCATTGCCGGACGATTTGGTCGGCCCACTTCGCATCCTGGTCCTGGTGGCAGAGATTGCAGGCATTGGGCGACTGGTAGACCATGGTCGCCGCCGGCGTCGGCGGCAGCATCGAATGGTCGCTCCGGTTCATCCGCGCGAAGACCGTCATCGGCATGTGGCAGGAGACGCACTTGCTCCCCTCGCTCTCGGCCGGATGGTGCGTGTGCGCGGTCGGGGTTTCCACCTTCTCCTCGTGGCAGGGGAGGCAGGCGTTGTTGAACTTTTCCTGTTTGAACCGGTAGCGGCCGCTGGAGGTATGGCAGTGCATGCAGTCGAGCTGCCCCGATTTGGCGCAGGGGCTCATGCTCCATGAGGTCAGCGTGTAGTTCTCGCCCAGGTCACGGCCATCGGGATAAAAGTCGGGATCCTCCAGGGTCGCGAGATTGTAATGGTCATAAAAGCGTTCCCCCGGCCGGTATGCGGGGGTCAGCGGGCTGGCCTTGGCGTGGCAGCCGGAGCAGAGATCGTTGCGCTGGACGGTTGTCATCGTCTTGGTGCTGATGATCCGCAGCTCCGGCAGCGGCTGCCCCTTGGGCGTCGCCCTGGCGATCGTGTTGTGCCCGGCCGCAGGACCGTGGCAGGTCTCGCAGTTGATGCCTGGCTCGGTCCAGGTGGTGTGGTAGGTGTCGGTGCCGATGTCGTAGTTGGTGTCGAGCTGGCTGACGTGACAGCTGTAACAAGCGGTATTGAAGGTATAGGTGGAGTGCTGCCAGTCGACTGCCTCGCCCTGCTCACCTGTTGGAAAATGCCGAACGCCGCTGGCAGCGGTGTCGAACCACTCCTTTTTGTGGACATCATACGCAACGGGGAGGGTCTGGAGCCTGCCCTTGTCGAGGGGTGTGAGGAAATAGTAGACGTTCTTGCCGCCAAGAACATGCTCGATCTGGTAGCGTTTTGCCCCCTGCCGGCCGCTCTCGATCACCTCGCCGGCGGTGATGTCGGCGCGGTAGTCGCGCTTGCCGATGGCGATGGGACTTGGCTGCGGCGTCAGCCTGGCCTCGGCGAATGCAAGGGTATAAGGCTGCATGGCCAGGCCGTGCAGCGACGACGACCAAAGCTCATAGAACCGCTCATGGCACTCGCGGCAGCTTGCGGACCCGGCATAAAAGGGTTCTTTGCCCGCATCAACGGCCATCGGAAATGCGATGAACACGCCGATAGTGAGCAAACGTGCAGTTATTTTCATGTTAGAGAATCAGCGCCGACTCCGCAAGGGCGCCGATGACAATAGCGATCTGTTTTCCGTGCATGCTTTACCTTCCTTTCAGTAACCAGTCATGAGGGGAGGAATGCCCTTTTCCAGGCCGTTCCTCCCTCCTACGGCTCAGGCGGCGCCGAATGCTTTTGTTACTTCACCATTTCGATCTCATTGAGCTTCCAAGTCTTGTCGAACCATGGTTCGAGCGGGCCATACAGCCGGAAAAGCATGTTCCAGCCCTTGCCGGGGATGGTCTGAATCCAGTTGTGTTCCATGCCGGATGGAGCCTTGGGCCCGAAGTAAACGTCCACTGACCCATCCTGGTTGACGACCAGGCCTTTGTCCAAACTGCTCACTTGGGGGAAGTCCTGGTCGGTCTGTAGCATGGAACGGGTCTGGTTGTCATACACAATCGCTGACCAGAAATCCTTTACCGGAGCGTTGGGCAATACACGCAGCC